>JBHENP010000001.1:0-72689 GCA_046261995.1 Pyrinomonadaceae bacterium
GTCTTATCCGGCATCAAGGAGTCACAAGATTTACCGCTGGACTCAGCCGGACCGAGGCGCCGTCGCGCTTAGCCCGCACACGCACGCGCCGATCACCAGAGGGAGTCGAGTTGGACGCATAGGTGATCGTATAAGCGGTGCGTAGCTGCACAACGACATCATCGTAAGCACGTTGCAGATTATCCAGCCGGCGGATTGGATAGTAGACACCGCCCGAAGCCGCCGCAAGTTTTCGCCCTTCTTCTTCTGCGCGCGTTGTTAGAGTCAAATAACGACTCCGCAGTGGATCGATGGTCACTTCTGGTCTGGGCACGCTCGACTCAGGAATCAACCCGGAAGGGATGTAGAGAGGATAAACCAACGCGCCAGATTCACTCAGCGCTTCCAGCAAGGCGGGAAACGGCACAAACGACTTGTTATCATCACCATCTGACATCACCACGACCGCGGTGCGCTCGCCCCGCAACTTCTTTAACGGATCAGCAAGCACATAGGCCAGCGCGTCGTAAAAGGCCGTCGGGCCGCCGGCTTCAATTTCATCCAGCTGCTTCGACAGTAGTGCCCGATCGGTGGTGAAGTCCGAAATTAACTGGATATCGTCGCGAAAACTGATAATCGAGATTCGATCCTGCGGGCTGGCAGTATTAAGAAAATCGCGCGCCGCTTTGCGAATGAAATCAATTCGTTCTTCCACACTGCCAGACACATCAATCAACAGCACCAGATTGAATGGCTCCTGCGCGGGAACCACGTTTGTCACCGTTCGTTCGGTGCCGTTCTCATATACCGTAAAGTCGCCGGCTTTCATTCCACCAATTGCCCGTCCGTGCCGATCAGTGACACTGGCGTTCAAACGCATCAGCTGCGGGGCGACTGCCGTGACGACTTGTCCGGGCGGCCTCCGCCGTTGAAGCATAGGTTCCTTGTCGGGTGGCGGCAGCGTCTTCGCGTAATCACCAAACATTTTAGGTGAGACTTTTCGGATCGCATCGATCAACTGACTGTCGCCACTGCGGACGATACCTCGCACTGCTTCGGTGAGTGGTCGCTGGCTCAAATCACTCGGGACCATCTCGGGATCTACGTTAAGCAGTACTACTCCGCGCCGGGTCAGGAAATTGAGCTCGATGCGTTCCTCTTTCTTTGGATTCTTCTCACCCAGTTTCCCGGAGATAGAAAAAAAGCCTCCGCGCTTCTCTTTGACTTCGGGGAGCTCAACGTCGCTCAGGTAACGCGGCCGGCTTGACTGCCACAGAAAGTTAAACTTCAGGGCTTCGAGGGGCACGTCAGCGTGGATGGTTCCGGTGTTTGTAGTGACGTCCGCGGATTCAATGTTTCCGCTTATATCAACTGCCCCCGCTTCGGTTTCAACGCTAGCCTTGGACCTGAGTGGAATCCGCACAACCAGATCAATGCGATCCTTCTCGCCGCGGTCCCGTACGTCGATTCGTATGTCGCCGGCTTTGGCTTCGATCTGGACGTCTGTAGAATCGATCGGGGTCCCGCGGGAGTTGGCCTCGACCGCGACTTTATTTTGTTGCGACTCGGCAGCAACGATTTCCACGCGACCGTTGAGGTTCTTCACAGAAACGGACACTCTATCGGGAGTGTCGAGCTCCCGCTGGTAATTTTGGGCTGATGCTGGGGATATGAACAGAATCAGAAGACCTATTACCGCCATTGAGTTACTGAGTGCACTCTTGTGCGCCGACAGGATGTTTTTGAAGTTCTGGTAATGCATGCGGGTTGATCTTGCCCAGCATTAAGCTGCGGGTCAAGCGGGCACTCTCATTCACACCGCGGCTTTAGGTGCTATGGCAGAGTCTGACGCCTCATTCTCTACATTTTACCGGTTTTGAAATGTGGCTGAGTTGATCACGCCTTGTGGAACCCGTCGAAACGGTTCCTGGTATCCGATGCCACTTTGACGCCGGGATGAGGTTGCCGTGTAGCTGATGTTACCAAAAAAAACCCACTGCCCGGTACTGGTGCATTTTGACTCAAGGTCGAAAATTCCACTCAATTAGAACCGCGGGCCGTAGCGACCGGATCCAACACCCAATCCTCAATAAACCTTGTTTAGGTAACTTGGACTCAGCATCCGGTCGCTATGACCCGCGGTTATGTAATTGAGTGGTACTCCAAGCCTTCAGAGAACAGTGTTCAACCTGCCAGCACCCACTGTCCCGGTGGTGTTGCTAATAGAGTTGATCAGTTATGATGTTACACCCTAACCAGCACTAATACTGGCTCTGCAATTCGCACAAGGACGTTAAACGAGGAGAACAATTGGCGCAAACAGAACCAGTCCAGATCGGCGAAGACAAGCTGGTGATTCACAACCTGGTAAAGCACGATCCCTCAGCGGGTTTTGCCGAGGATGTACGCCAGGGGTTATCTGCTGAACCCAAGCGGCTGTTGCCGAAGTATTTCTACGACGAACTTGGATCCCTACTTTTCGACGCCATCTGTCTGTTGCCGGAGTATTACCTCACCCGGGCTGAAAATGAAATTATCGAGCGGTATGCGGATGAGATTGTGAGTTCGGTTGATGGCCATATAACACTCCTCGAGATGGGAAGTGGGAGCGCCTCAAAGACCAAATTGATCGTCGAATCGTTGCTGAAAAAACAGGACAATCTCCTTTTCATACCCGTAGACATCTCGGCTTCGGCCCTGGAAAGCAGCTCCCGAATCCTTTTGCAGTCCTTTCCTCGTCTGCGCATTGAGGCCTATGCCGCAGACTACTTCGATGCTTTGTCAGCGCTAAGCACGAAGAAACGAGGGCGCACACTTGCACTCTTTCTCGGTTCAAACATCAGCAACTTTGGAAGGGATGAAGCGCCTGCCTTTCTGCGTGCCTTGCGCCGGGTGCTTGGCGAAGGTGATGCCCTGCTGCTGGGAGCAGATCTCAAAAAGGACCGCACTGTTCTCGAGCCAGCTTATGACGATGCGCTGGGCATCACCGCCGCTTTCAACTTGAACCTGCTGGCCCGCGTTAATCGCGAGCTTGACGGCGATTTCAACCTGTCTGCCTTTAAACATCACGCTTTTTATAACGAAGAAATTGGCCGCGTCGAAATCTATGTCGAAAGCACGTGTTCGCAGACAGTGAAGATCGGCAAGCTGGACATTGAGGTTCAATTTAACGCCAGTGAGCGTATTCACACTGAAAACTCTTACAAATACGACCTTCATGATATAGACGGGTTGGCGATGCAAACCGGGTTCACGCGCGAGCAGACTTGGCTTGATTCGCAGCGACGTTTTAGCAGCAATCTTTTGCTGGCAGTGTAAGAATGACTTTCTCCCCGCTTCTAACAGGTTGCTGCAAGAGTAGTGGGTAGCAATACAAGCGGCAAAGCGATCCACGAAATCACACGAAATAACTCGAACTAAGAACATTTCGTGCCGATTCGTGTGGTTTCGTGGATCGTCTTTGTTGTTCATGCTGAGTCGTGATCCATGAAGATGACCGGAGTTGAAAACAACCCGCTCGTAGAATTTCGCAACGTAAGTTTTTCGGTTCCCGCACTCGCCTCACCAATCATCGCAGATCTGGATTTGAAGGTTGACCAGGGCGAGATTCTCGTATTGCTCGGTGAATCTGGGTGCGGCAAAACGACGACACTCAAACTCGTCAATCGCTTACTGACACCGACTTCGGGGCAAGTGCTGGTTGAAGGCAAGCCTACTACTGAGTGGGACCCGATACGTTTGCGCCGCCGCACCGGTTATGTGATTCAGGACGCCGGTCTCTTTCCTCATTTTACGGTTGCAAGCAACGTTGGCCTGGTGCCATCGTTGGAAGGATGGGAAAGCGCGCGGGTAAAAGAGCGGGTCGTGGAACTGCTTTCCCTCGTGGGGTTGGATGCTGACAAGTTTGCTCACAGATTTCCCCGCGAATTATCGGGCGGACAACGCCAGCGCGTGGGCGTGGCCCGCGCGCTAGCCGCAGATCCGCCTTTGCTGTTGCTTGATGAGCCCTTTGGCGCACTCGACCCCTTGAGGCGCGCCAGCCTGCAAAAAGAATTCGGCGAGCTCACCAGAAGACTTAACAAGAGCGCCATCTTCGTGACGCACGATTTGCGCGAGGCATTGCGTCTCGGTTCTCGCATTGCGCTGATGCAAGCCGGTCGACTGGCCGTCGTCGAAACACCTGAAAACTTTCTCAACTCAACCGACGCACACGCTCGGGCCTATCTTGAGACGCTTCAACTTCGTGGCGACGCCGAAGGGCTCGCAGGAGGGGACAGATGAGCTTCTGGACTTTCCTGCAGCAGAACTGGATCGAGATGCTCACGCTCGTGCGCCAGCATCTCGCCCTCGTTTTGATCTCGACTTTCGTAGCCGTGGCGATCGGGATTCCCACGGGAATTTTGCTTACGCGAAAGGAATCCCTGCGTAACCCGGTGCTCGGCATTGCCAATGTGATGCAGACAATTCCCAGCCTGGCCCTTTTCGGATTCCTAATTCCGTTGCCATTTTTCGGCGGGATTGGCGCCCGCACAGCGATCGTCGCGCTGGTGCTCTATGCGCTGCTGCCAATCATTCGTAACACCGTCACCGGAATCCTTGGCGTCGACAAGAACGTTCGCGAGGCAGCGGTGGCTATGGGGATGACGGACCATCAGATACTGTGGCAAGTCGAACTGCCATTGGCGACGAGCGTGATCCTCACTGGCGTCCGAGTGGCGATGGTGATTTGTGTCGGCGTGGCCACAATCGCTTCGGCAGTTGGCGCGGGAGGACTCGGGGTCTACATCTTTCGCGGACTTCGCGACGTGGGAAACACAAACCTTTTGCTGGCCGGTGCACTGCCCGCGGCCTTGATGGCCCTGGCGGCGGATTTCTCCCTGGGATTGCTCGAGCAACGCTTTTCAGTTGAGGCTAAGACTCAGAGAAAGCAAGCCTCCATTTTAGACAAGATTGTGCTCGCGGTTATCGCTCTGGTTTTGGTTCTCGGCGCCTACGGTACCTGGCGGGCCGCTCGGTCGGGAACGCAATTGGTCGCGGGTTCGGCGCGTGTCATTGTGGGCTCGAAGGACTTCACCGAGTCCGTTCTGCTCGCGGAGATTGTGGCCCAGATGCTCGACTCCCGAGGTGTGACGGTTGAGCGACAGTTTGAACTAGCTGGCAATCTCCCCCACGATGCCCTGGTCGCCGGACGTATCGATCTCTATCCCGAGTACACCGGGACTGCTTTCACGGCCATACTTCGTCATCCACCGATCACCGATCCGCGTGCAGTTTACGAACAGGTGAAGCGCGATTATTCGGAGAAATTCAATGTCGATGTCAGTCAACCCTTGGGCTTCGAAAATACGTTCGCTATTCTTGTTCGTGGAATGGAGGCCAGGCGGCTAAAGTTGAAGACAATCTCTGATGCAGCACCGCACGCGCGTAGGTGGCGCGCCGGCTTCGGCCAGGATTTCATGTCGCGTGCCGATGGTTACCCAGGTTTCTCCAAGACGTATGGATTGAAGTTTGCGGAGCAGCCTCGCGAGATGGATCTTTCTTTGACTTATATAGCTCTGGCCTCAAATAAAGTCGACCTGATTGCGGGGAATTCCACGGAAGGCAGAATCGCGGCGATGGATCTGGTGCAACTCGAAGACGATCGTCGTTACTTCCCGCCTTACGAAGCAGTCTATTTGGTGCGGAAAGACTCACTGGCTCGCGTGCCAGTTCTTAGCGAGGTGCTGGGAAAACTGGCCAAGGCGATCACGACGGAAGAGATGCGACAGCTGAATTATGAGGTCGACGCGAACAAACGAGGTCCGGCAGAAGTTGTGCGCGATTGGATCAAGCGGAAAGGATTTTAAAAGGGCCATGTGCCCAAAGTTGCGGTGTGGATAGGTAGCGCATTATGGAGTGCGGTGGAAAGCGCAGCGCGACACCGCTTTTGGATGTGGCGAGAAAATCCAAAGCGCCGTCGCCGCTTCCCTCTGCCGGCGCACTCCAAGGTTTGAGTGCTCGCGAAGGGACCTCCTGGAGCGACGAAACGATCTGGGGGCGATCGAGGTGAGCAAGTTTGCTGACATCATTGCCGTAATGGGCGATCCATCAAGGGATATCACCGAACTGGAGCGGGTGGCATTCGTAATGAAAGGTGGCGAGGTTGTTCGCAACGATCTCACTCGCCCGGGGATAAAATAGTGTCCGACTACTAGGAGGTTTCTATGACGCTGGTTGATTTGCTTGTCTTGCTGTTGGTTGCCGGCATCTGTGGGGCGCTCGGCCAGGCCATTACCGGCTTTTCCCGGGGTGGCTGTCTGGTATCGATCGCGTTGGGATTTGTGGGCGCGGTGTTGGGAGTTTGGCTGTCTCGAGCATTGGGGCTTCCGGAGCTTTTTGCGCTCCAAATCGGCACTACCAACTTTCCAATTATCTGGTCAATCATTGGATCGGCACTCTTTGTCGCGGTGATCGCATTAATAACTCGCGGTCGTTAGAGGGCCGTTACACCGCCGCAAGTAATCAGTGACGAGGTTATATGCTGTACGGGCGTCCCCGTGGGCGCCCATCGTGGGGTTGAGGCCGGGTACCGTCGACAACTTATGCCTCGATGGGGCGCCCACTGGGGGGCCGCCCTTACAGATGAAACGAGCAGACCAATACGCGGCCGCGATTTGGCGCGGTCATTAGTTATTGATTGTCGGCGAATCTTGGGTCGATCAGCGGAGTTTGCCCACTCCAACGTGTGCTGGTCACGCCCGCCCGAACTTATTCACAGTGGACCGTGATTTCGCAATGCCATCCCTCAGTTTTGTTGCCACTGTCGAAGCTGAGATCGCCGGTAATCAGAACGCGCATTACCTTCTTGTCTTCGTTGGAATACTTGTTCGGATCCGTGGGATCCTGCTCATAGATGCCATCGTCAAAATGCACTTCGGCGGAGCCGCCTTTGATGATGATATCGCTCGTCCCGTTTGACATAGTGGTTCTCCTCTGAGGGTAAAGTGAGGTTACGGTTTACCTAGCGAACCAGATCGCTAAGCTGCTTGCGAAAAAGATCTATATCGGGCCTTCTGATATAGCTATTGAAGTGGTCGCCTCCCCAGCGCTGCTCGAGACCAGCCAGGAGATCCGCGGCGCGCGTGGCACGTTCACGGGTATTGTTTTCGTCCGCGAGCGTTTTGCTGGCCCTGGCAGCATTTAACCAGGCAAGCCATTCAAAGTCCTGTTTGCCCAGCCGGGCGAATATCTCTTGTGCACGAAGTGAAGTTGTTAGGGCGTTCTGAGCGTCTCCCGTTTGCAACATCGCCTCCGAAAGCGCAAGCAGACCTTCTGAAAGTCGCAGGAGATCGCCAGAGTCTGTGGCCAAGAGGACCGCTTGCTCACATTTGGCCCGCCCTTCGCGCGCGGAGTTGGAAAATATTTCCGCCAGACCCAGGGTGTAAGTCGCCTCCGCGGCCGTGCCTTTAAGTTGCGAGCCGGCCAGCGCGAGTGTCTGCCGGCTTTTCACCTTGGCTTCGGGAAGCCGCCTTTCACTAAGGGCCATGCGGGCCAGGGTCAAAGAAAACCAGGAAGAGATGCCTTTGCTGGCCCCGGGCTGTTCAGCAATGCCAGCCACCTGCTTTAGGTCACCTTTTGCTTCCGGATAACGTCCCAGCCGCCACAAGACGTTAGCGCGGTTGATAAGACTTAAGCAGGTATCCTTCTCCTGGCCTAACGACTTTGCCAACGCAAGACTCTCTTCGAAATGAGGCAAGGCTTCCGGATAGCTTCCCTGATTAGTAAGCAGGACGCCGATGTCTATATGAGCGACTGTTTCTTGCGCTTTATTTCCCAACTGCCGCGCAATTTCCAGCTGCTGATCAAACCCCTTAAGGGCCGCCTCGTAGTCTCCTTTCAGCGCCTTGTTGCGCGCAAGCAGTGCGAAAGCCTGCAAAGTCTCGAGTCGGTAGCCTCCCTGCCGGTAAAAAGGAAGAGCCTGTTCGATGTAGGTCAAGGCCTCATCAGGATCGCTTTGTCGTTCAGCCAGGCTCCCCAATGAAAGTAAGGCCCTGGCCGCGTTGCGACCGTCCTTCTGCTTCTGTGCCAGTTCAAGCGACTGCTCGTAATACTTCTTTGCTTGCGGATAGTCGCCACTCACGAGAAATATGTTCCCAAGATCGACAAGCCCTCGTTTTGTCAAATTGTCGATACCGTTCGCCCGAGCAAGGTTTATCGCTTCCTGCGTATAACGCTGAGCCTGTGCTCGGTCTCCTCCGTCACTCGCGACGTCGCCCAATTTTAATAAGGTTTTTACCTGCTGATACTGGTTCTGGGAGGTTTTGGCCAAGGCGAGCGCCTGCTGAAGTTGCTCGCGAGCCTCGGCGACTCTACCGAGTTTGTTTAAAAGAAACCCTCGCTCGTAAAGCACCTCAGCCTGACCTTCTACACTGCCTAGAGCCTGGTAGAGAGTTTCAGCCTGTTGGAAGTTGGCTGAAGCGCTGGCGAGGTCCGATTGTCGCCCGTAAAGGATTCCCACACGCAAGAAGGCTGCGGCTAACTGAGGAGAACGACTCGTCGCCTCGATATAACTTTCGATTGCCCTCTTTGTATCGTCGTTCTTCTCATGTGCCCGGCCGAGATCAAAATAGACCTGAGGTTCTTTAGGAGACCGACGCACAATTTCGCTGTAGACCCTCACCGAACCAGGAAAATCCCTCGTCACTGCGGCGTGGATTGCCTCCAAATATAGAGCGTCGACGCGTGACAAACGCGAACGGTCTGGCACGAGTTCTGCGACCCTTAACATCTCGTTTTTGGCTTCGTCGGCATAGTCGAGTTCGGTCCAGGCTTCAGCGAGCCGAGCATGCGCCAGCGCGAATTTGTCCTCGGCGCTGATTGCTTGCTTTAGAGCCAGCGTCGCCTGGAGAAAAGCTCCATTCCGCATTGCCTCCGTTCCTTTGTTGTACCATTCGAGGGCCACCGGAGAGGGCACAAAAGGAGCCGGCGTCCAGAATCGTACCAGGGCCCAGCCCGCAAGTGAGATCGCGAGCACGGCGATGATAAATGTTCCCAGAGACAAACGCGGCCGACGCAGATTTTCGCTCAGGGTCATCAACGCACTTGTAGGGATGGGACCTCCCGGCGAAGTTGCGTGAGGCAAAAGTCGAGGCGTTTTATGGTTGTCTGAGGTGAAAATCGCAAGGAGAGGCCGCAAGTCTCCCAGCATTTCTTCCGCAGACTGGTAACGAGCCTCAGGATTCTTCGCCAGGGCCTTCAACGTGATCCGATCCAACTCGGCTGAAATGCGAGGATTGGACGTTGACGGCGGGGGTGGTTCCACATGAATCACCTGCGCGCCAATTTCGATTACGCTGGATCCCGAGAACGCCGAGCGACCGGCAATGCATTCATATAGTAGAGAGCCCAGAGCAAACAGGTCGCTGCGACCATCAACAGCTTTGCCGGTTGCCTGCTCGGGCGAGAGATAGAGCGGAGTTCCGACGATTACGTCACTTCGCGTCCGTGTGGAAAAGAGCGTTTGAGCGCTTGCATCATTGTTATTGCTGGCTGATTCGTCGATTTGTTTAACCAGACCAAAATCAAGAACCTTGACCTGCCCGCGTTCTGTGATCACCACATTTGAAGGTTTGACGTCCCGGTGCACTATTCCCTGGTGGTGCGCCTCGCCGAGTGCTTCCGCGATCGATGAGATGATCTCCACTGAGCGCGTAAGGGTCAGGCTTTCCTCTTCCAGCAACTGCCCGAGCGTTTGTCCTCTGACCAGCTCCATCACAATGTAAGGCTTGCCGTCCTCTGTTTCACCGTAGTCATAAACGGCGGCAATGTTCGCGTGGCTAAGCGCGGACACGGCACGCGCTTCGCGAAGGAACCGGGCGCGATAGTGATGGTCAAGAGAGGAAAGAAACTTGATGGCTACCCGGCGACCGAGATGCGTGTCTTCGGCCAGATAAACTACACCCATGCCCCCCTCGCCAATTTTTTCTAATAATTCGATAATGAGAGATCGTCTGGCCGATCACGTGGGTACCCTTCGACCGCAGGACAAGAAGAAATGCGCAAGGAACGAGGTCTAACGGAAGTTAGTGCTATTCGAGGCGAGGTTACGGTCGCCGCATTCTGCTCCAAAGCCCGAGATAATTCAACTCGTGCTGAGTCTGGGATCCATTGGGTACCCGCGCGGGTAGGTGAAACTGAAAACAGAGTGGCGGCGAAATCATTAACCCTCTGACGTTAGGCACTCAACTACAGAACAGGAAGCGGTAGCGACCTGGCCGTTTCGACAGACTCAAATTGTGTTAGTGGTACCCAGACGGCCAGGTCGCTACCACTTCCTGTTCTGTAGTTGAGTGACTCTCATTGGTTGTGTGGTCAGTCGCTCTGCTACCCCGGCGTCTTAAGCTTGGTCTCAATTTTACTTTTCACACAAGTAGGTCATGAATCCCGATTCGCCACCGCGAATGAAAATAGAACGAGAGCCGTCAATCTGATTCAACTAAGTTCTATTTTCATAAGAGTCTCTACCGTAGATGGTTCTGTGTCTGCATGGTTTCACCGGTGCCAGACCATCGCCAACCAACGTTGTTGCGCGCAGATTTGCGCTAATTCCAAGTGTGTGGCCGCGGCGGTAGACCTAAACCATCCTGGCCTTCGTCCGCATGGCCTTAAGCGTCTCCGGAATGAATGACGTTATTTGATGAGTCTCTTTGCGGCCGTCAGCGAACGCCTGGAAAAGCGTGAAGTCCGGGAGCGAGAGGCAACTCAGGGGCGAGCTAAGGTTGTAGCCCGTGTCGATCCCAATAGCACTGTGGAAGATATATATGCCGTGCCTGCCCACTCGTCCACGCAAAGGCAGGAAAGCTGTAGGGGTATGTCCAAAGAGACAGGGCTTTCCCCGATAGTTTTTATAAAAATCCATGTCTCTCGACCAAAGTAGCAGCTGAGGCGAAGTCTCGCTGGGATGCTTACCGTGATCCAGTCCCGCATGAACATAGAATGCGTATTCGTCTTCGTGATAGAAAGGGCGCTCGCTGAAAAACTCCAACTGTTCCCGGGGAATCTTGTTCTCGATGGTACGCCTAGCTTCCTCGATATCAATTTCGCTCCGGATGACGAGAGGGTTACCGGCATACTGTTCAAAGGTGCGCTCTCCTCCAGTCACAGGCGTAATCCAGATATTGCTTGTCCCCTCGATGAAGTCCAGAAGCATCTGTTCATGATTACCGCGCAGGCAGATCACATTCTCCGGACTGCTGCGGCAAAGTTTGAGCACATGCGCGACGCAGCCGGGGGCATCCGGTCCGCGGTCAATAAGATCGCCCAGGAATACCAGTGTATCGGACGACTCATTGCGCGGAATCATCTCCAGCAGACTTAGCAACTGACCACAACGGCCGTGGACGTCTCCGATAACAAATGTTTTCATGCCTCGTGGCCCTCGCCTTTCGCCCCGCCGCCCTTAATCCGCTGCATCAATGCCACAAATCGTGGATCCTTCCGAACGTCGGTCCAGTTGGGATCCGACTCAAACCATGGATAGTTCTCGTTTCCCAGATCGATTGCCGTTTCCAGCCAGTTGAAAGCTTCTACGGGGCGGCCCTGAAGCAGATGAGCAGTCGCCAGCCAGTAAGCAATATCATGATCGCCAGCCGCGGCGTTTTTGGTTTTTTCCGTAAGCTGCTCATCCGCCTCCCGATGGCGGCCCTGGGCGCTAAGGAAAATGGCAAGGATAGGTCGGACGCCATCCATTTGTGGATGATGCTTCAGCACCTGCTCGAGTATTCGCGTTGCGGCCGAAACCTCGCCGCGGTAGTAAAGCACGAGCGCTCGGAACGTCCTAATCAATGGGTGATCCGGTTCGAGCTCCGCGCCCTTATCTAGCTCGGCTAAGGCCTCCTCGTACTGCCCGCGATAATTTAGAATCCGCGCTTTGTTGTAGCTGGCTACCACTTGCTCTGCCGGATTAAGCCGAACCATGCGATCGAAACTGCGCAAGGCACGATCATAGTCGCCATCAAGGCGCGCCAGCACGCCGCGCACGAAATGAACACCTACGTCGTTGGGATACTCTTCGCGTAAACGCTCAATTTCCACCAGCGCCTTGCGTTTGTCACCGCGGTGAAGATAGATGAAGGCCATGTGCATCCGCGCTTCGAGCAGTTTGGGATCGAGAGCCAGCGCCTTGTGGAACACCTTTTCGGCTTTCTCGTGATCGCCGGCTTCGCCAAGTCCTTTGAGCACTCGGTTGACGTAACAACCACCGAGAGCGGAATAGGCAAGGGCAAAGGTCGGATCAAGCTCGATGGCGCGCTGGAAATGCTGAATTGCCGAATCAATGTGTTCGCTAGAGACGGTGTGATAGATAAACTGTCCGAGGCAGTTGCGCCCCCGCAGGTATTCTTCTGAAGCCGCCGCGTCCGAAGTGGAGCCTTTGCCCAACTCCACTTTTTCCTCGGGGCTGAGCTCCAGCCGTAACCCTTCGACAATTTGCTTCACCATCGTGTCCTGGACAGCCATAATATCCCTGGCATCACCATCAATGCGTTCGCTCCAGAGAATTTCTCCGGTGCGCACGTCGAGCAGTTGCGCCGTCACCCTTAGTCGATCGCCCGCGCGCAAAAAACTTGCCGTGAGTATCGCGTCGACACTCATTTCTCGGCCGGCCTCCCCGGGGTCGACCTGCTTGCCCTGGTATTTAACAATCGCAGATGAAGGACGCACGACAAGCGAACGAACGCGCGCCAGATCGGTAATCACCGCGTCCGCCAACGAAAATTCGTAGAACGCGGTTTCAGGATCGTTGCTCAGGTTCTTGAAGGGTAGTATTGCCACGCTCTTGCGTTCCTCACCAATACTCGTTTGCGGGGTCTCATGAGCCTCCCGCGGCGGCTGACTCGCACTGCTGGTGCGTCCGGTAGCGCCGGACGGAACCTCGGCGCCGGTCACGCTTTTCAGCCAACGAAAGGCCCGAGAAACCGGGCTTCCGGAATCCAAGTGCCGTGGCGCAACTGCTTGCGGAGTCTCATCCATCGGCGCTCCTGAAACGGCCGAGACCTCGCGGATAATGGAACGAAGATCTTCTCGAAACTCAGCTATCTTCTGGTAACGATCGCGGGGATCCTTTTTCAACGCGCGATCGATGACTTGTTGCAAACGAGGTGTTACGGGATCCGGTCGTGCTTCAGCGAGAGGGACAGGCTCTTCGTGCAACACCGCATGGCGCACGTCCACAGCCGTCTTACCGCGAAAGGGCCAGGTCCCGGTGAGCATCTCGTAGAGCAACACGCCAGCGGAAAAGATGTCGGCGCGCGAATCTACGCGATCGCCCCGCGCCTGTTCGGGAGCCGCGTAAGTCGCCGTGCCATATGGCACCCCCACTTCGGTAAGTTCTGTGTGGTGAATTCCGGAAGTTCGTGCGGCATCCTCATCCAGGAGTTTGGCGAGACCAAAGTCGAGGACTTTCACCTGCCCCTGGTCATTTACCATCACGTTGCCGGCTTTGATATCGCGATGAATAATCCCCTGCGAATGGGCAGCTGCCAGCGCGTCGGCCACTTGTACTGCGATCGAGAGCGCACTCGACAGATCAAGCGGTCGGCCATTTACCAACTGCCGCACGTTTCGCCCTGGTAGATATTGCATGGCGATGAAATGCACACCGTCGATATCGTTTAGATCGAAGATAGTGCAGATGTTCGGGTGATCCAAAGCTGAGGCGAGCCTGGCTTCGCGTTCAAAGCGCTTTAGATTGGCTTCCCTTGCAGTGAGCTCTTCAGGAAGGACTTTGATTACTACGGTGCGGCCCAGCTTCGAATCAACGGCCTTATAGACGGTCCCCTGCCCGCCCGCACCGAGCTTCTCGAGAATCTTGTAATTCCCTAGAGTTGTTCCTACCATTGCTTTGTTTGCTTACGCTTTATTTAACTCCGAACCCTCGCCACACTGCAACCCGGTGAGGATCTTTCAAGCTTTGTTAGCGGCAACCTCCAACCTGGCATCGAGCCCGGCTCGCGCCACGGAAAATAGTCCGTTGCCGTTGAATCTAACAGGATGGTATCTTTTTCGACACTAAACTCAGGTACTACCGAGCCAAGATAACGATCGGAGTCAGATGAATAATATGCGACGAGAGGTGTATATGAGTAAGACGATTCCCGTGGGTCTGCCTTGTGCGTTGCTCGCCACAGCTTTGGCATTTGGAACAAACGCGCTGGGGGAGTCGCAGACGAAAGCTCCCAGCAGATCAGCGCAGAGCGTCGATTCCATGACGGCTTTCTGGGAAAAGTTTAAAGCCGCGGTGATCAAAGGAGACAAAGAAACCGTGGCGGCGCTATCGCAATTCCCCATCTCAATGGGGTACGGGATGACCGACCTCAAGAATAAGGCACAATTCATGAGGCACTATCGCGCGCTCTTTTTTGGAGAAACCAATGCGGGGAAGTGTTTTCCGAAAGCCAAACCTCTTGTTTATCCAGCCACTAAGAAACGTCCAAAAGAATTTACTATCGGGTGTGGTTTTGCGAGCGAGGTGGCCAGGGGAGTGTCCAGCGATGAAGAGGGGCCTTTTGAGTATAGGTTTACTATGACACGCAATGGGTGGAGGTTCACCGGATTCGAAAATGTTAACGAATAGGTCGAGAATTGCGACCCATGAGATGGGACGACTGAAACTTTAATCAGCCGTCCGTTCGGCAAACTGAGATTCATTTGTAATTGGTGTCAATACTTCGGCACGCTTGCGTCTACTTCATCCGACCACGCAGTAATTCCACCCTTCAAATTAACAAGTCGTCCGGGGAAGGCCGCAAGCTTTAAGGCTTCGATAGCTTTGGCGCTGCGAACGCCACCCTTGCAGTGAAGAACGGTCTCGCGTGCAGGGTCGATTTCCTTCATCCGGTTAACGAGGTGGGAGAGCGGGATCAGCTTTGTGCCAGGCAGTCGGGCGATCTGATATTCGTGAGGCTCGCGCACATCGATTATCTGAATGTCGTCGCCGCGGTCCAACCGGCGCTTCAGTTCGGTTGCCGTAATCTCTTCCAGTTGCGGCGGCTCAACCTGCTGGTTAAGACTCAAACCGCAGAACTCTTCATAGTCAATTAGCTCGGTGATCGTCGGGCTGTCACCGCAGATAGGACAATCGGGATCCTTGCGGAGTTTCAACTCGCGAAACTTCATGGCCCATGCATCAAACAACAACAGACGGTTGACAAGTATCCCCTCCGCACCCAGGATGATTTTAATTGTCTCGTTTGCCTGGATCGCGCCCACGATTCCGGGTAAGACGCCCAGCACGCCTCCTTCTGCACACGACGGCACCAGTCCCGGCGGTGGGGGTTCAGGATACAGGCATCGGTAACATGCCCCGCGCGGTGACCAGAAAACACTGGCTTGGCCTTCAAAACGAAAGATCGATCCGTAAACGTTAGGTCTCCCCGTCAGCACGCAAGCGTCGTTGACGAGATAGCGAGTCGGAAAATTATCAGTGCCGTCAACGACGATGTCGTAGTGTTGAAAGAGCCGCAGCGCGTTGTCACTCGTCAGCCGGGTTTCATGCGTTTCAATCTCAATGTGCGGATTTATATCGCTCAGACGGTCGCGGGCCGATTGTATTTTTGGGCGCCCGATGTCTTTGGTGCCATGTATTATCTGCCGCTGAAGATTAGAGAACTCCACCACATCGAAATCCACAATTCCCAGACGACCGACACCCGCAGCAGCCAGATACATCCCCAACGGTGATCCCAATCCGCCTGTGCCAACCATCAACACGCTTGCAGCTTTCAATCGTTTCTGTCCCTCAACCCCAACCTCCGGCATTATTAAGTGACGGCTGTAACGCGCAATCTCTTCATTAGAAAGCGAAGGTAGCTCGGCTGCCAAATCCGCCTCCGCGGTGGCGCCTCCTGCAATCGAGGGGACAATCATTAGTGTGTCGCCGTTTTTCAACGGAGTTTCGCCGCCGGATTGATGGCGGATGTCTTCGTCGTTGAGGTAGACGTTAACGAAGCTGCGTAGTTTGTTTTTGTCGTCATAAAGGTGGCGCCTCAGATCCGCGAATCGAGTGCTAAGCTGATTGAGCGCCTCACCTGCGGTTCCTGCTTCGACTTCAAATTGGGAAAGGCCCCCGGCGAACTGTCGCAGAGCGGTGGGTATTGTGATCGTGACTGACATCTTTAACTTCCTTTCGTCAATTTGCGTTTAGGATTTGTTCCCTTTAAAGCGTAAACGATTCCGGTTGCATTTCCCAGGAAGCGATTTCGGCCTGGCCTGCTTTGTCATAATTCAACGTACCGCTCGGACCCATCACAAAGGATTGTGACTAACACCGCATTTCTCACCAGCGTGCGCGCGAGTCGCAGCGCGGCAAACACGTTCGCTCCGGAACTCGTGCCGACGAACAGCCCTTCTTCTTCAGCCAGACGTGCCACCATTCGTTGCGCATCTTCCGTGGAGACTTTGACGTTGTCGTCGGCAAGGGTGGCATCATAGATTCCTGGAATCAATGCCGTACCCATATGTTTTAAGCCTTCGAGCCACATGAAACGGTGAATCCGGCTGCATTGAAATCGCGCGAATCTCCGGTTTGAGCTCTTTCAAACGCCGGGTGACACCCACGAACGTGCCCGAGGTTCCCAGGCCGGCGATGAAGTGCGTGATACCACCTTCGGTTTGTTCCCAGATTTCGGGTGCAGTGCTTTCGTAATGGGCGCGCCAATTGGCTTCGTTGTTGTACTGATCCGGGTAGAAATATATGCCAGGTTCGTTCTCGAACATTTCGCGGGCGATGATTTGAGCGCCATCGGTCGACTGCAGCGGGTCTGTTTCGATCACCTTCACACCAAGGCTATAGAGGATCTGTTTGCGTCGTGGGCCTGCATTCTCGGGAAGGCAAAGCGTGACTGGATATCCACGCGCAGCTCCTATCATTGCATAGGCAATTCCAGTATTGCCGCTGGTTGCGTCGAGGATGGTCATTCCGGGCCGCAGTGTTCCGTTGCTTTCGCCGGTGAGGATCATAGCCAGCGCCGCACGATCTTTTACTGAGCCGCCGGGATTCAAATGCTCAGCCTTCGCGAAAACTTCGACACCGGGCGGCAACCCGCCTGCAATTCGGCGCAGGCGAATTAAAGGCGTGCGGCCGATGTTTTCCTCAATGGACGTCTTAGACGTGCTCAGATTTGTTTGATCGACGACACTGGAGCTCATGATTCCCAAATTTCCGTAATCCGCTACGAGTTCGATGCTCTCGGCCAAAACAAAACCGGTCGCGAACTGTTTGCGTTCGCGACCGGTCTTTCGAAAACTCTTGCTGCGTTAGTTGTAGTTCGAATGCCCTTTCACGCTGCAATTGCTCTCCCGATCGCGTCCCGAACAACAGGCGCAACAGGCGCAATACCAACAGCAGTAATGGTAGGTGTTATGCATTTGAATCCTTGTAACTCTGTAGGAGGACTATAGGCAACTTGCCGAAAACGTGTCAAGCCAAGTCGCCAGCCGCTAGTGTCCTGATTGAGATTGAGATTCGCGAAGAAGTTGTAGGGGCGTCCCTCCGTGGGCGCCCCATCGTGACATTAGTACAACGCGCGTAACAACGTTACAGGGAGGTCACGATGGGGCGCCCACGGAGGGACGCCCCTTCAACTTATTAGGGTTTGCTACAATTCATCTCCCATGAAAACAGTAGGCCTTGTAGGTGGTATTGGTCCCGAATCAACCATCGAGTATTACCGCTCGATCATCAGTAGCTATCGAGAGCAGAAACCGGACAGCGGATACCCGGCTATCCTGATTAACAGCGTCAACCTGACGCAGCTAGTCGAGTGGATGAGTGTAAATGACTTAGGAAGGGTAACTGACTATCTGGTTCTGGCAGTTGAAAGGTTGGCAAAAGCGGGCGCGGACTTTGGCGCGCTCGCCTCGAATACACCACACATTGTCTTTGACGAAATCCAGCGGCAGTCGCGTATTCCGCTGATTAGTATTGTCGAAGCTTCCTGCGAAAGGGTCCGAGCACTGGGTTTTGAAAAGGTGGCACTGCTTGGCACGCGCTACACCATGCAAGCCCGCTTTTATCCGGAAGTATTCTCGCGCGCCGGAATAGAGCTAGTCGTGCCCGAATCTGAAGAGCAGACTTACATACATGACAAATACTTCGGCGAATTGCTCAACAACATCTTCCTTCCCGAAACGCGCCAGGGGCTGCTGGCCATTGCCGACAAACTTAAAGCGAGGCATGGAATCGAAGGCTTAATTCTAGGCGGCACTGAGTTGCCCTTGATTCTGCGCGACGATGAACATAACGGAGTTCGACTTCTCGATACCACCCGCATCCACTGTTATCGAATTGTGAGAGAGATCATATCTTAGGTGGTGCCCCCTCTCGCACCGCCAATAGATCCCGGCGCTCACCTCCAAGCAGGAAACTCTCAACGCCACAGACCATTTGCGGGTAGCCAATGGATCCCAGCACTCAACACCACCAGGAAGACTCTCAACGCCACAGACCATTGCTATGACTCGAGGGTTCCGGCTCCGGTTACGTGGCGGGATCCATTGGCTACCCGCAAATGGTTCTGTGGGTTGAGTGGCTCGTGCTAAGAGCTGAGTGGTGGGATACATTGGCTACCCGAGACCGTGTGAAAACAACCTCTCATTCTCCCCAACATTTATGTTGGGGATTAGCAGCACCACGGATGAAATCGCAACCATTTCAATGGTTTCCTTCTTCGCGTCATTCCAAG
The DNA here is from genome assembly GCA_046261995.1 of Pyrinomonadaceae bacterium. Classification (GTDB taxonomy): domain Bacteria; phylum Acidobacteriota; class Blastocatellia; order Pyrinomonadales; family Pyrinomonadaceae; genus PSRF01. The sequence continues at coordinate 18,699 of JBHENP010000001.1, forward strand.
CCATTCTTTCTGCCTCTTATCAATGCCATTGGTTCGCGGTAGGGTCTTCTTAAAACCATTAAAATGGTTCGGCGCAGTATAACGGTGCGACCTGAACCCCAACATAAATGTTGGGGAGAATGAGAGGTTGAGTTTTTACACAGTCTCTACCGCAATGGTACTGATTCAATTACACACAAAAAAGGGCCACACCTTCATCGGGTGTAGCCCTCGGATTCAACGACTCGAGCCTTGCCTACTGCGTGATGCCCATCTGCCAGAGCATGAACGCATAATCAAACGCTACATCCTTGAGAGCGTCGTAACGGCCGGAGGCGCCGCCGTGGCCGGCACCCATGTTGGTTTTCAGAAGCAGATAGTTCTTGTCCGTCTTCAAAGCGCGCAGCTTTGCCACGTACTTCGCGCCTTCCCAGTAGGGCACCTGGCTATCGTTTATAGAAACTCGAACGAGAGTATTCGGATAATCCTTCGCCACGATGTTGTCATAGGGCGAATAGGATTTCATGTAAGCATAATCTTCCTTATTCTCCGGGTTACCCCACTCGAGAAATTCCTGCACCGTGAGCGGCAAGCTTTTGTCGAGCATCGTATTTATTACGTCAACAAAAGGCACATAAGAAACGACGGCCTTGAATAAGTCCGGACGCATGTTAGCGACTGCGCCCATCAAGAGCCCGCCCGCGCTGCCACCGGAAATGACCAGTCGATCCTTCGACGTATATTTCGCCTTTACCAGATGGTCGGCAGAATCAACGAAGTCAGTAAAAGTATTCTTCTTCTTCATCAACTTACCGTCGTCATACCAGGGCTTGCCGAGGTCGCCGCCACCACGAATGTGCGCCAGTGCATAAACTACACCGCGATCCAACATGGAAAGGCGATTCGAGCTGAAGCTCACATTGGACGGGATGCCGTAACTTCCATAGGCCGTTAACCACAAGGGTGCTGACCCATCGAGTTTCACGCCCTTCTTGTAGACGAGAGAGATGGGAATCTTCGTTCCGTCAGTGGCCGTAGCGTAAACGCGCTCTGACTTGTAATTCGCGGGGTCGAAGTTGCCCAGTACTTCCTGTCGTTTGAGCAGTTCGCTCTTGCGGCCAGCGACGTCGTAGTCGTAGGTCGAGGGCGGAGTGGTGAAAGAGTTGTAGGAATAGCGAAGTTTCTGCGTGTCGTACTCACGATTGGTCGAGACACCCGCCGAGTAAACGGGTTCGGGGAACTCGAGGTAGTGCGCCTTACCGGATTTGAAATCGGTGAGCCGGAGTTTGGGGAGTCCGTTCTCGCGTTCGGCGAGGACGAAGAAGTTTTTGAAAATATCGATATCTTCGAGCATCACCGCGGGCCGGTGGGCAATCACCTCCGTCCAGTTGACCTTGCCGGGGTTAGCGATGGGAGTCGAGGCGAGACGGAAGTTGCGACCCTTGTCGTTGGTGAGGATGTAGAATTTGTCGCCGTGCTGATCGACGGAGTACTCGTGGCCCTTTTCGCGCGCCGAGATGAGCTTCGGTGCAGCCGCAATGTTCGAAGTCGGAATGTAGCTCCACTCGTTCGTATCCGCACTCGATGAGCCCACCAGGATATACTGCCGGCTACGCGTCCTGCCCGCGTACAGACGATAGAGTTCGTCTTTCTCCTCCGCGACAAGCACGTCCTTTTCCTTCGGATCGCCGAGCGTGTGACGCCAGAGTTGGTGAGGGCGCTTGGCGTCGTCTTCGCGACCGTAGAACAGTGTCTTGTTGTCGGGTGCCCAGAAGGCGAAAACGACCTTGCCGAGTTCGTCCGCAAGTTCTTTTCCCGTTCGCAGGTCTTTTATGTGAAGAATGTAATCGCGGTGCCCGTCATGGTCCATCGAGTAGGCGAGGAGGTTCGAGTCGTCGGAAACGTTGTAGACGCCGAGCCCTGTGTAAGGGTGGCCCTTCGCCATCTCGTTCAAGTCGAGCGTAATCTCCTCGGGCGCAGTCATCGAACCCTTGCGGCGCGCGTAGATGGGATACTGCTGTCCCTCGACGGTGCGGGAATAGTAAAAGTAGCCGTCCTGACGATAGGGAACCTGAGTATCGGTCTGCTTAATGCGCCCTAGCAGTTCTTTGTAAAGAGCCGCCTGGAAGGCCTCAGTTGGCTTCATCACGGACACTGTGTGCGTATTCTCTGACTCCAGATAGGAGATCACTGCCGGGTTCGTCTTCTCGCGCAGCCAGAAGTACTCATCGATAAGAGTCTCGCCGTGGATATTTGTGGTCTTGGATTTCTTTTCGGCCATTGGTGGTTTTGGTGCGGCTGCTTCGCCTCCATTTGACTGGGCTAGCGCCGCGCTACTAAAGGTGAACGTGGAAATTACTGCCAACAGAACCAGCAGTATCAAGGGTCTTAGCTGTTTTCTCATGTAGAGCCTTCTTTGTTGCGGAATTCAGGGTTGCGGACATCGGGGAGTTCGTCTTCTATGATCGAGCACCGCGGAATCTTTTGCCTGGTTGTTTGCCCGGCGCACGGCCGGCTAGTCGTGGACTGTTCAACCACGCGGAGGGTCGCCCCAGCCTGAGCCTACGAACTTACCGTTCTCTACGATGCTCGGCACTGTTGGATCACCTTTCGAAAAGGAAAGCATCTCAGCCCGACGCGAGCGATCGTTTTGAGCGTCGTATTCAACGAAAGAAATGCCCTTTGAATTGTAATGATCCCGAGCCTGTTGACAGTAAGGACAGCCCGGCTTTGTGTAGATAACTAACGCCAACCTTCGAATACCTCCGTGTGACGCTAGTTTAGCAATGGAGTGGCGAAGATAGAAGCCGGCATGAGCAGATCCGATATTATTTTCATACCGGAACCGCTATACTCCGTTAGTTTATGGATGAACTCGACTCACCAAAGCCCTCACCCGACGAGAGCGACCTGCTTGACCCATACGAAAAATTGGTGAATGTGGAGATCCTGGGTAAACAGGTGCAGGTGCCCGAAAAGAACCGCCTGCTGCGTTGTTTCCAGTATTTGTCCCTAAATTCGATTTCTTACGGCGACTTTTGTTGGAATGGCGAATGTACGAACTGTCAGATTTGGTATCACGACAAGGGTCAGACAGAAACTAGTGACAAGCCCACACTTTCCTGTCGAGCCGAGGTGGTCGAGGGAATGGTCATCACGAAGTTGAGTCAGTTCATTCATCTCGACGGTATCAGCAAGCGAGGCCAATTTCTCCAACCTAATCACGACCATGCGACCGACGACGCGGAAAGATCGAGCTACGAACCCTGATCGCGCCGGAGTAAACAGAGAGTGAGAAGGGCGAAGAACATTCAGGTTGGTTAATTCGCAGGTCAGGAAGGGTGGTTTACCCCTGCCGATTCACATCGTCAGGCAAGCGGGGATAACCCACCTTCCCAACCTGCGAATTAGCCGACCTGAATGCTCTAGCTTTAGTCTCGTTTAGCCTCGGCGGGCATCACGCCGGTCGCGGCGGAAATCGCGAGTGTCTCCGCGCAAGTCCCGACGATCTCGTCGCAGCTCGCGGTAGTCGTGACGCAATTCGCGTCTGTCTGCTTTGATTTCACGACGAAAACTAAGAATTGAGGATGATGCGTGCACATTAGTGCGCTCAATTACAGAACCGGGAGCGGTAGCGAGCGGATCATAGGCTCAACGTCCGCTGCATCGCTACAACTTTTGGAAAACCAAACAAGTTAAGTTCTGGAATCCGGTCGCTACCGCTCTCGGTTCCGCATACAGACTAGTACTTCGGCACGCTTGGATCGACTTCATTGGACCACGCGGTAATCCCTCCTTTGAGGTTTAGAAGGGTACCGGCAAAACCTGAACGCTTGAGCGCTTCGATGGCTTTCGCGCTACGGCCGCCCATCTTGCAGTGCACGACGGTCTCCCGGTTGGGATCGATCTCAGACATACGGTCGAGCACTTGGCCCAGCGGGATGTTAGTTGTATTAGGAATAGCGGCAATCGCTACTTCGTGCGCCTCACGCACATCGATAATCTGGATATCTTCACCACTGTCCAGGCGCTGCTTGAGTTCCGTGGCAGTAATTTCCGGAATTGGCTGTGTAACTGGTTGACTCATGATTCCTCCGAATTTTAATTAACACCAGTTGGGGTTCGTTGTAAAAGAGAGAACCTATTCTACTCGGTGAGATTAAAGACAAACAAGCCTAGCGGTTGCTGCGTTGGTGTCTATAATGTGAGAGGGGTGGTGGCGGAACAAACGATCCACTAAATCACACTAACACACACGAAGTAATTGGTGATCTTTTGTGTATCTCGTGGATCGTTTTTTGATCTCGTGGCACACGCAAGGTACGAAAATGAAATTAGGGGTGAGCGCAAGTTCGCAGGGACTGCTTAGTCTTTTTGGGGGATCGTGCGGCACGCATACATTTGGTCCTACGGAACTTTTCGTTCTCCGACGCGGATACGTTAGACTTTACATTTGATCGTCATGACTAAGCCTTACTTGAAAGGTCCCCTATGAGATTTGAGTTCTACCACGCCGGACTCGACAATGTTCCAAAGCTCTCCGTCGACGGCACGGTTTCCAACAGCGTCCATTTCTCCCACTGGGAGGGAAACCAAACTCCTGACGAGGTTAAAGCAGATACCTCCACCGAAATCGCGCTGAATCTCGTAGCGTCTCCTAACAAACAAAAACTTACTCAAGGAATCGAGCTGGTAACCAATAACCACTTCGATACGGACGGCGTGCTTTCAGTGTGGACCGTGCTTAACGGCGAACGTGCCCTGGACTTACGCGAGCAGTTGATACCGGCAGCGGAAGCCGGGGACTTTTCGGAGTTCTCAACTGAAAACGGGGTGCGCGCCAGCATAGTTATCCAGGGCTCAGACCAGGCCAGCCCAAACAATGAAACCGGATCACCACTTGCTGCTCATCTTGCCGGCAAGGAGATCAGTGACGACGCTCAGGCGTATAAACTCGTGCTGCCCGAAGTGGAGCGTGTCCTTCGGAACACCGGCGAATACGAGTCGCTTTGGCGTAGTGGTTGGGCAGCAATCGCCGGCGCAATTGAGAGCTTCGAAAAGGGTCAATGCACAGTTGAGGAACACCAGGATGTTCGCCTCTCTTTGATTGTTCTCGCGCCTGAAGTCTTTAGTTCCACTGGATTCAATCCGACTCGACATGCCGCGCCTTACACCGCTATCTCGCGTTACGCCCGGGGTCAAATCTTCTTGATAGCCACCCCGTTCGGGGAGGGATGGACTTACCGAATCGATTATCCATATTACTCATGGGCGGTGACTCTCGTGAGGCCCAGGGTTAAGCGCCACGATTTCAACGCGCTGATCTCGCAACTAAATGAGCTCGAGCGAAATCCTGACGGACGTTGGAAATTGGACAGTAGCGAGATGACTTCAGCGCCAAGTTCCTGGATGCCAGTAACATTCTGACGGCATCCAAGCTACCCCCTGATAAACTAGCTGGTCTTATGCGGGCAGAACTGTTATCGAAGAACGCAGCTCGAGTGTGAATTGGCACAGACTTTGGTCTGTGAAGCAGGTAAACCTAGAGCAGCGAATAGAATGCGGTGCAGCTTCGCGGCCTTCAAGGCTTCCGATCAGAGACTGAAGTCTGTGTCACTTCATGCATGACGTCTTAATTATCGGTGCCGGCCCGGCTGGCTTGGCGGCAGCACTCTGGTGTGATCAACTGGGACTGGACACTCTCATCCTTGAGCAGAGCGAAACTGTCGGCGGACAACTTCATTCGATATACGGAGCGATCGAGAACTACCCCGGCGTGCGCGCTCTGAATGGGGCCGAACTGATTGCACGGTTTGCGGATCAAATCGACGACGCTGGTTTTGACCTCTGGACCAACGTTGAAGTCGCAAACGTCGATCTCGCGGCAAAGCGCGTCTCTTTGATTAGCAGTGAACAGCTCCAGTCGATTAGCATCATCATCGCTACCGGCGTGAGGCGCAGGCAGCTCGGCATCCCGGGTGAGAATGAATTCTCCGGCAAGGGAATTATTGACTCCGCGGCCCGCGATCGAAATCTGTTTGCCGGCAAAGACGTCTGCGTCATCGGCGGCGGCGACGCGGCTGTTGAAAACGCACTGCTGCTGGCTGATGTTTGCCCGACCGTAACTCTTGTGCATCGTGGCAAGAAATTGGCGGCGCGGAGAGAATTTGTAGAGCAACTACAGACGAATCACTGCATAATGGTGTTTACCGAGTCAGTCGTCACTCGTATTATCGGCAACGAAGAAGTAGAGGCTGTTGAGATTAGACGCAAAGAAGCAATCAAACCATTTCAGATGGCAGTGCGTGGCGTGTTGATTAGGATTGGAGTGGAACCGAATACGGATTCATTCCGCGGGCAGTTGCAGCTAGATGAGAAAGGCTACATTGTGGTGAGCAGTACGCAAGAAACCAGTTTCAACAATGTATTCGCGATCGGGGACGTTTCTAATCCGATCGCCCCAACAATTAGCGGTGCGACGGGCGCTGGCGCTACTGCCGCCAAAGTGATCGCTTCCAGGTTGCAGAGTAACCGAAGTTCCTAATTAGCAGGCTGCAACCGGTGCAGGGAGAATAAGACGATCCACGAAAGCACAGAAATTGACTCGAATTAGCGGCTCTTTTCGTGTCTGTTCGTGTCGTTTCGTGGATGGTTCTTAGTTTTTCACCAGCCGGCTCACGATGAGCGGAAGGATGAGAATCTGACTGTGTCGGAAAGTGACCCCGAGACTCCAGCGTATACTGATGCGCACGTAGCGGCTTATCCGATCGAGTACATCGCGGGGATCGATTTGTACAACGCTGGCGAATTTCATGCTTCGCATGATGCCTGGGAAGAGCGTTGGATGGGCGAGGTCGGTCCACAAGAGAAACTGTTCCTGCAAGCGATGATTCAGTCGGCAGTGGCCTTTCATCATTTGGAGATTGGTCGTCCGGGCGCAGCGCGGCGGATGCATCAGATGGCTAAAGAAAAGTTTGCTCGCCTTGGAAAAAGGGTTTTTATGTCTCTCGACCTGGAGGAGTACCAGGAGCAACTCGAACGCGCTCTTTCCTGGCTCTGGGACGCCGCAGATCCGCGTGAGTTGGAGCCACCTCAAATCACGCCGCCCCGGATTAGACTGCTTTCGTCCATCGATGAATTTGATTAACGATCTCTCCGCGGGATTAGAAAATCGTGGCCATCCTTAACGACCTGAGACTGCTTCTGATCGGCTTATGGCTGGGGGCGTCCGTATACTTTAGCTCTGTCGTTGCTCCCAGCGTATTTTCTGTGCTGCGGGCGTTTCTACTGCCCAACGTGGCTGAAATTGCGGGCACGCTAGTCACACGGACTCTTTCGGTCGTTAATGTCAGCGGCTTCATCATTAGCCTGTTGCTACTGGTAAGCGCCTTCGCCTTTGGCAAAGGAGTGGGAAGCCGTTCATTCTTTTTAGAACTCGCTTCGCTAATAGTGGTGGCCGTTACCACCGGGATCGGACACTGGGTAATTGCCGCGAGAATGCGCGCGCTGCGCGTGGCAATGGTTTTGCCGGTTGATCAGATAGCGATTGATGATTCACGCCGCGTAGCTTTCAATCGACTGCACGGTTATTCTGTAACCGCGCTGAGCATCGCAATGATCGCCGCCCTAATTGCGTTTCTCATTATCGCGTATCGCGCGCGTTTGAATACCAATTGAATGAGCTGTGGCGGGAAGGACTTCTTGTGGAGATAATCGAACAGATTGATGAGTGGCGCAGAGGTTACGCCGATTGGCAGAAAGAGCAGACCAAAGTCTCCGGCAATGGCGACGTGGGAGAATCGTATCCGTTTGTGAAGAACAAGCGCGCGCCCTTTACGCCGGCTCGCCGCGCCTTGCCGATGCTAAACCTTGCCCTTATCTCCTCTGCGGGCGTCTATATCGACGGGACCGATCCTTTCGACCTTAACGCACCAGGCGGGGACCTTAACTTTCGCGAGATCCCGATTGAAGTTGGAGCTGCCGATTTGCGGTTCGCGGCGAAAGGATACGATCCGGCCGCGGTCCAACAGGATCTTAACGTGCAGGTGCCACTCGAGCGGCTTTTAGAGTTTGAGGTCAATGGAATCATCGGCCAACTCAATCCAGTATTCTGGAGTTTCAGTGGGTTCTTCACTGACGCCGCCAGGCTTGCTGATGAAATGCTTCCGAAACTGATCGAGCGCGTCAAACGATACCAGGTCCAAGCCGCTCTTCTGATACCCGCATCACGTCTTTGCCACCAGTCAATTTCGCTCGCCGCTCGAGCTTTGGAAGAGTCCGGCCTTCCCACGATGACTCTGGCAGTGGACAAGGACGTCGTGGAATCTGTTCGTCCTCCTCGTGCTGCTTTTTATGAAGGTGAACTGGGAAGTGTTGCCGGACGACCAAACTGGCCCGAACATCAACGCCGCATTCTCGACGAAGCTTTGCGCCTGATCGAACCAATGGATCAGCCAGGCATTTACCAACTGGCCGTAAGACTCGAAACCGAGGTCGAAAACGAACGCGGCGAGCGGTAAACCCATACCATCCGCAGATTACGCAGATTACACGGAAACGCTAGGCAATTAACGACGAAATCCAAACTCCTTTGTAGCCGGTCCGTCGTTCTAAAGCTGCGCAATCTGCGTAATCTGCGGATAGCATGTGGGGCCGACAGAGGTGGAGGGACGCACCTACCACCAACCCAACCTTATGGTCAAACGGCTGGTCCTAATTGTTCTGCTGCTGTTATCCGCAGCGTTACTTTATCTGCTGTTATGGCCGGTCCCGATTTCCCCTGCGGCTTGGACTCCTGCTGCGACTCCAGGTTTAAACGGTGACTACGAGAAAAACTCCAGGCTCGCTGGCACCCAGCGACTCTCGCTGGGTCCGGGCTTCGCACCTGAAGGTGTAGCCATTGATTCAGAGAACCGCATTTATGGCGGACTGGACGACGGCCGTATCATGCGCTTGCAAGCGGATGGCACCCGCCCGGAACTATTCGCCAATACCCAGGGACGTCCACTAGGTATGAAGTTCGACTCTAACGGCAATCTCATACTTGCCGACGCAAACAAAGGACTGCTTTCAATCTCACGTGATGGTTCAATCACGGTACTCAGCACACAAGCCGACGGCGTGCATTTTCGTTGTACTAACGATCTCGACATCGCCGCCAATGGAATGATTTACTTCACCGATGCGTCGAGCAAATTTCCCTTGTCGAACTACAAGGCAGATATTCTCGAGCATCAACCAAACGGACGGCTGCTCGCCTATGAGCCGGCGACCAAAACGACGCGTGTGGTTTTGCCGGATCTGCGCTTTGCGAACGGGGTAGCTATAAGTCCGGACCAAACTTTTGTGCTGGTATGCGAGACCGAACGTTACCGAATACACCGGGTTTGGCTCAGCGGCCCCAAGCAGGGTCAGTCAGATGTCTTCATCGACAACCTGCCGGGCTTTCCCGATGGGCTTTCGTCAAATGGCAAGGACAAGTTTTGGCTGGCACTGGTCACGCCGCGCGATGCCACGCTCGACAGGTTACTGCCGCATCCGTTCCTCAGAAAAATCGTGTATCGACTACCGGCATTTCTTCAACCCGCACCTAAGCGTTATTCATTCGTGCTCGGACTCGATGCGAATGGCCGGGTAGTTGACAACCTCCAGGACGGATCGCCCGGGTGCTATGCGCAAATCTCAAACGTCGTCGAGCATCAAGGCTCCCTCTATTTCGGCAGCATCGGCGAAAGCGCTGTCGGACGTTTTATGCAGCGATAGCTTCAAGGTAAAGTGCCTAACCTTGATTGTTTCGGCAAAAGAGTCGACAAAGTTCTTCTAACCAAATGTCATTGATTCTGCTATGACTCACAGCAAAGGATCTATCGAAAGGGGTCTCTCTCATCGGCGCCCGCGATACGTAAATTTGCTCCTTGTCTTTGGCGCGCTCTTCGTCTCGGTATTGATGGCCGAAGTAATCTTACGCATTGGGGGTTTCACTTATTTCAATCCCTACATTCTTGATCGAGACGTTGGTTTCTCGCTCAGGCCAGGCGCTGAAGGCTGGTGGAAAAAGGAGGGACTAACTTACGTCAGGATTAATAGTCACGGCTTGCGTGATCGGGAGCACTCCATCACGAAGCCAGCTAATACCTTGAGGATCGCAATTCTTGGAGATTCTTACGCGGAAGCTCTTCAGGTGCCAATGGAGAAGGCTTTCTGGTCGGTAATGGAGCGACAGGTTCAGGGATGCCCTCAGGTTGCTGGAACGAAAGTTGAGATCCTGAATTTTGGCGTTTCCGGATTTTCGACAGCGCGCGAGTTGATTCTCTTGCAGAACCGAGTCTGGCAATACTCGCCAGATGTAATTGTGCTGCTCTTTACGACCGGTAACGATGTTAGAGATAATTCACGCACGCTTAACAAGTACGCGAGCCTCTCGCTATACTTTGTCTTTCGGGACGGTAAACTGATTCTCGACGATACCTTCCTGGCGGCCCGAAACCGCTCTCTTAAATTTCGTTTCCATTCTTACCTGGTGACACTACCCTGAAGCGATTTTGCGTTAAAACGTCGCTTTAAGGACCTAAGCTTTCGACGCCAAATTCCCGGAGTCGCTTCCCTGGGCCAGATGTCTACAGAACTGGAGATATGTACTTGAATATAGTTTCGCGGCACCGCCATCGACTTGATCGGTGAAACCGAGTGATGTGAGCGGCAGGTACAAGGAAAGGCAACCATCAGATTGTGCCGCGGCGTGATGCGTATTGGAGGATCTGATTGCCGCTTGCCGCCAGCGTGTAGGAAAAGCTCGCCGCCATTCATCTGGTTCTCTGTGTGATCACACATGTAGATGAGCATGGAGATGAGTCGGCGCGCGTGATCTACGTGAACGTCCCGGTCGTATCCCAATCGCCCCTGATGGTATCCATTCGCACCCACAATTCGTGTGGCTCGTGTTCCACTTTTCGCAGAGTTGCCCGCTCTTTGTCTATGCGGTCTTCGCGATAAGGAACATAGCGCGCTTCTGCAAGGTTGTCTTGCAGCCCGCCGCGCCCCAGACTGTGGCGAACTGTTCCTTACCCCAATCTATAAACTGCTGGCTGTGAAAAGTGTTAAATAAGGCCCGCCACGCCGGTTGTTTCTCGAGCAAACGTGCATAAGCTTCGTCACCCAGTACAGTGAAAACCCGGTTGGCCCAGTGCTTGGCGGACAGGTGGGAAACGAACGGTACAACTCCCGGGAATACAGCGGCGCAATGAACTGATGGTGCACCACATGCGGGAAGGGCTCAACATTAAAATGGTTGGGGTTGTTTACATCGAGTGGCGTAAAATCACAGATCGCCCCCGACGGCTGCGGAAGACAATCTGTATTGATAGCCGTGTCTAGGACTGGCGACACAAGATGCTCCGAATCACCTAGATAAAATCACCGAACGGATGTTTCATCAAACGTCGCACTCAATTTTGTTATACTCGCCAGCGCCGGCGTTGTCAGACCAAAATCTTCGGGCGCTTCTTTTGCGAGCACCGTCTCATACAGAGCCTCGTAACGCGCCACAACTGATTCAAGAGTAAAATGCTCAATGACCCTTGACCTAGCGGCCCGGCCCAGCGCCATCCGACCCTCTGGCCCAATATCGATCATCTCTTTCCACGCATCAGCCAATGCGCGAGGGTTTCGTCGTGGAACTACGCGTCCGGCCTCTCCCAGAATCCACGCCGCATCACCCACATCCGTCACTACCGAGGACACCTCGCACGCCATCGCTTCGCCAATCACATTCGGAAAACTCTCGCATGCGGAAGAGAGAGAAAAAACATCTAAAGCCGCAGCGAGACGCGGCATGTCGTTACGCTCTCCCAACAGGTGCGTTTGGCGCGTAAGCCCTAGCTCTTGAATGGATCGACCCAAGATCGGGTTCTCAAGATCAACTCCTCGGCCAATCAGGACAAAGTGGGTCTTCGGATACCTTTCTGAGATCAGCGCTGCAGCTTGGAGGAAGTTATCGTGGTCTTTCATCGGATGATACCGACCCATTAGTCCTATTAGGACGGCATCCTGGGCCAATCCCAACTCTGCCCTAACTGAGGATCGGGACTCACTCGACGGCACAAACTCCGTCACACGGATCCCGTTGGGAATCACGCAACTATTATCAAGGTGGTAACCCAGTGACTTATGCTGTGCCTGGCTTGCCCGGGAAACAAAAATAACGTGAGCCGCCAATTTGGAGAGGAGCGCGCACACTCTGATGACGGCAGCAGTTAATTTCTTTTCAAAGGCCAGGGAACTTACTGAATAGTGGATGCTCCATAGAACGGGCAACCGCTGAGGTAGAAAGAAACTCGCTAGCTGTGCAGCCAGACAACTGTGATACATCCAACCGAGAACCAAATCGGGTTTGAGGCAACGCAGTAGCCGGACTAGTCGCCACATCCCGATAAGTGAAGGCCAGCCAGGCGTCATCCCGGTTGTATGCACCGCCATCCCCAACCCCTCAATCCGTTCTCGAAGTGCGCCGCGATCGATTAGGGAGATCACGACCGGTTCAAATCGCGCCCGATCGCTTTGCGCAAGCAGCTTGTAAAGCATCATCTCGGCGCCGCCAATGGAGAGGTCGCTGATGATATAAATGACTTTGCAGAGCTTGCTTGACGGTGGGGACATGAAGGCCTTTTTATCTGCGTTCAATTTTTGGTGAACTTTAATGTTTGGCTTTTTTGCGATGCTAAGATCGCATGCTCAAAGCTGGGACGTCAACTCTCCGTCAATCGTTAGTGCTCCGTTAGTGTATTGCTGTAACTCTCTCTTTTTGCCAGACCTTTCGTAACTAAAAAAGGGCTAATGAACACACCCCACACCACAAGACTGAGCCAAGGGCCGCCGCCAAGTACACCCATACCTGCAGTAACGCGAGAACCATTAGGAGTAGGCCGATCAGTATACGCGATATGGGCCAGCCGGAATAGGCAGATCGTGCTTTTCATGCGCCTGAGTTAAGAGTCTTTTCAGCCCACGGCTTTCAGAGCTTCCCCGAGGAGGTCCATAGCTCGCGCGTACATATGGTTTCTCTTTTCGATGAAAACGTTCCACGACTGCGGAGCGTGGCCGCTCAACAGTTTGTTGGTCTGTTTCCTGAGACGCGCTTCAATGCCACGCAAAGACGGGTTAACGGACCAAGGTTCAAGCTCATAGGTTTTGATGAATCCATGCGAACGTTTGTCTACGTCCAGGAGCAGAAAAGGAATTCCGAGAGAAAATGCCACCACAGCGGTGTGCAAGCGTCCGCTCACAACTGCGCGCGATGTTGATAGCAGCTGGAAATACTCCTCGGGTGTGTGAGGACAAAGCACGCCACCTGGTAGCCAACCCTTAAACAATGAGGCGGCTACAGGTAAATCATTCGGATCGTTACATGCGATTACAACCTTGTGACCCTCGTCAAGTAGGTCTCGCGCCAGCTTTGCCAGGGCCCTGAACATGGCGCGTCCGCGAAGATAAACACTCCAGAACTGTCGCTTGCTGGTCCAGAAGCGGCGCGGGGGCATTGTAATCAGGATATGGCCGTCGTGGTTGTTCTGCATCGGCTGATTAAAGATAAACGTCGCCGGATCTCCCGTTAGTTTTGCCCTGGAGATGCCTAGTTGTTGCAACCACTCGTAAGTGATCACATCCCTGGCACCGGAAAACGTTGCGTAATCGTTGAGTAACTTGATCTCGTTTTTCGCTCGAGTCGAGGGGCGATGCAAAGGTGAAGCGAAGGGTGACCCTGAGCCAATACCGAGTAGGAACAGCGGCACGCGGAGATTCTCGAGCGCGTTAACTTCAAGATGGACGCCCCAGGGCCAGCGGTAGCTACCTTCGTATAGATTCGAGCCACCGATGACAATCAAATGTGCTTCTCTGTTAGCACGCTCGACGGCGGATTTGGTGAGACCATAATCCATCCTGTCCTTGCCTCTGCTGTTTACATTGAAGAGTTCAAAGGTAGCTTCAGGCCGGATCCGATGGACCATCCGTTCGATGCCCCTCTGTACGAAGTGGTCACCAATATTATTAGTTCCCGGATAAAAGTGATGTATTCGCATTGCTCAGGGCTTCGCGCTTGAATGTCCGCCGATTCCTCTGAGGTAAGTGCAAGGTGTAAAGCGAAACGCGAAAATTTTCCTTACCCTTTACCGTTCAACCGCTTTAGTCTTATCCATACCAGCACATTAAAAAGGGAGCGAAGAATCAAAACCTCCGCTAATTGAATATAAGCCATCGTCAAAGCATTCAACCTACCTACGATAAGGAAAAAGACCACAATACCCGCGCTCATAAGTTGCGCGAGGGTGTGCCACCTTAGTAAATCCAAACTCATCGCCACGGGACGAAACACATGGAAGACCAGCATTAGCCAGACAACGACTGTCAGCGCATAGAAAATCGGCAAGGCAGCGAGGTATTCTGGTTGGACCCACCTGAAAATCAGAATGCGGCCCAGCAACAGGGCGCTAACCAGCAATAAACTACTTAATACCAATGTGGACGCAATGTAGCGAGCCACCAAACGTTTGATTTGAGCAAACTTTCGTTTAGCGAACAGGGACGTGATTTCGGGAGTAATGGCAGTGCTTATATTGGTTTGTAAGAGCGCAAGAGGGGCCGTGAGTTGTTTAGCCAGACCATATAAAGCAACCTGCGAAGGCGAGGAAAAGAGGCCTAAGAGAAAAAGATCGCCAGGTGACGTGGCGAATTTCAGATATTCAGAGAGATTACTGTTGACGAAACACGCAGTTAGATCCCGCCGATATCTCGACAACGCCTGCACGGCCTCCTTCGCCTTAACGCCTGATACGCACGGCCACACCAGGCGCAAGGCTTGCACGAAGGGCGGCATGGTCTGGACCAACGCGCCAACGACAAATGCCACGACGATCGCCTTAAGGCTATATCCTCCGTTTATGGAAGAGTCAGACGCAGGGATTGTCGCGAAGTAAACACCGAGAATCGCAAGCGTAATCAGGCTTCCCAGCACCTGGGGCGCAACGATAGAAGTAAAGCGATTGTGGATGCGAAGAATTGGTTCGTACACTCCGCTAAACGCGGAGATTAAGATTGTGCAGCCATAGAGTTTGAAAAGCGGCGCAAGCCCGAGGTTTGGATAGAGACGGTCTGCCAACCAGGGCGACAGGACCACAACGAAGCTATAAATTAAGAGACCCGAAGCCAAACTAATTCCCAGGCACACGAGCAACAGGCCTTTAAGAGCACGCGCATCATTCTCTTCTTTGAGCGGAGGGAAAAAGCGAAACATCACATCGCTCACTCGGAACCCGAAGAACGAATCCAGGAAAACAAACAGATTCAGTACGATAAGCAGGCGTCCGTAATCGTCGATCTTTAATAACCTGGTCAGGAGCGCGGTTTGGCCAAGCTTGACGGCCAAAGACAAACCCGAGCCCAGCACACTGATCGAGACATTGCGTCTGAAGCGATGCCAGATCGGGATATCCTCGACGCTCATTTTCAGCGGCCGGAGACCTTGCTTCACGTTCATCGTCGGAATCTTAAGTATTCGCCACCAGCCCGCTCCCGGCCGATCGCTTCCTCTTCCGCCAGTCAAGAATTTGCGCCGCCTCTCCTGTAGCAAGAATGATTAATAAGATCCAAAATACGTAGCGCAGACGATAGAGCGCCCCCACATTAACCACCACCAGGCCGAGCGAGATCATGCCCATCGCTGCAACTAACCACAGGAAGCAGACTGAAACTTTCCGACGCCACGGCCTGTCGCGCCAAAGCGCAACAATCGCCAGGGCTTCTACAACATACATCGCCATGGTTTCCAGGCCACTGATTAGCCTGCCCGCTGACCCGACTTGCATTCCCGTTGCCAGCCACATATTGGGAAAGGGGGCAAGGAAGCCGATGGCCGCCGCGCGCGGAAGATAGCGAATGAGGTCGCCCGTACTAGTTAGCTGAACATTTTGATCAATATTTGAGGTGGCGTCCGGGTACTGAACCGCAAATCGTTGCCGAACTTTTCCGACACGCGCCACAATGCGCGACCATGGGTTCAGCGGCAGTGTTTCAGAACTTTTGAACTCAGCTGCCTGGGCAGCCGCTGTGGAAACGCTGTCTTGTCTGGTTTTCTCACTGCCAACCCAAGGGGCGTCCGGTTTTTGAAATTCAGGGACCACACGAGTAACACCAACGCTCACCATGATCAGCAAGGCCATCGCAACCAGGTTAGCCGCTTGAAAGTGTTTTTCCCAAAACTGCCGGACGATCAGCATTGCTGCTCCCAGCGCCACTGCGGCGATCGGGAGTTCCCCCATGCTATCCCGGGCGAGCCAGAGGAAGACCGCTATTAGTCCTCCGCCCGCTCCGGTCATGAGCGCTTTTTGCCACGAAAAGTTTCTGGAAAGCAACCGCAAGTTGACGAAGATAAATGCCAACATTCCCACCACGAACAGAGGATCCTTAAGCAGTTGGGTAGTGTGGAGCAAAAACGACGGCCACAACGCAACCGTTGCGGCCGCAATCAGACCGGCATCAGGGTTAAATATTTCCTGGGCTACCTTAAAGATGAGTACCAGAACAGTAAGGTAGCAAAGAACGTTGAGGGGCTCGGCGCTCAGGATGTTTGATCCGACCCAAGGTCTCAGAAAAGCAAAGCAAATGGAATAGAGTTTGAGATGAAACGGAGACGCGGCGGCAAGCCAGTCGCGGATTTGGCCCCCCGCCAGTCCATCGCTCAAGTTAACAGCTTCCTCGAGATGTTGTACTCCGTCGGGAGCGAAAGAGATCGCGATTCCATTATGGTCAAACGTGCCGGGCAAGGCAGAATAACGCCCCAGTCCATAAATGCTAATGGTCACGACTAAATGGAAGACCCCCGCAGCGATCAGTAAGCGTCGCGGTCTGAGCCAAACCCCCGTCCATGAGTCTTTCGGTGTTGCTAGAGCTTCCGTCGTTCGCGTCCATCCTGGTTTCATAACGTAACATCTCTCGGGCATCGCCGACCACGCAGTTTGCCTAGAAGTGGTGACCCTGCTCGCTGCGCACCCTGGACTTGGCAACGCCCTATCCTGCTATCCTTTTCCTGGTCCAGCAGGGCTCAAGCAAGAAGCCGATACTTGGAAAACTTGAAAATTTGAATACCTCGTACACAGATGTATACCTGTGTAGCAACTCTACGAGTGTCTCAGGTGCAAAAAACTAGGCAAAAGCGAAATTTAGGTCTATGGATACCGCGTATACATTTCGCTGGTTTTTGACCTCGCATCCTCCCGGCTCGATAAACGCCCGTAACCACTCCATGGACTGGACTTAAGGCTTCTGGGTGAGGTCTTGCACTGTGGCACGCGCATTGAAACAAAAAAGACACACGTGGGAGTTTCAAAACCAGGCGATCAACCAGGCCAAGCCCAAGCGGCGCCAATCCTCCAGGGAGTAACGGGACGATGATTAACTTGTTAGCGGCGGCGACCTCCACACCGCAAAACTCATTTAAGACCTCGGAACTTGTGGCGGCTTTAATGCACAAGCTCTCGCCGGAACTTATCAACACCATCAACAGTCTCGGCGTAGAACAGCGTTACTCGACGCTCGAAAACTATCCTGAGTTCTTGTCAGGTAAGCCGTTAAGTGCAACCAGCTCGACAACACAGCTGGGCGTCGACGCCACCCGCAAGTGTATTGAGCAGTGGCAGGGAGACCCTTCTAAGATTGGGTTGCTGATAGCGGCCACGAATACGCCGGATCAGATGTTGCCGTGCCTGGCTTCTGAAGTCATGGGTAAAACTCATGGACTACTGTCGCGCTCGCTCAGGACTGTGAGCATGCAGGCTCAGGGTTGTTCAGTATTGCTTAAGTCTATAGAAGTTGCCCAATGGTATTTAGCTGCGAACCCAGGCCGAACGGCAATGGTGCTGATGGCAGAATCTCACACACCTTACGTCGCCCCTCTCTTGCGAAATGAGTACCACGGGTTCCGCGAGCTGTTACGAACACGAAAGGACCTCAACTTTAATGGAGACTATTTCGAGCAACAAAGGCTGGATACCACCTTCGTCATCCAGTCTATGCTGTTTGGCGATGGCGCTGTGGCCCTGCTGGTAGGCAACGAGGAAGGTAAACCGGCCTTTGGACCAATCTCTCACCTGACTAACGAGGAAATGGAAGATGTAAACCTTCTCACTATGACCAGCAACAGCTCACATCCCTTCTTGAAAGGGAAACCGCAGTACTTCATGCGATCGACTGTGCCCGCCCGCGGCGCCCACTATGCTGTCACTACAGTCAAGAACGTACTTGAACATCCCGATTCGCCCGTGTCGGATCTAAGTCAGGTCGACAACTGCTTAATACATACTGGCAGCAAGAAGATTCTGGATGGCGTATGTTCGCAACTGGACCTGGATACTGACTCGGCGAAGGTCCATGGTTCCTATGAGGTATTGAAGAACTACGGAAACCTCTCCAGCGCTTCAACGGGTTTCATGCTGGCGGAGAAAAATGAGTGGAAGGGACCTGCGATGGTAGTGGGCTTCGGGGTAGGTTTTACTGCTAGCGCCGGGATCATGAACTACAACTGAAGACTGAGATCTGCCCATCAAGACCTCAGATTACATTTTCCATTTCTCATTTGACAGTTGTCGTTTGGCGCCATTTTCTGAATCTTGTTTCGCGGTGCTTCGTGTGATTTCGTGAATCGTTTCCTTGGCCGAGAGAACAGAACGATCCACGAAATCACGAACGGACACGAACAAGAGGCAAACGATGACCGTTGAGAAATGTGAAATCAGACATCGAAAATAACCCTCACCTGTTATCCCGTCCAGCAATCCTTCTAACAGTGCAGAGCAAGCCTAAGCAGTGGCTTTCTCCAACTCCGTTTTCTGCTCCGTCACCTCAGCGATAGCCGCGATGACTTGTCCAAAATCAAATGGCTTACCAATGATTGCGTTCACCAGGTGGTCCTCACCCGCAGGAGGCAGGGTTCCCGGCCCGTATCCGGTTACCAGGATGATATTCATTTCGGGCCAGCGCGTACGTATCTCGCGCGCGGTCTCCCAGCCATCCATTTCCGGCATAGCCAGGTCAGTGAAAACCAGGTCGAAATCCGCAGTGGCCAACATCCGCAGGGCCTCCTGCCCACCAATCGCCACCGCGACTTTGTGATTTAGCGCCCCCAGCATATCAGCGAGTGTTTCGCGTACGGAGTCTTCGTCGTCGATGACCATAATCGTTAGTGGAGCGGCGACGAAGGGCATTGGCAACTCTTCAATCGCGGTGGTTTCAATCTCGCACGCCGGCAAAAAGATCGTGAACACAGTACCGCAGCCCTGCTTCGAGTCGACTCTTATCGACCCCTCATGCCGCTCGATGATGCTGTAACTAACCGACAATCCAAGACCTGTACCCTGCGCGCCCTTGGTGGTAAAAAAGGGTTCGAAAATCTTTTGTTGAACGTCTTCCGTCATGCCCGTTCCTGTATCTGTAAACCGCAGATGAAGTTTTTCCCGCTCACGCGCGCAGCTGATCGAGATCTTGCCTCCTCCAGGCATGGCATCGACCGCATTAACAATCAGATTCACAAATACTTCTCGTAACTCTGAAGCACTACCCGACGTGATATGGCCAACGCCGGCTTCGATCTCAACTTGATAATCAAGCCCACGTTGACGGGCTTCGTTTTCCCAGCGTGTCCTGGTTATCTCAACGGCGTCTACTAGCAGGCTGCGCACATCGAGCCTTTCAAATTCTTTCGCGGGGGCTTTACGCGCGAATGTCTGAATACGACGCACCGTAGCCGCGGCATCTTCCGCCGCAGTCTGGATAATGTCTAGATTGCGCACCAGGGCATCATCCTTCGTTTGACGCCGAAGCAATTGCGCTCGACCCAGAATGGCTGCCAGTGAATTATTGAAATCGTGGGCCACGCCAGATGCGAGTTGCCCCAGGGCGCGCAACTTATCCGCGCGCGCAGCCCGCTCCCGTTCCTCTTTTTGTTCGGTGATATCGCGTGCGATTCCAAGGACGCCGGTGGTGACGCCGTCGACTACCATCGGTGAATTATCAACTCTCGCGTAACGAAGCTCCCCGTCCGGCGAGAAGAAGCGCATCTGATACGTCTGAGCCTGACCATTCATTGCCGCCTTGAACTTTTCCGAGACGAGGTCGTGGTCCGCTTCGTAGACCATGTCGAGAAGCCTGTGGCCGATAAACTCTTCACGTTTGCGACCCAACCCGATCAGTGTCGCGCTATTGCACCACTTAAACCGCCCCTGCGGATCAACCGCATATATCGACTCCCGGGCGCTTTCCAGAATGTGAGTCAGCAAGGATTGATGTTCTCGCGCTACAGCCTCAACTTTGCGCAACTCAGAAAGATCTCGAGCAGTGCAAACCACAGCAGTTGTCTTATTGTCAGCATCTTGAACCGGCTCAATGGAAACAAGCAGCGGACGGTTACCGCCCGCAGGTGTTATCTCGATGGTTACGCTTTCCTTGGTTTCCAGGGCCTTCTCCACGACACAGGTTTGGTCCTCGGTGTTTGTGCGCAGGATGTCGCAACACTTTCGACCGAGCAACGTGCGCGGATGCGATCGTTCCATAGCAGCACCGGCCCGATTAACACGCTTTAACTGGCCCAACTTGTCGAAAATGAAGATCCCGTCGGACATGGCGTCAAAGGTCGTTTCCCATTCCTGCTTGCCTCGGGCCACCATTTCAAACAATTCCGCTTGTGATATCCCGATCGCTAGTCGTGACGACACCGCTTCTACCAGCGCCAGTTCGTCGTCGGTCCAGTGACGCTTTCGATCTGTCTGATGGATACAGATCACCCCGCGGAACTGTCCTTTGACGATCACGGGATAGTCGATCTGAGAACGAAGATTGACCTCTCGTGCATACGCACGAACAAAAGCGCTAAACTCGGCAGGTCCTTCCGAGTAGTTTTGCGCATCGTCGATTATCAGAGGCTGCAGCGTTCCCAATAGATACCGGCCCACGGGATCATCGTAACTGGCATCTTTCCGGATTCCGGTACATCCCGGAGCCACGAACTCATGCTCCACCGGCGAAACTGGATTCTCAGGGTTGAAGAGATGAAGGTGTACGCGCGAAGCAGACAGCGCGCCCCCCAACTCTCTGGTCGCCGTACTCAAGACTTCCGGCAGGCTAAGTGAGGCGCGGATTGCGATGGTCAGACGGTTGACGAGGGCTTCACGGATCGACGTAGCTTCCGCCTTTTGATAAAGTTTGGCCTGACGAATGGCAATCCCGGTCTGATCCGCGACGGCCTTGGCCAGCGTAATATCTGACTCGGTCCAATTCCGATTCTCGCGCGTGGTCGAGAGCGCGAAGGCCGCAGGCACATCGTCGCCGACTCTGATCGCCACGTACAGGATCGAGCGCACGCTGGCCCTGCTAAGAATGCGCTCGTAGACCTCCCTGATCCTCTCGTCGCGGGCTGCGTCGTTAAATACCAACACGCCGTTTTCCTGCAGCGACTCCGCCAGGCTCTTAAGGTCTGCGAGGTCAAAATCGGTGGCCGCGGGTTCAACACCTTCAGCGTGATACTCGGCCACATTCATCGCCTGCTTAGCGCCTTCATCCTTCATGAACAGGGAGCAACGATCCACATTCAAGTAGGAGCCCAACTCGCGAACTGCAGTCTGGAAAATCTCCGAGCTATCCAGCGAACAGCGCACAGCCTGTGAGATTCTATGAGTCATCTCTTCCCGCTCGGCCTGATGCGTTAGAGCTTCTTCGGCACGGCGCCGTGCGGTGATGTCGACACCAACGCCGCCTACGAACCTGTTCCCGGCAACATCGGTAATGGGAAACTTGAATACCAACCAGTGATGCGGTTCCCCGTCCTGAGTGGGCACGGTTTCTACAATCTCCTGAGGTTCGCCAGTCGATAGGACCTGCAAGTCATGTTCGTGAGTCTTCCGCGCAGTTTCCATCGGCAGCCAATCAAAGCTGGTGCCCCCGCGAAGGAGGCGGAGTTTCTGTCCGAACAGGTCCTCAAATGGCTTGTTAACGTAGACGTAGCGACCTTCCTCGTCCTTCATGAAAGCTATGGCCGGACTGTTGTCCATGAAACTATCGAAAAAGGCCCGGCTTTCACGCAGTGCTTCCTCAGACAATTTGCGTTCTGTTAGATCGCGGGCAATTCCCTGAATCCCCACGGCTTTTCCGCTGCGTTGAATCACCCGGGTGCTGACCTCGAGACGCACCCGGCGACCATCTTTAGTAATCAGGTCTAACTCGTAGACTGTCGCCGCTTTACCACTCGCCTTATTCGCAATTGCCTGGCGGGCCAGACCCAGATCTTCAGGCGCGACGACATCTGCAATATTCATCCTGGCGGCTTCAACCCAGCTATAACCAGTGATTCGTTCACCGCTCCTATTTAGAGAAGTGAAGTTTCCAGCAAGATCGTGCGTATAAATGATGTCATTAGCATTTTCAAAAAGCTCGCGATAACGCTCTTCATTGTCCCGCAAAGCTCTTTCTGCTTTACGATTCTCGGTTATGTCTGTCGCCACTCCTATCATCCCCACCACTTCGCCCTTGTCGTCCGTCAGTGGGGAGTAGCGGGTATCGAAAACGAGGTCACCTAACTCAACATCTGACGAAATAGCTTCACCGGCTAAGGCGCGGCGTACATGCTCGAGGATCTCAGGCGTGTCGCGATAAAGTTCGTATACCGACTGACCTACTACTTCACCTGGCTTCAGGCCCAGGGTCTTTAGTCCTTCACCTTCCGACAAGGTGAACACACCATTCTGGTTTAGGGCGAACAACACCAGCGAGGCACTGCCGACTACAGTGCGCAGTCGCGCCTCAGTCTGCCTGAGAGACTCGCGGGCGCGCTTGCGTTCAGTAACGTCCCGAATTACTGCCTGGACCGCAGGTTGGCCTCTATACGTAAAGGGCATCCCCGTCACTTCGACATCAATGACCTCCCCGTTGAGCTTTAAGTGCCACAATTCACTAAGCGGTGATTGTTCTCCAAGTTCGAGGATGTCGCGCATGCGCCGCTGCACCAGGGCACGATAATCCGGGTGTACTCGCTCGAGTACTGACTGACCGAGCAATTCCTCAGCGCATGATGCCCCCCAGAGAAGTTGCGCCGCGCGATTGACGTAAATGATGTTGTCCTCGCAGGTGAGCACAATGGCATCTGGCGAGAGTTCCACAAGTCTGCGGTAGCGCTCCTCGCTCTCTTTCAGGGCCTCCTCGGCAAGCTTCTGTTCGGTAATGTCGCGAACGACACCACGAACCCTCAGCGGCTGACCTCCACCATCGCGCTCTACGGTAATCATGCCTTCCAGGTAAAGCGTCTGACCCTGATCGTCCTTTAAGCAATGCAGCGAACGCGACGGCGACTCAGAGTTGATCGTCAAGGTTTGTTCGATGTCGCTTGCTGCAGCCTCTATGCCGACTAGTTCACTCAGGTGGACGCCAACGAGTTCGGCAACGGGCCGGTTGAAAACGCGGCCTCCAGCGGCATTGATACTCGTAATGTAGCCATCCATCGTGCGCGTGTAGATCATGTCTGCTGCTTGCTCGACGATCTCGCGATAATGCTTCTCTACACGGTGACGTTCGGTGAGCCTGGCAACTTTAACGAGAAGCGCTTCATGTCGAAACGGCACATCAAGGTAGTCGTCGGCGCCCGCGGTCAATCCTTCAATGCTGTCGTCTGACGTCTGACGGCTTCCGCTCATTAGCAGGACCGGTATACTTGCGGTTCGAACGTTTGCCTTAATTCGCCGGCAAAGCTCGATGCCGTCAAGCACGGGCATAACCACGTCGCTAACCACCAGATCCGGCTCCCAGGACCCCAATAGATCCAGAGCACTGGCACCCTCGCAGGCGGCCCTGACCTCGTACCCTTCGAGCTCGAGCAGCTCAACAAGCATATCGAGTACTTTCTGATTATCATCAGCAATCAGTACGCGGCTTGGTTCCAAGGTAAATTTGGTCATGTTGAGGAGGTGCCTGTTCCAGGCGTGGCGGAAGAGCGTCGCAGATCAGTGCCGACTGAACTTAAAAATTTAACAAATGTGACTTGAGGATAACGGAGGGGCGAACCGAGTTTCTCAACTCACGAACCTACGGCAGATACGAGTGCCTTGCCGCAACTCCGCTGCCGGAGGTGAGTATAACAGGGTTAGTCTTAATTTGTCATCGTAATAACCGCCAGAAATGGGCCAAAAAGGGGGGGTTGCCCAAAAGGCTATTTTTTAGTTGGAGTCCCAGATGCCGGTGTTTTGGCGAAGTACCCGGGCCGGTAGTTTAGCTTCAACTGCTTTCGGAGTTCGGGATCAGTGATCTCAATCTGGGTACGTCGGTAGGAACCATCGCGCGCCTTATTCACAGGGGAATACGCCACTAGATATTGCTCGCGCAGGTCTCTCTGAATCTGTGCGAAGGCTTCGCGAAGCTCTCTCTCGCTACGAGGGAAATAAGCGCGGCCGCCTGTCTGCTCGGCAATCTTCCGTAAGGCACCCTCATTGATCCCAAAGTTGTAGCTATCGCCAATGCCGATAGTGTAAATCAACGCATCTGCTTTCTGAGCGCGTTCGATGGAGTCGTTCATCTTTACCTGGCTGCTAGTGTCTTCGCCGTCAGTAAGCAGGATGATTGCCCGCCGTGCGTTATCGGAGGAGTCCTGAAGCAGTTCGCTGGAGGTGGCCCATACGGCGTCCCAAATCGCTGTTGAACCAGCAAGCGCTTGATTGGTATCCGAGATCGGCGGCGTTCCACCTACTACAATGCCACCGCCGATGTAGCCCGCGGGAGGAACAAAGTCCACCCGATCAATGGCACGGCGCAAACGCTCGATGCTCCCGGTGAATCCCTGTTCCAGCGTGACCTCACCTGTAAACGAGACGATTGCGGCTTCATCCTTACCGGGCCGCAACACCGCTTCCAGGAAAGACCGCGCAGCCGCCTTTAAGTCCGGCATCACTCGTTCTTCCGAGGCGCTGCAATCAATCAGAATTGCAGCCGAAAGAGGCAGGTCGGTATTTTGCTGAAAGGTGAATATCTCCTGGGCCTGCCCATCTTCCAACACGCGCACGTCTTCCTTTTTGAGCGTGCTTATGAATCTCTTATTTTTATCCGCCGCCGTAAAAAAGATACTGGTGAGATTTGTCTCGACCCGGACGACCTCGTCAGAGTCCTGAGGCAGTTCATCTTTAAGCCGAGGTGTCGGGCTCGGAGAGGGCTGAGCGTCACCGGTGCGTCTTGCGCGACTCTTGTCCTGCGCACTCGCTGGTTCGGATGGTTGCTGAGCCAGAGGTCGCCCACCAGCCAACACCCCTAAGGCGAGCACCGCAATGACAACCAGGGTTACAGTCCAGTTTTTATTTCGAGTAAACAAATCTGCCTCGTTTAGGATCTCTTAAGGTCTGACGGAATCCGCAATGGCCTTATAGCCATGCTTTGTTCGCACTTTCAATCCGCCCTGTCCGTTAGCCAACTTGACTTCGATACGTCTAAAGCTTCCATCATACCGATCGTTGGTAGGTTTATAGGTTACGAGATATTGAGCGCGCAACTCTTTGTTAATCCGGTTGAATGATTTCTCGAGCGCCAGCATGTCACCTGTGAAAAACGCCATTCCTCCCGTTTCTTCAGCGAGCTTGACCAGATTGCTGTCTGCTTTGCTATTAACCTGGCCCATCTGGACTCCCGGAACCGCGCCTGCTAGCCCGGCCTTGGTGGATATCGCGAAGATAGTAGTTTCAGTTCGCTGAGCAATGTCGATCGCGTCACGCAGATCGGCGCGACTGTAAGTATCCTCGCCATCAGTGATCACTACCAGCACGCGTCGTCCGGAAACCGATCTCAGTTTCTCGTCGCAGAACTGCCAGATGGCGTCGTACAGCATGGTCTGCGTTCCTAACTTCTTAACACCGAACACTGCCCGATCAAGCAAATCAAGCTTGTCAGTAAAATCCTGTTTCAAAGCGATCTCGTGATCGAAGGTGGCAAATAGCACTCGATCTTTGCGCGGCCTAACGACCGTCTGTATAAAATTCATCGCCGACTCTTGCTCAAACTTCAGCTTGCCCGCGGTCGAAGGAGACGTGTCCATCAAAACGGCGACAAAAAGTTGTGAGTCCTGGCCCAGGTCATCAGAGAACGTTTCAATCTTTTGTGGAAGCTTGTCTTCCATGACGAGAAAATCGCTCTGACCCAGCCCGGAGACAAATTGTCCTTTCTTGTCGACAACCGTGATAGGCAAACGAACGCGTCGAATGAAGGTTACAATTTGGTCGGGATCCTGTCCCGCGACGGCAGGTGGAGTGGCTTTTGGTTTGGCCTCCTGCGCCGCTACGCTGACAAACGCGCTAAAGAGTGCGCAAACAACAAGCAAGGACCGGCACAGGAAATGGGATACTAAAGAAGTCATAATTTAATCTAAGAATATCTAAGCGGTGCTTAGATTGGGCCTCGGCAAATGACCTGCGGTTCGATGCCGAGGCCACCTACCCTCGTTGCCCTCGTACGGACTCCGAGCAACGAGAACGAGCGTTACCCCGATATAAAAACACAAACAGGAGCGCCAAACCAAGGATGCGTGCTCTCCTCGGCGACTTTTTTCGCCGATAGTTTGAACACCAGACGCGATGATACAATGGCCAGGTCCCAGAGAATCATAGCTTCTCGCAATGCACAATTTTTAGAACTCCCTTCCATGCCCGATTCACCTACTCACTCAGCAAACGAAAATGTTCCCCAGATGCCTGAGCATATTGCTCACTACCGCATTCTTCAGCGACTCGGCAAGGGCGGGATGGGTGAAGTTTTTTTGGGCGAAGATACGAAACAACATAATCGCAATGTCGCGCTGAAAGTACTGCCGCCTGACCTGACGCAAGACGAAAGCCGGCTGCGTCGTTTCAAACAAGAAGCCAGAGCCATACTTACTCTCAATCACCCGAACATTCTCACCATTTTCGAAATAGGCGAAACTGATTCCACTTACTACATCGCTACCGAATTCATCGAGGGGGATACGCTCCGGCAATGTCTCTGGCGGAATCAGATCAAGATTGATGAAGCGATCGGAATTGCTATTCAGATAGCAATGGCCCTGGAAGCAGCTCATGCGGCAGGCATCGTTCATCGCGACATCAAGCCGGAAAACATCATGCTGCGTAACGACCGGTTCGTAAGAGATCGGTTGATCAAAGTACTCGATTTTGGTTTGGCAAAACTTATGGAACGAGACGGGCCTGCGTCCGACCCGGAAGCTGTAACGATGACAATCAGCAATACTAATCCGGGGGCGATCCTGGGCACCACGGGTTATATGTCACCCGAGCAGGCTCAGGGTGAGACCATTGATACACGCACGGACATTTTTAGTTTGGGTGTCGTCCTTTACGAGATGGTGGCAGGTCGAGCTCCATTTGCGGGACCGACCGATAGTCACACCAGAGTTTCCCTAATCGATCACGATCCCTTACCGCTGTCGCACTACTCGCCCGAAGTCCCTCGACAGCTGGAGCGGATAGCTTCGAAGGCACTTGCCAAGGACCGCAGCAAGCGTTACCAAACCATAACCGATTTGAAGATCGATCTTGAGCAGCTAAGAGAAGAACTTACCGTCTCCGGATCTCAACTTCGTGAAGATACGGAATTAGATCGGGGCTCGCGTCGCACGCAGATAACCGGTCGCGGGCCGGTCGCAACGGCTTTGAGGTCGACAGTTGGCGAGACGCAAATAGAATCCGCTCCGACGGTCGTGCCTGCAAAGCGGCTTGGAAAAATCACTCGCAAGACTGCTGTGGTAATTGTCTCCGCTGCTGTGTTGCTAGTGCTGGCGGCTTCCGTTGCGTACTTCAAATACTCTAAGTCTCCTATTAACTCGGTCGCCATCCTTCCCTTCGTTAACGACAGCAACGAGCCGAACGCTGAGTATCTCTCTGATGGCATCACAGAAAGCATCATTAATAGCCTCTCGCAGTTGCCCAACCTTAAGGTCATGTCGCGCAATGCTGTTTTCCGGTTCAAGGGGCGTGACGTAGATCCGACGGAAGTGGGCCGCAGCCTGAAAGTGGGAGCTGTCCTGATGGGACGCCTCGTTAAACTTGAGGATCGGCTGGTGATTAAAACTGAGTTGATTGACGTCTCAGACGGGTCTCAACTTTGGGGTGCTGAATACAACAATAGCTTGTCGGATATTTTGTCGGTACAGGATGAAATCGCGCGCACTATTTCCGAAAAACTCAGGTTCCGACTGACCGGCGAGGACGCCGAGAAACTGTCAAAGAGGTATACGAAGGACGCCGAGGCGTACGGACTCTATTTGAAAGGGCGTTACTTCTGGAACAAGCGCGGCGAAGCCGGACTGCGTAATGGGATTAAGCACTTCAAAGCTGCACAAGAAAAGGACCCCACCTACGCTCTCGCTTACTCCGGTCTCGCCGATTCCTATGCCTTGCTTTGTGATATCGGTGTGGTCGCGCCCGACCACGAAATGCCTCTCGCCAAAGCTGCCGCCCAGAAGTCGGTAGACATCGATCCTTTTCTCGCCGAAGGATACACCTCGCGCGCCTTTGTTAAACTGGCCTACGACTGGGACTGGCAGGGTGCGGAAGCAGATTTCAGAAAAGCGCTCGACTTGAATCCGAAATACCCGACTGCCCATCAATGGTACGCGTCATATCTGGTCCAGATGGGAAAGTTCGACCGGGCGCGGGAGGAGATTGAGCAGGCCCAACAACTCGATCCGCTATCTCCGATCATCAACTCAAACGCCGGGCTTTATTCTTATTTTGAACACAGATACGACGATGCCATAACTCAATACCAACGAACGCTTGAGATTGATCCGGGCTTCTGGGTTGCGCATCATTACCTGGGATTGGCGTATGCAAAGAAAGGATCGCACCAGGAAGCCATCGGCCAGCTTCGCGGCTTGCTTGATTCACCTGGAGGGGGACCGTTGAAGGAAGGGGCGGTTGAGAACGATCCGGAGGTCGCTGCCTCACTGGGATTTGTCTACGCCACGGCGGGGAGACGAGAAGACGCGGAGGCAGTTCTGGAACGGTTAAAAAGTCTCTCCGAGCGACGTTATGTTTCCGGGCTCTACCTGGCGATCATCTACGCTGGTCTTAAAGATCAGGACCGAGCGCTTGAATACCTCAACAAAGCCTACGAGAGCCGTCATCCGGGACTTGTGTTGATACGAGTCGATCCCATTTTCGATGACCTCCGATCCAACGACCGCTTCAAACAGCTCGTGAGGCGATTCGAGCCCATGCCTTAAGAATTCACGCAAAGACGCAAAGGGGGCAAAGACGCAAAGAAGAGGGCTTTAAACATTTTCCGGGCTTTCTTTGCGTCTTTGCCCCCTTTGCGTCTTTGCGTGAAACTACTACCTCAACACTCATTTCACTTCGGACTCCAGCATCGCCACCAGTTCCTCAAGCTCAACAGGCAATGGCGCTTCAAACTTCATCGGCCTGTCCGTGACTGGATGACGAAATCCTAGTTGGGCCGCATGAAGGAAATGCCGGCCGAGTTTGCGAATCTCCGTCTTCAATTGCGGATCCCGAACTGTATTGTCCCGCCCTCCGCCATAGACTTCATCGCCGACGACCGGATGCTTCAGCCAGGAGAGATGCACTCGGATTTGATGCGTGCGTCCGGTTTTCAACTCAACATCGAGTAGAGTAAATCGATCATATTGACGTCTGGCTGTGTAAAGCGACACCGCCCCTCTGCCCGCGCGGATTACAGCCATGCGCGTGCGATTGCGCGGGTCGCGCGCGATCGGTTGATCAATCCGACCGCTGTCGTGTTCTACCACCCCATGAACCAGAGCCACGTAAGACTTAAACACTTCGCGAGCGCGGAACTGGTCAGCCAGCTTCTCATGGGCCACTTCTGTTTTGGCGGCCACCAGGAGTCCTGATGTGTCTTTGTCGAGCCGGTGCACGATGCCTGGCCGAATTGTTCCGCCCTGTCTTGAAAGCTGTTGAAAATGGAACGCCAGCGCGTTTGCCAACGTGCCCGAATGTATACCCGCGGCAGGATGGACCACGAGGCCGGCTGGTTTATTAACCACTATCAGCTCGGAATCTTCGTAAACGATGGCCAGCGGAATGTCTTCCGGAGCAAAAGCGACTGCAGGCGAGGAAACCAGCTCTACTTCTATCTCGTCATGTTCATGTAGCTTCTGTGAAGACTTCGCAGATTTCCCATTAACCAGGACCTCCGCATCCTCAATTAGGTGTTGCAGGCGCGCACGGCTCCAGCCTTCGATGTGACCGGCAAGATAAGTGTCTAGCCTTAAGCCGGTGTCAGCGGCATCAACGCGGAAGGTCACAAATTCATTGTCGGAAGGAGACTCTTGCTGGCGGGTATCCATCGCAGTAGTCAGTTGTCAGTAGTCAGTAGTCAGTTGTCAGTTGTAGTTTGTACTTGGTGTTTGGTACTTGGTGTTTGGTACTTGGTGTTTGGTACTTGCTACTTGGTGGTTTTTGCTTGGTGGATTTACTTGGTGCTCTGTGACTTTGTGCTTGGTGCTTTGAAAGTGTTATTGAATTTTGCGTCTGAGCCGAAGCACGAGTTGCCCGACGAGAATTACTAAGTACAAAGCACTAAGTACAAAGCTCCAAGTACAAAGTACAGAGCATGAACAACTGACTACTGACAACTGACTACTGACTATCCGTTCTTTCGCTCAAACTCTTTCATAAATCCAACCAGTGCCTCAACGCCCTCTCGCGGGAAGGCGTTATAAATGGAGGCTCGTACTCCACCCACCGAACGGTGTCCTTTCAGTCCATCCAGAGCCTGGGCCGTGGCTTCGGAGGTAAACTTCTTCTCGAGTTCCTCGGACGGCAGACGGAACGTAACGTTCATCAAGGAACGAGAGTCGGGATCAGCGTGTCCCCGGTAAAAGTCGGTCGAGTCAATAGTGTCGTAAATAAGCTTCCCCTTTTCTTCATTTTCTCGCTGCATGGCGGAGAGGCCGCCTTTGTCTTTCACCCATTTGCACACCAGACTCAGAATATAAATGCCCCAGGTGTTTGGGGTGTTGTAGAGCGACTTGTTCTCCACGTGTGTGCGGTAGTCGAGCATCGTGTGGAGTCCCTCTGGGATGCGCTTCAGAAGATCGTCGCGCACTATCACGAGTGTCACGCCGCTGGGTCCCATATTCTTCTGCGCACCTGCGTAAATCAGCCCGTATTTCTCCACTGCCATCGCGTGCGACAGAATGTCGGACGAAGCGTCGGCCACGAGTGGAACTTCACCAACAGTCGGCTCGTGTTTCCATTCCACGCCTTCAATCGTTTCATTGGTAGTGATGTGAACGTAGGATGCCTTTGGATCCAAAGTCAGCTCATTATCGCTGGGAACCCGGGTGAACCCGCCATCCGCCATAGTGGCTGCGACCTTAGCGGAACCTGAGCGCTTCCCCTCTTTCAAGGCCTTCTTGCCCCAACTGCCAGTGATGACGTAGTCAGCGCTGAGGTGTTGGGGAAGAAGATTCATAGGCACCATAGAAAACTGCAGGCTCGCACCACCCTGCAGGAAAAGGACGTGATAGTTGTCCGGTACGCCCAGTAAATCTCTGATGCCGGATTCCGCACGATAGAAAATCTCGTCAAAGGTTTTGGATCGATGACTGATCTCCATCACTGACATGCCCACGCCGGGAAGGGCTAACATGTCGCGCTGCGCCTCTTCCAAAACCGGCAAGGGCAATAC
The DNA here is from genome assembly GCA_046261995.1 of Pyrinomonadaceae bacterium. Classification (GTDB taxonomy): domain Bacteria; phylum Acidobacteriota; class Blastocatellia; order Pyrinomonadales; family Pyrinomonadaceae; genus PSRF01. Next base: position 50,412 of record JBHENP010000001.1, read on the forward strand.
TGCCGGGCCGGCACTGAAGTTAAAAATCCGCTCAGTCATTCTTCCTCCACTGACGAGAGATTGTTTACTTACCATTACGGGCTACTCCTTCCTGGCCTTAGTCCCAGGGGTTTCGTTGTCTACGTCAAAGTAAGGCCGTAAAACTCGTCCAGCCATCCGGGCGACGAAGGAACGCGGCACCAGCCTCTCTGATTCGATCATAAGAAGGTTCGTCCAGCCTGAAACAATGTGACTCTTGCGTCGCGCCAGCCCGCGCAATGCCGTTTCAACCACGTCTTCCGGCGTCTGCGTCGTGCGCATGGGTGGCATTGGAATCTGCGCTGCCTCAAAAAACTTTGTTTCGGTCACGCCCGGGCAAAGAGCCATCACATGTACGCCGTGAGATCTATTCTCCTCCCACAAGGCTTCTGAGAACGAGAGCACAAACGCTTTAGTAGCTGCATAGGTGGCCATGAAAGGAACGGGTTGAAACCCCGCGGTAGAAGCTACGTTGATAATCGTCCCCTGTTTATGAGTGCGCATCGGCGCCAGGAATCGATATGTTAAATCAACCAAGGCCTTCACATTTAAGTCGATCATTTCCAGCTCACGACGCAAATCAAGCTTTGTAAATTCTCCCATCGAACCAAATCCGGCATTGTTAATAAGCGTGTCAATGACCAGCCCACGCTTTTGAGTCTCCTCAAACAATCGCGCCGGCGATTCTGGTTTCGAAAGATCCATCGCAACGTACTGGGCCCTGATGCTGTTGATGCGACCAAGTTCATTGCACAAGGTAACCAGCTTGTCTTCAGACCGCGCCACCAGCAGAACATTGCGGCCCAGCGCCGCAAATCTTCGCGCAAAGGCTTCGCCAATGCCACTCGAGGCGCCGGTGATGAGCGTGGTATTCATTCGTGGTTCAACCTCAGCAGATCAAGTTCGATGATGTCGGCAGTTTCAGTGCGTAAGCGCTCCAGCACCTGCGGCGAGAGCGCGTTATCGAGGTTGATGCGTGCGACAGCGGCGGCAGCCCCCTCGAAGACGATATTCTCCATCTCCTGCACGTTGATCTGTTCCGCCTTGATTGCATCGAGCACGCTCGCCAACACTCCCGGGCGGTCCAAATGACGCACAACCAGCCGGTGGGTCGCCGGGGTTTGCCGAGCCAGGTTCACAACGTTCGGGACCTTACCCGTCTCTTTGAATTCCCTAACTATGCGGACTGTCTCGGCGGCGATGGCCTCCTGAGCTTGATCAGTTGAAGCGCCGATGTGATGGGTGCCGTATAAGTTTGGCTCCCCTCGAATAGGATCGCTGAACTCGCCCGTCGCGGAGGTAGGCTCGTTCGCGAACACGTCAAGTCCCACTCGCAACGCGCGGCTCCTTATGGCTTCAACCAGCGCCGCCTGATTAACTACTTCACCCCGAGCGGTGTTGACGAAGTAAGCCCCTTCACGCATGGCCGCAAAGAATTCGGCGTCGATGAAGTCTTTCGTTTTTGGATTCAAAGCCAGGTGCACGCTTACAACATCGGCTTCACTGGCCACGTCAACAGCCCGCGCTCGGTATTCAATGCCCAACTCCGCGGCACGATCCGGAGTTAGACTGCGACTCCACGCGATAACCGGCATCCCGAAGGCACGGGCGCGCGGGATCATCTCCTGCCCAATCTTGCCGAGACCAATCAAGCCGAGCGTCCGACCGTACAGACCACGCGCCTTGGAGAATTCCTTCTTGTTCCACTCACCGCGGCGCAAGGAAATCACGTTATCCGCAATGCGGCGATCCAGCGCCAGAATCAAAGCAAAGGCCAACTCCGCCACGGCAATCGAATTTTTGCCCGGACAATTCGAAACGTAGATCCCTCGTCTCGACGCCGCTGCCACGTCGATCGTGTTGAAGCCCGCACCAGCTCGCACCACCAGCTTGATTTGGCCGTTAGCCAGCATGGGATCGGTAACCTTGGTACCGCGCACTACCAGCACATCCGGGGTTTCCTTCCGAATCGCCTCAACCAGAGCTTCGTCCTTCAGGTCCGGCTGAAACGAAATCTCACACCCGATGGCTTGTAAACCATCGCGTCCGGACTGCTCGAATTTGTCAGCGATTAAGACCTTCATCATATTTTTGATTTTAAATTTTTGATTTTTGATTTGCGGTTGTCGACTGCTGAACTCGATCAGAAAACAAGCCCGGGTTCACGAAATCAAAAATCTAAAATCACAAATTGTGTATTAGCAGCCCATCCCTCAGCTTCGGCTCGAACCACGTTGACTTCGGTGGCATGATCTCACCCGCGTCAGACACACGTAAAAGGTCAGCGACATTTGTCGCATACAACGAAAAGGCGACGGCTGCCTTTCCTTCGTCGACTAAACGCTCGAGTTCTTTTGTGCCCCGTAGGCCACCAACAAAATCGATTCGCTTGTCGGTGCGAACATCTTTGATCCCGAGGATTGGATCTAACAATCGTTCTTGAATCGTCGCTACGTCCAATGAAGCCACCGCGCCTTCCGCCTTAGGAGCACTCGCAGGCAAACTCAGCCCATACCATTCGTGGTCAAGGTACATACTCCAGCCACCCGGCGCTTTAGGTGTGGGAGCGCCATTCGGCAATACTTCAAAAACCTTTTTCACATTGGCGAGAAGCTCATCCTTTGATCGACCATTCAAGTCTCGCACGACGCGATTGTAGGGAAGAATCTGCAGCTGATCGTCCGGGAAAATCACGGCCAGAAAGAAGTTGTACTCTTCGTCGCCTGTGTGACTTGAACTTTGGTCCTTCAGTTCAGCGCGGGCGCGGCTGGCGCTGGCCGCGCGGTGATGGCCATCAGCAATGTAGAGGTTGGGCACTTCTCGAAAGGCCTGCACAAATCTAACCGGATCAGGAACGCGCCAGATTGTATGTTGGATCCCATCCTCGGCTGTGAAATCGAAGATCGCGTTGGCCATCATCGTCTCCATTACCATGGTGTCGATATCACGCCGCGCTCGATAGGTGAGAAATACGGGCCCAGTTTGAGCTCGTAACGCAAGCATGTGCCGGGTACGATCATCCTCTTTGTCGCGGCGTGTGCGTTCATGTTTACGAATTACATCCGTGTCATACTCATCAACGGAACAGCAAGCGACTACTCCAATCTGTTCATGCTCGCCCATGATTAGTCGATAGAGATAGACACTGGGAAGTTCTTCATTTTCCAGCGGACAGTTCTGGATCAAGTTTTGAAAGTTGTCCGCTGCCTTGCTATAGACGGCATCGCTGTATATGTCGGTTCCCTCCGGCAAATCAATTTCCGGACGCGATACATGTAGAAAACTCAAAGGATTGTTAGCGGCCAGATCGCGCGCTTCTTCAGTATTTACGACATCATAGGGAACGCTAGCGACTTGTTTGGCCCGCTCCGGTGGCGGACGCAGAGCCCTGAAGGGATGAAGAATTGCCACAAATCCTCCTTGGAGCAGTCTTGATAACAGGACCAACCGCCGTGAGCGCTGGTGCGGCTACACCCTGCGCGGCTGCGGCGGGGACCCCCTGTCTGCGGGAATATGTTTGTTTAATCGCTGTGGGCTTCGTGTAAGACTATCCGCTAAAGAGCGTTCTTAGCAAGTCGCGCGCATGCGGACTCCAACCGAGTGTTGGCCTCCCGTTATGACTATGCAGAGAAGAGTTGGGATCCGTGTAGAATTAGTCAATGAACGACGAAACGTGCGAACGCAGAGGACGGATTGAAGAACGACTGCGTGAAGTCGCAGAGAATTTTGAACGACAAATGCGTCAGCGTGGTTTTGAACCAGCCCAGGCCGAGCTGATAGCTTTGCCCGGTCCACTTGCAAAGCTCTACGCCGAACGCGAGGAGTTGCGCGCTAATCTGGAAGAGCTTGAAGCGGACCCCGCCGGAGGAAAGAGAGATTAGTTGGAGTATGAACGAGATCGAAAGAATTGAAATGCAACTGAAGTTGGCGTTCGAAGGCGGCGCATGGCATGGTCCTGGAGTAATGGAAAGCCTTGAAGGTGTAACCGCTAAGCAGGCCGCTGCGCACCCGCTGGCGGGCGTTCATAGCATCTGGGAGCTAGTCGTTCACATTGCCGCCTGGGAAGGCGCCTGCCGTCGCAGACTGGCAGGTGATCGGGCCGAGCTTCCCACCGCCGAGGATTGGCCTCCCGTGTCCGACACCACCGAGGCGGCCTGGGCTATTACCAAAGCAGCGCTGATAGAAGGTCATCACAAACTGAGAGAATCGATTGCTTTCCTCACGGAAGCGCGGCTTGATGAACCCATCCTGCAGGGCATGCCTTCGGTTTACGTAACAATTCACGGAGTGATTCAGCACGATCTTTATCATGCGGGTCAGATCGCAATTTTAAGAAAAGCACTTTCTGGTCGAAGACGATATGAACGAACTTGCAAGTCGTGAGTGTGTTCCTTGCCGCGGTGGTGTTCCACCGCTTAAGGGCCAGGAAATCCAACAGCTCTTATCTCAGCTTAATGGATGGGAGGTCGTCAACGAGCACCACCTGAGCAAGGCGTATAAGTTCGAGAACTTCCGAGAGGCTCAGGCGTTTGTAGATCGCGTTGGCAATCTTGCGGAAGAGCAAGGCCATCATCCCGACATCTGTTTCGCCTGGGGCCGCGCGGAGATTACGATCTGGACTCACAAGATCGACGGACTGACGGAAAGCGACTTTGTTCTGGCCGCCAAGATTGACGCACTGGGCATGGTCAGTAGTCATGGAGATTGATCTTGAGGTCTTGGACTTTGGTCTTGGGTCTTTGGCCCTCGACTCCTTAAGGGTTCGCACCCAAGCCCAAAGACCTAAGACCGAACGCTGTTAAGACTCTCCTCATAAATCTTCTCCGTAGCATCAACCATTCTGTCGAGGCTAAATCGAAGCCTCACTTCCTCGCCAGCACGCTGACCAATTCGCTGTCGTCTTTCTTCGTCACTTAGTAGTACATCGATCGCCTCCGCCAGCGCTCCGACATCTCGAACCTTCACAAGCAAACCCGTTTCGTCGTCTCGGATGATTTCCTTAGCTCCTTCGGTTTCTGTCGCCACTAGTGGAGTCCTTGTCGTCATCGCTTCAGCAATCGCTAGACCAAAAGACTCGGAGTGAGACGCTGAAACGAATATGTCCAGAGCGCAAAATAAGGGTGCTACATCGTCCATCTTCCCGATAAAGCGAACTCTGGACTCCAGTTTGAGTTCTCGCACCAGCCGTTCCAGATTGCCCCGGTTTGTTTGCCCCGGACTGACATCGACCCCGGCCACGATGAAATACGCGGCCGGAAAAGTGTCCGCAACCCGCGCGGCAGCCTTGAGAAAGTCTTCGTGGCCCTTCAGCGGGTTCAGCGATCCAACGCTTCCCACCAACGTGCTTTTCTCCGGCACGTCCCAGCGTCGGCAAAACTGTACCCGATCGAAAACCCGCATCGCGTTATCAAAACGGGCAATGTCAATTCCATTGTGGACCACAGTGACTCTCTCCCGCGGCACTATTTTCTGCATGCAGAATTGGCGGCCGACTGCTTCGGATACGGCCACGACTCGGGCCACTCGGGAGAGAGTGATTCGGTGCAAACGGTTTAGTGGAAACAGAACGTGTCGAGTAACGACCAGCTGCGCCTCAGGATTTCGCCTGCCTGCGTACGCTGCTAGAGGGTAGTCACGCGCCATGTGTGCATGGATCAGTTGAATCTTCTGCTTTCCGACAAAGCTCGCAAGCCGGCCGGCGCTCTTCGCGTCCAGCGAGTTGCGCAATGGAAGTTGGACCACATTTTTAGTCGGCAGGCTGGTGAGCGCGGCGATCAAAGGCGAGTCTGGCCGCACTACTGCGAACACATCGTGACCTCGGCTAGCAAGCGCATTTGCCAGATCCGCAAGATAACGCTCGCCACCGCCAAATGCTTGCGCTGAGCTGAGGTGCAGAAGTCTCAAAGTAAAACCGTGACAAGGGTTTCGGGAGCTCCCGGCTGCCCGTACCCATAACGCATCCTACTACTGTGGCTCAACGTAATAAATATGGGGCGCCGCCGGAAACCATTGTAGGGCCGGCACTCCGTGGCCGCCCGGTGGTCCATAAACTCACTCGGATCAGCGGTCGTCTCACCTGCGAAGGTGGGGTGCCCGAGGGGACACCCCCGACGGTGGCATCAGTCAAACATGCCTTAGAGTGACGTACCTGAAAGAAATCACATTACAACATTCGGGGTAGCGTAGTCTTCTGCTTAATTGTCGCGTATGGAAGCCAAACAGGAGGGTTGGCTTACCGCCTGCTATTAAACTCATAGAGTCAGGAAACAGCACGATTAGTTAGAAAACAGGTCGGCACGCGGGTTGCGAACAGATTCGTGTCCCATCGTGGTGAGAAGGGTATGATCTGTATTCTGAGGAGGAAATTCTATGGCAAAGGCAAAACTAGTTACCGGTCTATTTAAGAATCGTGTTGCCGCTGAAGCCGCGGTGGATGCAATCCTGAAGCGCGGTTATACCCGGGACGAGATCAGTGTGCTTATGTCTGACGCTACGCGCACGAAGGAATTCGCCCTGCAAGCGAAAACACACGCGGCGGACGGCGCGGGAATTGGCGGCGCTGTGGGAGGCGCGGTAGGTGCAGTGCTGGCCGCTATCGCAATTGTTGGCAGCACCATCGTCCTGCCTGGAATTAATCTTGTGATCGCCGGCCCCATCGCCGCAGCTCTGGCCGGAGCAGGGGCTGGAGGAGTAACAGGGGGCGTGATTGGCGCGTTGATAGGTGCCGGTATTCCCGAGTATCGCGCCAAGGTTTACGAGTCTGGGCTACGCGAGGGTGGAATATTGCTGGGAGTAGAACCCAGATACGACGAAGATACCGATAAGCTCGAGGATCTCCTCGCAGATGTTGGCGCCCAGCACGTTCGCGCAGAATAATTGGCCCAGTCTACAATCGAGTTCTAAAAAATAAGACCTGTGGCGAGTATGAGTCCCCACAGGTCTTCTTGTTGAAAGTGAATCTTTGCTCTGGCTCTTGCCTATCTCTTGATGGCGTCGCCAATATCTTCCACAGTCTCACCGACTTTACGCTTCGTCTTTCCCCAACCCTGTTGCACATCACCACCCGCGCGGTCGGCTTTGCCTTCAGCTTCCAGGTCTCTGTCGTTGATAGCTTTACCAACGTTCTCCTTGATCCCACCCTTTGCCTGGTCAAATTTTCCTTCGACCTCGTCTCTGTTTGGTAAACCCATGATTAACCTCCGTGTATCCAAAAAAATGAGGGTCCGGCTGGCGCACCCTCGCTTCCCGACCCATCCGTATCGCAAGCTCTGTTCCGCTATTGCGAAGCCTGCAGCACTGAAGCAAAGGGTTATGCTACAACATTTAGGGAAAGCGCATCTTGCCAAAAATGTTTAAGGCGCGTTAAGGCGTACGCTTAAGGAACCCGAGTGAGTTAACTTAGAACAAAGTCGGTGGCAACCCTAACGCAAGACGCTGAGTTCTCGTTTTGGGTGTTGCTGATCAGCGTGCTTTACGAAACCGGCAGTCTTCTCGCAGATGGGATTATCATTTCCTGAGGTAAGTCGCCTGTTGAGGTCAAGGAAACAGATCGCATCGGGCAACGCCTTTCAACGCTGCCTGAGAAGGTTGCCGGAAAATGCTCGCCAGCACCACATCTGCCACCCGATCCTGCTTAGAATATAGGATTAGCTTGAGAGATTAGATGGGGTTGCGAAAAACTGGTCTAAAAGGCAAGAGGGCGGAGCCGCATGGCTGTCCACAATTCGGCGAGAGAAATGGCCAGAAATCTAGATGAGCCAAAAACCAGTGAAGGCGATAAAAGCTCGGCCGCCGAGGGCGAGAAGGTACAAGACAGAAAGCGGGTGAGCCCCTCAAAAGACCCACCCGGTAGGTTTACAGCTGCTTTCAATTAGAAGTTGAAGCGCACAGCCATCTGCACCTGACGCTCGCGGAAGATCGAGTTGCCTGTGGCGGCGTCTGTGCCAAAAGTCGCATCAGGAACGAGGTTGACTCCCGGTCCGCCGGAAACTGCACTCACCAACCGGAAGGCCGTGGTGTTGACGGAAGTGACGTGAGTCCGATTAAAGAGGTTGAAGGCTTCAACCAGAAATTCGAGGTTCATCGACTCGTTAAAGTTAAAGCGCCGCGAAAGGCGTGCATCAACGTTAAAAATCTTGGGCTGGCGGAAGCTGTTGCGACCTAATGGCAGGAAGTAACTGTCGCCGCCCGAACCCGTGATGGAGCTGTTAAGCGCATTAAGAAGGGGTCTGTTTGTCACAGAAACTCCCGGCGAGTAAGGACGACCTGACTGAAGGGTGACAATCGGAGCGAATGTCCAGCCGTTTAGAAGCGCCCGCGCTGCGCCTTCCCGGGTTGTAGTAGGCGACCAAACAGCGCTGGCTACAAAGCGATGAGGAATGTCGAAGCTTGTGCGAGCACGATCCAGTTCGAGGTTGTAAGGGTCAGTCGGTGTATTCGCCGACGAGAACGTTACAGACGTTTGCCCGTTGTCCTGCGCTCTCGACCTGGTATAGCTGGTCTGGAATTGCAAGCCATTGGTAAAACGACGATTGGCTTGCAGCACCAGCGCATGGTACGTCGACTCCACTGAGCCACGAACTTCGGTGATGTTGAAGAAGTTCGGATTAATACGCGCTGTGTAGACCGGCACGGTGACACTCTGACCTGCAAACTCGCCGCTGGTTACCGTCAACGTCTGGGAACCAGTCGCCGGTGACAGATTCTTGTTTATGAAGGTCGGCAGGAAACGTCCTCGGCTAGTTATATAAGACGCCGAGACCAACGTGTTTCGTGCGATTTCTCGTTCGACGATAAAGTCGCCTTGAAATATCATTGGCAAATGTAAGTCTGGCGCCAGGACGACGATGCTCGATCCAGGGATGTGCGCGCCTGTCGGATTTGCGATCGCTGCGGGTGCTGGAACAACGTTCGGAAAGATGGGAGCGCCAGACGCAGTCGCGGCAAGAGAAACTTGCAGCTGGGCTCTATCAATCCCGGTGTTCGTAATCGCATTTGAGATAGTTGAATTTATCAGGCGACCATAGTAGAGACCCATACCGCCACGAACGGAAGTCTTGCCATCGCCTGTTAAGTCATAGGCAAAACCGCCGCGCGGTCCAAAATTGTTTTTGTCGTTAGGCAGCTGGCCCGTTTGCGGGAAGATTGGATTTGGGAACTGCGGCTCGGGTAAGAGTTCGATTTCGTAACGCAGGCCCAGGTTAACGGTCAATCGCGGTGACCAACGCCAATCGTCCTGAATGTAAAAAGCGAAGTCAGTAGTGTCAAACTCGGCGCCATGTATGCCAAAACCTTGAGCGTAGTTGCTGGTGTAGCATTGCCCAGCACGACGCGTAGAAGGGTTCGGAGCGGTTGTGGCCGTAATCTGCGGACAGACCCCAAGGTTCGGTTGCGCTGCCGTGGGAACCAGGCTACGAATAGCGCCATTGCCACTAAAATTTACGTAGTCAATGAGGAAATCGTTGATGTTGTTGTAAGCGTAAACGCCGCCCTCCTGAAACAGGTTGTCCAGGAGATCCCTGGTGCGGAGGTAGTCAACCCCAAATTTGAACGAGTGATTGCCTCGCGAGAGTGAGATATTGTCAACCAGCTGAAAGTTCTTCTCAAGTGGGTTGTGTAGGCGCTCCAGAAAGTTGGGTTTTCCGAATGTGAGACCACCGGTAATTGCCACTGATGGAGACCGCCCGTTCAGGCCTGTAGTTGGCTCGCCTGGCAGGGGCGGGGTGCTAAATTGAAAAAGGTCTTCCTTCCCGACCTTAACCCGCGCTTCATTTAGCAGCGTCGGGGTGAGGGTAGAGGTCAGGCGGAAAATGCCGTAATCGATGTTGACGAAGTCATCGCCGAAACTGGATTTGCCGCGCGTAACAGTCGCCTGCGTCTGGACGCCGTTGGGTGACTCGCTACGAAGACGATTGTAAGTAAACGAGAAAGTGTTCGAATCATTAATGTTCCAATCAAATTTGGGCAAAATCAGAGTCTGATCCTGCTTGCGTGGCACCTCGCCAGTGAGGCTTAAAACAAAAGCCCTGGTCGCGTCGATTTGCCCCTGAGTCACACCGCGGGCGTTTAGGGTCGCCGTGTTAATTGTGTTCAGGAAAGATCCGCTGTCAAACTGCGCGATTCCCGGGAAGTCGCGCTTCTGCTGATCGTAGCTGAAAAAGAAAAACGCCTTATTCGGGACGATTGGGCCACCGATAGCCCCGCCAAACTGATGACGTTTGTCCACTGGTTTGAGCGCCGCTCCGGTTGCGGGATTGAAGCCCCGCGGATTGCGCGCTCCCCAACTGTTATTGCGCAGGTAGTAGAAGAGTTGACCATGGAAATCGTTCGTGCCCGACTTCGTGACCGTATTGATGACGCCGCCAGCGGCGCGACCGTACTCAGCCGAGTAATTCGAGGTGTTGACTTGGAATTCGCGCACAGCCGCCTGGCTGATCGAGGAGCTAATGCGCGTACGGCCAGCTTCTTCAGCGAAGAACGCGTTATTGTTGTTCCCGCCATCAACCGTGCTGTTGTTAAGCAGGCCCGAGATGCCGCGGAAACTAATTAGACCAAAATCACCGTCGGGTACCGCACCGGGCGTCAGCAAGACGAAATTTGACGCACGACGTCCGTTTATCGGAAGCTCATTAATTGAAGTCTGGTTCACATTGGTAGAGAAATCCTGCTGGGATGTATTGATTACCGGAGCTTCACCAGTAACCTCGACACTGCCGGTCACGGCACCAATCGTGAGACCGACCTCCAATTCGGTTACCCGACCCACTTCGACCACTACTTGAGACTGAGAGAAAGCGCCGAATCCCGTGGCGGTGATAGTCACTTCGTAGATTCCGGGTTGCAAGTTATTTATTCGGAAGCTGCCCTGGTCGTCCGTCGTTGCCAAATCTTCTTTGTTTGTCTCGGCGCTTCGAGCGAGCACGGTCGCGCCCGGAACAACTTCCTTATTTGGATTGGAAACTGAGCCGCCAATCGCGCCCGCCACCGTTGATTGAGCAACTGCGATCGCGCCAGTCGCGATCATCACGAACACTAGAATAGAGAGCTTTACAATTCTCGACATGAGGGTAACTCCTTAAGCATCAAAGTTGACAATTGAGGGCGCATCCGCGCAATCAAATGAGCGCAGATTGTGACCTTGAAATCGGAAGTGATTTGAATTAAGCAAAACCAGAAAATAGCGATTAGCAATCAGTGCAGTTGCGACCTTCTATCACGCCCGCACGAGGCTCTGCAAGTCTATCACAGTTAAATCTATGTGAACCTTAGCGTGACGAATTCGGTCTGGTGGCGATTGGCAGTCTACCTCATCTCTGATGTTCGCAAGACTTGTGCCGAATAGAGACCGCCGCTGGTTTAGGCATAAAGCTGTAGTTTTCACTACTTATAGAATGGACAACTACGGTCGCAGGATATTTTCGCTTAAAATTTGGATTTTGATCGGAAATTCGGGAAATAGAGTTCCCAGAGACTCGCGTTCGAGAAAAGCATTGTACTCTAGGCTTAGTACTTGGTTCTTTGTACTTGGTGCTTGGTACTTGGCAATTGCGGGATGCGACAGGAAACAAATAACAAAGTACTAAGCAACAAGCACCAAGTACCAAGACAAAGCTCAAAGTCAGATCTAAACACGTTCGACAATCATCGCGATGCCTTGCCCGCCGCCTATGCACGCCGTTGCTAATCCGTACCTCCCGCCGCGGCGGTGTAACTCGTGCAGTACAGTAAGAACCAGACGCGTCCCAGTCGCCCCTAAAGGATGGCCCAGCGCAATCGCGCCACCATTGACGTTCGTGCGCGAACGATCCAGGCCCAACTCTTTTTCGACCGCCAGGTATTGCGCGGCAAATGCCTCATTCACTTCGATGAGGTCGATGTCTGAAAGTTTTAGGCCCGCTCGCTCCAGAGCTTTACGCGTTGCCGGCACAGGACCAATGCCCATTATCTCAGGCTCGACACCTGCGTAGGCCCAGCTGACGATTCTACCCATCGGTTTAAGGTTACGACGGTTGACAAAGTCTCCGTTCGCAATCACCAGCGCGGCAGCACCGTCAACTATGCCGGACGCATTTCCCGCGGTGACGAAACCGTCTTTAGCAAAGGCCGGTTTAAGCTTCGCTAAAACCTCCATGGTAGTGTCCGGCCTTAAGTGGTCGTCCTGCTCGAAAAGGACACTGCCCTTGCGCGTCTTTACTTCTACCGGCACGATCTCTGCCGACAGGTAACAGGCATCTTTCGCGCGCCCCGCTTCCTGCTGCGAACGGAGCGCGTAAGCGTCTTGTTCTTCTCGCGAGATCTCAAATTTTCGGGCGAGGTTTTCCGCTGTACCTGCCATTGGAGTGTTGCAGTAGGTGTCGAGCAAAGCAACCATCAGGCTGTCTTCGAGTTTGCCCTGGCCCAGGGCGAAACCTGATCTCGCTCCTCTTACCACGTGTGGCGCCTGTGACATTGATTCCATGCCGCCGACCAGGGCAGTTGCCGCTTCTCCGAGCTGAATCATCTGAGCGCCCGAAACGATTGCCTGAATGCCGCTGCCGCAAAGGCGGTTTACTGTCAATGCGGGACGTTCGAATGGCACTCCGGCTTTTAGTGCAACGTGCCGGGCACCGTAAATCGCATCGCCGGAAGTTTGCAGCGCGTTACCGATTACCGCGTGGTCGATCTCATCGGGAGCGACATTGGTAGCCTCGAGGGCACCTTTAGCCGCAACTGCGCCCAGGTCGATCGCTGAAACATCTTTTAGTGCGCCAACATACTGGCCCATCGGCGTTCGCTTACCACCTAAAATGAAAACATCTGAAGACATTATTTTACTCTGAGCCTCACGGAAAGTAATTTTACACAGGGAAGAAATGTCGAGATTACCAGATAGAAAAAGAGGCCGTCAATTTCACTGGCATCGTGGTAGCGTCACCCATCGTGTGGACGTAGGGCTTAATCAGTCGATGAAACGGTGCGTGGCGCGGTAGCGATGGAGCAGCTCTTCCAGAAATCCCTCGTACGTAAAAGTCGCGAGATCATAAGCGGGACGAATCTTGTACATGATCGGTAGCGAAACACGCCAGGCCATCCATTGACGCGGGATCTCCTGCAGATCCCAACGTCGGCGAAGAAACGTCTCAACAACCTGGATCTCGGCTTCCATCAACCCACTGAGATCCGCGGTGAACTCCACCGGCTTAAACATTCGCCGTAACGCCGGGTCGCTCACCGCAGCCGCAAACACCTGAGCAAAGGCCGGAGCCTCTGTCTCACGCTCGCGAACTACGACGGTACCGGCCACTAGGTCCCCGACTCGTTGATCTCTCGCCGTGCTGAAAACACAAATCAATCCAATTGAATAGAAGGGCGCAGGCATCATGTCGAAGCTGCGCAGCAAGTTCCGGACTGTGGCCTCCCAAAAGGTTACCGGGCGACCGTCTTCGCGAATAACGCGTAGCTTAAGCCAACGCTTTCCCGGTGTCTGTCCATTCCAAAGCCACTCAAAGAAAGCGAAGTAGCCCGTGATGATTAGAAACAGCACCAGGACTAGGACTGCGTAGACCCACTTGGGCGCGCTGGTAACCTGATTGCCCCAACTCGAATAGTTCGCCAGTGTGAAGAAAGCGATCGCCATCAGGATTATCGTCAGCCCTTGCATAGCATGATCGACGGTGCAGGCGAGAAAGCGGTTGCCAATCGACGCCAGGGCGAAGTGCAATGGCACCCGCTCAGGCGTCTCGATGATTAGGGTGTCTTCTGTAGCAATAGCTGCCGACATTTTGCTAAAGCGCGCCGAGCTGTTTGAACATGCTCATAAAATCGAAGTTGTTCCATGCCTCGACGATCTTGCCGTTACGCACACGTACGATGGTTATGCCCGTAATCTCCATCGGCTGTTGGGTCGCCGCAAAGCCCAAACTGTCAGACTGATGCTTGCCACGCACCGTGCAGCGCGCCGCGACCTTGTCACCCTCGGTCACGGTGTCCTCAACGACGACTTCGATGTCGGGAAAGGCAGCCCGGAACTTTCCGAAGAAGGGCTTGAAACCGGTGGGCCCGCGCAGGGGCTCCCCGCCTTCGTCAGCCAGCCCGTGCGCGATACCATCCTCAGCAAACATCTCGTCGATTGCTTCTTCCCGACCCTGGTTCCATACCTCCTCAAACCAGCGACGGATGAGGGCCTTGTTTTCGTCTGACATTGTGCGCTCCTTGTTAGAAACCAAAATCTGAGATCGAGCGAGGACTCGTGTGCTGCTGGTCAGCGCCGTTAGGCACGAAATGTTTATAGCCCGCGTCGCCCTTTAGCTGCCGAAGCTCTGTAGGAGCGAAATATTACATGCAGCGCTCGTAACGCAGCTAAGGATTCTCTTGGAGGACTGGCCTACTATAAACATCACGCTCCTACGGAGCCATAGCCTGGGGCCTTGAATAACGCGTTTCAGCAGTTCAGCTTCGCTTGGAATGAATTAAGTTCGCCGCGGTACCGCCAGTGACCTCATAAATTATCCCAAGTGGGGGGCGCAGTTTTTCGTAAAGAGACGTACCCGCCCCTTTTGAAAACACTTTCTAAATACTCTTCAGGGAACGGCGCATTCTTTAGTTCTTCATAGTTACTCAATGGGACATTGAAATATCGATAGACCGCCCCATTCTTATATTCTAGTTCCAAGGTTTTGGAGGCTTCTCCATAACCTATTGAACGCAATTCAGCGGATGCTACCTCATCCATTTTAATTCGCTCATCGACTCCGCGAACCTTCAAGAATCTACGCTTACCAACTTGAATAACTACTTCTCGTTCTCCGAGGTGAACCCACCCTGTTTCAAGGACGCGCTTCTCTCCATCGAACCGAACACCCCCTTGCGTGAATAAGCGATGTGCCTCCGATATTGAAGCTGCAAGGCCGGTTACAAACAGCAGGTGAGTTAACCTCCACTCTCCCATGGGCAAAACACGCGTCTCTAATTCTTCAGGCATTTCACGACGCTTGTGGGTGCGGTTGAATTTTTCTTCGGCGTCGTCGGCGTCCTCCTTTGAGTGAAAATCAGAAATGATTCTCTTGGCTAGTGCGGCCTTAAAGTACATCGGATTGCTAGCACCCGATTCGGCCGTCGCCCGCATGCGCTCTATTTCTTCCAGGCTCAAGTCGGTCAGCAATTCATAGTAACGCCACATCAGATCGTCGGAGATCGACATTACTTTGCCAAAGATCTCCGCCGGCCGCTCATTGATGCCGATGTAGTTTCCGAGGCTCTTCGACATCTTCTGTGCGCCGTCTGTGCCTTCCAGAAGCGGCATGATCACGCAAACCTGCGCCTCCTGTTTATACTCGCGCTGCAGGTTCCGTCCCATCAGCAGGTTGAACTTTTGATCAGTGCCACCCAACTCGACATCAGCTTTGAGTGCGACTGAATCGTAAGCTTGCGTCAGCGGATAGAGCAGTTCGTGCAATGCGATCGGACGCTCGTCAACGAGGCGTTTGGCAAAGTCGTCGCGTTCGAGAATCTGTTTGACGGTGACGTGTGCAGCCAGGCGAATGAAGCCATCCGAACCCAGCTTGTCCATCCACTCGGAATTGAATCGAATTTCTGTCTTAACAGGATCCAGCAGCTTGAAGATCTGTTGTTTATAGGTTTCGGCGTTAGCGTTGATCTCTTCGCGCGTGAGTTGTGGACGCGTGGCAGAATTGCCGGAAGGGTCGCCAATCAGACCCGTGAAGTCCCCAATTAAAAAAATGACCGTGTGACCGAGGTCCTGAAACGCCCGCAGCTTGCGAATTACCACCGTGTGACCGAGATGAATGTCGGGAGCAGTTGGATCCACACCGAGCTTAATACGCAACGGTTTGCCCGTCTTCGCGGACGTCTCCAATTTGGCTCGCAGCTCATTCTCGCGAATGATTTCAACGGTGCCCTTACGCAGGTACTCAAGCTGTTCTGCAATCGTCATTGCTGAATCGTAAGTCGTGAATCGTCAAATCGAAATGAGCTCACCGCTGGAATCGGCGTAACTGATTACTAAGAACTCGACGCCCAACCACCTCGTAGTCTCCGCTTACAATAAGAGCGACCGCTTCAGGATAGAGCAGATGCTCCTGCTCCAGTATGCGAGCCGAGAGGCTTTCTTCGCTGTCATCCTCTAAAACGGGCACGGTCCTTTGGGCGACGATAGGACCGCCGTCGAGCGTCTCATCGACGAAATGCACGGTGCAGCCGCTCCATTTAGCTCCGTGGTCTAAAGCTTGTCGCTGCGCAGCGAGACCGGGAAACGCAGGAAGTAAACTAGGGTGGATGTTGAGGAGACGTCCGTGGTAGGCGTCGATAAAGTAGCTCGATAACAGCCGCATGTAGCCGGCCAGGCAGACAAGATCGATCTGGCGTTCATTGAGCGCAGTCACAATCTCATGTTCGTGCTCCTCACGCGTACGACTGCCTCGCTCGATTACAAGTGTTTCGATCCCACGTTGGTTAGCGTGTCTAAGTCCCGCCGCCTTGGGCTTATCGCTAATAACTATGGAGACAGTCGCGCCGGGAATGCGTCCCGACCGAACCGTGTCGGCGAGAACGCTCATGTTTGATCCACGACCTGAAATCAGGATTCCGAGGCGACAAATCGATCCTGGGCTCGTCACGGTGACCTGCCAAAAGAATTTTAGGAGCTAATGAAGATGACAGTATACGGATGCGATGCAATAGCGTCGAGCCGGTGTCCTGCCAGGCGCCGCTTGATTAGGATGGTTCGACAGCTTTCAATTGGAAGATGTCGATGAGTTTCGGCTCCAACTTTCCCCCGTCTTCCTCAGGGCAGTCTATGGCTATGACGTAACCCGTCAAATCGTTTGGCCTTAGCCGGAAGCGGATGAACTGCTTGAAACTCTCAATCCTCGCCGCCCCTCCTGCTTCGTTGTTGTGACCATTGAACCCAAGGCAAACGGCGAAATACCAGCCCACCCAAACGCAACTCAACAAGGCGCCAAACACGGACGCGATGGCTATGGGTACGATCATCCACCATGGGCTCAGGCTATTCCACCATGCGCCTCCCCACCATTCATAGGCGGCAAAGGATTCCGGCGTTTCCCCAAAGATGTGTGGGAAAAAGAGTAGCTTCGCCCAGCCCTCACGCGCATAGGGAAGCATTAACTCGTAAATAAGCGGCGGCAGGCCCATCATGATGCCGCCGAACACGAGCCAGGCAATCAAGAGTTTCCAGCGCCAGCGCCGGTTCTTCCTCATCAAGTATTGCCCGACTTTTATAAATCCCACGACTACCAGCAGCGCCAGGAACACAGTTAACCAGGTGCCCTTTTTTATCAGGAGAAGCGCTACTCCCAATTGCAAAAGCCAGTGGAAGAATCCAATCAGCAACATTCTGGATTTCTTCCAACCTTTTTGATTCTGACCCCCCATCGAAAAGGCAACGTATATTAGGAGCGCGAACGTTGCGAGCACGACGGTCACAAATAGAATGTCAGATACGAGGTATGCTGGTAGGTTATTCTTTCCAAACAACCAGAGGCCTGCAGCCAAACTTCCCACGGCGGCAACCGATAACCCCCAGGTGATCGCCCAGTCGCGACTCTCCACTCTTCGTTTGGAGGCTTGTTCAAATAACCAATCGCTATAACGAATGCTGAATATGACCGAGGTGACGGCCCAGACTATCGTGAGCAGAACCCAAAGGCTGTTGCCAAAAGGCGTTATGAAGTCACGGTAAGGCATAATAGAGAAAATCCCGACTATGCCTAGACCAATGTTGATAAGGAAGGTCACCCAAAGAATGAGCTTCACTTTTCTCGCAGTCGTTCGAAGCTCTTCCGCGTGCTCCTCCCGAGGCTTCGGCTTGATCTTATTCGCCTCGTCCTGTCTCTGGGACTTCTTGTAGGCACGTTCGCTGAGAACAAAGGTCAGAGCAATGACTCCCACGGTCGCGAGGAGCATGCCCATACCGATAGCGAAATCAGCCGGCCACTTCACAGAGCACTTGCCCCATAGAAATTTCGGACCGTCGTCAGTGCATCTCTCCTGGCCCGCCTGAATCGCAGCAAATTCTGGCGTCCAGGTTGCTTCAGCAACCCCTAACCACCTCCATATTGTGGATGGCTCGACGCTGTTCGGTTGTAGGCTGATTACCGTGGCCTTGTCGCTTGCAGGACTACTCCGCCCTGGAGCAGGGTTGGCGACTTGCTGCTGCAGTTGCTGCTCTGTCGCCGGCGGCGTCGGAGTCGGCTGTGGTGTAGGAACCGCAGTCGCAACTGTTAACTGGTAGCGCTCAGGTTCTGTGAGGTTCAGCGCCGTGAAGGCGGCAAAATTGTGGATAGCCTGACGACTACTCTCTCCGGCGACCGCCGCAAAGGTAAGGAGCATGGCAATAACTCCGCCGAGCACCCAGACTCCACCGCCTCTCAACACATTGATAGGGTTAAATATTTCCGCGGCGACAGCGTTCCGCGATTCGTCTTCTGAGGGATAGAGAGCCTGCTCCCTAATCTCGTCAACATAAGTAGTGGAAGGGTGATGAAAAGCTCCTCCCAGGCCGGATACCACGGAAGCGTAATTTGGTGCCTCTTCCTGCTTTGCCGTTGGGTCGTCAGTGCGCGCGAGGTGCGAAGTTCTGCTGCGAGGTCCCCAGTACCTTGCGTATTGATGAACATCCCCAGAGAGATCAAGACGGATCTGGGTCGGGTCTAGTACCTCGCCTCCGTTCTGCCATTTCTTCTTCTCGTCGTCTTCCCATTTAGATCGCGGAAGGAAGGACCGTCGGAGATTGAGCTGGAAAAAAGCTCTGGACGACTTCTCATCGTCTCGGCTGGCTGACCTGCCGAAGATAGTCGTTGGGGCACTGGTTGCGACGATCAATCTTTCTGGTGTTCCCTTGCCTCTGACGCTCATAAAAAAATCCCTTTGGCGCTCGTCTATCCTGCCCACTTCGGTGTCCAAACCCCAGAGCATCCATTTGAAGGGAAGTCGCAGTGCCAGATAGCTGGCCTGCTGTAGCCTTTTAAAGCCACGGCTCATCAGCTGGGCTGCAGACAGATCATCATCGGCGTAAACCTTGTCCTCGCTACGGCTGCGGACCGGAAGGCGGAATTGCCTTCTGAATCCATCCAGCATGTCGTAGTAGTCGTGATTGCCGGGTATACCGAAGAGCGGACGGCGATTCTTTCCGGTTGCACGGTCAGCCACATTGTCTATTCGTCTATTTACCTTTTGCAGGTCTTCGTCGAGGTCTCGGTAGGCCCAGTCAAATGGCGTCTGAAAGCGCGTGTGGAGACTGGCATAGTCGGAGAGGTGGTAACATGTGTCGCCGCCAACCAACAGAAACTCGCCGCGAGGTAATTGTTTAAGCTCTCCCTCTCCGGCTTCGACGTCCTGATCTAACTCTACGTTGTTTTCACTCCTGCGAGGCTTACCGTCTTTTTCCCGTTCCTCTAGATACTCGGATGACGCTCTCTTCCTCACTACCGCGGGCGCAATCGTTCCAAGGAGAGTCTTGTCGGTAGAAGGCTTGCCATCGGATCGCGCAGCCAACTCTGCGTTGACCCAGAGATTGCTCAGGGATAGATAAGCAATGCTATAAGTGGCTGTCATGCCGTCCCCGGTGTCGGAGATATAGTCAAACCAGAACTCATTTTTCTGCTTCCAGGACGCTTCCTGGGCAGTATCGGCAATGGGCAATTCAACGGGCGCGCTTTCAGGCTGATCGGGGTAAAGCGACTTGAAAGTTGCCCGCGCTTGATCTGACTGCTGCCGATCGAACGAGTAAACTTTCGCATCCATCCAATCGCGAGCGTCGATTTTGGTGCCGAAGGCGGTGTAGACCAGGGTCGACTTGAAGGACGCTATCAATTGGCGGCCCAGCAGCCAGGCCACTGGTGGTTCATACACTCTCTGATCAGCCCCGCAGTTAGACTTAATGCAGTACCTCGCGTTGGTTTGCAGCACTTCACCACACTCAATACACTTCGCGGTCTCTGGTTCAACTATTAGCCTGGCGTCACATTTCTCACAGAGTTTCCTCTGGTTATCATTAACCCATTGGCATCTGCGGCAGTAGATCTCGGCTGCCGTGGCTTTCTGAAAAGCTTTCTTGATCTTTTTCTTGCACAGCTGAGATTGATTTGCCATGAGTTCCCCTTCTCCTGAAGTTTAAGGGTTTACTGAAGGCGACCGGCGAGTCGCGGTACTGAGGTAGCGAGTTCGCGGCCGGGGAATAGGCATCTAACTGACTAAAGAAACTTCACTTCTTGCCGACCAGGGATAACGGAACCAATTGTGTAACAGAGCTCAACAGTATTGATGTGAGACTGAATGAATTCCGCGTTGTGCGGGGCGCAGATTATAACCATTCCGGCGCCCATGTTAAAGGTTCGATACATCTCGGTTTCGGGAACCTGCCCTATCTCTTGCATGAGAGTAAAGATTGGCAGAATAGGCCAACTGCCTTTGCGGATTTCCACCGACGTTCCCTCCGGCAAGATGCGCGGGATGTTGTCCGTGAGTCCACCGCCGGTAATGTGAGCGAGACCCTTCACTACTCCTGCATCGAGCAATCCCTCCAGTGCCTGGAGGTAACTTCGGTGTGGTTGCAAGAGCGCTTTGCCTACCGTCATTCCGAGTGCGTCAAGCTCCGTGTCCATTGTGTAGCCAGCCACTTCGAGGAAGAGTTTACGGGCCAGTGAATAGCCGTTGGTGTGTAAACCGACAGACGGAAGCGCGAGGACGACGTCGCCGGCTTCAATACTCTTACCATCGATCACTTTTTCACGATCGGCAACGCCAACAATGAACCCGGCCACGTCGTATTCTCCGTCAGCATAAAAACCTGGCATCTCGGCGGTCTCGCCTCCAAGAAGGACGCAACCGTTCTCGCGGCAGCCATCGGCAATGCCTTCCACCACGCTGGCTACAACCTCAGGCGATAGCTTTCCGGTGGCGATGTAGTCCAGGAAGAAGAGAGGCCGGGCGCCCTGGACGAGGATATCGTTAACGCAATGATTAACCAGATCGCGTCCAATCGTATTGTGCACGTCAGTGACAAAAGCAATCTTCAGCTTGGTTCCCACGCCGTCCGCTGACGCAACCAGGACAGGGTGGCCCAGCCGCGGGAATGCGCCGTCAAACATTCCGCCAAAGCTGCCGATTCCCGAAAGTGTTCTCTCGTTGAAAGTTCGCCGGGCAAGTTCTTTAATCTTCGCAGTCGCCCGGTTGGCGGCGTCGATATCCACACCGGCATCGCTGTAGGTTATTGGCTGGCTCATTAGTTACTCGTAAATCGTGAATCGTAGAACGTTAATCGTGAATCGAAGCGCCAACTATTTACGAATTACTATTTACGATTTACCTTCTTCGGCTTCGGTGGTGGCCCAAAGTCTCCATAAGCAATGAACCCGGCCCGAGAGGAATCGTCCTTCTGCGCCAGCCGCCCCTCCCACACATCGCTTTTGGCTTCCTTGGCTGTCGCGATCTTGTAGTCGTTTTCTTTGCCTCTGGTGGTGATCGTGATCTCTCCCTGTAAGTCTGTTCGGTAGAGTTTCACCCCGGCGGCTTTCAGACGATCCAAAACCACTTGTGCCGGATGGCCGTAGCGGTTCCATTCGCCACAGGAAACTATCGCCACGGCTGGCTTCACGCGCTCGAGAAAGTCCGCCGCAGTCGCGTACTTTGACCCGTGATGAGAAACCTTGAGAATGTCCGTCTGAAGATTCAGATCTTTTGTGAGCAGGCGGTGCTCGGTTTGTTGCTCCGCATCACCCGGAAGGAGCATTGAGAAATCTCCATAGTCCAGCCGCGCCACAATTGAATTCGCGTTCGGCTCGTTGCCGCCGGCTTTCATTTGTTCTTTGGTGAAGAACGGTTGACTGGGAGCAAGTATGGTAAGCAGCGCGCCGCCGCCAAGGTCGTACTTCTTTCCCGGTTCTGCCTTTTCATACTGCGCGCCACTCTGACTCAACGCTTCCTTGTACTCTTCGTAAAACCGGATGATTGAAGATTTCTTATCCGTCTTTCTTGCTGGCGGTTTCGGATTCTTTAAGATTCTTGGGGCTGGAGTTGGGGTGGGTGTGGCTTCCCAACCCGGGGGCGCGACACCATTGTCAATCACGTTTAGAACCTTGGTTACTTTCAGCACTTCATCGACCGCGCCCAGGTGGTCGGGATGAGGATGAGTAGCGATAAAGTAATCGAGTTGCTGCACGTTGTAACGCTTGAGCGCGTCAAGTATTACTTTTCCTTTGCCAGCATCGCCGGCGTCAACCAGCACTGTTTTACCGGCGGGGG
>JBHENP010000001.1:72699-142783 GCA_046261995.1 Pyrinomonadaceae bacterium
ACTCGAAGGGGAGCATCCCATGCCCATCCACCTCTTCCTCGCGCAGACGCCTCCCGAAGGCGGGGGCGGTTTCGTTTTCCACCAGTTCACGGCAAAGTCTTTGCCAAAATAAACCGCTACGCCAAGAACAAGTGCCAGCAGAGCTACCGCGCAGCCACAACCTTTCGTTGCCGTCCGCACTTAATCTTCCCCTCCATGAATAGTCCGTAACGCGCTTCTACTACCATCTCACTTGATTGCAAGAGTTCCGGCTGGGCGGGTACGCAGGTTCTGAGATCTTGGCCGCCCTCAAGCGAGGTCCTGTCAGTAAATCACGATCGATCCCGGTTTGGAATCGACCTGATTGAGCAAGTGTTTCACTTCGGGTGCGAGGTAATCACCTCTCCCATAGGCTTGCAGCGCTTCTCGCGAGTTCAGCACTGCCCAGATCGAGTAGCGCGTGATGACCTCCCCAAGTCCGAGCACCACGCGGTCGCCATTCTTGATCTTGAGCTTTCGCGGCTGCAGGAGAGTCAGGTCCTTTGACGCATAGCCTTGCAGTTTTAGGGTTGCGGTATGGCTGGCCATCATTCGCATTTTGTTGGTTGAATCCAATACTAAGACTTGATAGGTGAATCCGAGAATTCGATCATCAGAATTATTCGAGATCTGGAACTTCAACAGATAACCCTGCTCCGATCTCAATAAGAGCGGATTACTGATGTGCGCTGGAAGTTCCAACACCTGCATCACGTCCACAGGCAAGTGGTCAGGGTCGGCGACATCCTGCGACCTTGCAAGATCGACTGCCAGTAAGGCTGGCAAAAAGGCTGCCAAAAGGATTACTAATTTTCGGCAGAGTTTTTTCATCCTCAACCTTCGGCGGGCACCGCCTCACGCTCGCGTTCCCACATCGTTTCAGCATTTGAGGTGATCCGAGTCGGATACTTTTCATTCCAGCACGCCACGCAGGAAGAATCAGCGCTAATGCCAGTCGCTTCGATCATGCCTTCGAGCGAAAGATAACCCAGAGAATCCGCCTCAATGAACCTTCTTATTTCTTCGACCGACATCTGCGCGGCAATTAAGTCCGCCTTGTTTGGTGTATCTATGCCGTAGTAACACGGACTAATAGTCGGCGGGCAGCTGATGCGCAAGTGGATCTCTTTGGCGCCCGCTTCACGCACCATTCTCACAATTTTTTTCGAAGTGGTACCTCGCACGATCGAATCATCGATCAGGACCACGCGTTTGCCTTCGATCAAATGACGGACCGGATTGAGTTTGATGCGCACGCCAAATGAGCGAATCGACTGGCGCGGCTCGATGAACGTGCGGCCCACGTAATGATTGCGTACCAGGCCAAACCGAAAACTGATTCCGCTTTGCGCGGAGTATCCAATAGCTGCGACTGTGCCTGAGTCGGGTACCGGCACGACGAGATCCGCATCGGCAGGTTGCTCTATCGCCAGGCGTTTGCCCATCTTGTGGCGCGATTCATTTACCGAATGGCCATAGATGAGCGAATCTGGCCGCGCGAAATAGACATGCTCGAAGAGACACATGGAATGCTTCTGCTGCGGCAGCGGATGAGACGAGCGCAGACCGTCTTCATCGATGACGATCATCTCGCCGGGTTCGACATCGCGAACATACTGCGCCTCAATCAAATCGAAAGCGCAGGTTTCGGAGGCCACCACCCAGGCGTCCCCCAAACGTCCCAGCGCCAGAGGACGAAAACCGCGAGCATCGCGGATGGCGATCAACTCGGAGGGTGTTAGAAAGAGCATTGAGAATGCGCCTTCTGTCTTGCGCATCACTTCGGCAATCGCCTCTCGAACACTGGCTGCCTGCGAGCGCGCAACGCCATGGAGGATCACTTCGGTATCGGACGTGGCTGAAAATATCGCGCCCTCTTTTTCCAGTTTGCGTCGTTCTTCGCGAGCGAAAGGAAGATTGCCGTTGTGGCAAACTGCAATCTGCCCGTGCTGACAGGTAACCAGAAATGGCTGCGCTTCCCGGATCGAAACTTCGCCGGCAGTGGAGTAACGAACATGGCCGATGGCGCTGGCGCCCGTCAGGCGATCGAGTCGCGATTGATCGAACGCCTCTGCAACATGGCCCATGGCCCGTTCGAGTCGTAATTCAGATCCATTCGAACCCACGATGCCGCAAGACTCCTGACCCCGATGTTGGAGAGCGTAGAGTCCTAAATAGGTTAGCCGCGCTGCATCAGCGTGGCCGAAAATTCCGAAGACACCACATTCGTCGCGAAACTTGTCCAGAATTATTTCGCCCAATTATTCTTTCCCGATCTGAGTCTTGCGATACCTTCTGAGCTTACTTCGCATTCCAAAAGCTTTCAACCTGTCGAAGCGCATAGTCCACAGTACCCAAATGACTTTGTCTCCGGTATCATGACAGTGAGATCGTTTGAAGAGCGCGCTGCACTTGAAACAACTGTCAGGAATCTCGTCATCTCTTTGGCGCGCGGGGAATTGATTAAATGCAACATGCACTACCGCCTTTTGCTTTGGTACTAACCCTGATGGCGGGATCTGTAGCGTCGGGCACAGTCTCAGTGGATCCGCAGAACGATGCCTCAGGTTCAAGCAGCGCCGCGGCAATCTACGGCAAGAGATGCGCATCGTGCCACGGAAAAGACGGCAGAGCAAAAACCTTCAAGGGAAAGTTGCGATCTGCACGCAACATTGCAGACCCGCAGTGGCAGGCCGATGTTAGCGATGAGCGTATCTTCAACTCAATTATGAATGGCAGGGGCAAAATGCCAGTTTTTGGGACGAAGCTCTCCGAAGCGGAGATTAATTTTTTGGTTTCATACGTTCGAGGCTTAAAGAAATAGGCCGCGTCACAATCAGTTTAAAGTGTGTGTTCGATTAACCAAATGAGTTCTCTTAAATTTAGTTAGTGACGACTCCGGGCATCATCTTCCGGCTGGTGACACTGGTGCTGCAAGCAGCTCTGGTGCTCGGGCTTTTCTCCGCTGGGTGGCTGATCTATCGCAGGCTCCCTACTCACATTGCAAACTCGACCGAAGAACGAGCGAGCGACGCTTTGATTGAGCTTATTATGCGGTCGGCGCCAAAAATGGGCGCCGCCGCGCTAAATGTGACGGTTGAATTCTATCCGGTGGATATTGTTGCGGTGCACCATGAATACTTCACTGAGCGGCGCGCCGGCAAACGTTTTGATGACTTTCTGACTGAGCGCATGAATGGCCGGCGCCCCGTAACAGCGCGCCTCGATCAAAGCGGACGGGCGCTGGTGACTATCAGTCCCGGCAATTGGTGGGTGCATGCGGCGCTGACCGGTGAAGAAGATCTTGAGTGGCGGCTGCCAGTAAGTATTGCCGGGCCAAAACAGACGATTGAACTAACTCCTCAAAACGCCTACACGCGCACAAAAAGTTTCTAGATTGTCAGTGGTCAGTAGTCCGTTGTTAGTTGTCCGTGACGACTGACAACTGACCACTGACCACTGACTACTAACACCTGACAACCACCCAAATGAAAGCCCTACGAGTCGAGAAAAACAAAATCGCCGTTCGGGATATTGATTTGCCGGAGCGAGGGCAGGAAGCACTTGTGCGAGTGCTGATTTCCGGAATCTGCAACACTGATATTGAGATCACGCGTGGGTACGCCGGCTTTAAAGGAACTATCGGTCACGAATTTGTGGGTATCGTGGAAGATTCTCCTGATGGCGAGCTGGTCGGTCAGAGAGTGGTGGGTGAAATTAATGCCGGCTGTGGCGATTGTGAACTCTGTCGTGCCGGTGATCCGCGCCACTGCGCCAAACGGACGGTGCTGGGAATCTTAGGACGTGATGGAGCCCACGCGGAATTCCTGCGGCTTCCTCTCATGAACCTTCTGCCTGTGCCGGAGAGAATTGCTGACGAACACGCAGTATTCGCTGAGCCGCTCGCCGCAGCCTGGGGGATTTTGGACCGCACGCCAGTTACTAAAGACAAGAATGTTGCTGTGATCGGTGATGGCAAGCTGGGATTGCTTTGTGCGCAGGCGATGGCATTAACAGGCGCGTCGGTTCTGCTGATCGGTAAGCATGCTGAAAAACTTCGCATTGCTGAAAGACGTGGAATTGAGACAGACACTGTCAAAAATGCAAGCAGGAGAAAACGCGAGTTTGATGTGGTAGTCGAAGCTTCTGGCTCGGCGTCAGGCTTTAACACAGCAGTGAGTCTGCTGCAGCCCCGTGGCGTGCTGGTTCTCAAGTCTACTTTTCATGGGAAAACTCAGATAGATGCGGCCACGATTGTGGTAGATGAAATCAGCATTATTGGATCGCGTTGCGGGCGGTTAGCACCCGCGCTCGATCTGCTGAAAAAAGGCGCCATCGACGTGGATAGTCTGATAAGCGAGGAATACCCGCTCCGAGATGGACTGTTGGCTATGGAGCGCGCCGCCCAAAAGGGAGTATTGAAGGTTTTTCTCCGCCCGTGAAGACAGGAGGCAGACGGCAGGAGCAGGATGCAGAAGGCGGATGCCATGAGGATATTTTCATTTTCCATACGTCATTTTTCATCATTTTCATTGATCATTTGGCAACCCTTCAATAACGCCCGGATTCGTTATCTTATGACTATGTCGAGACGACATCCGTCTTAAGCACCAATGACAAGTGAAAAATGTCAAATGACATATGGAAAATGGAAGGGCAGGAAAATTAAACGTAGGGCACTGCCTCCCGGCTCCGGCGTTCTTTTGCCCCTTGCTTCGCGTTTAGCTATACTCTGAACTCTCCAATACGTGCCCGACCCGTGTCCCAACCGCTTGGTGCCACTCTCGGGTACCCG
The DNA here is from genome assembly GCA_046261995.1 of Pyrinomonadaceae bacterium. Classification (GTDB taxonomy): domain Bacteria; phylum Acidobacteriota; class Blastocatellia; order Pyrinomonadales; family Pyrinomonadaceae; genus PSRF01. The sequence goes on from JBHENP010000001.1 coordinate 77,513, forward strand.
ATTTCAGTTTTTCCCAAAAGGCGGTGGGTTATGTTCGAGCTACCTAAAGACCAAACAACAGTTCAAGAGTGGGCCATTCTGCGGAAGCTGCGGGTCTGGATTGCCGCGCTTGCAATCGCGTGTCTTGTCGCCGGGATTGGTATCGGCGCCATGCTCTCCGGCCAACCCACGGTAGCGCAAAACGAAGCCCAGATTGCGCGCGCGCCGGAAGCCTTGTCCGCCTCGTTTGCCGAGATTGCCCGACGCGTCGAGCCCGCAGTGGTAAACATCGAAACCATGACCGCCGCTCCTGAGACGGCTGACAAGGACGATGCTGAGAAAGATGACCAAGCCACAAACAACCCCCTGCTTGATATGTTTCGTCGCCAGGCGCGGCGACCATCTCGCGGTGTGGGAAGCGGATTCATCGTCAGCCCGAAAGGCTACATTCTTACGAATGAACACGTCATCGAAGGAGCCACCAGAATCACTGTCGGACTGCAATCCGGCGAGAAGTATCGCGGCAAGATTATCGGCATCGATGAAGAGACGGATGTTGCGGTAATCAAGATCGAGACGTCGCAGGACTTGCCTACCGTCACCCTGGGCGATTCGAATTCGGCAGAGGTAGGCGACTGGGTCCTGGCTATGGGTTCACCCTTCGGATTGGATCAGACAGTCACGGCCGGCATCATCTCCAAAAAAGAAAGAGAGACTCCCTACTTCACAAGCTTCCAGCGCTTCCTGCAAACCGATGCCGCGATCAATCGCGGCAACAGCGGTGGACCATTAGTGAATATGCGCGGTGAAGTGATTGGTGTGAATTCGCAGATTGCTACTTCCACCGGCGACTATAACGGTATTGGGTTTGCCCTTCCGGCTAACGAGGCCAACTTCGTCTATCGCCAAATCGTATCTCAGGGCAAGGTGCGTCGCGGCTTTCTGGGTATAACTCTCGACTCAGTAAAAGATGAGTTTGCCAAAGTCTATGGTCTACCCGAGGCCAAAGGCGCAATTGTGATGGATGTTACGCAGACTCGAGATGGTCAGTTAACACCCGCGGCGAAGGCCGGGATGCAGTCAAACGATATCATTGTCGAGTTCAATGGACAGCCGGTGGCCAGCGCTCAGGATCTGATTCAGAAAGTTGCGAGCAGTCCGGTCGGCCAGTCGGTGGCATTGACGTACCTGCGCGACGTCGATGGCAAACTCGTGAAACATACAGCGAATGTTGTGTTGGGTGAGAGACCTCCTCCGCAGTTGATATCCACTACTGAAGACCCGGCCGGAAAGAAGAAAGAGCCCGACACCAAGGGAAATGGGCCGCAGCTCGGAATCACCCTCGCGGAAATCACACAACAGCTGGTCGCCGAAAAACACCTGACCGGGGTGCGCGGTCTCTACGTGAAAAATGTCGACCCTAACGGCCTGGCGGCGGATGTTCGAGTCGCGGGCGGCCAGGCGGCGTTGAGTGAAGGCGACGTAATCACGCGCATCAATCGCGTTGCGGTCACCACGCTGGCTGATTTCCAGCGGGTGCTAAACGCGCTCAAACCAGGCGATCCGATCGTGTTGAACGTTTCCAGGTATCAACGGGATGTCGATCGTGTAACGCAGCGAATTGTGCAGTTCACTTACCAATAAAACCAGGTGTCAGGTGTCGGGTATCGGGTGCCGGAAAGGCCCGGTTCAACCGGCACCTGGCAGCTGACACCCGGCACCCAACTATGGCTCAAGCAAAAAAGGCTCTTGTAAGAACCCCTCGGAAACAGAATGGGCGCAGTGCACCTCGCGCTTCAGTAAAAACCTACAACAACTTCATCGGGGGCGAGTGGATTCCGAGTGAATCCGGCGAGGTATTCGAAAACATCAATCCCGCCGACACACGTGACACCCTCGGCCGTTTCCCGCTTTCAACTACCGCAGACGTAAACGACGCGGTCAACGCTGCCCAGGAAGCCTTCGATCGCTGGCGCCACACGCCTGCCCCACGTCGTGCGGAAATCCTCTTCCGACTAGGTGAGATCCTGATTCGAAATAAGGAAATGTTCACCGCCGATATGACTCGTGAGATGGGCAAGGTTTTGAAAGAAGCAGGCGGCGATGTTCAGGAAGCCATTGATTGCACTTACTACACGGCAGGCGAAGGCCGGCGGCTGCACGGGTTTACCACACCAGCGGAGATGCCCGACAAGTTTGCTATGTGTGTGCGCCAACCGGTCGGACTATGCGGATTGATCACCCCGTGGAATTTCCCGATGGCCATTCCCTCGTGGAAACTCATTCCTGCTCTTATCTGTGGCAACACCGTCGTTCTAAAACCAGCTGAAGACACCCCGCTCTCCACATACAACCTGGTAAAAGCTTGCGAGGAAGCCGGCATTCCGCCAGGCGTGGTGAATCTCGTAACGGGATACGGGGAGCCCGCTGGCGCCGCAATGACAAACCATCCAGCCTTGCGGCTCATATCGTTTACTGGATCAACGGAAACAGGGCGACAGGTGGCCTCGGCCTGTGCCGAACGCAACGCGATCTGTTCCCTGGAGATGGGCGGCAAGAACGCGATCATCATCATGGACGACGCTGATATCGATCTGGCGATCGAGGGAGCGCTGTGGGGCGCGTTTGGAACGTCAGGCCAACGCTGCACCGCATCGTCGCGCCTGATCGTTCACAAGAAGGTTTACAAGAAGTTTTCGCAGAAGCTGGTGGAACGCACCGAGGAACTCAGGGTAGGCAACGGCGCGGACCCGAAGACTGACGTGGGTCCGGTAATCAATGGCGCCGCCGTCGACAAGATCATGGGTTACATCGACATCGGCCAGAACGAAGATGGCGCCACTCTGGCTTGCGGTGGCAAACGACTGACCCGCGGCGATTACGCACACGGTTATTTCATCGAGCCAACTGTGTTCACCGAAGTAGCTCCCGATATGCGCATTGCGCAGGAAGAGATTTTTGGACCGGTGACTGCGGTGATTCCCGCCAACTCGCTCGAGGACTCGGTCAAAATTGCCAATGGAGTGCGCTACGGATTGTCGGCGGCAATTTACACCCGCGACGTTAATCGAGCCTTCCACGCAATGAATGAGATGTACACGGGCATCTGCTACATTAACGCATCGACCATAGGAGCCGAGGTTCACCTGCCATTTGGCGGAACGAAAGCCACGGGGAATGGGCATCGCGAAGCCGGAACCCAGGTACTCGATATCTTCTCCGAATGGAAATCCATCTACGTTGACTACAGTGGAAAGCTTCAGCGAGCTCAGATTGACGAAGTGAAGCTGTAAGAAAATAGAAGTTTGTGCTGTGAACTTTGTGCTTTGAGATCTGCCGGCGACGCTGATTGTTCCTTTAAGCATTGCAAGCTCAAACATCGAAGTACAAAGCTCCAAGAACAAAATTCGGACCTCAAGTTCTGCACCTTACTCATACTTCTGGAGGATTGTGACGTGATTGTCGGTCTGCCGAAAGAGATCAAAGACAATGAATACCGTGTGGGCTTAACACCTGCGGGAGTGCGATCTCTAACCGACGCCGGCCACAAGGTGGTGGTCGAACGGACTGCGGGCGAAGGTTCAGGGTTCGAGGATGGCCTCTATGAAAAGGCGGGAGCCCAGATCCTGGGATCCGCCGACGAAATTTGGGCCCGCGGCGAGATGATTGTCAAAGTGAAAGAGCCCATTAAACCCGAGTACCCGCGAATGCGGGAGGACCAGTTGCTCTTCACCTATCTTCATCTGGCTCCCGACAAACCACTCACCGAAGAGCTTCTCAAACGTAAAGTCACCGGTATCGCTTACGAAACCATTACGGATCGACGTGGCGGATTGCCGCTGCTGACTCCGATGTCTGAGGTCGCCGGTCGCATGGCCATCCAGGTAGGGGCCCACTATCTCGAGAAGATGAGTGGCGGTCGCGGCATTCTACTGGGAGGCGTGCCGGGCGTGCCCGCAGCCCGCGTGGTGATTATTGGCGGCGGTGTAGTGGGAACAAATGCTGCGAAGATTGCCGTGGGCATGGGCGCGCATGTGACGATGATCGACAATAACCTCGAACGCTTGCGCGAACTGGACGACATATTCCTCTCAAAGATCTCAACGCTGGCTTCCAGTACCTACATGATCCACGATGCCGTCTCGGAAGCCGATCTGATTGTAGGCGCGGTGTTGGTGCCCGGGGCTTCCGCTCCCAGGCTAGTCACCCGAGGCATGCTCAAAGATGTTCCCAACGGCGCGGTCATCGTCGACGTCGCGGTGGATCAAGGTGGCTGCATCGAAACAACGCATCCCACAACGCACTCTGACCCGACTTACTACGTCGAAGGCGTGTTGCATTACTGCGTGGCTAACATGCCAGGCGCGGTGCCTCGCACGTCCACCTTCGCGCTTACGAATGCAACTCTTCCTTATGCACTCCGACTCGCCAACAGGGGATTCTTCGAGGCGATTGCTATCGACCCCGGATTGAAGGCGGGAGTGAACACTTATGCGGGTCTCTGTACATATGAAGGCGTGGCTGTTTCACAAGGGTTGAAATACACGCCGCTTGATGAATTGATTGGAACGAGCACCGCAAAAACAGCCTGAATTTGGTTCAACAAACATAATAACGCGGCGGTCAGAGCTAACTGGCCGCCGCGTTTCGTTTTTCATCGGGGTAACTTCTGCAACCGATTCAGGAGACGATCCACGAAACCACACGAACAACACGAAATCTTGTAGTGCCATTTCGTGTGATTTCGTGGATCGTGTCTGACGTATTTGAGGACTGCCTTACTTCCGCGCCAGCAGCAATTCAGCCACACATTCCGTCAGCTCCTCTGCGGACACAGGCTTTGAAAACACGGCGTCCGCGTATTCCTCTTCCGGGCCCCTTTCCTTTCGTTCCATTCCGCTCAAAAGGATGATAGGGATGTGGGAAAGTTGCGGGCTGTTGCGCAGAAACCGGCACAGTTCATGACCGCTGAGGTTAGGCATCATGGCATCCGTTATCACTATGTCTACGGCGGAAGTTAACGCTAACTTCATTGCGGCGAGTCCGTCCACCGCCGAGAGCACTTCATAACCTGCTCGTTGCAAAGTGACTTCTACATAACGCCGCAGAGCATTGTCGTCCTCAACGAGCAGAATTCGGGAACGGTGATGCTCTGTATCCTGCGTCGCTGAATCCAGCGACTCCGGCGGCGCCATCTCGTTCTCGTTATGTTCTGCGATTTCCTTCAGAGTTGCCATCAAGAAGCACTTCCGAGCCGGTGAGTGAGGCTTGAATGAGCTCAGCCCCGGAAAACCGGGCCGTAGAAGCAGAGTAAATCCGACCATACGGCTTGTCAACGTTTCCCACTGTTCGGTGCTGTTCAATAATTGTGGGGTGTCCCTACGTGGGCACCGCATCGTAGGATTTACCGGTTAACGTCCAGAATCATCCACGATGGGGTGCCCACGGAGGGACACCCATACAATCTCTCAGACTCCGGAAATACCGGCTAGTCCATAAACTGTCGCTGCCAGAGTTCGAGGTTGAGCAACTGAAAGACCTGGAGGTTGTAGTCTTCGCGTCCTGAGAGATTTGCTTTCACAATCCGCTTCACTTGGTCAGGTTGAAAGAGCCCGCGCAGTTTTACAGTTTCCTCCGACAACAGTTCTTCAACCAACGGGCGCAGCGGGCCGCGCAACCAGGAGCGGATGGGCGCCCCGAAACCGGCCTTCTTGCGCCACACAACTTCATAAGGTAAGAGTTTCTCAAGCGCCCGCTTCAGAGCGTATTTACGTTTAAAGCCATGCAGCTTCAGACCGGGGGGCATGCGTGCGGCGAGTTCAATCATTTGTCGATTAAGGAATGGAACCCGCACTTCCAGATTGGCAGCCATGGAAGTTTTGTCGGTAGTGATCAGGTTCAAGCAGGGCAAGAACGTCTTCAAATCGACATAGAGCAGCCGGTTTAGCGGAGCTGCACCTTGCACCCGAGCGAAGTAGCGGCGATGCGCGGCATAAGCGTCCAACTCCTTGGTAGCTGTTCGAAGATCATTTGTGTAGATTTGATGCTTCGCCGCGTCGGTGAAATAAGTGCCGTAACCCAGATAACGATCCTCAAAATCCAGGCCGGCGCTGCGAGCAAACTTCTTCGCGTTTCGCAGCGGCGCAGTAAGTTTTCCGGGCAAGCCTCCCGGGAGCGCCCGTTCGAGAGTCTTCATCAATGGCCGGCGCAAAAGTTGAGGCACCGGATCAAACGCCCCGGCAATCTTCATTGCGAGTTGGCGCGGATAACCTGCAAAGACTTCGTCACCTCCCATTCCTGACAACATGACTGTTAATGTCTCGCGGGCGGCCTGGGAAACCAGGTAGCTGGGAATAGCCATGTCTATGGCCGGCTCATCCATGTGATACACGAGCTTCGGAAGCAGGTCGGCGACCTCGGGTTTAAGCATGATCTCGTGATAATCCGTGTTCAGATGCCGGTTGACCTGTCGCGCCCACCTGACATCATCCGGAATGATGTCGTAGCGCAGATCCTCGCTCTCGATGCCGACGGTATAGGTGCCGATGCGCCGCCCGTTGCTGTGATTCTTCATCATGGCGACGATCGAGGATGAGTCGATGCCGCCGGACAGAAATGAACCGAGTGGCACATCAGCGACCATTTCCATGTGCACAACCCGATCGAGCGTTTCCAGTACTCGTTCCTGCCACCAGGTTTCGCTGCGCCCTTCTTCAATCTCTTCAAACGAAACATCCCACCATTCATTGACTGCGATCTCATCGTCGCGAAAGGTGAGCGTGTGGGCTGGCGGAAGAGTCTTGATTCCTCTAAATAACGTGTTGGGATCAGGGACCCAAAGAAAGGTCAGAAACTGGTGCAACCCTTCGATGTCGACGGCGCGCTCTATGAGTCCAGTCGCCAGAATTGCTTTGACTTCCGACGCGAAGAAAAAAGAGCTTCCACGGCCGTCCTGGGAGGGCAAATGGGCGTAATAAAGGGGCTTAATGCCAACGTGGTCGCGCGCTAGTGTCAGAGTTCGCTGTTGATGGTCCCAGACCGCGAAAGCAAACATCCCGTTCAAGTGAGGCAGACAATCCGCTCCCCATTCGGCAAACGCTGTCAGCAAGACTTCGGTATCGGTGTCGGTACGGAATTGGTGACCTTTAGATCTCAGCTCTTCGCGCAGTTGGCGGTAGTTGTAGATCTCGCCGTTGAAGGTGATGACGTAGCGACCATCGGCAGATAGCATCGGCTGATGACCGGCGCTGGAGGTGTCTATGATGGCTAAACGGCGGTGGCCCAAACACACCCGTCGTCCCGTTTCGTCAATCGATTCCGAGGTCCAGACTCCCTCATCGTCGCGTCCGCGATGCTCGATGGTCGCGAGCATGGCTCCCATCAAGCGGTCCGGCTCCGCAGCAATTATTCCGGCGATACCACACATAATAAAACCGTTACAATGATTCAAGGGAGTTTAGAGTTCAAGCTTCAGCTTGTGGCAGCGCAACCTCACAACCTAAAGGTTGAACTCTAAACTCCCTGATCCCCCGTCACCCATAACTCCGGGGCCGTCCGGGGCGCAACGAATCGACCTCATGCTTCGTTCAGAAAACACTTTCGTGCGATCAGGAAATTGAACGCCCGCTAATTCGCCATGATGGACTGTTTCGCCAGCTTTTCCTCAATCAATTTACTGACCCACTCGGCACGAGCGTCCCACGTTCCATGCGTGACTGACGCTTGTCGTCTTCGCACTGCGTCAGGGTTTTTCTCATCCAGCGCCTCCGCCACCAGCCTGAAAAACTCGTCGCGACTGCGAGCAATCCGGAGCACGTCGCGCATCGATTCATACTCCGGCAACGGTGAGATCACCACAGGCTTTCCGGTGGCCAGATACTCGCGAACCTTGATTGCCGAACCATAACTGGTAAACGTTTGCTCAGTGTCCCACGGTAACACGCAGACGTCGAAACCTGCGGCATACCTGGGGAGATCATCATACCTAACCGCAGGCAGAAAATGAGTGTTCGGCAGCTTCTCAATATTCAGACCGCGCGATCGATTACCAATGAAAACCCATTGCCAGGAAGGGCGTTCCCGAGCTGCCTGAGTAATCAGCTGCTGATCGACAAGCCACGGTTCGATAGCCCCAAAGTAACCCAGACGTGGCCGCGGAATACGAGCTATTTCCGGAGCAACCTCAAGCCCACCACTTGCCACCTTCGACCAATGATCAAAATCCACAGCTTGCTCCAGCAGATGCGAGCGTTCGAGCCCGCGAGTGGCTTCGGCGAGTAGCTTTCGACCGGAATAAAGGATGATGTCGGCCTTATCCATGGCACGTTCGTGAAGTTGGCGAATCAACGCCGGGTCAGTCGCATGGTCCATGGTGTTGGCATCATACTTGTCGGAAACGTGATAGATGACCAAAGACTCATCAAAGCGTCCGATCATTTCCACTGCAGTGGGAATGGCGATCCAGAGAATGGGGCGCGACAGGCCACGGCTTCGCGCAAGAGCTCCGATCTGGGCGCCAATCAAATGGCGATTAACGGTTCTGGCGCCGGCGCTACCAAAGAATGGAAGCGCGGCCGGTGAAACTACGGTGATTCCTTCGGGCGTAGTCCTTGCCAGCTTTGCATAACTACGCAATTTTCTGTTGATGCGCGGCAGAAAGTCCTTGTTGGCGACCGAGGCGAGGCCCATCGAGATGGAGTTTACAAAAATTACCTTGTTGCCCGCCCGCGCAAAGCGACGCATCAAGTGGTTCTTCGAATGCGGATGGTGATACCACCAGTCTTCACCACCAAAGCAGATGATCGAGTGTCCTTGAATCACTTTATGTTTGTATAATGCCGCCCGACAAGATGCTAAACCACCTTGGTCCTGAATCCCATTCTACCAATGCCCGTCGCAACCCCCCTTAAAGAAACAAACTCTCACCGCCAGATTGCTGCGAATTTAAACTCGCGCCGTCAACGAATGATGATAGCCGGTCTGATCTTTCTCGCAGCCTTCGGCGTCAGACTCCTGGTATGGCAAAACAAGCGCGCTGAGGTCCCACAAGTACAAACTCGGGTCGCCCAAAACTACAAACATCTCGCCCAACTCCTCCAACAAAACGGCCTCCGTTCATTCTTCGACGCTTCGTCGACGACGAGCAATCCAGATCTGCTGGGCCACCCACCCGGTTACTCGATCCTGCTGGCGCTAATTTACAGGCTCGCGGGTGAGACGGACCTTGCGGCGCAATTATTCCAGATGAGCTGCGATTCGCTGGCAGCGGTGGTGATTTTTCTAATTGCCACTGAATTGCTGCCTCTCGGTGTTGGGATATTAAGCGGCTTCATGACTGCCTTTGCGCCCCAGTTCACCTGGAATTCTATCCTGTTATTGCCTGACACCCTGGCCGCATTGCCAATCCTGATCGCGATCTACCTTCTCGCTCGCGCCCGCCGGCGACCTCCGTGGTCCATCATCCTGGCGGCAGGCGCACTGATTGGTGTGTCTTGTTGGTTCCGAGCCAACGCTTTACTACTGGCGCCGTTCCTGGCGCTGCTGATGCCCGTGATTGGTCCCCGTGGCCTGCGACTTAAGATGGCCCTGACCCTCATTGGCGGCGCTTGCCTCGTGATTGTTCCACTCACAGTTCGCAACGCAGTTGTCTTTGGTCACTTCATACCGGTGTCACTAGGCGCTGGGCAAACGTTGCTCGAAGGTATCGCGGATTATGACGAGACGGGAAGTTTAGGCCTGTCTGATACAGATATGGGTCTCATCAAGCAGGAGGCCGAGACTCATAATCGGCCCGACTACGCCCTGACACTGTTTGGGCCCGATGCCATTCAACGTGACCGGGAGCGACTCGCGCGCGGCTTTGCGATTATCCGCGCTCATCCACTCTGGTTCCTTACTGTAATGATCCGGCGCGCGGGATCAATGTGGCGGCTGGAGAGAGCGCCGCTCATCTCAAGTTCAAACGCTTCGGGAGCTGGGGCGACTCTAGCAGTCTTAGTCGTCGGCGGAATTCAGAGACTCTTTATCACGGCTATAATTCTGCCTTGCGTTGTTGGCGGACTGGTGCTGCTCGTACTTAGAAGGCAGGGTAGTGTGCTTGCCATTCTCCTGGCTGTGCCCGTCTATTATTTCTGCGTTCAATCAGTGCTACACACCGAGTACCGTTACGTTCTGACAATTCATTATTTTCTCTTTGTGCTCGCGGCTTTGGGAATCTACCGCATTGTCTGCTGGGGAAAACAAGTGACTATTCAAAGAGTTGCGGCATGACGCAAGTTCGAAGGCTAACTCTAGCGAATGTCGAGCTTTGACATTGGTCTCAATGGCGCCCTGAAAACCGTTAAGTTCATTCCTCGGGCACACCCAACTTGGTTGCCAGTTTCTCCAAATTCTCTTCGGCCTCTCTTTGGTAGATTGCCGACCATGCATCGGCATCCTCCGACGGTGGATTGAATAACGCTTTGTTTAACTGGCGAGCCAATTCTTCTTCGTCGCCGAAATCGTAGAGCAACATGCCCCGCGTTTCTCCGGCCCGAGTGGCTACCACCGGCAACCCACACCAGATCGCTTCCACGCGCGATAGTCCATAACTATCCAGCCCAAAACCACGCACGAATGTGTCACTGCGCCGGAGAATCTCGAACACGAAAGGGTGCGCGACGTTCTTTAGCACCGTAATCCATTCTCGTCCGTCAAGGACTTCGCGCCGGTAATTCTCCTCGGCCGCAAAGTCTCCGTCCAACAGTAACAAGCCAATGTCGGTTCCAGTCTCTTCGCGAAGCTTTTCCACCGCGACGGCAACATGCTTGAAGCCATAACTGGGGCTAAAGACGCCGATCGAACAAACACGTTTGTCTCGTTTCTGGAAGGAGGTAATGGCCTTCTCCATCTCTTCCGGCAGCGACGCCCGCACCGACCGGTAGGGAACAGGAAAAAGATTCTTGATAAGCGAAACTGGCTGCGTTACGCGAATATCCTGGTGCAGCCAAGCCTCCAACTCTTCGCTAATGACGATGAACTCCGTGACCGACTGCACTGCCAATCGAAAAAGCTCTTTACGAATTAAATTGAACTTCTTGTATCTTGAAGGCAGCGATCCATCTTGCATGATCTTTATCCATTCAAAAGGAACAACCCGCTTGAGGGCTACCCAGACCGGGACCAGGATGCTGGGATACTCAATCAGAAAATGCGTGCAGTCCGCTATCCTCGTGTTGGCTCCCCGTCGCATGACGAGCGGCAGGAGCTGGCGGCGCTTGTCCTTCATGAAATGGATGTTCGGACCTTGAACTTCTTCATCTCCAAAGATCCAGAATTCGACGCCGCGATCCTTGAAAAACTCATAAAGAGTTTGAATGTATATGGAGACTCCTCCGTAAGGTGGTGGGTAAGGACCTAAGAGGACAGTCTTTCTACGCATGTCGAAGCTATAATGACCAGGTAAGCGGGATCAGATTACTGATGAGCAGGCAAAATACTTTTTCCAAAAGCGACGCGATGCGCTCCGGTGCGCCCAAGGTGTCGGTGGTTGTGCCTTCATTCAATCACGCGCCTTTCGTACAAACCACGCTCCGCTCCATCTTCAATCAGACCCAAGCGCCGGCGCAGCTGCTCGTCATCGACGACGGTTCAAGCGATGGCTCGCCTGATATTGTCGAACGCACCCTTCAAGACTGTCCGTTCCCTAGCGAGATGATCGCGCGCGGTAACCGTGGGCTTTGCGCAACTTTGAATGAAGCGCTCTCACAGACTAACGGTGACTACTTCGCTTATCTCTCATCGGATGATGTTTGGCTGCCGGATTTCCTGGAAGCCCGCGTTTCTCTACTCGAAGACACTCCCCGCGCCGTGCTTGGTTATGGGCATTGCTTCCTGATTGACGCAGCAAACCGGATAATCGACTGCACCCTTGAATGGGCTCCCTACGCAAATGGCAACGCTCGAGACATGTTGCTCGAACAAACCTTTGCTCCAATGAGTCCCACCGTTTTATATCGCCGGACCTCCCTGGAAAGCGAGGGCTGGCACGAGCAAGCGAAACTCGAAGACTACGATCTATATCTGCGTTTAAGTACGAAAGGTGATTTCGCATTTGACCCCCGGGTCTTATCAGCGTGGCGGCAGCATGGTTACAACACAAGTCAGGACTTTTCCTGGATGATTGAAGCCCGGATGGCCGCTCAGCGACGCGTTGCCAACCGCCTGGGTTTAAGCGCAGCAGAGCTGGAACACTTTCAACGCGTATTGCAATTCGCCGGCGCCGAAGATCTCCTGCGACTGGGGGAGAAATCAAAGGCCTTCAAACTCCTACGCCAGAGCCTCCGTGGCGCACCGTCTACTGCCTCATTGTTAAAGCCACTTGCGCGTCTCTGCTTGCCCTACTCATTGATCAAGTGGCACAGGAAACGGAGTCAAGGCCGCGCAGTGCAGAGGTATGGTCCACTGATTATTTAGGTGACACAGACTTTAGTCTGTGTGCTGGTCTGAATGTCACAGCGATAGCACAGACTAAAAGTCGGTGCTACTTAATCCACCTTTCGTACCACAGACTCAGGTTCAGTAGAGTCCACAGTTGAAATCCCCAGTCACGCGCGCCCCGCTGGTGTTCGTCGAACAACCTGGCGATGAAATTGTAGTCAAACAAGTCACGCTTGCGCAGTGACGAATTCATAACCTGCGCTTCCAGCGCGCTGCCTGTTGCTCCTCTAAACCAGCCTTCAACCGGCGCGCCGAATCCGCGTTTGCGCTTGTAAAGAACATCTCGCGGCAAGATATCTTCAAGCGCGCGCTTCAAAATGTGCTTACCGCTTTTGCCTTCCACTTTGAGCGAACGCGGTAACGAAAGCGCGAATTCAACCAGGTGATGATCGAGAAAGGGTACGCGAGCCTCAACCGAAGTAGCCATGGTCATCTTATCGACACGCACCAATAGCAGTTCCGGTAGACGCACCTTCAGTTCCAAATATGTCATCTGTGCGAGAAAGTCAGACTCTGGACGTTCACGGGCGATTCGGTCCAGGTGCTCGAGCACTACGCTGTACGAAGACAGGCCGTTGAGACTACTGCGCAACGTGGCAGAAAGAAGGTTCGCTTTCAGGGTCTCATCAAATACGATGGCGGCGCCCCAGAAAAGTGCTTCGTTGGCACCCAGCCTTCTGACCACTTCGGTGGCCTCATAGCTCCTCACTGTTTTCTCGACGAGGCTGCGCGCGGCCGTGCTGAATGCCCGCCGGGCAAAACGAGGCATGCGCTCCGCATGCTGCCAGAAGTTTTCATAGAGACTCAGGTACTTGACGTACTTGTCATAGCCACTAAAGATTTCGTCCGAGCCCTCCCCAACCAGTATAACGATCGTCCCAGACTCCCGGGCCAACTTCGAAACGTAGTACAGCGGCACGCAGACCGGGTCGGCCAGCGGTTCATCCTGGTGAAAGACAAGGTCAGGCAGAAAGTCCAACATCTCCTTTTCACCAATCAGGATTTCGCGATGGTTAGTGCCGAAGCGCCGGGCAACTTCTCTGGCCGATTCGAGCTCATTCAGTTCTTCGTAATCCTGATAGCCCACCGTGAAAGTATCCACCGGCCGCGACATTTGCTCTGCCATGAGGGCTACATTGGCCGAAGAATCCACGCCACCCGACAGGAATACCCCGAAGGGAACGTCTGACATCATCCGCTTCTCGACTGACTCCCGCAGCAGCTGAAGAATCTGCGCTCGTTGCCCGGCATCGCTGGAATCCCCTGTAACTTTACTAGTCTCCGGCGGCAAGGCATCCCAGTACTGAATGGGCCGCGCATTCCCTTGTCGGTCGAAGACAAGCATGTGTCCAGCGGGAAGTTTGCGAATGTTTTTGAAGAGAGTGTGGGGAGCCGGCGTGGTCAGAAAAGACAGATAGTGGTAGAGCGCATGCTCATCCAACTCGGGGGTCAACGAGGGGTGGGCCAGAATAGCCTTAATCTCGGAGGCAAAAATAAGCCGGCCACCTTGCTGATGGAAATACAACGGCTTGACACCTATGCGGTCGCGCACCAGCAGCAGTTGTTCACGGGTGGCATCCCAGAGCGCGATAGCAAAGTCGCCATCAATCTCGTTGACGAAATCAAGTCCGAGCTCTTCATAGAGATGCAGGATCGTTTCAGTGTCCGTGCGCGACGCATATTTGTGTCCGCGGTGTTCGAGGCCCTTCCGCAACTCCGCATGGTTGTAGATCTCGCCATTGAAAACGATCCAAACGCCCTCGCCGGCGCAACCGCGCATCGGCTGGTTGCCTGCCGGGGAGAGGTCGACGATGGAGAGGCGACGAAATCCCATCGCCAACCGTCCGGTGTCCAGAATTGTTGCACCGGTATCGTCCGGTCCACGATGCGGCATCGTGTCGCGCATGCGCTCCACCAGCGCGATGTGGATTCGCGAATTTGCCGCGCCATACTCCCATACTCCGCAGATGCCACACATGATCAGAATTTCGGATGTCGGATGTCGGGTTTCGGATTTAGCATCTCAGTTTTCATCTTCTAAGTTCTTTGTGTTTGCCTTTAGTCTTGGTCTTTAGTCTTGGCGTTTAATTTTTCAGATCTCAGATCTGAGATCTCAAGTCTGAGATCTGAGATTGTCGCTAGCCTCAGATGTTCGACCACAGCCAGCCGAGTCCCCGCGTCTTCCCCAGCGCAAACAGGTATCAACAGCCAACGAGCGCGCAGCGGTGCGTCGGCTTCCACCGTCCAGCAAAGACCGATTGACGGAGTCTTCTGGCCATAGTCGCGCGAAAACCACCGCGGCTCAAGAACCGGCTCTTTTTTCAAATTGAGTTCAACCGCAGGCCTTTTATTCAAGTCGAGTTCCGCGGTGGGCGCGTCCAAGTCGAGTCCGGACACGAGGTCTTCTTTCAAATGGAGTGAGGCAACGAGCAATCGCGAATTGTTTTCGTTGTCGCGAATCTCCGTAAGTCGGTCCGTCTTTCGGAGAACCTCAAGCCCCGGCGCAGTGTGAAAACAGAAGCGAAAAGTGTGTCTGCCCGAGCCTGACAGCGTATCCTCAATCAACCAGTAGCGCTCCATCTTCTCAAACAAGATCGCGCGTCGATGCGTGATTGGACCATTTGGTAGGTTTTCATAACCGTAGTGTTCCGCAATCACCAGGTCGCGTTGGTCGGAGGTCTCCCACTGCAGCTGACGAGGACTAGCCTCATTACCGATATAAAACGGGATGCCTTCTTCGGTTGTATTTTGTTCTCGACCGTCGACTTCTACCGTCGAGTGATAACCGGTCGAACGAAATTGGTGACGCAGCGCCAGGTCTCCGGTGTAAACACAAGTTCCCGGATCGCTGATGAAACTTGTACCACAGGCTGCTACTTCCAAACTGAGCGCATCATTGTGGCCGTGCGCGCCGCGTCCTAGCAAACCGGTTCCACTGGCGTTAAGCAGCAAATAGGAATCGCGGTCGCGCAAGATGAAGGTGCCGGCCTCAGAAAAACCTGCGGACCTGGTCGCACCTGCCTCCGCCGACAATCCTCTAAATATCTCCAAGCCCGCTTCGCCCAGAAGCCAAAACAACTCCTCCGGGGACTCATCACCCGTCTTGAAGCCTGCTTCGCTAAAAACCGTCGCGGCGACGTCGAGAAGGTAAGCGTGGTCCGCGGCCGTGTGGGAAGCGATCGGCATCACCTGTCCGCTGTCAGTGTCGCCAATCAAGGGCGCCGGTCCGTCCGGACGCAGATAGGCCCGCAGGTATTCGATCATGGAGCGAAGCTTCTGCCAATACTCGTTCCCGATCTCAATGTTGTTGGCGCGGCAGAGAATGAAAGTGTACAGCAAGAGCTCGAGGACGAATCGATGATAGCCAGTCGACGATTCGTAGTGAGCTCCGTCGGGGAGGACTTGCTTATCCATCTCTCGCAGGATCTCCCGGAAGCCAAACGCGCGCCATTCATCCGCTTGCTCCAGTTCCGGCAAACAAATCCCAAGCCAAAGCAAACCAACTACATCGGAAAGGTAATGGTTGCTCGTGGCAATATATGAAAACTCCAGATGTCGGCGGATATAATGGCCGTGCTGCTCAAATAGGGTGAGCATCAACGCCAGGCGTTCTTCGGTTAAGTTTGTTGCTCCACGCAACAATTGAAAGGCCGCAAGCAAGTTCATTGCTCGTAACGCCACTTCCATGGCGCAGGTCCAATTGGGTCCGAAGCCGGGCCGATTCTGATCTCTCCATCCTTCAACTTGGACAAAGAATTCCTCCGCGAAACCTTTGTCGCCAGTTACTGCATAAGCGCGGCCCAGAGTTATCAGATGTCCCATCCGGTTCAACTCCCACAGAACCCTCACATCCGAACCAGCGCCGTTCGCGAGCGCAACATCAGCGCGGCGGTCCGGAGGCCACGGAGCGCCTGATACAGGATCGCGTAGCCATTCAATATCTTTTCCGAAACTCAATTCACCGTAACCAAGCAACGGCCAACGATGGGCGGTCACGATGCCGCGAGCCTTATCCATCAGCGTTCGAGTCTCCTCAGGAAACTCTGTACTATGAAGTTCTGACAGTTTGTTCGGAGCGAGTTCAAAGCCGGAAAAGAACCTGGGCGTGCAACGGGAACGGAAGTGTTCGAGTAGTTCAGGCGTTGGTATGTTGGCAAATTCGCGAGATAGACGAACTCGGGCGAGGCCGGCTTTTTCAAATGATTGGGTCCAGCGCTCGTAACGACTTCGCAAGGCCACAAATCCTCGTCTGCCTATTTCGGACAAAGCCGCTCTGGCGCTGACCTGGCCTCGAAAGGCATGATTGATTCTTCGCGCAATAGTCATCGAATAGAGGTAAATCCGTACACGTCCTGATGGTCGTCCCATCCTTGCGCACGGAAATAAACTTCTGAGAGGCCAATCTCCGCCGCCGCCTGGCGGATCCACTCGGGTGAAGTCAAAGAAATTCCGTAACCACTGGCGCCCGGATAGTCAGCGAAACCAAAACCCTCATTCCGATAGGCTTCTATGATGGGCGCGACGCTCTCTGGGTCGATTCCGTACTCAAATTCCTGGTCTCGCAATCGTTGAATCACACGCTCGCCATGCGCGGTAAAGATTAGCAGTCCATCGGGCTGCATGTGGCGGGCGAAGAACGCCAGCAGCGCGCGTATGCCTGTATCATTGAGGTGGGTAACCAGCGAACCACACCAGATGAGGTCGAATTGTCCTCGCAGTGAGAACTGGTCCAGATTCGGAGCAGAGTAGATCGCTTCAGTACCGAACACGTCGGCGCAGAAATCGACCCCTTTCCGATCAAGGTCAGACGCAGTGATCTCAGCCTCAGGAAACCTGCGTACCAGAAATCGCAAGACTCGACCGTGTCCGCAAGGCAGATCCAGAATTCGTCTTACCAGTCCAACCTGTGCCGCATCGATTGCTTCCTCTATCGAGCGTATCGCGGAGAGTCCTACTTTGTAATACTGCGAGCCGTCTCCGGTGTACATGCCGTCGCCCGCCGAAATTCTGGTTTCCACCTGCTGGAGGAGCTCACGTTCTCTCGCCCTTAACGCCGGGTCATCGAGTAGACGCTGCTTCTGTCTGCGGGTCCGTCCGGGTAAGGTTCTTAGCCAGCGGCGTACTGCTCCCAAATGCGAATGAATGCCCTTCGGCGTCACGCGCTTGAGCTTCTCGATGTGATTCATATCCGATTCAATCAGTCCGCTCGGGACTGCGTAATTGCCCTAAACCTAGCTGGGAGTCAGCAATAATACGTCTTAACTCATTCTTGTGTCGCTTCTGGAATCGGAGGGTGCTGGTAGTTCAGAGTTCAAGCTTTAGCTTGTCCGCACGGTAAGCAGCAACCTAAAGGTTGAACTCTGAACTTCCGGCCTCCAATTAAGCACTACCATGTCGGATACCTTCCTTGACGCTTCTTTGTTGCGTGCATAGACTGACAATTCGATGGATGATAGCAGCGGAAGAGCACGCCCACTCGAACCAACCTCTACCAGCGTACAAAATGCTTTGGCAAGTTCGACGCTACCCGACATTCCGCACGTGCTTATCGAATCGGAGGAATCGGGCGTTCAGCTGAACCTGGGGGACCTCTGGGCCTACCGCGAACTCCTCTACTTCCTCACATTGCGAGATATCAAAGTCCGCTACAAGCAGACGCTGATGGGCGCGGTCTGGGTGCTGATCCAACCGCTCATGACGATGCTCATATTCACGCTTATTTTTAACAAATTTGCGCGGCTTGATACGAAGGACATCCCTTACCCGCTCTTCGCATACTCCGGTTTGTTACTGTGGAACTTTTTCTCGAACGCCGTCACGACCGGCACCTACAGCCTGGTAAACAATTCCCACCTGGTAACAAAGGTTTACTTCCCACGAGTCTTTATTCCCGCGGCGGCGGTGGGAGCAGGCCTGGTTGATCTGGGCATCGCTTCTCTGCTGCTTATCGCCCTCGCAATCTATTACGGCGTGAACCCATCGTGGGGCGCCCTGTTGATACCCCTGGTTGTCTTGCTGGCCGCCATGCTGGCGCTGGGGGCTGGTATGCTGGTTTCCGCGCTAACCGTCAAATATCGCGACCTGCGTCACGCGCTGCCATTCGTCATGCAGTTTTGGATGTTCGCCTCACCGGTCATATATCCGACTAACATCGTGCCGGAACAATGGCGCTGGATCCTGCTGGTCAATCCTATGACCGGCATCCTTGAAGGATTCCGCGCCGCGCTCACCAACCAGGCTTTCGATTGGACTATGCTAGCCATCTCGGCGGTAGCGGCGACAACTCTCCTGGCGGGGGCGTTCTATGTATTCCGAGGGCTTGAGGACACCTTTGCTGACGTGATTTGAGTCTATGCAGCCGAACGTTGTTCAGATCGAGAATGTAAGCAAGCGTTACCGCATCGGCGGCATGCATCCCGGCTACATGACGTTCCGCGAGATGTTAGGCGACGCGATTGCGGCCCCCCTGCGACGTTTGCGCGGAGCCAACGGCGACTACCAAATGCTTTGGGCCCTTCGCGACGTTAACCTCGAAATCCGACAAGGGGAGTTGGTTGGGATCATCGGCCACAACGGCGCTGGTAAATCCACGCTGCTGAAAATCCTTTCGCGAATCACCCGACCAACTAAGGGACGCGTGGAGATCTTCGGGCGGGTTGGCTCGCTCCTCGAAGTAGGGACGGGCTTCCATCCGGACCTGACAGGTCGAGAGAACGTCTACCTTAGCGGCGCTATACTCGGCATGCGCCGGGTTGAGATCGAGCGCAAGTTCGATCAGATCGTCGCTTTCGCCGAGATGGAGAAGTTCGTCGAGACATCAGTCAAGTTTTATTCTTCCGGAATGTATGTGCGGCTCGCCTTCTCGGTCGCCGCTCATCTCGAACCGGAAATCCTGATCATGGACGAGGTGCTGGCGGTCGGCGACGCAGCTTTCCAACATAAGTGTCTCGACAAAATGCACGACATCCGCCGTGAGGGTCGCACCATTCTTTTCGTCTCGCACAACCTGCCGGCGATAACCCGGCTGTGCAAACGTGCGATCCTCCTGGAGGCCGGCCAAGTCGTCGCGGACGGTGAGCCGCACACGGTCGTCAACCGCTACCTGAGTTCGAACTGGAAGGCGGGCGCTCAGCGCGAGTGGCCAAAAAGCGCGGAAGCGCCGGGCGACGCAATCGTTCGGCTTCGCCGCGTGGGGGTGTGCAACGAACGGGGTGAGCCAACCACCGTGGTAGACATTCACCGCCCATTCCGGATCGAGGTAAGTTACGACGTAACTGAAGGAGGTCATGTGCTTCTTCCCGTCGTGGAGTTTTGCAATGAGGAGGGCACGGAGGTTTTCAGCACCCATGACACCAATGAGGAGTGGCGCCGGCGGGAGCGTTCACCGGGCCGCTATACGAGTACTGTGATTGTTCCGGGTAATCTGCTTGCCGAAGGCAGCCTACTCGCTCACGTTTCTGTGATGTCACACTTTCCCACTACAATCCTGCACATGCGAGAAACCAATGCGGTGGCGTTTCAAGTCGTAGATTCGGTCGGGGGTAATACTGCGCGTGGAGACTACCTGGGGCCCATGCCCGGCGTAGTCCGCCCACTGCTCGAGTGGAGTCACCAATCCGAAGCGATCAAGGGTTGAAGTATCTATTGTCAGTATGCGGGCCTTTTCGGAACCGCGAGCGGTAACGACCGGATCCTAGACTCAGTTCGCCTTGATTGCGGATTTACTGGTTTGTTGAGTGTGGGATCAGGTCGCTACCGAGACTGTACGAAAACCAAATTGAAACCATTAAGCCTGAGACGCGGGCAACGAGAGCGACGACTACAGAACCAATGAGAGTATCGCTAAATTACAGAACAGGAAGCGGTAGCGACCTGGCTGTTGCGACAGACTTAAATTGTGTTGATGGTACGCAGACGGCCAGGTCGCTACCGCTTCCTGTTCTGTAGTTGAGTGCTTATCGTCAGAGGTAATGATTCCGCGGCCACTCCGTCTTTGGTTTTTACCCCACGCTGCCGCTCGCGGTTCCGTAATCAAGTGAAACCGAACCAGCCGCCGGAATTTCCTGGAATCATGTTCCGCGAATTGAGTCTCAGAAACTCGTGAAACAAGCCCGCAGTATAAAAGAGAAGCTTGGGATAATCCTGCCTCTTGGCGTCAAGCTCCATCTAAAACGCTGGCTGTCCCGCACCCTGGACCTAAGCCTTTGGCAACCATCCAAGCTGAATACGATCCCGACACCACCACCCGTTACCCCTCACGATCTGGCACTAGTCGCCGCCATCTCAAAGAGGAGGTCTATGCCAATCGCGGATCGACAGATTCGCGTCTCCATAATCATCCCTGCCTTCAACAAAATCGAATACACCTTTCAATGTTTGCGTTCGCTTCTGGATGAGATCAACTTCTCTGAAACTGAGATCATCATCGTCAACAATGCCTCAACTGACGCAACTAGCGAGCTTCTAGCTCATGTCGGCGACGCGATTCGCGTAATTGACAGTACCGAGGAGCAGAAGTTCGTTGACACGCGCAATCAGGGTGCGGCGGTCGCACGCGGGGAGCATCTGCTCTTCCTGAATAACCACACCATTGTGCAGGCGGGTTGGCTCGCGAGTCTTCGTGAGACCGTCGAGAACGATTCGTCGGTTGGCGCTGTGGGTTCGATTCTCCTCGACCCCGGCGGGCGAATTCAGCAGGCCGGAGGGATTGTTTGGAAAACCGGGGAGGTTTATCACTATGGTTGGGGAGAATCACCTGCGAATAGAAAATATAATTTCCGTCGCGAGGTTGATTACTGTTCGGCGGCTTCTCTGCTGCTCAGGAAGAGCTTATTCGAGGAACTGGGTGGTTTTGACCGGCGTTATGCTCCAGCCTTTTACGAAGATGTTGACCTCTGTTTTGGTATTCGCTCGCTGGGACACAAAGTTATCTTTCAACCTTTGTCGAGAGTGATCCACTACGAGGGTGTCACGACCGGACGCGGCACGTCGGTAAATACCAAAACTTATCAGGTTAGCAATCGAAAGAAGTTCGTCGAAAAGTGGAGTAAGGCTCTGGACGAGCAATTCGAAGAGGATGCGGTCTTAGCTTCCGAAGCAGCGAATCGAAAACCAGGGCCCCAGATCATTGTCTTTGACGATAGGGTCCCGACGCCTGATCGCGACGCCGGCAGTGCCCGAATGGTGAATATCCTGAGGTCGCTGGCTCGAATCGGCAAACCAGTCTTTATTCCGATGAAACCTCTTCCGGAATCCGAACAGTTCTTGTGGAGAGAGGGAATCGAGACCGCAAACATAGTTGACTACGTCCGGTTAATTAGAAATCGAACCTTCCGAGTAGTCATTCTGAGTCGTCCGGAGGTGGCAACGTCGTTGCTACGTTCGATCCGGCGGGCCGACCCGAAGGCAAAGATAATTTTCGATATGGTGGATGCTCACTTCGTCAGGTTGGGCCGAGAGCACGAGGTCACGGGAATTCAGAAGCTGGCGCGTGAAGCGCGCCGGTCTAGAGATCGTGAGTTGGCGTTGGCTCGCGGGTGCGACCAGGTGTGGTGCGCTTCAGAGGCAGACAAGAAAGCAGTTTCCTCTGCTGTTGCGGAAGAGCGGCTCGTGGTGATCCCGACCATCCACGCTCTACAGGATCGCGGGAAACCGCCTGAGGAAAGAGAAGGTTTGCTATTCATCGGACACTTAAGTCACAGGCCGAACAGCGATGCCGTGAACTACTTCATGCGGAAGATCTACCCGCTGATCAAGCAGCGTCTTCCGTCAGTATCGTTTCATATCGTCGGTAGTGGTGCCTCGCCTGAGATCGAGGCCTATGACTCCGCTAACGTGAGAGTCATGGGTTACGTTCCTGATATCAATCCTCTGCTTCAGAATGCCCGAGTCTTCGTAGCTCCTTTGCGTTTCGGCGCCGGCGTAAATGGAAAGATCGGGGAGGCTTTGTCCTACGGAGTGCCAGTCGTTACCACCTCGATTGGCGCCGAGGGCATTGGATTGACATCCGGAGAGAATGCGATGATCGCTGACGACCCCGAGGATTTTGCGAATAACGTGTTAAAGGTTTACCGGGACACGGATCTATGGCACCGACTTTCGGACTCCGGCTACAGGCACATTGAGAATCATTTCACTCCACAGATTGTCGGCCAGAAGATTGAGGACGGATTGAAGGCCCTTGGGCGTAATTAAAGACGTGATTGATTGCAATTGTAGGGGTGTCCCTCCGTGGGCACCCGATCCTCGTTAGAAGTAACACCGATCTTCAGGAGAACCTGGACCACAGTGCCATAAATGCTGTTGAGAGAGAGAATACGTGCTTTTATTGTAAGTCACGATTGCGAGCCGCGGATGGGACGCCCCACGGAGGGACGCCCCTACTATCCCTGCAGCGCGTCCAGGATACGATCAGCGGTGTTCCCATCCCAGAGTGGGGGTACGTGGCGGTTTGTAGTCAAGGAGCCGTTGAGCGCGGCGAAAGCGGCAGTTGTAATTTTTTCCCGGTCAGTGCCCACGATCGTGTTTGTTCCCATCTCCACTGTGATAGGCCGTTCGGTGTTCTCACGTAGAGTGAGACAGGGAATCCCGAGCACAGTTGTCTCTTCCTGCAGGCCACCGGAGTCAGTCAACACCAGCCGCGCCTGGCTATAAAGACCCAGGAAATCCAGGTAGCCCAACGGCTCGATCAAACGCAAACCCTTCGCTTTTTCAATTCGTTCGGCGAAGCCAAACTCTGCGATCGTCTTTCGGGTTCGAGGATGAACGGGAAAAACTATCGGCAAACGCTCGCTGATTTCTTCAAGCGCATCAACGATTCGGCCCAGGGTGCCCAGGTTATCGACATTAGATGGCCGGTGGAGCGTAAGCACCGCATAATCCCGATCCGAAATCGCGAGATTTTGTCTGATCGTTGACTCTTTGGCGAGCGGGAGCTGCTTTAAGAGCGAGTCGATCATGACATTGCCAACAAAGCGGATTCGTTCCTGTGAGATTCCTTCAGCGCGGAGATTTTTATCGGCATCCGGCGAAGGAGTAAACAACAAATCAGCAATCTGGTCCGTTAGCAGCCGGTTGATCTCTTCTGGCATTGTGCGGTCACGGCTGCGCAAGCCAGCCTCTACGTGGGCAACTTTCACGCGTAGTTTGGAGCAAACGAGCGCGCACGCGAGCGTGGAATTCACATCGCCTACAACGAGGACCCAATCTGGCTTCTCGCGAATGACTACCGGCTCAAACTGTTCCATCACTGCGGCCGTCTGCGCGGCGTGGGTGTCTGAACCTACGCCGAGATAGACATCCGGTTCCGGGAGATTCAGATCCCGGAAGAAAGCTTCGGACATCATTGAGTCGTAATGCTGGCCCGTATGAACAACAAGCGGCGTGAACTGTTGCTCACGCCGCTTCATCGCATCCACAATCGGAGCGACCTTCATGAAATTAGGCCGCACACCGACAACATTGATTACTTTTAGCATTAGTCAGTTGTCAGTGGTCCGTAGTCAGTTGTCAGTTGCAGTTTGTACTTTGTGCTTGGTGCTTTGTCCTTGGATGTGTAATTGAAGATTGACCCTTGCGCCGAAGCACCAATTGCTCATAAGAAGTTCAAAGTACAAAGTACAAAGGACTAAGTACAAAGCACGAACAACTGACTACTGACAACTGACGAATTACAGTCGAATTATCCGGGCCGTGCTACCGCGCCTTAAATCACCATTGAGCGCGTTGCGAGTATCAACTATTAGCGGCGCCAATTGGCAAACTCTGCCGTAATCAATCTCGCTGTGATCGGTGACGATCACGAGGCAGTCGGCCGCGCGCAACGCTTCGTCAGTAAGGGGTTCTGAAGCGAGCGGCGCCCCCCCTCCTTCGGTGTGTGCGTCATCGAAGCGAATTTCTTTGACCCACGGATCGTGGTAATGCACGTCGGCACCTTTGGCGCGAAGTCGGTCTATGATCGAGAGCGCGGGGCTCTCGCGCACATCATCGATGTCTTTCTTGTAAGCCACACCCAGCAGCATAATGCGCGAACCATTCATGGCCTTGCGAGCATCATTTAGACCATCAGAGATCAACTGCACCACATGATCAGGCATGCGCGAGTTGACCTCTTCCGCGAGGCCAATGAATCGCGAATCGAAACCGTGCTGTCGTGCCTTCCATGAAAGATAATGCGGATCGAGCGGTATACAGTGCCCTCCAATTCCCGGACCCGGGTAAAAAGGCATAAAGCCGAAGGGCTTAGTGGCCGCCGCGCGAATCACTTCCCACGTGTCGATGTTAAGCGCGTAACAGAGCCGGGCCATCTCGTTGGCCATGCCAATGTTAACCGCCCGAAACGTATTCTCAAGCAGTTTCGCTGTTTCGGCGACGCGTGCTGAACTAACCGCGTAGACGTCCTTGACGATTTGTGAATAGAGAAACGCTGCGACCTCAGTTGAGTCGGCGGTAACGCCGCCGACAACCTTGGGAATGTTGTGAGTCTGAAACTGCGGGTTGCCGGGATCCACGCGCTCGGGCGAAAAGGCGAGTAGAAAATCCTCATCGAGTTTTAGACCGGTCTCTTCAAACATTGGCAGCAACACCTCATTAGTGGTGCCCGGATAAGTCGTCGATTCCAGGATGATCAACTGCCCGCGGCGCAACCGCTTCTTAATCTCTTCTGCTGCCGCCAGGATGTATGAGACATCGGGCTCTTTAGTTTTACGCAGCGGCGTAGGAACGCAGATGATCAGCGCGTCGCATTCTCCAAGATGATTGAAATCAGTCGTGGCTGTCAGCCGCTTTTCGTCGACGAAGCCCTTCAAAGTTGCCGAAAGAACATCACCGATGTAGGAGTGGCCGGAATTGATTTGCGCGGCTTTGTTCGTATCGACTTCAAAACCAGTAGCTTTGAAACCCTTGCTGGCAAACTCAACGAGTAGTGGTAAGCCGACGTAGCCCAGGCCGATTACCCCGACCTGTGCACGTTTATGGGTAATTAATGAAGTTATTAGTTCCTTGACCATCTAGAGGGTTTTCCTCGTTCCTTGAGAGGGATCGGCGGGATCGCTCAAGTTCATAAGCTAGACGCAGCAAGCAAGACTAGGGGAGCGCCGCGCGCAGTGTCAAGGCGAGGTGTTTCGGGTGCTGGTGCAGTTTGACTTACGTCGAAAATTCAACTCGACTACAGAACCGCGAGCCGTAGCGACCGGATCCAACACTCAATCTTCAGTAAACCGCATTTAGGTAACTTGAACTCAGCATCCGGTCGCTACGGCTCGTGGTTCTGTAGTCGAGTGATATTGCAAGGCTTCATGTGATTCTGTGAATCGGCTCCACAAGCCTCAAAACATTGTACCGGGTTTCTCTGTTTACGGTTCTCGAGGAAGACGTTAATCGGTTGCAGTTAGTCTCAAACTTGGCCAATTGGACCCAAAACTTTTCTTGACAGCATGAGCTTTAACACACTATATCCCTCACTCACTATGAGCGAAGAAGCGAATAGATCTGCAGGCAAACTCGTCCGTGGTCTGAGTCCGCTCGACGCCACGATGATCGTAGTCGGCTCGATGATCGGATCGGGGATCTTCATCACTTCCGCCGAGTCGGCGCGGCTGGTCGGTGCGCCGGGTTGGTTACTCGTGGCGTGGGCCCTGGCGGGCGTGCTGACGATCACCGGGGCCCTTTGTTGCGCGGAGCTGGCGGCCATGATGCCGCGCGCAGGCGGGCAATATGTGTTCCTGCGCGAAGCTTACGGACCGGCGCTCGGGTTCCTCTTCGGGTGGTCGCTCTTGCTCGTCATCCAAACAGGAACCATAGCGGCGGTGGCGGTCGCGTTCGCACGTTTCCTCGGTGTACTGTGGCCTGCTGTCTCTGAAAGCAACTATCTTGTCGATCCGGTGCACATCGGCGGGGGCTACGCTCTGAGTCTCTCAACTGCGCAGCTCGTTGCGGTCCTGTTAATCCTCTTCCTGACGCTGACAAACACGAGTGGACTGAAAACCGGCAAGCTCATCCAGAACACCTTTACTTTCACCAAGACGGCTGCGCTCGCGGGCCTGATCCTCGCCGGTTTGATCTTAGGCTGGAACAGTCAGAGTGCAGCCTACACCTCTTCGTGGTGGGACTCATGGGCCAATGGCTGGGACCCTCAAGCTGCGCAGCCCGGGCTGGAAGTTGTGGGCGGGCTCGCGCTCGTGATGCTTCTCGGGCGCGCCATGACCGGCCCGTTGTTCGCGCAGTCGGCGTGGAATAACGTCACCTTCGCTGGGGGCGAGATACGCGACCCCGGTCGCACGCTGCCGCGCGCACTTCTCGTAGGCTGTTCCGTTGTTGTCGGGCTGTATCTGCTCGCCAACCTGGCATACGTCGTGACACTGCCGCTAGCGACCATTCAGCGACCGCCGAACAGCGTGGCGACGGCGACGATGCAGTTCGCGATCGGTCCGAGGGGGACAGTTTTGATGGCGATCGCCATCATGATTTCAACGTTCGGCTGCAACAATGGCTTGATCCTCGCCGGCGCACGCGTATATTACGCGATGGCGCGCGACCGGCTGTTCTTCGCGCGCGTAGGGCAACTCAATAGCCGGCACGTGCCCGCGGTCGCCCTCGTCATCCAGGGCGTCTGGGCCTCGCTCTTGACGCTACCACGCACGGTGACGACGGACGCGCGCACGGGCGCGGTAGCGTACGGCAACGTTTATACGCAACTCCTCGAATACATCATTCCCGCCGACCTGGTCTTCTACGTCCTAATGGTGGGCGCCGTTATTGTCATGCGCCGCAAAGCACCGGACGCGGAACGGCCCTACCGGACCTTCGGCTACCCCATCGTGCCCATTATCTACATCCTGCTCGCTTCGCTCCTGACGTTCGATCTGGTCTACCTCGCACCCAGCACCTCTGGTATTGGCTTCCTGCTGGTGCTCACCGGCCTGCTTGTGTACCTGATCTGGCGCCGCAACGCCGCCGTGGAGCGTTAACGCTTCCCTGTAAGCGATATCAAGAAATCTCTGTTAGTGTCATTTCGTGTAATTTCGTGGATGTGGCCTTACGTTTGGATGGGCTCAGTGGTCACTTGATCCATTCGTACGCTATTTCCGTCTCGACTTTCACCGGCACCGTTTTCAAGTATTCCTCGCCGGCCGCGCACATCGCGCGCTCGACCTTTTGCGAGATCTCTGTCGCCTGGTCAGCATCAGCTTCCACCACAATTTCATCGTGGATGATGTTAACTATTCGAGCGGAAGTGTCGCGTAACTCATCTTTCAACATGCGTAACGCCCGTTTAAGGATGTCGGCGCTGGTGCCCTGGATGGGAGTGTTCTTGCCGTTCCGCTGCGTCATGGAAATCTGCTGCCGGTCATTTTCATCATAACGAAAACGCACCAGCCGTCCCGAAGCTGTCCTCGCCTGACGCTCGTTGACCGCCCGGTTAGCAGCCTCACGTAGATAGGTATCGAGCCCTCGATAGGTGGCGAAGTACTTGCGCAAAACGTTCTCTGCTTCAGATACGCTCAAGCCGGTCATCATCGAAAACCGCTGGGCGCCAATTCCATAAACCACACCGAAGTTTAATCTCTTGGCGAAGTCACGCTGCTCCTTGGAAACCTGGTCGAGGGGCACATTGAAAACTTGCGCCGCGGTAACGCGATGCAGGTCAGCGCCGGAATTGAAAGCGTCGATGAACCCACGATCGCCGGAGAACTCTGCCAGGATACGCAGCTCAATTTGCGAGTAGTCAGCGATTACTAGGGTTCGTCCAGTTGGATAGCCGCTGAAGCAACGCCGGTATTCGTCAGCATGGGGTACCTGTTGAATGTTGGGATTGGTGCAGGAAAATCTGCCGGTGGGCGCACCGATCTGTCGAAAGTCGGCGTGCAACCGGCCGGTCGTGGGATTGATCAGCTCGATCATGTTTTGACCATAGCTGGTCAGCGCTTTTTGCACTGTGCGATATTCCAGCAAAGTGCCGATCACTGGGTATTCGACTGCCAGCGGCTGAAGTTTCCAGTTACGGGTTGAGTCGGGGACGGGGATGCCCAGCCGTTCAAGCGCTTGCGTAAGTTGTTGGTGAGAGTCGAGATTAATATCATCCCGCTGCGGTCCGCCAAAGAGCGATCCCTGCGACGACTCTTCCGCCAAAATTCCCTGTAGCTCTTCTGCTAGCTCGCCGCGTCTCTTCTCGACGATAGCCAACTGCTCGAGCCAACGGTCCTTGTGCATGTAAAACCCGGCCAACTCGATATCGGCGACCGTCATGACACACTCAAACTCCAATTGCGCGACCTTGATCAGTCCCTCAGCCTTAAGCCGTTCGATCAGCTTCTCGCGCAGTGGCAGCAGGACGGCGGCGTCACGTGCTGCGTACTCCAACTGCGCTTCAGACAACTCAAAGTTCCAGTTGCTGAGCCGCTCGCTTTTGTCGACCGACTCATTTAGGTAACGCGAGGCGACAGTCTCGAGACCATGACGCTCTTCAATATCGCCAGCGCTTATCAATTGACTGGCCAGCAAACTATCAAACACGCCGCCCAAATTCGCGCCCAGGTTATGCTTGAGAAACTTCGCATCAAATTTTGCGTTGTGGGCAATCTTGATTGGCCGCGGCGCTTCGAGCAGTCGTTTTAACGGCAGCAGTGCTTCGTTATTGAGAAGTCCCCCGTTTCCTCCGTTTGCGAAAGCGTGGAGGTCGATGATGATGACACCGTCTGGAGCTGCGAGTTGAATCAGGCGCAAGCGTCCCGTGTAGGGGTCAAGCTCCGTGGTTTCGGTATCAAGCCCAATCGCCAATTGCGCGTTAAGCGAGTCCACTGCCTTGCGTAACTCTTCCTCAGTCTTAATTATTTTGAAGTTGGTGTTCATCAAAACGAAATTAAGCAGCTAACAATCTCTTGAGCATCAGAATCTGGCCTTTGTGTTGCGCCTCATGATCGATTAGATGATGCAATATCCAGCGCAGGCTATGCTCGTGGCGTTCGCCCCCTCTTTCGAAACTGATAAACCGTTCCAGATCATCATCATTGAATGAGGCGAGCAGGTTGCGGGTTAGTTTTCGGATCTTCGCGATTTCATCCAGGCAAAACTGCGCCGAATAGAGTTTGCTTGCCACGCCGTCCGGATCCTTCAGCACGTCCCAATAAGGCGCCTGACGATCCTCTCGAGTGAGCTTGTGACCGAAGACGTTGCATTGCATCCACCACCACTCCGCCTCCCCAATGTGTAGTAGCAGCGCGGCGATTGAATGAGCTCCAGGAACGGCACGTACGCCCAGCTGCTGCTCACTCATACCTTCGACGGCTTGCTCAAGTTGCTCCCGGACTTCTTCCATGCCGCTAACGAAAAATCCGATTGCGGGTGAGAACCCTTGAGCCGGATTCAGGACGTGTAGTGGCATGTTAGTTTACCTCTCTCATCTCCACTCCTTTTGCACTACTACACACGAAAAGCTCGGAAGAACATGAAATTAGGACACTATCCGCTTGCCGAATACTTGGCGAAGCTCCACTCTAAGTGGTCTGAGGTCGTGGTGGTGCTTTCACCAGAATGAACATTAATAGGGCCGCAGTCGCGCCCAGCGTGCCGGCGACCAGAAACGCAGTGGTCGGTCCCCACCAGGTCCACAAAGCACCCATCAGCAGCGATGCCGGCAGCACGGTAATGCCAAACGCAAGATTATACAGACCGTACGCCGTACCACGCTGTTCCGGTCTCACCAGATCTGCCACGAGGGCTTTCTCCGCCCCTTCAGCAAGCCCAAAATAGATTCCGTAGACTAGAAACAATACCCAGACAGAGATCGCGTTTGTCACGAACGCGAATCCTAGATAAACAGCTGCGTAAAGAATCCATCCCGACACTATCAAACGACGCCGGCCCAGTCTGTCTGAAAGATCGCCGCCGATGAGCGAACTTACTACTTTGCTTACGTGCAGCATGGCCCAAAGCAGCGGTATTGTGGCAACAGAAACTCCCGCGGATTGCGCGCGCAGTAACAGAAATGCGTCGGAAGAATTTGAAAGGGTAAATAGCGCGATGATCAAGAGGAAACGTTTGAAGTTCCCGTCAAAGCCGCGCAGAGAAAAGCTGAGAGTGGGTCCAGCCAACTGATTTCGGGCAGTCTTGGGCTTAACAGGTTCGCGCACGAAAAACGTGACCACCAGCACGGCTGCGAGTGCTGGAATAGAAGCCAGAAGAAAGATCTTCGTGAAGTCTGCTGCTGTGGGTGAATTGCGATCGGCGGCAAACAGCATCACCAGCAGATACCCAATTAACGGGCCGACGACCGCGCCGGTGTGATCCATCGCCCGGTGAAATCCAAAAGCGAGACCTCGCTCTTCCAGCGCGACCGTGTCCGCAATCATCGCGTCTCGGGGGGCGCTACGGATTCCCTTTCCGACCCGATCAGTTAGCCGAATAGCCAGCACCTGATACCAACTGGTGGCGAAGGCGAGCAAGGGGCGAGCAAAGCTGGCCAGCGAATACCCGAGGACTACAAAAACCTTGCGCTTACCGCGGCGGTCGCTGAAGTAGCCGGCGAACAGTTTGAGCAGACTCGAAATCGACTCGGCCGCTCCTTCGATCAGACCGACAATCCCAGGGCTGGCTCCCAAGGTTAGCGAAAGAAACAGAGGCAAGAGTGGATAAATGATCTCGCTCGAGGCGTCATTTAGGAGGCTGACGAAACTGATTGCGAAGACGTTGCGAGGGAGCTTGCGATATCGCTGCCAGAGCCCTGGAGTTCCTTCGTCGAGTTTGGTGGGGCTGATGCGCGCGTCAAATTGGTCGGCGGCGTCGGTATCCGTTTCCCCCATTGGTTCTCCGCCGTTAGTGAGAAGATGCGCGCCGGGTCGGCTGAGCCGGTTGTCGGTTCTGCGGTGGCTTCGTGCTGAGCCGACTGGTCCACCACCAAAAAACCCCGCCCCCGATAAGTGCCAGCAGAATGATCCCGAGGATTGTCATCCGAACGATCCAACGAACGGCAAGGCGAGCGATCAGAACAAAGATCGCCAACAAGACGACGCCGCCAATAATGAAGATGGTCGTGAATTCCATAGAACTGGTCAGTTGTCAGTGGTCAGTGGTCAGTTGTTCGTGCTTTGTACTTGGTGCTTTGTACTTGGTGCTTTGTACTTAGTGCTTTTGTACTTAGTTGCTTCACTTTGACTTGTCATCCGGAAGTCGTGCGCGGGTCAGGTGCAACCTCAATTACACATCCAAGCACCAAGCACAAAGTACAAAGTACAAACTGCCACTGACAACTGACAACTGAACACTGACTATTGACTACTTCCTCCGGTAACTTCCCCTCACCACAGTCTTAATGTTTCCGCGTATATGAAAGTCGCCTTCGATCTCAACACTCAGCGGATCGCACGAACGCACGAAGTCTTCGAGAATTATGTTGATTACGTGCTCGTGGAAAATTTTAACGTTTCTAAATGAGTTGATATAGAGCTTCAAACTCTTGAGCTCAACGCAGAGCTCGTTGGGAATATAATCAAGTCGTATAGTGGCGAAATCCGGGAAGTCAGAAAAGGGACAGATGGCAGTGAACTCCGGGATTTCGAAGCTGATCTTTATCTCTCGTCCGGGAAATTCGTAGGGGAAGGTATCGAGCGGATAAAGCTGCATCTCCTCGCGCGGCGTGGAGCGGATATCCAGGCATTGCTGGCTGGCAATCGTTGTCGTTTCACTTGGCGGCATAAACTGTCCTCGAATTAGCGACCGATCTTAACCGAGGTGCCGCCCATACAGCAATCAAAGCATCAAATGGGGTGTTGTCCCCACATTTTCGTAACCAGCCTGTCCATGAGGTAAGGACGAAATCAAAAACAATCCACGAAATGCCACGAAATATCACTAACAACATTTTCGTGTTCGTTCGTGTGGTTTCGTGGATCGATTGTTCCACCAAACCAACTCTCAAGTCGCGTCACCAAACTCAAAATGGGTATTGATGCTCTTTGGTACTAAGCCGTTAGCCACCTAACTAAACGTCAGACTCCTGACTGCGTCCGAGGGTGAAGAACTTGACCAGTACCAGCCCGGCAACAAAACCGCCAATGTGGGCCATGAAGGCTACTCCGCCGCCCGATTGAGGACCTGCCCCGATGACGCCGAAGGCGCTAATTAGCTGGAATACAAACCATAGCCCAATCGCAACAATGGCAGGCACGGTGGTTATCATCCGCAACATGATGACGCGAACATTTCTTTTTGGATAAAGCACCAAATAACCACCAAGCACACCCGAGATGGCTCCGGAAGCACCGAGGCTAGGGATGAATGGGTTATCGCCAAATACAAAAGTCGAAATAACGTGGGCCAGCGAAGCAATGAGCCCCGTCAAGAGATAGAAGATGATATACCTCGCACGTCCCAGAGCGTGTTCAAGATTATCGCCAAAGATCCACAGGAACAGCATGTTGCCAAATAGGTGCATGAGTCCGCCGTGCATGAACATGGAAGTTAGTAGGGTAAGGTAAACCGAACCGGGGGTCGGCTGAAGGTTAATCACTCCCTGCTGATCCCCTACCTCAATTGGAACAGGCCGCGCTATGTCCACTCCAGTCCTTATTTCTTCTGGCACGGTGGAAAACGAATAAGTGAACTGTTCGTTTGATCCCAGGCTTTGCAGAAAGACAAAGACCAAGACATTGATCGCAATAAGTATGTAATTGACGATGGGAACGGTGGTGCGGTCGCTATTATCGTCGCCGATTGGGAAAATCATTTAGTCACCTCTAAAAGAAAGAGCGAAGTCTGGGGCAAATCAAACCGGAAAACTATGTCGAAAATCTCTCGCGTCCTATAATGAAGTGCGGCACACTTCATTCAGTTTAGTTGCCAACTAGCCAACACCCGCGCGCACAATTGCCGGCTGGTGCGGCTTCAAGAGTTCATATCCTTCGGAACGCGCAACGTAAGTCGCGGCGGTAAGGTCACCTGTTACGTTAAGCGTCGTACGGCACATATCGAGTATGCGATCGACTCCCAGGATGATCGCGATCAGGGCCGGGTTCACTCCGATGGTTACGAGAACGCCGATAATGAATGGTATGGAACCAGACGGCACGCCGGCTGTGCCGATTCCTCCCAGTATCGCCAGGTAAACAACCATCAACTGTTGGCCGAGGGAAAGATCGATTCCCGCGAGCTGCGCCAGGAAGAGCACTGTGACACCTTCGTACAAGGCGGTTCCGTTCTGATTCGCAGTAGCCCCCACAGTCAGCACAAAACTATTAATCTCCTGCGGCACGCCCAGGTTCTCTTCAGACACGCGCAAGGCGGTCGGCAGAGTCGCATTTGAGGACGAAGTTGAAAACGCGGTTAAGATTACCGTTTTAATGCGTCGGAAGAACTCCAGGGGTGACATTCGCGAGAGGAAATAGATGGAAAGCGAATAGACGCCGAACATGTGCAGCGACAGTCCAAGCAGAACGGTAACCACGAACCACCCCAAAGCCTGCAAAAGATCCAGTCCGAAGCGGGCCGTATTATTGAAGAGCAGGCAGGCCACCGCATAAGGCGCAAACTTCATAATGATCTCGATGATCTTCGCAGTAATCTCATAGAGAGCCTGTAGACCAGACAGCAGCGGCGCGGTGACTTTAACTGGAATAAGGGTTATGGCAATACCAATTACCAGGGCGAAGAACATGAGATGAAGCATGTTAGGTGTCCCCGCGGAAGTTGCGGTGCTGGGGTTTGATGGGACACCCGCGACGGCGGCGATTGGATTTGACGGCACGATGGTCTCGACCACTTGCATGAGCGGAGACTGAACGGCGCCCGCCTTTGTAGCCGCTGCTACTTGCTTAGTGGCGTCAGAGCCGTAGCGCTGCTCGAGGGCCGTCTTAGTCGCCGGGTCAATGCGGTCGCCGGGTCTGATAGTGTTGGCAAGAGTCAATCCGATAACCACTGAAATCGCCGAAAGAACGAAGCAATAGATAAACGACTTCAGACCCACGCGTCCCAGTTTGCGAATGTCTCCAATTCCCGCCACGCCAACTACCAGCGAAGAAAACACCAGCGGCACGACAATCATTAACAGCATGCGCAGGAAGATTTGGCCCACCGGATTAGTGACATGGTCAATGATTCTGACGACCCAGACATTTTCGCCGCCGACCACCCGGTTGACTGTAACTCCGGCTACGACCCCGACTAACAGCCCAATCAGAATCCGCGTGTGCAACGCGAGGCCCTTGGGTTTGTCCGGTGTTTCCTCATCGAGATCGGTCGTGACTTCGCGCTCGAAAGCGTCCGCATCGATCTCAGAGGGGGTCTTGGATTTTTTATCTTCAGGCATGGTTTTCTCAGCTTCGAGTTCTCACGTCCGAGTTCTGGGTTCTGAGTTTCCAAGTTTCGGTTCAAGCTCAGGAGACTCTAAAAACTCGAAACTCGAAACTTCTTCTATCGTCCCCAACGTAACTTATCCCGCAACACGTCAAAATAATTTCTATTCATCGGCTGCACTAGATTAAAGGCCGTCCGACTCTTGCGAATGATCACGCGGTCCTCAACCTGCAAAGGAAATCCAACCTGGCCATCCAGAGTCAGCCTTACATCTTCCTGCCGGGTCTTCAGGCACAACTCAATGACCGCGTCATCCGGCACGACAATGGGGCGGTTCGAAAGGGTAAACGGGCAGATGGGGGTGATCACGACTGCGTTCATCGAAGGGTAGATCACGGGGCCGCCCGCGGAAAGGTTGTAAGCAGTTGAACCGGTCGGCGTGGAAACGATCAGGCCATCCGCCCGGAATGAATTGACGAATTGCTGGTTTAGATAGGTCTCGATCTCGATGATTCTGGCGAGGGCAGATTTGTTGATGACCGCATCGTTCAAAACGCGAGTCCGCGCGACCTCCTCGTTACCGCGCATGAGTTGCACCGCGAGCATGACCCTTGTGTCGAGGCGGTAGTTTCCCTCGAGAATAGATTCCAGGGCCGTGTATAGTTCCTCAACTCGAAATTCAGCCAGGTAACCCAGCCCACCATAGTTCACGCCCAGCACCGGCACTGCCCTATCGCCGAGCATGCGCGCGGTGGCGATCATTGTGCCATCACCGCCTAGTACGAGCATTAGATCGACACTCGCGGCAAGCTGGTCATGGTCCAGGGCTTCAACCGCGCAACCCGTTTCGTGCTCGATGCGTTCGCGTTCAATTTCGGGACCGCCAACCACCCCAATGCCCCGTTCGCCTAGCCACTCTACAACCGCGCATACTGTTTTTACCGCTTCGGGGTGATGCGGCTTAACGACAATACCAACCCGCTTTATTGAAGGTTTCGTCATTCGTGTTGTCGGCTCGGAGAACGTTTGCATTTTGCGGAGCTCGTCGCTGCCGACTTCGGAGGGATACTGAAGATCTTGAATAAGCTATTGTGAAACCGACGGGATGATACGCGGGCGGGCTTTTGAGTGTCAACGAACACTAATGA
Source organism: Pyrinomonadaceae bacterium (assembly GCA_046261995.1). Taxonomy (GTDB): domain Bacteria; phylum Acidobacteriota; class Blastocatellia; order Pyrinomonadales; family Pyrinomonadaceae; genus PSRF01. The sequence goes on from JBHENP010000001.1 coordinate 113,401, forward strand.
TGGATAACATCCCAATTTGAGAGTTGGCTTGGTGGAGAAATCGATTCACGAAATCGCACGAACGAACACACGAAAGTGTTAGTGATACTTCGTGATATTCGTGGATTGTTCTGGCTTGCGCCTTGACCTGGGGGGCCCGGGGAACAGGATCTTCAAAGACGGTGAGCATCCATGATTCAATTCGGATACACACAGCGAGACTAGTGCGGTAGTTTGTCTTTTTGGTACAACGCGAGGAACTCAACATTGCCGTCCGCACCGTGTAGGGGAGATTCAATCACACCAGCAACGCGAAGTCCCAGTCTGGTGGCGGCGCTGTTGACCTCCTCCACCACGCGACTGTGTTTCTCCGGATCGCGAACTACGCCGCCGCTGCCAACCTCCCCGCGCCCCACCTCGAACTGAGGCTTGATCAGTGTAATCAAGCGCCCTGTCTCGGTTAACAGATTGACAATCGCGGGCATTACCTTGGTTGCTGATATGAAAGACACGTCCATCACGGCGAGATCGAATAAATTATCGAAGTCTTTGGGCTGGAGGTAGCGCGCGTTGACACCTTCTCTGACCTCGACGCGAGGGTCGTTTCGCAGTCGCCAGTCCAGTTGGTTGTGACCCACGTCTACTGTCACTACACGCAGAGCGCCCCGTTGTAACAAACAGTCGGTAAAACCACCAGTTGAAGCGCCCACGTCAAGACACGTCAGATCCGCCACGTCGACATCGAACTCCTTCAAGGCTGATTCCAGCTTCACGCCCCCGCGACCGACATATCGCGAGGTTGGATCGTCGGCACCTTTAACTCGAATGTGAGCGTTAGTTGGAATGAGATCAGAGGGCTTGTTAACACGCTGTTCGCTCACCAGCACGCTCCCAGCCATAATCATTGCCTGAGCTTTTGTGCGCGACTCGGCCAAGCCGCGTTCGACCAGTAGTTTATCGATTCGCTCGCGCTTCATAGCAAGCGTCCGTGGTTAGAGCTTCAACTCCCCCGGCCTTGCCGGTTGCGCGAGGACATTTCCTTAGGCTTGCCTCCTCGCACTCTGAGCCATCGCACGCGGAGTATCTGTGAGCCTGAGTTCGGACGCGCAATCCGTGCAAAGCCACACCAGAATATGAGGAGCATCTGCCCAGAAAAACGAACTCACTTTGCTGGACATCTGCAGGGCTGCATTAACCGGCAACCGTTGCAGGGCCTGCAAGTAGTACACCCCATTGTAGAATGCGCCTTCCGCCCCGTCACCCTGATGAATACACTCCCGCTCCCGAAGTTCTCTTTTCATAAGAATCACCTTATTCGCGCAGTTTGTGCGCAGATCGGAACGCCTGAAAATGTCGGGATTAGTCTGCTATGTGAGAGTCCAACCGGGGCAAAACGACGAGAAATGAGTGGGGGAAACTCCTGATTTCTTCTCTTCGCAAGAAATAATGCCACTCGTTCTGTAATCAGTCAACATTTGATCGCGATGTATTAAACCTGATGAACGATCGACCCGAAATTTTATGGCCTTGGAGAGCCCTCGAAGATTTCTCTAATCCTCAAAAGGTCGTCACCCCTCTGCTCACGCCTGTCACGGCGCTCACGCCTAGCCTCGCGTCGCGCGTTTCTCCGGTCACTTCGACGCAACTCTCTCTCGTCGTTTTCGAAATCCTCGTCTCTTTCGCGGCCAGGGCTGCCGGCTCTAGCTGGTTTTATAGAGCCGCGCAAAACTGGTTCTGTTGGCCGCTTTTTTGTTGAGAAATCGCGTTCGCTCGACACTTCTTTGGCCGGCGAATCTTCAAGGGGCGCACGAGCTATCGGCATTCTGGCCTCGGCAGATTCGGCGGTAGAGCCGCCAGCGGCTGACTCAGCCGGCTGAACAACCTCAGGTTCCGCCACACTTTCCGGATTCTGCCCACTTTGCATCAGCAGCAGGGTCGCACTAATCGCGCCTAAAAGGATGGCCGCTAAAATCGTCAACCCAAAGATCACCCGACGCCTGGAGAGCGTTTCGCTCTTTACTTCGTGGAGTGGAACAACAGGCCGAGCTGAAAGCAGCGTAACGTCTTCGTCGAAATGGGGCAACGAGAGATCGGGGTCAAAAACTGGATCCGTTGAGGAGTAGTTGTTATCCATAATAACTATAAATTCCTGTATTGAAGACTAAAGCACCGCACACTCGGCTACGAAGTTGTTTGCAAGTCCAAGGCCACAGGCAAACCTAAGATAAGCAGACGCCACTTACGCGCTACTTTACGGATCTTGGTCCCTGTTGCAGTTACGTTGCGGCGGTCGGTGAACCATTTCGTGCAGAAAAGAAACGCGCCCGGCTATCAGTAGAGCGGGCGCGTCTTTTACTGGAGCCAATTTTGAGCTTGGTCAAGAACCGACCTTTTGTGGTTTCGCTCGGCGGGCGTCCAAAACTTCTATGCTCTCTCTTACACGGGTATAAATTCCGTCGGCATCAAGACCATACTTGGCCAGCAGCAATTTCGGATCGCCGTGTGTCACCAGGCGGTCCGGTATTCCCATCCGCACGACGCGCACCTTGTCCTGCAACCCGTTTTCTTCGAGCAGCTCAAGCACAGCCGAGCCAAACCCACCGGCCAGATAAGCTTCTTCCACTGTAACAATCAAACGCTTTGTGCGTGCTAAGGCCAATAAGAGTTGCGCATCAAGAGGTTTCACGAAACGGGCGTTGACTACAGTCGCTTCGATTCCTTCTTTCGACAGGTTGTCGGCGGCCTGCAGAGAAGGGTGCACCATCGAACCATAGGCCACAATGGCGACCTCGCCTCCGTCGCGCAGTATTTCGCCCTTTCCGATCTCCAGAAGCTGAGGCTCGCGATCAATTGATGCACCGACGCCGTTGCCTCGCGGATAACGCATAGCCGCTGGACCTTCATGCTCAACCAGGGTTAGCATCATGTCGCGCATTTCGCCCTCGTCTTTGGGCGCCATGACGATGATGTTCGGCACTCCCCTTAGATACGCGATGTCGAGCAGGCCATGATGAGTTGGACCATCTCCCCCGGCAATACCTCCGCGATCGAGACAGAACTTCACGTTTAAATTCTGAATACAGACATCGTGGACTAACTGGTCGAACGCGCGCTGCAGGAACGTCGAATAGATCGCACAGACAGGCTTCAACCCTTCACAGGACATTCCGGCGGCAAACGTCACGCAATGCTGTTCGGCAATACCCACATCGAACGAACGATCCGGAAATCTCTCCAGCGCGTCGCAGACGCCAGTACCATCAGGCATAGCTGCGGTTAAGGCGACGATCTTGGAGTCTTTTTCCATCAACTCGCAGAGTGTCTTACCAAATACCGAAGTGTAGGTTGGAGCCTTCGCCGCGCTCTTCACGGCCTTTCCGGTTTTCAGATCGAAAGGGCCGGTCGCGTGCCAGCGGTAATAGTCTTTCTCAGCCTGCGGGTATCCTTTCCCCTTTGTCGTTAGCGCGTGGACGATTACAGGACCATCTTTAACTTGCTTCGCTTCCCGCAAGGCCGCCACCAGTGCGCGCGGGTTGTGGCCATCGACGTAGCCGATATACTTAAAGCCCAACTCGCTTACCAACGCCCCAGGGAGCACCGCGGCGGCAATTGCATCCTTCACCGTCTTCGCGGCATGGTGCAGACGCTCGCCCAGCGATGGGATCGCGAGCAGTGTTTCTTCGACTTCATCCTTAAAGCGATGATATCCCTGCGCTCCACGAATACGATTCAAATAACCTGTTAACGCACCGACAGCCGGAGCTATCGACATCTCGTTGTCATTCAGCACAACTATCAAGCGCGTCTTCAAGTGACCAGCCTGGTTGATGGCCTCCATCGCCATGCCCCCGGCCAGTGACGCATCTCCAATCAAAGCCACAACGTGATGATCCTCACCCTTCCTATCACGCGCGATGGCCATGCCCAGTGCCGCCGATAAAGAAGTTGACGCATGCCCCGCCCCGAAGGTGTCGTATTCCGACTCGTCGCGACGCAAGAAACCACTAATGCCTCCGTATTGCTTGATGGTCGGCAGTAGGTCGCGTCGCCCGGTCAGGATCTTGTGTGCGTAAGCCTGATGGCCCACATCCCAGACGAGACGATCTCTGGGCGTGTCAAACGCATAGTGCAAGGCGACTGCCAGCTCGATCGCGCCCAACGAAGCGCCGGTGTGGCCGCCAATACGCGACATTGTTTCCAATATGTATTGGCGAATTTCATCTGAGACCGTTTCCAACTGTTCGAGAGGTAAACGTCGCAGATCCGCGGTTTCGTTAATCTTTTCCAGGAAACTCATTTGGCCGACATTGTAACTTGGTCGTTCCCCTTTGACTACTTCTAGTAACTCAATCATGTAAGCACCAGCTTTTGCTTTGTCCGGCGGGGTTCCGTCCCGGCCTTTGTCGTACAAAGTACTCTATACCACTCGAAACGGCTAATAGTCAAACGTTTCCCAACCGAACCTTCCATCGGGCCGTCTAAAGAGAGGAAAGCGCGATAGGCAATCCTCAAATCATTTATTCAGTAACCAGAAGACAAAGGAGTACCAGAAAAATGTTTCCACGAAGAATCCTACCCCTCCTGATTTCCCTGACCGTGGCCTTCGGCGCCATTGCTTACGGCCAGGATCCGCAAGCCCCAGCCCAGGATCGAAGCAACCGCGGAGATCGCATGAGACACAGAGAAGGTCGGAGTCACGAAAGGATGGACAGAGGTGGCCGTAAGGGGTTCGCAAAGTTTCGTGCTATGCGCGAACTGAATTTGTCAGACGAACAACAGCAACAACAGCGGGCCATCGTTCAACGCCATCTCGAGCGGATCAAAGTTCAGCGCGAAGAGTTAATCAAGCTGGGCGAGAAGAAACAACAGGGCAACTTGGCGGCTGAAGATGGAGCGCGAGCCAAAGCCCTACGGCAGGAGATTCATAACTCAATGCAGAGCGCCCATACGGAAATCGAGACCATCCTGACACCGGAGCAGCGCACGAAACTTGAGCGGCTCAAAACTGAAAGAAAAGCGGGTCACGATGAGATGCTACAGCGACGCCAGGAGCGCCGGGAGAGCACTCCTCAGTAAACTGTTCGAAGATTGGATTCCAAAGCTGAAAAGGTCCGGCTTCTATCGAGAGGCCGGGCCTTTTTCATTTAGGCCAATCCGCTTCACCGGGCAATGCTCACGGTGTCGGGTGCGCAGCAGGACTTGTTTGATTCGACGTTTGCATTCGTCTCGGTCTCGCCAGCCACAGTTTCGGGTTGCCTCTCAGCCAGCCTGGTTCCGCATTCGCAAGCCGCGGACTCCGGCAAGTTGTCTTGCAAGACTACGAAGGCTTCCCACTCGTTACCATCAGGATCACGCACCCACGTTTTATCCTGAGTCGCGTAACAGCAGTTGGTCTGCATTTCGTCGCGGGTAATCAGGCCGGCTTGTTCCCATTTGTGGCGCATCGCTAAAACGTCGTCCGTTGAACCTACCTGAATACCCATATGGGACAGCGCACCGCGTTCTTTAAACGCGACTTCGTTGAGGGCCAGATTCAAAGGCGGATTTTGAACGTCGAACTTCGCGTATCCCCGGCGCACCTTGCTTGGTTGGATACCCAGCAATTTCTGGTAAAAACCGATGCTCTGGTCCACGTTGCGAACGTTCAGAGCGAGATGTGCTTTTAGAGCCGTTACCTGGTTATTTGCCTTGCTTGTCATGTCTTCCTCCTCTATAGTCATATTCGCTAATACGAATGTGAAGGCACTGTACATCCGGGTGAACATATCTGTCAAGACGGATGTGAGGTTTTTTTGTGGCAAGGGAGATCGCAATTAGGCAGATGGCCTCAGTTGACTGGGAATCGGTGCGCTCAATCTATTTGGAAGGCCTCGCTACGGGCGACGCCACCTTTGAAACGGAGGCCGCCTGCTGGGCTAAATGGGATGAAAGTCATCTATCCGTCCCTCGCCTGGTTGCGGTCTCCCACCCCGAGGGCGGTGTGATTGGCTGGGCCGCTTTGGGAATGGTTTCCTCGCGAGCTGTTTACCGTGGGGTAGCTGAGGTCAGTGTCTACGTAGGTGGCCCCTTCCGAGGTAAAGGAGTTGGAAAGGCCCTGCTTAAACAACTCATCGCCGAGTCAGAAGAGACCGGTGTTTGGACACTGCAGGCCAGTGTGTTCCCTGAGAATATTGCGAGCCTGGAGCTGCATGAGCTGTGCGGGTTCCGTGTAGTCGGTACTCGACACCGGATCGGCGCACTGCAGGGAATCTGGCGAGACACGCTGCTCCTGGAACGGCGAAGCAAGATAGTTGGAAACGAATGATTCGACGGGACAATTGCTCGGCGTTTTGGCGTCAATAATTGGATAGATTCGAAGTTGTCTAGAGACTTTAAATGGAACGAAGGAAAGGAACTCTGGGACTGCGAAAGTCGTAATCAACTCACCCAGTTTTACCAAACGAAACAAGCCAATGACACACAAGGACTACTGCATCGAAGAACTGTTCAAAGCGCTCGCAGATCGCACGCGTTTACGCCTAATCAATTTACTGGGAGACGACGAAGTCTGCGTCTGTTTCTTTGTGGAAGTTTTGAAGCTGAACCAGCCGAAGATATCGCGTCATCTTGCCTATCTTCGCAGAGCCGGTGTGGTAGCTGCCAGACGAGAAGGAAAGTGGATGCACTACCGAATAGTGGATCCCCCAGATCCGCGCGCTGCCAACATATTTCGCGAGGTGCGCGCGTCGCTCGCAAATGATGCAGGGATGAAACGCGACCGTGCCCGACTGGCCCAGATCTGTTGTGCTCCACAACTCCCCGTCCAACTGCAAAAAGCCCCGCGCCCGGCAAGCCTGGTGGCATAAATTGAAAGGAACAACGAATGGTTACCGCAATTGAGCCCCTCCTGCGTGAACAACTGATTGATCGACGTCAGAAGCTGGAAATCGCAGCCCGTGGTTTTATTGAAGCCACTGAAATATCGCACCTTCTGGCCGAAGTTGATGACGCCTTACGTCGCATGGAATTAGGCACTTATGGCCTGTGCGACTTCTGCAACGAACCCGTCGAAACCGAAAGACTCATAGCAAATCCACTAACCCGTCTTTGCATCGATCACTTGAGCTCTCAGCAACAACGGGCTCTCGAGGACGATCTGGCGTTGGCTGCGCAAATTCAAACCGGATTGCTACCGCTGCCAAGTCAGAAGATTGATGGCTGGGAAATCGCTTACCACTATCAGCCAGCAGGGATTGTTAGTGGCGACTATTGTGATCTCATCAGCAGCCCTGACCAGAGTCTATTGTTCGTGCTGGGAGACGTTTCAGGCAAAGGCGTAGCCGCGTCGATGCTGATGGCGCACCTTCAGGCGATGTTTCGAACCCTCATTTCCCTCAACCTTCCCCTCGAAGAGATTGTCGAGCGTGCCAGCCGCGTCTTTTGCGAAAGCACCTTGCCTACTCATTACGCGACAATTGTCTGCGGTAAAGCCGATACATCGGGCGGGATTGAGATTTGCAACGCGGGCCACCTGCCGCCACTCCTGCTTCGCAAGGGCGCGGTGCGTAGTATTGAAGCCACCGGCTTGCCTATGGGCATGTTCTGCAACGAGCATTTTACGGTAAGCAAATTTCAGATGGAGAAAGGTGACACTCTCTTTCTTTATACTGACGGACTTTCTGAAAGCCGCGATGGCGCAGGAAGTGAATATGGGGTAATAGATTGTCAGAACTTCTTAGAGCAAACCGAGATCTCGCGCCGAAGGCCTTGCTTACCACTTGCGTGGAGGAAGTCGATGCTTTTCGGATTACCCCGTCACTCGCCGATGATTTGACATTGATGGCGATTCAAAGGGGCAATTAATAATTGTGTGTTTCAGGAGCACGCCTTAAGCGCAGCACGGCTATTTCGGGCCTAACTCCGACGCGCAGAGGCAAACCGATGACCCCGGTGCCACGTGATACGTAGAGTTGCGTGTCTCCGCGTCGGAAAAGGCCCTGAGGATATTTTAGTTCGGCGGAGGCGAATCGAGCGGGTGGTCCAATCAGAGGTAGATCGATTTGACCGCCGTGCGTGTGTCCGCTAATAATCAGGCCTACTTTTTCCGCCTCCGCAAAATCAAGAACTCTCGGTTGGTGAGACAGCAGCACGGTCGCCCGTTTCTGATCCAGCCCGTACATAGCGCGAGGCCAATTAGTTCCTGCCCAGGACCAATCATCGATTCCTGAAAGCTGCAGTACATCCGATCCTCGCCGGAGGGTAGTGTTCGCGTTGTTGAGTACGGCGATGCGGTTATGTTCGAGGGCCCGACTGGTCAACTCCGGATCGGTGTAGTGATCGTGATTGCCCAGCACAGCCCAAACACCCTCAGGAGCGTTCAATGACCCGAGCGCTTCGGCACAGGGCTCGATATATCGCCGGTAGGAGGTCGTGTAGTCACCCGTAAGCGCAATCAGATCCGGTTTGGTCGCGTTTGCCAAATCCACAGTGCGGCGCACCTCATCAATGCCGACGATCCGGCTGTGATGAACGTCGGTGAGCTGGGTAATCCGAAAGCCTTCAAAACGCTCCGGTAGGTCGCGCAGGAAGATGTCTGTCTCCGTAACTTCGTAACGATACGGTTCAATAAGACGTGCGTAAGCCGCAGTTGCGGAAACAGCGACAAGAGGCGCAGCCGCAAGTCCGCTCAGAAACTGTCTTCGACTTAACTCCAATTTGGCCATGCCAGGATTCTATACGGTGATCCTTAGGCGACGATAGTGGTTAATTGTCATAGAGTAGTGCCGGTTCATTAAGAGTCCGGAAGTTCAGAGTTCAACCTTAAGGTTGTGGCCTTGCGGCTCGGACAAGCTAAAGCTTGAACTCTAAACTACCGGCGTGGTCGTCTTCTTGACAATCTGATGCTGCAGACTAGAATGAGTTTTCGCCATGGTTCGCACGGAGATGTGGCCGAGTGGCTGAAGGCGGCGGTTTGCTAAACCGTTAAGGGTCAAAAGCCCTTCACAGGTTCGAATCCTGTCATCTCCGCCAGAAAATTGGTAGTCAGTGGTCAGTGGTCAGTAGTCAGTAGAGGTTTCGTACTGAATTGCGGGCTACACTACTGACTATTTTATTGCCTGGGCGAATAGTGTCTATTGCCGGTAAGCGGTTCCAAGACCACTGTCCCTTACCACGGACCACTGACCAGATTCTTATGATCCGCGTTCGCTTCGCACCATCTCCGACGGGCTACCTGCACATTGGCGCAGCCCGGTCTGCTCTTTTCAACTGGCTTTTCGCGCGCAAGGTGGGTGGCAAATTCCTGTTGCGGATTGAAGATACTGATCTACAACGCTCCACCGACGAGTCAACGCGTTCGATTATAGAAGGTCTCGAATGGCTGGGTTTGGACTACGACGAAGACATCGTATTCCAGTCGGCTAACGCTCCTCAGCACCGGGCGGCTGCCAACAGACTCGTGGACGAGGGCAAGGCTTATCGCGACTTCAGTCCAAAAGAAAAGCGCGACGACGCGGGGATTAAGCAGGGAATTGCCGATCGGGCACGGGCGCAATCCACCGAAGGTTCGGATCATCGCAGTAACTCTTACCGTAATCTTCCCAGGGAGGAATCTGATCGACGCGCAGCGACCAGCGAGCCATTCGCCGTGCGCCTGAAAGTTGCCCCCGACGGCAAAACGACTTTCGAAGACATCGTTTACGGGACGCAGGAACGCAACCACGCGGAGATCGAGGATCTGGTGCTCCTGCGTTCGGACGGCCATCCCCTCTACAACCTCTCAGTGGTTATCGACGATATCGAGATGGGAATCACACACGTGATTCGCGGCCAAGACCACATTACCAATACGCATAAGCAGATTCTGCTCTACGAGGCGCTCGGCAAACCCGTGCCGAAGTTTGCCCACCTGCCGTTAATACTAGCTCCGAACAAGGGCAAGTTATCTAAACGCAAGCACGGCGAGGTGGTGTCGCTGACCACTTATCGTGACCGCGGATTCGTGCCGGCCGCCTTTCGAAACTTCCTGGCGCTGCTGGGATGGTCGCCGTCCGATACCAAAGAGATCTTCGAGCTCGAAGAACTCACCCACGAGTTTTCCCTCGAGGGTATCGGCCGCGCGAATGCGATTTTCAACTTCCAGGAAAACGATCCGCGCCATTGGACTGACGACAAAGCGTTGTGGATGAATGCGGAATACATTCGCACAATGTCGCTGGAAGAATTGCTTCCCATGGTGAAAGCGGAGCTGCGCGCGAATAAACTCTGGCGCGAGGAATACGAAGACGACGATCGCGAGTGGTTTGCAAAGACGGTGGACTTGATACGGCAGCGTTTCCACACGCTCAAGGACTTTTCGTCTCAGGGTCGTTCGTATTTTTCGGACGATTTTGATTTCGAAGATACGGCAGTAAACAAGAACTTGAAGAAGGAACCGCGTCTCAAAGAACTCTTGCCGGCTTTGGCTGATCGACTGGAGGAAACGAATCCGTTCACACACGATACCTCGGAGGTGGCGCTGCGAGAGTTTGCTGAAGAGCATGGCGTCAAGGCAGGCCTGCTGATCAATGGCTCCCGGACAATGTTAACTGGTCAGGCAGTGGGCCCTTCGATGTTCGAGGTCTTCGCTATTCTTGGGAAAGACCGCTCGGTGACGAGGCTGCGGAGCGGGGTACCCTGGTTTGACGTGATGAATGCGTTGGGAGATTTTTGAGAATGAGTCAGTTGTCATTAGTAACAGACTCGGATCCCAATGTCGTGAGGCAGAACTTTGTGCTTAGTACTTTGGTTCTTTGTATGTCCATCGCAGCCAGAGAGGTACAAAGTACAAAGCACAAAGTACAAATGCCGGAGGAATACTATGATTAAACAACTCGTCCTAATTAGTTTGTTTGCTTCTATGACTGCGACTGTCCCAGCCCAGAATACAAACTCGTCATCTACTGAGCGGCCGCGCGCGACCGGTACGAACACAAACAGATCGGCCGTTTCCCCGAAGCCGAACCCGAGCCCCACTCAACAGCCCGCACCACCTACGCCCACGCCGCGGCCCTCTCCAGCCAAGCCGCGAGTCGTTACTGCTCAGGCGGCCCCTGGAGCTGAGACTGTGGTGGCAGCGTTTGAACGACTTATCAATGGAATTCGCAAAGCAGACGTCAAGGTGGTGACCGGCGTCTATTGGAATTCGCCCAGCCTAACTCTCTTTAACAACAACGGAACGGTAACCAGGGGCTGGGAACAGATGCGCAAGAATCGCGAGAGCTCCTATCCAGACATCAAGGATGTGAAGCTGGAAGTTCGTGATCTGGCAGTCACGATGCTGGGACGCGACGGCGCCGTCGTCACCTGTCTCTGGACCCAATCACAAACCTACAAGGACGCTCCGGAAACTGCGACTGGAAGAATGACTCTGGTATTTAAGCGCGTGGGCAGAGACTGGAAGGCGGTTCACCTGCACACATCGCCCGACAAGCAGGATCCTTCACGGGTGCTTCCATCCGAGGAAACTCCCGCGGCGGCGACCCCTTCGCCGACTCCCGCAACACCTGAACAAAGTTTCGCCCTGCACGCGAGCGTGAGAACGGAAGAAGCCGCCCACGAACTAGATCGTGGGCGGCTTCCGGTGAACTGTTTGGATTGGCCTGTGGACTAACTGTGTGCTGCTTCCAGAAAGGAAGAGCACCAAGCAGTGAGACGACTGAACCGTAATCCTAACAATCTATAATTAAGGTTCAGAGGTCAGGCCGCAGCCACCTCACTGTGATTAGAACTCATATATTTTGATCACCTCCTTTTCAGTGTTGGGGAGGATAATAAGATAGGTCAGCGCAGGCGTCAAATACTTTTTAAGAGTCTTTTTGAGAGTCGTCCGGAAACCTGCTACGAGCGGCTAAATGCCAGGCGGCCTCTGGTATAAACCTTCCACGCATGCTCAATCCCAAAGAAGTAAGCGAGTTCCCGATAGTCGTCGCAATCATGAATGACAAAATCGGCCACCTTCCTCGACTCCAGCGATCCTAGTTCTCCTACCCGGCCCAAACTGCAGGCCGCGTTAATTGTCGCCGCCGTAATTGATTCCGCCGGTGTCATCTTCATATGCGTTGACGCCAATGACAACACCATCGGCATTGATGGCGTAGGAGAAGAACCCGGATTGAAGTCAGTTGCTAACACCACGGCCAGTCCCGACTCAATCATTTCACGGGCGGGCGGATATCGATTCGAACCAAGGGCGTAGACGGAGCCGGGCAAAAGCACGGGCTGAACTCCGGCAGACTTGAGTGCGGCAATCCCGTCAGCATCAGTATGTTCCAGATGATCAGCGGTAACAGTATGGAGATCGGCTGCCAGCTGCGCTCCTCCGGAAAGCGATAGCTGATCTGCGTGAATACGAAGTTGCAGGCCGTGACCGCGGGCTGCGGAGAGTATTGCTCGCGCCTCTCCGGTCGAGAAGACCTGCGTTTCACAGAAGACATCGCAGTACTCGGCGAGTTTTTCCTGCGCGACTCGCGGTAACATCTCGTTGACAAGCAGCGAGACATACTCATCACGTCGATTCAAGAACTCCGATGGGATATCGTGAGCACCAAGGAAGGTTGGCACGTAGCGCAGCGGGGTTTCCTGGCTTAACCTCTTAATGGCCCGCAGCAACTTTATCTCATCCGCGACCGATAGACCGTAACCCGACTTGGCCTCAACCGTCGTGGTTCCAGTTCGCAGAAACCATTCCGCGTACCGCCTTCCCGATTGTACTAACTCATCCAGCGTGGCCGCCTGCGTAACTCGCACAGTCGACTTGATGCCGCCACCTCGAGCGGCTATCTCCTGGTAGGAGGCTCCCTCAGCACGTTCTTCGAATTCATTGGCCCTGGTGCCTGCAAAGACCGGGTGCGTATGCGCGTCGACAAAGCCCGGCGAGACGATGCGACCATCAGCATCCACCACCGTGCATTTGGCTCCAATAAAAGGTTCAATCTGCCGTCGTGTTCCGACTCTCTCAATGCGCTCATTGAGCACCAGCATTGCGCCGTCAGAGATGATTGAAAGCTCGCGCATCTCCGCGCCTACGCGGGGACGTGGCGGACCGGCGAGACTAACTAGTTGTTTGCAGTTGATTACGGCGAGCATTTAATACGTCACGGCGCGCTCGAAGTGTGATCGTGAACTATTCTCCAGCCTTCCCTGGTGCGGTGAAAGACCAACGTAAAGCGCCCGTGGGGCTGGTCGGCTGCTCGCTGCAAATGCCAGCGCCCAATCGTTACCGCTGCATCTTTGCTAAGGACGTTGGTTTCGAGATCCGAAAACGTCAGCGTACCCATCTTCTCGCGCGAGTCATAATTCTTCTGGTAACGATCGTGCACGGTCTGCCACCCACGCGTGATGGTATCGCCGGAAACAAACGTGATTTCAGCCGAGCGAGCGTAGCCATCCATGTAGCCTTCAAGGTCGCCACGATTCCACGCCTCCCTTTGTGCGTCAAGCACGGTCCGCACGGCGGTAATGGTTCTGGCATCACGTTTTGACTTCGTCTGGGCATGGACTGTTTGGTGAATTGGTAGTGCAGAAACAGCAGCACTAAACAGTAACAGGCAGACGAAAACTCGTCTCATCTTGCGGCCCTCCTCATTTGAAACAATTTCCCCCGAGCTAAGCGAACAACGTGCCCCACGAGGGCACAAAGTGGTCCAACATGCTTAAAAGCTGGTCGTCGAGATTGACGACACTCAAGCATACATGACTCGTACCGTCGCACATTGAGATTTCTGAATCTTGACGACAAGCTGTGAAGCATGTCGGACAATTTAGTGTCATTCCGTGTATTCGGGAATCGTATCTTAGAAGTACCGATAGTGCCCAGTGATTTTCCAGTTCAACAACACGTCCTCATTGCGCGCGCCGGCACCAATGTTGTGAACTATTTTGTATCCCTTGGTCGATTCGGACCACGTATTTACCACGATGCCAATATGCTCGACCCCACTGCTCAGATCCCAGGTGACGATGTCGCCAGGCAAATAGTCGTCGCGATCAGTAGTGACCGGTAGAGTCTTGCCCTTTCTATCGAAGTAAGTCATCAAATTAAGCACGCGGCGATGGTCGATATTGGAATCAGGCCGGCTGGCGCCGTACTTCCGGGGATAGACCGACCAGGCGCGGCCCATGTCATCATGAATCTCTTTTTGCAGATCGATGCCGGCTTTGCGGAAAGCGCGCACCACCACATCCGAGCAGACACCAGTTTCCAAAGGAACATCGCCCCCGGGATAGTCGATACCAACGTAGGAGGGATCGTAACCCGTAGTAACCCGGGTTTGATCGATTGCGGTTTCGACGAGCTGCTTGAGCTGCGGTGAGGTATTTGCCGCCAACGGTTTCTGAATCGGAACCGGCGCCGGAGATGGGCTTTGTGAGACGAGCGTCGGTGCACGCCTTTGACAGTTTGCGGAAATAACCATGATTAGGCAGAGCGCACTGGAGCAGAATCGATCCTGGGCGACTAAACTATGCATTGGCTTGTCTCTCCAGCCATTCACCTACGTCATGTCGCATCGGCGGTACAATTTCGTGACCAGCGTCATAACTCTCGAACATGACATCGCGTGCACGAAGCCGCAGCCGTTCCGGGTAATCAGCCACGCGTTCAGGTGGATAAAACTCATCGCGTGCGCCGGCAAGATGAAATACCGAGGCCTGGGTTGGTTTGTAAAGCTCGCTTGTCTCCCAATCCCCCGGCATACCGCCACAGATGCCGATTACACCGCGCAGGTGGCCAGGATGTGTGCAAAGAAAACGGTAATTTAACGCGCACGACTGCGAGAACCCCAACAGAAAAACCCGTTGCGCATCCACCGCATCCGCTCTCACCAGCTTGTCAATCAAACCGATTAGCGCCTGATGATGTAAGGCAACCGAATCTTCCGGACGGAAGTTGGTAAGCCAGCCAAAGCCAAACCGAAGTGGTTGGCCTGGCTCTTTTGGTTCCTTTAAGTGCTGATGAAATCCTTGTAGTGCCGCAATAGCAAAATTGGCTGGAACCATTTGTCGCGACTCCCGCATCATCTGACGTTTGCTGGCTCCGTAACCATGCAGGGCGATCAGCAAAGGGGCTGGCTGGATTTCCGGAAGATGAAGGTCGTAGTAAAGCTTGATCTCGGTTGTAAGACTGCCTTCAATTCCTTTGACTTCGTTGATTGAACTCATCGACGCAACACTAGACAGGATCAACAAGATTCACAAGAGGTATTTCGCGAACCATTCGCCTCGGAGTCGTCTTAAGGTCTCGTTGCATTCGCTCGGAAGGGAAGCTACGATGGTTTTTCAAGCAGCGAGTCCCAGTAAAACCAATTCCATAGAAAGGTGCGACCAATGAAATTTCCTGGTGGATTCAATATTCAACAGATGATGAAGCAGGCGCAGCAGATGCAAGAGAAGATGTCTAAAGAGATGGAAGAAATGCGCGCTGAAGCTTCGGCAGGCGGTGGCGTTGTCACTGTTCAAATGAAGGGCAATCACGAGATTGTTTCCTTGAAAATTGATCCGGAAGCGGTCAAGGAAGGTGATGTGGAGATGCTGCAAGACATGATCGTGGCGGCCCTCAACGAAGCCAACCGCAAAGTCGATGAAGCGATGAAAGGGAAACTTGGCGGGATGCTGCCACCAGGTCTGGGCGGGTTGCTAGGGTGACCTAGCTAGTTTTGAGCGAACCTGGTTCTTGGTACTTTGTACTTTGAACTTAGCAGTTGAGCTTCTCGTGTCACAGAAATCAAAGTTCTAAGTACTAAGTTCAAAGTACTAAGGTCAAAAAATGTTAGAGTACGCCGAACCCGTCACCAAACTTATCGATGAATTGAAACGACTGCCCAGCATCGGGCACAAGTCTGCTCAACGTCTGGCGTTTTATATCATGCGCACGCCTGAAAACGAGGTCGAGCGGCTCATAGCGGCCCTGCGCGAAGTCAAGCAACGAATTATTTTGTGCTCTGTCTGCAACAACCTTACCGAGATCGATCCCTGTCGTTTCTGCGAGTCTTCGTCAAGGGACCACTCCGTCATTTGCGTGGTTGAAGAACCTCACAGCCTGGTGGCAGTGGAGAAAACGCGCAGCTTCAAGGGTGTCTATCACGTGCTGCACGGGAGTCTTTCACCGATGCGCCACATTGGCCCAAACGAGCTGCACCTGGCAAATCTGTTGCCGCGCTTCAAGCCTGAGAACAACGGCGGGGTGGAGGTGCGCGAAGTAATCCTGGCAACTAATCCCACCACCGAAGGTGAAGCGACCGCAAACTACATCAGCCGTCTATTGAAGCCCCTGGGAATGCGGGTTACGCGCATTGCTATGGGAATGCCGGTGGGTGGTGATATCGAGTATGTGGACGAAGTGACTATGGATAAGGCGCTGGCTAATCGTCATGAGATTTAGCGAGCTCCCCCCTCCTCCCACACCACGTTCTTGATTGCTTCCCCAACCTGAAACGGTATCCGAAGCTCTTTATTGCTACATCTCTCGCAGCCCTGTAAGGAAGTCAGTACCACAACGCGGTAGGGTGTGGCTCGCTGACGGCCTAAGATTCGAGTTTCCAATCAGAGCCACACGCTACCGCGTTGTGGTACATGACTTCATGACACTCCGTTGCCATTTCACAGTCTCTCTACCCCGCAAATGGTTCTGTGTCGTACTTTTCGGTTGCCAGTATCAGTGGCCTTCCATTACCAGCAGCGCGGTTTGGCCGCCACCCGACGACACGTTGCAAAGCGATGATGCCGACAAGCGAACCAGGCCGCCTTCCATCTGGTTCTGAAACAAAAAAGGATTGAAGTCCACAAACATCTCATCGCGCTGGACAATCTGGTCAGCAAACCTGGGTATAGCGACCTTCTTTACGGGAACACGTTCCTGCACCACATAGTCCCGAGCGAACGCCTGAGCGATTGTCTGCTCCCAGTCCTCCGAATTACACTCCCAACCCATTACCACACCATGCCCACCATAGTCGTCGTTTGGCTTGAGCACCAGTCGTTCTCGTTCCGTTCTTAGAATCCCACCCAACTCACTCTCGACGTGATCGAATGAGGTGGCGCCTTCACGAACAATCCGCGTCCAGGGAATGTGTTGTCGCAAAGTATTGAGTTCCAGGTCAGTAAACAAATGCGCGTACTGCGGATCACTGAGAATTGCAAAGCCGGCCTTCTTGTGTGCCAACTTAGAGCGAAAGGAATTTGCCATGCAGACATTACGGTCTCGATAAGCGCGCGATAGCGGGTGCGTATCGTCAAACCTCTCCAGGAACTCATGAATGATGACGCGTTTATACACGATGTCGATGCGAAACGTCCCGGCCTTCAAACGTTCGCCGTCATGCTCGAGCGCGTGCGGATCGACAATGGCGGTCTGGTAGCCCTCCGATTCGAAGTATTGTCTCAACACCTCGAACTCGCTCGCAGTTGAAACCCCTTCCCAATCGACAATCGCGATCTGCGGACTCGGTTCTTGTCCTCCCCATTCGCGGTACGTCGCCAGCAGGGAATCCAGCAACCGTTGGTGAGGTTTTGGTGTCCAGTGCTCGTACTGATCCAGAAAATCTCTCATGTGAGGAAGCTGCAGAAGGATCTTCTCGAGTTGCATCTGATCGGCGATTCCCGCCGGGTTTTCGGCGTTGTACTCGAGGAAATAAAAACCTGAATCGGTCAGGTAAGCGTCGAGTCTGCTGGTAACGCACAAGGTAGAATAGCCGGGATCGATCCGGGCCATTCTTTCTTCAGCCGGAGTCAACCCGAGTTCATTCAATAGCGGAGCGTGCTCGAGCGACCTGGTAACCAGCTTCTCGAATGCGCCGGCGATTATTTCGGCTGCCGCTTTGATCGCTGCATATTGAGTTCGGGCGAGTATGTGAGGCCGCAGGAAAGGGCACGTGGGTCGATCGCCGTGCAACAGGCCCAACTCTTGTTGAGCCGCGAGCAACCGTTCAAACAACTCTGGTCCAATCGACGAATCATCCAAGATCCGATTGTCCAGCAACTGAACGATTGTTTCCAAGGGAGCGAGCATCCGCCGTCTCACGACCACACATAACATCAAAACACGATCCACGAAATCGCACGAAAATGTCACTAACAAGATTTCGAGTCGGTTCGTGTAGTTTCGTGGATCGTTCGTTGCTTAAAGGTGCGCAACTCTCAAGCGCGCGGATAAAGACTCTAAAGATAGGTAAGCTTCTGCGCCTGATCGTCCCAACGCCAGAGTTTCGTTCTCCCCAGCAGGTGCACTCCACCAAACCAGGTGTCGATGCCGTTCATTTCCACGAAGTCAGCCTCCCTATTAAGCACGGCGTCGCCCGCTTCAGTGATTTCAAACGTAAGTTGATGGGGGTTATCTGAAGTCAGTTTGGGATCAGACGAGTTGCCATTCTTGATATTCAAGAGCGGTTTTTGTGCCTGGCTCATTCGTCTGAGTGTGTTCCAGAACTGAGCATCGCCCAAACCGTAGGTGGGCTCGGCAGCTCCAACGCGGGGAAACAACTCGGCGAAGCTCCTTACCCCGTCATGAATGAGTTCCAGGCCGCGGTTTTGGACACGCCCCAGACCGTTACTGACGTAAGGAAACCGCTCGAGATGAAGTTGCAACGCCGGTTTTAGGAAAGGCAACGCGGAAGTATCAGTCTCCAAAAGCGTTTGGATAGCGGTCGGATCAGGTGAACAATAAGCCTCCCAGGCCACGCTTGCCAGCATCTTCTCTGCCTTTGAAACTTCATGCCGATTTCCGAAAAGCGACGCCATCTGCTCGGGATTGAGTTCACCCAGACCACGAAATTTCGGCAGCCCGGGAAACTCGCCAATGCAGATCAAACTAAGTCTGGTATTTTCCAGTTCACGTTCGGCAAACCAGTTGAGCAGATAAAGGAGGTTTGTCTGGCAAAAAAGATCGTGTTCAAACCACAAGATAACCTCATCGTGCTCAGGGTGGCTGGCCAGCTTAGCTTCCTGAATACGTAGTTCGCTCACCGTTTCAACCTGATCAACCTGGTAGGACTCGGCCAGGTGCGTTGCGCGCAGGTTACGCCACTCGTGTTCCGTAGTGCCCGCGGGTGTCGGACCTTCAATTAACGCCTCACGCCACGGGAAATGCTCGCCGGGCAGTGATGATTGTCTGGCGGTTTCCGCAGAGGAATCTCCATTGTGAATGTGGAGCATATCAGTTACCGGGTATTGGCATTCAACTCTTCGGATGACGGCTCAAGCCGTAGGTTAACTTCATATTCACTTCTTCATCAATTCTAAAACAGCCGACGTCATAGCTTTCACTCCGGTTCGCAAACTCGGCTCCGGCACGGGAGCAAAAAGTGGTGAATGAAGAGAAGGGAGTCCTGGCCCGCCTTCCTTTCGTTGTTTGACCTTCAAAGGATCCATTACGCCTAACCAGAACATCATCGTCGGAATCTTCTGATCCAGACTGAAGTATCCAAAGTCTTCGCTGCCCATAACGGGGGCTGCCTTGAGGACATTTTCCTGGCCCAGAGCCTTCACAAAAACAGCGGCTAATCTTTCCGTCAAAACGGGGTCATTATAGGTGGCGGTAGTAACTTCAGTTTCACTTACCTTAACGATCGGCGCGAGTTCAGATGGAATTCCCAAGGCGCCGGCGATGCCTTTCGTAACGCGCTCAATCCCTGCAAGAAGTTTCTGGCGTACCTCTTCCTTGTAAGCGCGAACGGTCAACTGTAGATTCACTTCATCGGGGATGATGTTGTACCTGGTGCCGCCATGAATGGAACCGACGGTTATTACGGCCGGATCGAGCGGCGAATTCTCTCGACTAACAATTGTTTGTAAAGCCAGAACAATCTGCGCCGCCAGCACTATAGGATCCTTTGCTGACTCTGGTCTTGAGCCATGACCGCCGACTCCGCGAATCTTGATATCCACATTCGTCGAACTCGCCAGCGCATAACCCGGAACCAGGCCAACCGTGCCGGCCGCAAAGTCGGCACTATCGTGAAGAGCAACGGCAAAGTCGGGTTTGGGAAAGCGAGTAAAGAATCCATCTTTAATCATAGCTCGGGCGCCATCGATCGTTTCCTCTGCCGGTTGGCCCACTATGACCAGCGTTCCGCGCCATTGATCTTTCACCGAGGACAGTATTTTCGCAGTGCCGAGCATTGAAGTTATATGAATGTCGTGACCGCACGCGTGCATTACGCCGACTTCCTGTCCAGCGTCGTTCTTGGTTCTGACCTTGCTCGCATAGGGAAGGTCAGTTTTCTCAGAGACTGGCAAGGCATCCATGTCAGTCCTTAGAAGCACCGTAGGCCCATCCCCATTCTTCATCACCGCTACTACGCCATAGCCGATCCACTCTGGGCGATCAAATTTGCCCACCCGCTCTGTCACCGTATAACCCAGAGCCCGAAGTTGGCCGGCGAAGAAGCTCGAGGTCTTCTCTTCCCGATGGGAAAGCTCCGGCGTTGCATGGAGCATCTTGTAGGTGTCGACCAGCGAATTCATCTCGCCACCGATCAATGTGTCGAGCGTTTGCTGTGCCCGGGTGGGAAAAGCGAGTGAACTACCAAGAAGTAGAGTCGCGGAAAAGATTAGGGTTCGCATTGAAACTCCCGGTTTGGAATTGTCGTCAGCGGCTACGTCGCAAGCAGGCGAGCTAATTCACTGATTCGAGCCAGATGGTAATCGTCGTGTTCAGCCTGGAAAAATATCATATCAATAAGTCGCATTTGCACCGCCAGCCGCGGATGAAATGCACTCCTGGCAAACATTTCCGCATCCAGACCATCAAGACGCGAAACGATCTTCATTCGCTGTTCACGAAAGTCGCTCAGGATTGAATTTACCGGAACGCTGTGGTGACCCGCCTCATATGTTTTACGATTTGACATGTCTGCGGCATGAAGCTCCGTGGCTCCCGCTAAATACTGGTCAAGTCTTTCACTTACCAATGACTCGAGATCCAGCAGGTGACCCGCATTCTCCTGAATCGACCATCTCTCATCGTCCCTGCGCTGCAAAACTTCCCCCGGCAGGGAACCAATTCGATCTTCCAGGCGCGCGGGTGTGCCGCGCAGCCGCTCGATCATCTCCGGGTAAAGGCGTGCGGGAAAAGTGAAATCGAAGCGGCGGTCGGTCCACTTGATTCTATTGGTCATGGGTTCCATTGCGTAGTAGGCACTGTCTGGCGTTTGTAAAAATCGAGAATGTAGTCCTTCATGCGGAGTTGCCAAAGCTTAAGGCCGTAACGCTTGGCCTCACGTTTTGCCTGGGCGCCCGTCCATCTATCATGGGTGATGCGATAGACAGCAATGACCACTCCCGTTCGATCGGCTCCGTGTCGGCAATGAACGAACACCGGCTGGTTGGCAGGGTCGTTAATGATTGACAGCACCTGCTCCATCTTTTTGCTCTGAGGACGGCCCCTCCGCTCAAATGGAAAATTAAAGTACTGCAACCCGGCCAACCGCGCTCCAGCTTCTTCCCGCTTCGCCCGGTCATCATCGTTTCTAAGATTGATAACGGTCTTAATGCCCAGCTGCTTGAGGAGTTCCCAGCCGCCATTCTTTGGCTGGGCACCGCGGTAAACCATGTCGTTAACTTTATGAAAATTGGGCAGCTCTCTGTAGCGTTGATCTTCCTGACCAAGAATGGGCGCGGTCAGTAGTGTCAGTACCGCCACACTAAGGAGAACTCGAATTGCCCTGGTTCTCATCGACTACCTTAGATAATCAGGGTATGGACGAACGGTCAGGGAGATTGCGGGTATTCTAAACCTACTCGCTACGCATTGCACAGAGAGCATAACGGGAGTTGGAATACCACGATCCACTAAATCACACGAAATAACACTAATGGAATTGTGTTTAGTTCGTGTATTAAGTGGATCGCAGATCGGCCGCGACTGGAAGTTATTGGTGGTCCTCGTTTGGCTGGGTCAGACTAAACCAGTTGCCGGAATTGTCCTGAAAGACAGCTTCGATGCCATACGGCCTTTCCGCTGGTTCGGAAACAAATCGCACGCCCTTGGCTTTCAAGTCCTCGTATGTCGCGCGGCAGTCGTCGGTATTAAATACGCCGGCGCCCAGCACGCCCTTTGCCATGATCGCCCGGAGCTGAGTGGCGGTGGCCTCATCCATCAACATTCCGGGTTTCGGCTCCATCAGCACGATCTCGAAATCCGGCTGGTCCGCAGTGTTCAGCGTGAGCCAGCGAAAATCCGGGCCCACCATCGCGTCTGTGTGAACCTTGAATCCCAATTTGTCTCGGTAGAAGTTAAGAGCTTCCTCCTGATCGGTAACGAAAATTGTGGCGTGAGACATCTTTCGGATCATCGTGTGGACTCCTGAACCAGATTTTTTTCAGAACGGCGAGTGGTAGCGACCCGGTCTCAACTGGATATGACGCGACCCGATCTACCGAGACTGTGTGAAAACTAAACTGAAACCGTTAAGTCTGAGAACCGCGTAACACGGCGACTGACTACAGAACCAATGACAGTATCACTCAACTACAGAACAGGAAGCCGTAGCGACCTGGCCCATGCTACAGACTCAAATGTGTTAGTGGTACTGAGACGGCCAGGTCGCTACCGCGTTCCTGTTCTGTAGTTGAGTGCATACCTCAGAAGATTATGATTCGCAGGCAGTATGGTTTTCAGTTTGACCCGATCGCTACCGCGCCCGGTTCAGACAGAGACTAACGGACTCTTCGAAAAAGTACTTCTTGAAAATTGCTAATCGTGGGAGTGCCGCCGCATCAGAGGGTCTGCTCCAGCCCATGCATAACAATGAAGCAGCCCGGAACCTGCCGCTTTGCCGCTTGTGACTCGCGGCTCTTCTCGCGGTAGGTAATGGGAGCGTGGCCGACGGACTTGTGAAACAGGCTGCTAAACGATCCCAGACTCTGGAACCCAACTTCGAAACACACATCCGTAACCCTCAAGTCCCTGGATCCTAGTAGTTCTTTGGCCTTTTCGATGCGGCGCTCAACCAGGTACTGATGAGGCGTTATGTTAAATGCTTGACGGAAAAGCCTGAGAAAGTGGTAGCGCGAAAAACAGGCCTGACTTGAGATTTGATCGAGATTTAAAGGGAGATCATAACAAAGGTCTATAAACTCGCGAGCCCGGCAAAGTCTCTCATAGACATCAGGAGCAGCGAACTTCAAGTCGTTAACTGTTTGAGCTGTTTTGCTCACGTAGCAGGCCCTCGCGCTGTTCGATTAACGGTGGGCTCACAGTCTGCAAGAGCCGCGGCGGCACGTCAAGGTTTTCCCCGGCAAAAGCCACCAGAGGTTTGCAATACCTCTAGAAGACTCAAGTACCAGGAAAGTACGTTGAAAGCGTTCGCTCTTTCGAGCCCAGGGTTGCGGCAACCCCTGGGATTCCAGTTCCAACTCATATTCTTCGCACACTGGCAGCCCCGCGACTCAGGCTTTCAGCGACCTTGAGGTTATAATTGGTCAACAGACAAACACCCGCGAAGAACAAGAGGAGCGTTAATGCCCGAAGTCGAAAAGCGAGCCACCAACTCCAAGTTCACCGGCCGAATTTTGTTTCTAACCGAAGACACGTTGCTTATCCGCCAACAACTCGAGGCCGCAGGCGACGAGCGCGCGCGCCTCGAAGGCAAGCTTGCGGAGCGCTTAGCCAATAACGATCTGCCATTGATGAGCAACATCTCAACGGACGAGATTACTCCGGGCTGGGTTTGTTTCTACTACGATGAAACGTTGGGCCAATACGTTTACGTGGGTATGCGAGAGGGAGCGGTCAAGAAAGACGAGGTGAAAAATGGCGGTTTCGCCGTGGTCGTTTCCGGGCTGTCTAAGGGCTGTGGATCATCGCGTGAGACGGCGCCCTACGCGGAGAAAGCGGCCGGCATCCAGCTCGTGATCGCGGAAAGTATTGAGAAGATCTACGGTCAGAACTCCCAGAACATCGGTCTGCTAACGTCTACCGATTTCGGCCTCATCGGACGCATCCGACGGGGCGAAGAGATTCCGCTCACTCAGTTCACCAATGGGCTCGACCCAATCGCACAGAAAATCGTCGAACACGGCGGTCTCTTCAATTACAACAAGGCACGGCTGGCTGGCGATGTTTTGCCGCCACCAATCAAAACTCGCAAGCTTCCCATGACCATGGTCGAAAAGATTATTGCCCGGCATGCGTTCGTGCGCGCGGGCCAGATCGGAGTCGAGGCGGTTAAGCCTGGCGATGCCCTGTTTGCAGTTGCCGACGTGCGTTTTTCCCATGAGTACGTCACTCCAATGGCCGAGTCGCTCTTTAAACAGGCGCTCGGAAGTGACGCACGCGTCACTGAACCCGAAAGCGTCTATGCCTTTCGCGATCACCTCACTTTTCTCGGTCGCGTAATGCCGGAAGAAAAACGAAAGTTGGGCCTACTCGAGCGTGCCGATGGGCTGGCGATCACTCAAGCGCGTTTTACTGAGCAGCAAGGCATACGCTTGTACGGCGAGAGTCCGGACGGGGGTTCGGAAGCAATCTGCCACAACGCCGTCGTCGAGGATCTCGCCTTGCCGGGTCAAATCGTCATCGGTACAGATTCGCACACGTGTATGGCGGGCGTTCTAAACTGTTTCGCTTTCGGAGTCGGCTCCACTGACATGGCCAACGCCTGGTACACGAAAGACATTCGCATCCGCGTGCCGGAAACCGTGCGCTATGTTCTAAAAGGGAAGAAGCGCGCCGACGTCTCAGCGAAAGACGTGATGCTGGTCATCCTGGCCAGCGAATACATGAAAACGAGCAAAGGCATCGGCAAAGTGTTGGAGTTTGCTGGAGACGATATAAAGAACTGGCCGATGGACGAAAGAGCCACCCTGACAAACATGTCTGTGGAAGCAGGAGGCACGACGGGTATCATGGAACCAGACCAGGTTACGCTGGATTACATCGTGCGCACGCGCGGTCTCGACGCCGAGGAAGTGCGCCGTGGGTTCACCTACAGTGATCCGGATGCCGAGTATGCTGCCGTTTTTGAAATTGACCTCGACGAGATTCGACCCATGGTGGCGCTGCCGGGCGATCCCCGAAATGGAATTCCTATCGATGAACTCGGTGAAGAAGTGCGCATCGACGCCGCCTACGGTGGCTCGTGCACAGGCGGCAAGATGGCGGATATGGATATGTATGCTGAAGTCTTGCAAAACGCTCTGGCGCAAGGCAGACGCGTCGCACCCGGGGTTCATCTTTATTTGCAGTTCGGTTCTCAGAAAATCAAACAGTACGCAAGAGACAAGGGTTACATCGAACTCTTTGAGCGAGCCGGGGCTGAGTTGATAGATCCTTCTTGCGGCGCTTGCATCAATGCGGGGCCGGGCGCCTCTCCCAATGCCGACACCGTCACGGTGAGCGCGCAGAACCGCAACTTCCCCGGGCGCAGCGGACCCGGCAAACTCTATCTCGCCTCACCTTACGTCGTAGCAGCCTCGGCAATTGCAGGTAAGATCGTGGAGCCGTTTGAGTTTTTACGAGAACCGGAACGGGAACTGATAGAGGCTTAATGGCCAGGAGGTTTGCGCTTACGGCCTTGACGCTCTGGTTTGACCTCGAGGGGCCTGAGTAGAAAATAGGTGGAGGTACTCAGAAAAAACAAAAAGCCTGTTCATTTTTCCGCCAGTAGCTTCTCGCAGAATCTCCATTTCCTCAAAAGCTCTGATCAAAGAACTTGCAGATTGATGAGTAACCTCCAATCTGGCGGCAACTCGAGTCGCGCTCATTACCGGTTCGGAATAGAGGTGTTTTAGCAGCGCCTGTCCCTTAGTCGCTCGTTTTCCCAGTCGTAAGATTTTCTCTTCACATACGTGCCGCAGCGCGATTATCTTCTCGAAGGTTTGCTTGCTGTTCCCGGCAGTCTCCGAAACGCCGGTCAGAAAGAACTTGATCCAGTGCTCGATGTCGTTGGAAGTTCTCACTACCGTAAGAGCGTCGTAATACGACCCTCTGTTCCGCTCAAAAAACTCAGAAAGGTAAAGAGTCGGCTTTGTAAGAAGTTTCTTGTCAACCAAATACAGGGTTATCAGAAGTCTGCCAATTCGCCCATTACCATCAAGAAATGGGTGGATAGTTTCGAACTGATAATGACTCAAGGCGGTCCTTATCAGGTGAGGTATCGCCAGCTTATCGTTGTGCCAGAATTTTTCAAGGTCTGTGAGCAAGGCTGGTAGTTCCTGGTGTGAAGGCGGGATGAACACCGCGTCTTTCAAACTTGAACCACCGATCCAATTCTGGCTTTTGCGAAATTCACCAGGATGGCGATGTTCGCCGCGCGCTCCAGACATCAGTATTTTGTGCGCGTCCCGAAGCAGTCGCGTTGAAAGAGGCAATTTTTCGAGTCCGGCGATGGCATGGTTCATCGCCCTGGTATAATTTTGAACCTCTAACCAGTCATTGCGCCTTTCCGGGGCGATCTCATCTTCCGGTAAAACGGCTTCGTCAATGTTTGTTTGTGTGCCCTCAATTCTGCTCGAAGTGGTGGCTTCCTTGAGGATGTGCATGCGAATAAAAAAATCAACGTCGGGCACGAGATGTGAATAGGCATTCAGTTCGCCAAGCAGCCTCATGGCATCCTCAAGCAGCACGTCGATACTCGGATCTACCCAGCCAAAGGGTCTATTGATTAGAGTTGGCGCAAAACTCTTATATTGGTGTTGTTGTCTATAAGTTCCAGACTTAAAGGGTTGATTTGGCGTCATATTGACCTGACAAATGTTTACATAGGGCTCTTTCAGGTGTAAAGTTACAACCTTAACTTTACATGCCGGGACCTCACATGTAAAGTTACGGGCTTAACTTTACATGTCGGGGTTTGTTATGTAAAGTTGGTTTCTTCCGTTCTCAGGTCGGGGCAGGGGCACGACTGTTGAAAGACAGGCCCGGCAGGGGTCTTCAGGACCCTCAGGCTGCCGCCATAAGGTAACCAATGGGCGTTGCTAAATTAACAGACCAGAACACGATCGTGCCTGACAGCAAGTATGCGCGCCTTGAGCGCGAGCGCCGCTACCTTTTGCAGGATCTGCCCGAAGGGTTGACGCGTGCCGATCCGCACCTGCAGATCACCGACAACTACATCACCGGCACCCGCCTGCGCTTGCGCAAGGTGCGAGATCCCGGTACCAACAAATGGACAGTGAAGTTGACGCAAAAGTTTGCGCCCAATCCGGCAGACCTTTCGCGCACCATTATCACCAACACTTACCTCAACGCCGCTGAACACCAGGTCTTATCGATCTTTGAAGGCAACGAGATCCGCAAAAATCGTTATCCGTTCGAATGGGAAGGACGAAAGTTTACGATCGATATGTTTCTCGGTGATCTCTTCGGATTAATTCTGACGGAGGTTAGCTTTGAAACGGACGCAGAACTCGACATTTTTACCACGCCGCCATTTGCCATTGCGGAGGTTACCAACAATGAAATGTTCGGCGGCGGAAAACTATCCGAGTTGACCTTCGAAGATATTAGGAACGAAATCGCAAAAGACAGGAGTCGCGCGATCGGGTTCCGCTAAATAGAGTTAAGGTAATGAATCGCTGGTTGGGAATACTTGTGATTGCTGGTGGCGCTTGCCTGATGCTGGTTGGCCTGCTGATCTATTCGGGAGGACTCAACTGGTTCGGTCGACTGCCGGGCGACATTAGGTACGAGGGCGAGCGCGCGCACGTTTATGTCCCAATAGTCTCGATGCTGATTGTCTCGCTCGCCCTGAGTTTAATCTTCTATCTCGTCCGCAGATTCTTCTGATCTCTATGTGGCAGTCCATATCCAAACATGGCGAATACGATCCACGAAATCACACGAAATAGCACTAAGAAGATTTCGTGTTGGTTCGTGTAGTTTCGTGGATCGCATGCCGACTGCACACCTAGGCAGTGGCGACGGCATCGGTCTCTGAATACTCAGGAGCGTGCACCCGCCTGAAATAGACCGCCAGCAAAAAAGCCAGAAACATGATCACAGCGCCGGTCCAGAAGGTAATGAACAATGAGCGATCACTCATGTAATGAGCAACGCCGTCGGCGCCCACTTCTAAAGAGGTGCTGTGAATCAACAGGGCTGCGAGCGAAGGGCCCACGGCCCGCGCCAAACTTGCCACCGACTGAGTCACTCCCAGGACGCTTCCCTGCTCCGCTGGTCCGACGCTTTTCGACGCCAGGCTATTCAGAGCTGGCGTCGACAGAGAGTTTCCCAGCGAGAAGATACCTCCGCCGACGAGCAGCGCCACCAACCCACCCGACTTCGGTCCCACGAAGGGCACTGCAAAGAGACTAAGCGCAAAAGATAGCGCGCCCACAATCACCAACCACAATTCACCGAACCGCCTCACCAGCCGGCCGATCAGTACACCCTGAATGATGACGGCGATCACTCCCACGTACGCAAACAGGTAGCCGTTATGGTGAGCGTCGTAACCAAAGCGAAACATCGTGTAGAGTGAAAACGAGGTCGTCATGATCGAGAAGGCGACAATGAACAAGAAATAAATGGTGAGAATGAAGCCGAGTCGCGGCTGCTTTAGTGAATCAATTAGTTGCGCTAATCCGCGCCCACGTGCTGCGGAAACGCGGGCAGGGTGATCCGCTGTTACGGTTTCCGGCAAAGTGAAATAGAGGAGAACAGCGTTTGCGAAGCAAAGCCCCGCGGCAAAAAGAAATGGTACATGAATACCCCAGCGGCTCAGTATGCCGCCGATTGCGGGGCCAAAGATGAACCCGAGGCCAAAAGCTGCGCCGAGTAATCCCATGCCCTTGGCGCGATCTTCTTTGGTAGTGATGTCGGCGATGTAAGCTTGAGCCGTGGAGATGTTTCCGCCCGAAATACCGTCGAGAATTCTTCCCACGAAAAGCATCCAGAGCGTTGTGGCAAATCCCAGAATCAGAAACCCGATTCCGGTGCCAATTATGGAAATCAAAAGAACCGGTCGCCGGCCATACTTGTCCGAGAGCCGCCCGAGTACCGGAGAAAAGAACAATTGCATGACGGAGTAAGAAGCAAAGAGCAAACCAACCATGCGAGGTGTGGCATTAAACTGCGTGCCTTCGGCGTAGAAGGGGAGCACCGGGATAACGATGCCGAATCCCAGCAGATCAATGAAGACTGTGGTGAAGATTACGACGAGAGGAGAACGCTTCATGGATTCGAGATTTTTGATTTTTGATTTTTGATTTTGGATCTAGATTGCCAATTATCGCCGCAGACCCGTGGCAACGGTGTGCACCAATCGCAAATCAAAAATCAGAAATCTAAAATCTAAATAATTCTACCTGCGGCGGCCGCCTCGCGCGCTCGACAAGGCCAGATCGACAGAAGCCATACCGCCTCCGGAGATCATGAGTGCCAGGGCCATTCCCAAAAGTGACATGGCGTACTCAAAGCCTTTGGGAGCAAAGAAGGATCCCCAATGAACTC
>JBHENP010000001.1:142793-171792 GCA_046261995.1 Pyrinomonadaceae bacterium
CGTAAGCATCGTGCAAGCTACAAAGAACGCACCGACGCGGGTCAGGAATCCCAGCACGATAAGAAGTCCGCCGACGAGTTCTGAGAGGGCCGCCGCTCCCAGCCACAACCAGGTGGGCTTCATGAATCCAAAAGGGGTCGTGCCTGCAACGAACTTTTCGAACCCGGGTCCACTAAAACTGCCCAGAACCTTTTGAGCGCCGTGGCCAATCATCACGGCCCCGAGCGCCAGTCGTATCGGGACAGTTACCCAATAGGGTGAAGTGGCAACCAGTTTGCGGAACATGCGAGCACCCCTTCCGGGAGGTTGTTTTAAGAGCGAGCGAAGATACTAGATTATCTTGGACAAAAAGTCGCCTGCCGCGGCGTTGACAAGAAGGGTCAAAGCTCAAGCAGGCCAGTGTCTAACAGTCGCTGCCACTCAAACTGGAATCGACAATCAAGCTCCGCAAATTTACAGGTCGGCAAGGCGGACCCTGTCCCCGCTCTTACGCTGAGTAGCTTTCAAAGTTGAGGCGGGGACAGGGTCCGCCTTGCCGACTGCGATGTTGTTGGAGTTGAGAGGTTTAGACTGGCCCCCACGTTCGTAGTAACATTCCTGCAAACAGATACATCTGATCACAAGGGTCGAACACCATGCTTAAAAAATATTACAACGCACTTCGTCTGACAGCTGTGATTCTCGTTGGTGCTATTTCTGTGTCAGCCCAACCAGCGCAACCCCAGGCTTCGGTACCTGACATCGCTTTCACCGTCTCTATGCTAAAACCACATACTCACATGCTGGATGTTGAGGTACGGATTAAACGTAAGGTCGAAGCTCAGGCGCCGGCGGCGGAAGTGTTGATAATGCCGGTGTGGACTCCGGGCTCATATTTGGTTCGTGAGTTTGAACGACACGTTCAGGATTTCGTCGCCGTTGATGCCAACGGTGCTTCGCTGCAGTGGGAAAAGATCAATAAGAACTCCTGGCGCGTGGCGACCAATGGCTCGCGTGACTGGCGCGCCACCTATCGTGTCTACGCCAACGAGCTAACAGTTAGAACCAATCAACTGAATTCAGATCACGCCTTCTGGAACAATGCCGCACTCCTGATGTACCTCGAAGGTTATCTCAATGCCCCCTCCACACTGCAGATTCTTGCGCCCCAACCATGGAAGGTAGCAACGGGACTTCCTCCCGCACCCGGACCGCGGAATACTTTCCGCGCCGAGAACTTCGACATTCTTTACGACTCGCCCGTTGAAGTTAGCAGCTTCAAAACGCTTTCATTCGATGTTAAAGGCATTCCCCATCGGATTGTGATCGACGGGGAGGGGAATTATGAGCCCGAAAGAATGCGCCGCGACGTGCAGAAAATTGTCGAGGCCTCGATTGATCTGTTTGGCGGCGATATCCCGTACAAGGACTACACCTTCATCCTGCACCTGAGAGCAAATACTGGCGGCGGGCTCGAACACCTTAACTCAACAGCTCTCGGTTGGCGTCGTTTCAATTTCAAACCCGAGGCAGGTTATCGCAGCTTCCTGTCGCTGGTGGCGCATGAGTTTTATCACCTCTGGAACGTTAAGCGTATTAAGCCCGATGTGTTGGGACCGTTTGATTATACAAAGGAGAATTACACGAAACTTCTCTGGGTCGCGGAAGGCATTACCAGTTACTACGAGAACATCATTTTACGGCGCGCGGGCCTGATTACCGACAAAGAATTTCTCGCCGCGTTCGCCAAGTCATTTCAGGACCTGCAAAAGATCCCCGGGCGCAAGGTGATGAGCGCGGAGGAAGCAAGCTTCGATACCTGGATCAAGTACTACCGGCAGGACGAAAACTCCGTAAACTCTCAGGTGGACTATTACGACAAGGGCTCCATCATCGGGCTGTTACTCGATCTGGAGATTCGCAAACTCAGCAAGGGGAAAAAATCGCTCGACGACGTAATGCGTCATCTCTACATCGAGTTCTCCAAAAAGGCTCGCAACTACACCACGGGGGATTTCCAGAAAGTCAGCGAGCTGATGGCGGGCACGAGCCTGGAAGATTTTTTCGCGAAGTACGTTCGAGGGCGTGAAGAGCTGGATTATAGCGCGTCGCTTGCCGCCGCGGGGTTGCGGCTAGATACCACGGGCGCGACAACAGCGTATCTCGGTGCTGATCTGGTCCAGGAAGCCGACCGGCTGTTGGTTAGCAGGGTTTATGCCGGATCGCCTGCATATGATCAGGGATTGAATACCGGTGATCAGATCGTCGGCCTGGACAACCGGCGAGTCACCAAAGAGTTTTTTGATGCCCGTATTGCGGAAAAGAAGCCCGGCGAGTTAGCGAATCTAACCATTTTTCGCTTTGACGACCTCAGTTCGTTACCTATCAAACTTGGCGGCTCGATTGTTGCTCCCTACCGAATCGTGGCGGTCGACAACCCTACGGCTGAACAACGGCAGACGTATCTATCCTGGTTAGGTGTGGCTTTGACCAAGTAGCGCCGAACAGAGGCAGTTTAGAGTTCAAACTTTAGGTTGTGGCGGCGAAACGGCAACCTAAAGGTTGAACTTTAAACTTCCGGAATCACGATGCAGTTTAGAGTTCAAACTTTAGTTTGTGGCGGCGAAACGGCAATCTAAAGGTTGAACTCTAAATTCTGCAATTTAACTGTGGCAATACTCACTGAAACTTTATCTACCGTGTTAACCCGCGACCAAGTACAATGAGTCCGGCCTCAACTGAGGACCATAACTTTTATGTCCAGCAATTATGAACACATTAGATTCAGCATTGACGATCGGGTCGCGCGAATTACCTTTGCGCGTCCACCGCTGAATGTTTTCAACATCGCGATGATTCGTGAAATTGGCCGGGCGCTCGCTGCGTGCGGCCAGGAACGCCAGCTCGTCGCTATCGTGTTTGACGCGGACAAGGAGTGTCGTGCGTTTAGCGCTGGAGTTGCGGTGGAAGAACATGTGGAAGGAACCATCTATCAGATGCTTGATTCCTTTCATGCGATCTTTCGCGCGCTCGAACAAATCGCCCGGCCAACGATTGCCGTCGTTGAGAATTCGGCGTTGGGAGGCGGGTGCGAGCTAGTGGCTGCTTGTGACATCGTGATTGCGGGCGAACGAGCACGCTTCGGGCAGCCGGAAATAAAGCTCGGGGTTTTTCCGCCGGTCGCGGTCGTTCTGCTGCCGCAGGTTATCGGCGACAAACGCGCGCGCGAAATGATACTGACGGGAGATCTGATTGATGCTGTGGAAGCTGCCCGGATTGGACTCGTCAATCACCTGGTCCCAGCTAACCAGCTTGAACCTAAACTTGTCGAGGTGCTCTCAAAGTTGCGCGAGCTTTCAGCCGCCAGTCTCCAGATGACCAAAAAAGCAATTGATCTGGGCCGCGGGCGCCCTATCGATTCGGTTCTGGCGGAAGTCGAGAACGTCTACCTGCATGAGTTGATGAAGACGAAAGACGCGAACGAGGGTATCAACGCATTCGTGGGAAAACGCAAACCAGTCTGGAGCGATCGATGAGTTCGGGGAGGCACAGCCTCAAATCTTTTTCATTGCGGCGGAAAGGCAAAGCCTTTCCGCAAGGGAGACGGCCGCGCATATCAAGTAGTTTCCCTCCCAGCGGCGTCTCCTGTGCGCCCCGTCGCCCCGTCGCCCCATCTCCCGGCCTCCGCGTCTCCGGGTCCCCGCGTCTCCGTGTCTACGCCGCATTGCTCCTCATTTTCTCGCTGCTCGCCCTCAGCAGTAGCGGCTTCGCTCAAGGACGACGTTCGGCGAGAAAGGGTTCGCATTCGACGGCTCGTCCTGAGAGCATGTCTCCGGAGGCACGCGAGCTGGTCGAGAGGGCAATCGACGTCATTTGTACGGAACGAAGGAAGGATCCGAAGGGCAGTCACCCTATCGATGAGATGCAAGCGCGTCCCTCTCTACCGGCTTACAGTTCGGAGGCGGTGGCAGGAGCCCAGCGGTCGCAACGCCTGTTACCAGTTGCCAGGAAACTGGTTGCAGCTTCAATCGAGAAGTTAGCGAGTGAATACAAGTTGCAGCAAACGAAAAACTTCAACCTGAACATACAACGAGCGATCGGCCGAGTGCGCATAGTGAGAAGGGTTAAGCCTGACATGGCTTCGCGCGACAATGCGTCCGTTTTTCTGAGGCGGCCGCAGACAATCACCTTTGGCACAATCTTTCTTGCCGGTCTGCCGTCTGACGAGGCAATGATCAGCGTGCTGGCCCATGAACTGGTACACATCGCAGACGGCGACGGCGACAGTCTAAAGGCATTGTTTCGAGCGGTCGGCAACCGGGCGTCAGGCCTCACGGGAATGAAAATCCACGCACAAAGAGCGGAGGAGTTGACCTGCGATCTTATCGGGGCAATAGCCGCCCGCGCATTCGTCTCAGAGACTCCCGATTACAGCCCTCTTCCCAGACGAATATCCCGCGCTGTCCAGCACAATTGTGTTGAGGATGATGAAGGTGACGAAGATCATCTCTCACCTCGAAATACGATACGAGCGTTGCTCGCTCTCAGCCCTTCCCTGGCACACGAACTTGTCTACGGCCAGATGCCCTCACGATCAATACGCAACAACTAGCGCGGTTTGTAGGGCCGTCACTCCGTGGGCGCCCCATCGTGGCATTGCTGTCGTGGTGTTAGTCGTACCAATGAACGGTGGGGCGCCCACGGAGCGACGCCCCTACGACTCGTACCCCGCGGAGGGACTTCGTTGACAATCATCTCAATGCCTCAATATCATCTCGGCTGATTTGAAGCGTGCTCTGAAGCTCTATAGACCAAACCTTGAAGCGCTGCGAGAAGTGGTTCACTCTCTTTCTGCGGAATGCTCTGTTGCGGAGGCATAAGAATCCTCGGAAGCCCCAGAAATAACACCACGTCGTCACTCACCGTCACAATCTTCATTAGTCTGATTGCCGCCGTGGCGGGGTGCGAGTCGATCACCAACAGACAGGATGTGCGTCCTCTTGTTTTGCGCGATGTCCCTGCGCAACGTCTTGCCTACCGCTTCGAAGCAGACATTGGAGTGCCGGCAGAACTTCAAGCCCCCGAACCAAATGAAAAACTGGTTTCCATTCAAACGGACTTCATCACTCGCCGGCCAGATGACGCTCTGCTGCGGACCGTTGCGTCTCCTGACGGACAGCGAGCACTTGCGCTTTACGGCACCGAACAGGAACCGGGCCCGGCGTTTCGCATCGACCTTTACGCTTCAGACGGGCGGTTTCTGCGCAACTTAATACCACCAACCCTTTCATGCGTTTTTCCGGAGACTGTCGCCTGGACCTCGGATGGAAACTTCATAACTTTTATTGCGCACAAGAGCCTAAAGCCTGCGCCTACTCCAACTCCACCCATTGACCTGGCCCCGGATCCGGATTCGTCTCCCCTGCCGGCCGCATCGGTTGCGCCCGCGTTTGCTACCGTCGCGGCATTCAATACCGAACAGATTTATATCTGCAACCGCGACGGCTACGATCTAAAACCTCTGACAGCACGTGAAGGTCTGATTTACTTCTATTATTCGTGGGCTCCTGACAACCATGCGCTCGTCGCCCTGGCCTGCAAGGAAAACGAATGGGAAGCGCGCGAGAAGTCGTTCAGGCTTCCGGCGGGCAGACCTCGTCTCATAGCCATTGATGGCAATGAGCGATTGCTCGACGATCAGTTAACCGAAACGTTGCCGGCGTGGTCTAAGGACTCTGCAAAGGTGGCGACGGCGTTTGAGACTGACGTGGCAATATATGACGCGGCCACGAACAAACCTACGCAGGCACGTATTCCTCTGCACGACGCTTTAGTTTCCGCTTCGCTTGTCTATGATGAAAAGAACGCGAGTGGC
This sequence comes from Pyrinomonadaceae bacterium, assembly GCA_046261995.1. Classification (GTDB taxonomy): domain Bacteria; phylum Acidobacteriota; class Blastocatellia; order Pyrinomonadales; family Pyrinomonadaceae; genus PSRF01. The sequence goes on from JBHENP010000001.1 coordinate 148,648, forward strand.
AAGAAGGAGAGCGATGACAACAAAGACAAAGCCGAACCTGCCAAGACCTCAGCACCGCCTCCGTCATTCAATCCTATTGTGCGGGTGGAGTGGCCCAGCCCCGAAGTGCTCTATCTGCAGACCGCCTTCGTACGAGTTTACGCAAACGAAACAATCAATACTTTTCAACGTTGGCACCGACTCTTGTTGAGCCCGCAAGCCGCGGTGCTGAAGTAATTGCATTTTTGATTTTAGATTATTTTAGATTTTTGATTTGCGATTTCACGAAGCACCCAACATACTGAACCATTTGCGGTAGCCAATGGATCCCACCACTCAATACAAGTAGGAGCCACTCAACCCTGGGCAGCTCCACACCGTGAGTTGAGTGGCTCTTACTGGTGCTGAGTGGTTGGATCCATTGGCTTAGCGAGACTGTGTGAAAACTAAAAAGAGTCACCGCGAAATCATTCCTCTGACGGTATGCACTCAACTACAGAACAGGAAGCGGTAGCGACCTGGCCGTCTCGCTACCACTAACACAATTTGAGTCTGTCGCAACGGCCAGGTCGCTACCGCTTCCTGTTCTGTAGTTGAGCGATACTCTCATTGGTTCTGTACTCAGTCGCTCTAGTTACGCGCGTGTCAGGCTCAACGGTTCATTTGGTTTTTCATACAGTCTCGGTAGCCAATGGAACCCACCACTCAATACAAGTAGGAGCTACTCAACCCGGGCAGGGCCACTACACATCGAACCATTTGCGGTAGCCAAGCAATCTCATCGAGCCTGCATCGAAAATCAAATCGTGGGTCGGGTGGCCTCTGCTTGTGTTGAGTGGGGGGGTCCATTGGCTACCGCAAATGGTTCAGTATGTTGAGTGACTCGGCTCGGGCTGAGTGCGGAAGCCACCGAGTCTCTTACGGTAGCCAGCGGAACTTCTGAAATCAAGACTTTAAAATCACAAATCCTTCAAGCCAACGCGGTCACCGCACATCCATCGTGATCCACCTCCAACACGCGCACCCTGGCTGGAACGTCGAGTCGCCGAAAGTTCTCCGCGATCGCCTCCCCGATCTCGCTAGAGCGATCCCGGGTTAGCGCTACCACACTGGGTCCTGACCCGCTCAAGGCTACGCCAACGAGACCTGGTTGGCGCGGAGTCGCCAGGGCTTCTGCCAGCCCCGGTACCAGCGACTGACGATGTGCTTGATGCAGCCGGTCCTGCATGGCATCCCACAAAACATGGTAAGCACCGGCTTCCAGCGCAGCACCGAACAAGGCCACCCGTTGCAGATTGAAAACGGCGTCCTTGCGAGGCACATCGACTGGGAGAACACTGCGCGTTACCGCGGTCTTCAGGAACGCCTCCGGAGAAATTACGACCACCCTTAATTCAGATGGCCAGGACCTTTTCACGGCCAGCACACTCCCGTTAGGCTTTACACAACTGACCACCAGGCCTCCGAGGTATGCTGCGGCAATATTGTCTGCGTGTCCTTCCAAATCTACGGCATAGCGGAGCATCGTCTCGGCGGACAATTCCCGTCCACCAACCAAAGAAGCGAGCGTGACACCTGCGACGATGGCAGTTGCGCTGCTGCCGAGTCCACGTGTCAGGGGCAACTCGTTGTTTACATCGAGCTCCAAAGGAGGCAGGCTCATTCCCTCACGCTCAGCGGTAAAGCGTATGGCGCGGCAGAGGAGGTTGTCTTCATTGCCTGCCAGTTCTTCCGCGCCTTCGCCGACTATGTGCAGGTGGCAGGCCTCGCTCGCTCCAGGTACGACCCTTGCCCGAACCGTCAGATAGAGTTTCAATGCGAGACCGATACAATCGAAGCCCGCTCCCAGGTTAGCAGTGGACGCCGGCACTCGAATGGAGAACGAGCGCTCACCACTTGGCTTAACGTTTGTGTTATCTGGAGCGTGCGTTGTTCCGAGATTACTCATTCTTTATAGATCCGGGCGGCACGCGGTAACTATTGTAGAGGTGTCCCTCCGTGGGCACCCCACCGTCGCAAAGACAAGGTGATCCCGAAAGAGGAGAGCCGCGCGAACGATGGGGTGCCCACGGAGGGACACCCCTACGATCCACCTCACGCTGAATCGTGGGCTTTGGTGTGCCGCTTGATTCCTTTAAGGATCGCGGACTTCGTCGCCTTTACCAGGGATGGCGGGTTGGGGTAGGCTCCCGCGAGCTTGCGCCGCTTGGTCGTCGCGTCGTTATCACTGAAGAGCTTTTGCTGGTGGTACTTGATGGCGTAGTCCGTATCCTTCAATATATGACCCGTTAACACCGCGACCACGTCCTCATCTGGGCCAATAACTCCATCAGCAACCAATCGCCTGATGCCAGCCACAGTTGATGCCGAAGCCGGCTCGCAACCCACTCCCTCTCGTCCAATAATTGCTTTCGCGTCGGCCATCTCCTGCTCACTCACGCTCAGCACGGTTCCGCCGCTCTCCAGCACCGCACGCAGCGCTTTCTGCCACGAAACCGGCGCGCCAATCTTGATCGCGGTGGCCAGCGTATGGGGATCATTGATGGGAGTTAGAGCGGGCCACGCGTTCCAATCGGACGGTAAATGCTGGCCAGGCGATTCAGGCGAGACGTCTGCACCCCCGGCAAAAGACTTGAACAGGTTTGCGAAGGGCGAGGCGCCTTCGGCCTGCACCACACTCAGGCGCGGTAAGCGGTCAATCAGGCCGAGGTCGCGCAATTCGGCAAAGCCTTTGCCAAAGGCGGTACTATTTCCGAGATTGCCGCCCGGGACCACCAAATGATCAGGAACGCGCCATCCGCGCTGGTGCAACAACTCCGCGGCGACTGTCTTTTGTCCTTCAATACGAAACGGATTGATGGAATTAACCAGATAGATTGATTCGTACTCAGCCAACTCGCGGATCGCCCGCATTGCGTCATCAAAGTTACCGTCCAACTCCAACACTGCAGCACCATAGTCCAAACTCTGCGCCAGTTTGGCGTGACTAATCTGACCTCGCGGCACCAGGATCGCGCACTGCAATTTTGCTCGGGCTGCATAGGCAGCGAGGCTGGCTGCGGTATTGCCCGTGCTGGCACAGACCACCGTTTGCACGCCCAGGATCAGGGCCTGCGTGATCGCGACGGTCATACCCGTGTCTTTGAATGAGCCGGTCGGATTGCAGCCCTGGTGTTTTAGAGTCAGTGCCCGCAGCCCACAATACTCAGCGGAAACTGGGGCATCGTAGATCGGTGTGTTGCCTTCAGCGAGCGAGACGATCGGCGCGTTGTCCGCGAAAGGCAACAGCTCGCGGTAGCGCCACACACCACTGCGGTCACGTGTCTCGAATGACCCGAGACGCCTGGTCCATAAACCTCGCAGCTGTTCCGGATCCGTCGCTGACTCTTGCACGACATCCAGCAGGCCGCCGCAACGAGAGCAGACATAGATCCGCTCATTGATCTCGAAGCGCGCGCCACAAGAGACATCAATACACCGCTGCGTGACTGTGGTCCTTCCCGCTGTCTGGGAGTTAGTCGGCATCATGCACTCGCCAGCGTGCTGTCGGTTTCAACTGACTCGAAGCGAGAAGCCGGCAGCTCCAGACCAAATTCGCTGTGCAACGCCTGTACTGTCTCGCCCATCATTTTGGCTTCCACAACAAAAGAAACATTTGATTCTGAGGACCCCTGGGCAATCGCGATGATGTTTAATCCCCGCCGGCCGAGAGTGCTGAAAGTACGTCCGGCAATTCCGGGTAGACCACGCATTCGGTCTCCCACGACTGCCACGATGGCAATGTCCGGGTTCACGTTGATGTGTTCCAGCTTTTGATGGGCCAAGTCAAAGGCGAAGGCCTGGCGCAGCTTCTCAACTGTGCGAACGGTGTCAGTTGAATTGACAATGAAGCAGATGTCGTTTCCCGATGACGCCTGGGAAATCAATAGGACGTTGGCTTGAGCATTCGCTGCGGCGGTGAAAGTTTTGGCCGCGACGCCGGGTAAACCGACGATGCCGCGCCCACCTACCGTGATCAGACTGACATCACTGATCGCCGTAATCGCTTTCACACCGCGCGCCGTCGGATGTCCTGAAGTGGTGATTTTTGTGCCCTGCTGCTGAGGCGCGAAACTATTGCGAATCCAGACCGGAATTCCGGCTTCGGAAACAGGACGCAGAGTTTTCGGATGCAGAACCTTGGCGCCGAAGTAGGCCAGCTCAGCGGCTTCGTTGTAAGAGATCTCACCGAGGGTCCGCGCCTCCGAAACGAGACGAGGATCCGCAGTTAACACTCCGTCCACGTCTGTCCAAATGATGACCTCACTCGCATGAAGCGCGGCGCCGAGAATTGTCGCGGAATAGTCTGAGCCCCCGCGGCCCAGGGTGGTCAGGATCCCAGCCGGCGTGGCGCCAATGAAGCCGGTCACGACTGGGATTGCACCCTCGCCCAGCAGCGGCAGTAATCGTTCGCTCACGCGATCGCGCGTCGCATCCATTAACGGCTCAGCCTGGCCATGCGAGCCGTCAGTGACGATTACTTCTGTTGCTACGACGGCCACGCCCGGCACGCCTAACTCAACTAGCGCGGCTGCCAGCAACTTCGCAGATAGGCGTTCACCCGCACTAGCAATGGAATCGAGCGCGCGCGGCGTTAGCTCACGCAACAGCGCTGTCCCACGGCACAGGCGGGTCACCTCTTCGATGATGTGTTCAGTCTCCGTCGTGAGCTCCGCACGTTTGCTGTGGTCGCGGACTATGGTTTCGATTGCCTCTGAATGTTGTCTGCCGAGTAAGGTTGCCAGTTCATCACCGGCGCCGGCGTCGCCTCTCTCGGACTGATGGGCGGCCTCAATAAGACGGTTGGTTACTCCGCTCATCGCCGAGACTACTGCCACAACGTCGTTATCGCTTGCGGACGCGGCAATGATCTCCGCCGCGCGCTGGATACATTGGGCGTTGCCAACCGAGGTGCCGCCGAATTTCATCACCTGAAGTTTTTCTTTCATCAAATACGTACTCAGCGCCCAGCGTCCTCATGTCCGATCGACCTGTAGCCGTGCCCAGCGCGGCTCCTAAATCCCACGCGAGGAAGCAATCCAACCAATGGGATTCTTGCTGATTGCGATCCTGTGAAGTCGCCTGTTAGGGGCAGGACTCATTAACGTTATTCAAACGATGAAGATCTAGTACGCCGGTCAATCAAATAACCGATGGCCGGAATCAGCGCAAGGACAGGCAAAATCAACCACCCCAACCCATACAAAATCAGAAAAAGGAAGAGCCCCATTTCTTGCCTCAAGTATTCTACAAAGGAGCATGGGTGGCCATCACCGCCGAACGCCCAAAAGACGCCACATCGGCCTTTGTAATTTGAGGCGACTGCCGCCAACAAGTACAAGCTGATGGCAGATAAGATTACGACATCGACAATTAAGCCCTTAATAAAGTACTTGGAAGGCTTAGTCACAATCTAAAATCAAATAAGCTCATAACTAGTCCTTAGCCTTGCGACCCAGCGAGTTAGCACGCTGATAGGCAGCCCAGACAGCCTTCGAGAGCACCGTACGCAGGCTGCCCTTTTCCATTTGATAGATCGCTTCAGCAGAGGTGCCGCCGGGTGAAGTGACCATGTTACGCAGCTCGGCTGGATGCTTGCGTGATTCACGTGCGAAGAGCACGCTGCCGAGCATCGTCTGCAGGACCAGCTCTTCCGCGACGTGCCGGGAGAATCCCAAATGGACACCCGCATCAATCAGAGCTTCCATCACCATGAAAGTGTAGGTAGGTCCGGTGGCCGAAAGCGCCGTCGCCATATCAATCATTTTTTCATCGCTGACCTGCAGCTCGAGCCCGAGCGCTCCAAAGATCATGTGAATTTGATGCTGCTGGGTTTCACTAACTTCAGGCGTTGCCACCCAAACCGTCATGCCCTGTCCAATTTGAGCGGGGGTGTTTGGCATCGCGCGAACTATTGACCTGTGTTGCAAATCGTCGGCGATGGTCTCGATTCCGGCTCCGGCTACAATGGAGATCACCAACTGCTCCGCCTGCACCGATCCCTTTAACTCGCGGAGGATGCTGCCCAGTCGTTGTGGCTTGACCGTCAAAACTACGATCGATGAAGACTGATCGCCTTCGTTAGCATTTAACGGCTCATGTCCGAAGGCGACCGCATCTTTGTTGCTCTCCAATATGCGAATCCAATATTTCCTCTGGAGTTCTTCGCGCCGATCTCTGCGCGGATGACTGCCCACCACCTGCTCAGTCTTCACCAGATTCTTTTTCAGCAGGCCGGCGATAATCGCTTCAGCCATCGTACCGCAACCGATGAAAGATAATTTCGTCCCTTTCAGGGCCTCACTCTTACCTCTCGAATCATCTTGAATTTGATCCATGGAGTTTATTAAGAACCTCAGGGCCAGAATAGATTGCTAATGTCTTAATCCGCGTTCATCCGAGCAAATCCGCGGCTGAGTTTGCCTTTCGGCCATTCCTGCTACGCCGGCAACGATGCCGCCTGCCGCGTGGGAATTCTGCGATAGACGAGTTGTCTGGCGACTGCTGCTTCTGTGGCCAGGACAGCCCCTCCGGCAGCTCCCAGAATCAAATTATGAGAAAGGCCGGTAAAAGAAACCATGTAGTCGTTATCAATCTTTAACTGTCCAATACTGACCGCCATGCCGTTTTCAGTCATTACATCCAGGCGTGGCTGCGGTCGATCGGGTTCCGGCAGATAGTGAATCAGTTTGTGCGGCGCGGATGGCAGCCCGGCATCCCCGCGAGACCGCTGCACTATAGATTCCACTTGATCGTGAGATCCGAACTTCTCCCAGGCCTCCAGGATCTGCGCCACCGTGGGGGTAACTCTGAATCTCACCGTAACGTAAGCCGTATGTCCGTGGAGAACGCTTACTCTTACACACTTCGCCCTAATCTTTGGGCCAGATGCCGGCACGATTCCTTCCACTCCGACCTTGCCCCAAATCTTCAGCGGCTCCACCTCTGACTTTTGCTCCTCTCCGTTAATCAGAGGAATCAGGTTGCGCTCAATATCGGGAAACGTCTCAAACGTCTTGCCCGCGCCCGATATCGCCTGCTCGCTGTGGACACTTACTCGATCGATGCCGAATTCCCGGAGCGGCTCAAGTGCGATTACATAACTTTGAATCGAGCAATTGCTCTTCACTATGAGCGCTCCGGTTTGATAGCCCTTTGCCCGGCGCTGACGCGGGATCAGATCCAGGTGATGCGCATTGACGGCCGGGATCACCATAGGGACGAACGGATCGGACCGGTAGGCCGAATTGTTGGAAGTAACCCACGCACCCGCGGCTGCGTATGCGTGTTCCAACCTCAACACGCCCCCTCTATCGAGATTAATGGCGCAAAATGCGATATCAACCTGCGAAACTATTTCCTCCACCTGCTGAACATCCCAAACGTTCATTTTCGCAAGTTCGTCCGGAACGTCTGTCTCCATCGCCCAGCGACCATGGACAGCGTCGGCGTAAGACTTGCGGGCGGAATTCCCGGAGGCTGCGACTACCGTGACTTCAAACCAGGGGTGATCGGTTAGCAGCCTGGTTAGCTGCTGGCCGACCATACCGGTTGCACCCAGCACCGCAACCTTCAACTTCCCGCCTATGAGTTGTGCGCCCCCAAGCTCAGGACGAGCGATCTCTTCGGCTTGCATATATTCTATTCCTCATGTCCGACATGCTTCATAATTTGTCGATCGTTCGCTTCCAGTTACTTTCGTGTCATGAGGTCAGTACCACCGCGCGGTAGCGGGTGGGTCGTCCGCAACAGTCGTTCTCGTATCGTATGGACCGACCCGCTACCGCGCGGTGGTACTGACTTCATGACACGAGAGTTAACTGAAGACGATCGCCGACTTAATCAGAGCTTCCTGAAGCATGTCGGACCTTGTTCTCCCGGTGCTAACTACCTCGAACCGTCAGATCCGTCCATCGCCTGCGCGAATACCATCCAACCCATAATACGATGCAGTAGTTTGGCAGTCACGTAGTGTTTTTGAGCAATACGGAAATCCAGCAAACGCCAATCGTATTTGGAGCCCATCCGAATTTGGTTACAATCGCCCGGCGCAACCCCCGAAAAGTGTATGAAGACGCGAAATGTTCATAATCTCCCCCTGCTTGCTATCTCTTTCCTGCTGGCATTAATCGCTTACTCCACTATTCTTAATTCGTTTTTCCTTTCTGATGACTTCGAGCAAATAGGTAGAGTTCTCGAAGGCGACTGGTCCTTTACCTGGGGGCTGGAGCAGGGTGGCTTCTTTCGTCCGCTCTTTATCTGGAGTTACGTCGTAGACGGTACGTTATGGGGAACTAATCCTTTTGGTTATCACCTGACTAATATTGCGCTGCACGCTCTTAACTCATATCTAGTCTACATTCTCTCAGGACGGCTGCTCCGAAGAAACGGTCATGATGCTGCCATCTCACTTAGAATCTCAGCTGCGGCAGGTCTTATTTTTCTTCTGCTCCCTTCACACACCGAAGCCGTTTCATGGATTTCAGGGCGTGCTGACTTATTAGCAACAGTTTTCTCCTTAGCAGCCCTCATTTTTTACGACTCATACATGCGGGAAAGATCCTCATCGTATCTTGCAGCCACGGTCGGCTTCTTTATGCTGGCGCTACTCGCTAAAGAGTCCGCGCTCTGTCTTCCACTCATTATTATCGCCATGGAATTATCTGTCGCGGCCGACCAGCGCCAGGCGGTTGATTTGAAACAAGTCATAAGAGCAGGCGTTCTGCTCGGGCTCATTCTTTTGGTCTACTTGTTAATCCGCTATGCTGCGATCGGCTCGTTTATCGGAGGCTATGGTCCCAGACATCACCTGAATTTCAACGTTTCATTAATCTGGGAGCGATTGCCAAAGTATTTTGTAAGGGCACTCCTGCCTCCTCTGCCACATCAGTTGTCCTTCATGCTCTTCAAACCTTTCAAGTCCCGCGCGTTCATAGCTTTTGCTGTTATGTTTGTGGGGGCCCTCTCAACCCTGATCGTTTTCAGGCATAGATGGCAGTCGCCAACAACGCGTAAGCAGCAGAACGTAGTGTTACTTTTGCTGCTCATATTATTCCTCTGCTCCTTACTACCTGTGATTACGATGGGCATCAGTGTGTTTGATACTTCGGGCGAACGACTTGTTTACCTACCGTCAGTCTTCACCTCTATTGCCATCGCCTATATCGTCGCCGCGTTTATTGCTAATCCTAAACTGTGGATACTGTCCGTCGGTTGTTTATTGATCTTCTACTCGGCCAACCTCTACAGGAGCAACCAAAGGTGGCGTGAAGCAGCCAACCTCTCCAAGTCCATTTTGAATGATCTAGCTAGTTTATCGAGGCATGACGATCTACTGGTCATGAACGCACCTGACAGTTTACAGGGTGCGCCTGTTTACCAGAACGGGTTAACAAAGGCGCTCACAACCTTTCAACGCACCAAAAAAATACGCCACTTAGATCTGGTTTCACTTCACAGCTTGTTATCCACTACGGATGTAATCGAGATGGTGCGTGAATCAAATCTCGTCTCAATGCGTTTATTGGATGCGAAGGCCGAGTTTTCACGAATAAACGATCAGATGGAATGTGTCGAAATTCGGCGGCGGTCTCAGACTTCATTAACGGTTGAGTTAAAAGAGTGCGTTCAGGGAAAGGATGTATTTTACTTCCAGAAGGGAAAGATGGTTGAACTCTCTGCTTTTCAAAGCGCCTTTCCGTGACGAAGAGCAAGCCAATAACGCCCATCTTTGGTTTGTTCGTTTGCCGTCAACGGTCGAAGCGTAGGTTTTCTACACTGTACGCTGCCGTCAACGGTCGAACGCGGTAGGTTTTTTACACTGTAGTTGCCCTCATTCCCTGAGGGGCTACTCGCTCAGCGGTGGAATTCAACGTCGTCGCCAGTCCGGCAAGTTACAAAGGCACTCATTTTTGGGTAGTGCACTCCTCAATTTTGGAACCCATCGGAAGTTGGTTACAATCGCCGCGCAATTCCTGAAAACAAGTGTGCCCCTGCAGCTCAACGGTTAGAGCAGCAGACTCATAATCCTAATTAGCTAAACTCCACTACAGGACACCTGCCGACATTGAGTAGTAATTAGGCCTTATCGCCTAATGCACTATTACTCGGTGTCGTTGTATGTCCGTGGGTGATGTTGCAGTTTTCACTGCACTGTCTTTATAAGGTGAGGTGTTGAGATTGCGTTTCAAGGACCTGCTCAAACGGATGAACCTATGAAAGGACTCAACCTGCCAGTCAACAGCGGTGAGGGCTGTCTTAATAGAGTGTTGATCCAAAGTGATCTCCGTCTTCACACGCATCGACGATCCCCGGACTGTTCTGGTTCCAAAACTGATTATTGATAGAACTCAACCGACCGCCGTTATTCGGCAGTGCCTCCGGGTTGTCGCCATACAGAACGGCCACAGCGCCTACATCCACTCGACCGCTGAAGTCCTCAAAAGGTATTCCTATAGCCAAATCAGTAGCCCTTCGATCTCCAAAGGTTTGCGCCTGGTTATCATTGCCGAAATCCCACGCGGTTAAAGAGCTACCAAATCTATCACCGGCCTCTGCAAGATCCAGGATCCCGGAGCTGTCCTGGTGGAAAATCTGCGCGGGATCTAAAGAACTGTTCGCGTCCAGCCTGTTACCCGATCCATAGATGATATTGACGGCACCTGCATCGGCGATACTGCCAACGTCTTCAGAAGGTACGCCGATGGCCAAGTCGGATCGGGTGGCAGACTGGCTAACCTTGTCAAAGTCCCCTGCTGCCAGACTGCTGCCGAATTGATCTCCTTCCTCCGCAATGTCAGGAACGCCAGGAGTATCCTGGGTGAACAATTGGTTGAACGCGGCAGTCAATCCGTCTTCGGGATTCGTGTCGCCCGCTTGTGAGCCGTAAAGTACACTTACCGCTCCTGCATTAACAATCACCGCATTAAAACCGATCTGGACATCTTCGAAAGGTACACCAATAGCCAGGTCACTGGTTTTGCTGCTGGCGGGAGCGGAACTCCTGAGGTCGCCGTCGAAATCGCCAACTGCGAGGCTTGCACCGAATCTATCGAGCGCGTCTGCCTGCTCCTGAATTTCTGCGAAACCTTGCACCGAATCCTGCGTCCAGAACTGATCGTCCGTGCTGGTTAGACCTCCGTTGACAGTTAATTCGCCCTGTCCCGAACCATAAATGATACTGACCGCACCGGCATTCGGTAGGTCCCCAACATCTTCCAGAGGCACTCCAATCGCTAAATCACTCTGACCGTCGCCATTGAAGTCTCCAGCTGCCAGCACGGTGCCGAACTTATCACCAGCTTCGGTTGTGTCCAGAATGCCGGAGCTTCTTTGCGTAAAGAACTGATTTCTTGCAGCAGTCAATCCAGTACTCGTACCGTATAAAATCTGGACGGCTCCGGAATCAACATCAGTTGTTCCAGCTACCGGATCTTCATCGTCCTCATCAGGTATGCCGACAGCTAAATCACCAAAGCCATCGCCGTCAAAGTCGCCCCATGATAAGGCGCTCCCGAATCGGTCACCTATTTCGGCTTCATCCAAAATGAGGGGCGGAACCTGCGAGAAAAAAGTACTGCCTATCGAAGTCAGGCCGTTCGCAGAACCGTAGAGGACAACTACCAATCCCGCATCGTCAAGATCAGGGCCGGGCACTGCAAAATCGTGAAACGGTACTCCAATCGCCAGGTCAGAAAAATGATCGCCGTTGAAGTTGCCCGCCGCCAAGGCTGAACCAAAATGATGGTTCGTTCCGGCTGTTATCCCCGGGTCTCCCGGAATAACATTACTCTCCGTCCAAAACTGATTAAGCTGAACGAAATTTTGGTGGAGTCCATCTACAGTTCCGTAAATGACATTTATTGCTCCCGCATCCCGAAACCCATTTACATCTTCATCAGGAACCCCTACCGCAAGATCGGCAATCCCATCACCGTTGAAATCACCCTTGCTGATTCCGTTGCTGCTGCCTCCCGGCAGACAATCATCTTCCTTTGAGTTCTTATCGTGGATCTCTTTCTTTTCTTTCTTATCTTTGCAGGGCTTGATGTGATCAGAGTCGTTACCATCACCTTTCCCATTTATGATCGCATTTGGCTGTTGGGACAGAGACGGGACTGATCGTGCGGAAACTGCACGGCGCAGCGAAAAGGAGAGGGTCAAAAGTAGAGCACTGACCAGAGCGATAGAGACAAAGACCCTGGAGACTGATTTGAATCTCATTGGATGGAACTCCCTGCCGCACGTAGATAGTCTTGGATTGAGCGGCTAAAACTTATACCTCCGGGTAATGATTCGTCAAGAAATTGCCAGCGCAATGCTAGACTCTATTTTACCGGCAGAGGTAATCCATGCAGGGCTGGCCGAGTGGCTTAAACCGCTTCCCAGGGCATTCTCGAAGCACGTGTGGGCGGCAGGGAGTTATGGCGCCTATTCAAAGTACGTCAGTGTGTTTACAGGAACTGAGCCTCGAAAGGCCCGCGAGAAACTGGCAAAGCGGATGATAGGGACAGCGTTACCGACTGAACATAAAAACAAAGCGGAGGCGCGGGCGGCAGAAATAATGAACGACCTTATGCGTATAACCTTTTTCGATTGTTCGCGGCGCTCTATCCGAGTACAGATTTATTCAGCAATCAGCTAAGAATCTTCGCATACTAGGTAGGGCTGCGGCGTGAATGCCGCAAAGAAGGTAAAACACGCCTTACCTCTTACACCGCGTACTTCGGTGTGAACATCGACCAGAACGGCGTCGCCCATACCTACCGAAACGCATTTGGTGAAGCCGTGGACGGTGAGGATCTAAGTCGCGTCCGTGAATGTGAAATATGCAGCCGCGTGTTCTGGGCCGGGCGCGATGATAAGGAATGCTGCTCGGATATTTGCCAGACTAAACGCCGCAAGAAACGATGGAAAGAAAAATACAAAGATGGTTATTACGTTAGATAAGGATGGTAAATCATGATTGTCTATAAACGAGGCGGAAAATACTATTACGACTTCGTGCTTGAAGGTAAGCGGTTCCAGGCTTCAACCAAACAGAGCAATAAGGCCGCAGCAGAGCTAATTGAGGCCGCCGTCCGGACATCTCTCGCGGAAAAAAGGGCCGGATTGAAGAGGCCTGAACCTGTCCCTACACTCTCTGAGTACGCACTGCGGTTTATGACTTACATCGAGCGCCATGCCGCAGGGAAGCCACGCACTATCAAGTTCTGGAGAGAGAAACTCGATAGACTGCTGGCCTATTCACCACTCGCAACCGCCAACCTCAACGAGATCGAAGAGTCGTTAATTCAGGACTATATCGAGTCGCGACACAAGAAGGTTGCACCCGCAACGATTAACCGAGAACTAGCCACGCTGAGACGCCTACTCTACCGTGCCAGGAAAGAGAAAAAGATTAAGTCTGCTCCTATCATTACCCTGCTCAAAGGCGAACGGTGCCGTACTTTCGTGCTTAGCCAGCAACAGGAGTCCGTGTACCTGGCCGCAACACCGCAACCGCTCAGAGACGCTGCCCTACTGCTGCTGGATACGGGCCTTCGTGCTGGAGAGGCACTATCGCTGGAATGGAAGGACGTCCACCTCGAGCCAGCTCAAGGCTGTAGATATGGTTATCTGCACGTGAGATCAGGTAAGTCTGCGTTTGCCACCCGTAATATCAGCCTCACACCGCGAGTAAAAGAGATGCTTATCAATCGGTCACTCGAGAGTAAGTCCGCCTTTGTCTTTGCTGGTGAACACGGCAAACCATTCCTCGTTACATCACTCTGCCATCAACATAACAAGGTAAGAACCGCATTAAACCTGCCTCAGGATTTCGTGGTACATTCGCTGCGCCATACAATGCTGACTCGACTTGGTGAAGCTGGTACGGACGTCTTTACAATCAAACAGATTGCCGGACACAGTAGTGTGAAAGTGTCGGAGAAGCACGTCCATCCAACACCTGAAGGCCTCGAGAGAGCCTTTGAACGGCTGGAAGTTTTCAACCGCCAGTCTAAGGGTTTAACAGAGTTGGAAGACAACCAGCATGTGGCAGTTTTCACTACAGTCAGTTAGCCGCCGCCTGTAAGTTATTGATGCCCCTGTAGCTCAACGGTTAGAGCAGCAGACTCATAATCTGTTGGTTCGGGGTTCGAATCCCTGCGGGGGCACCAAAAGCAGAAGGGCGGGAGCAGGAAGCAGTAGCGGTGGGCAATCACTGATGTTGTGAGTAGCTCAAAAATCTTCGTTGTTAGCCGTTCCCTTTAGGGAGTTGCGAAGGAATCTTAGCGGGTCAAGAAGGAAGATTAGATTGTGACTAACGGAAAGCCCGTAAGAATCGGAATCATCGGCGCCGGCTTTGCCCGCACTACACAGATTCCCGGATTTCGCGATTGTATGGGTACGCGCATTGTCGCCATTACCAGCAGAAATCCGGAACATGCTGCCAGTGTTGCGAAAGAGTTTGAAATTGAACATGTGGCTCGCGACTGGAGCGAACTGGTGGCGCGTGAAGACGTTGATCTGGTGAGCATTGTGACGCCGCCCGCGACGCATATGGAGATGACGCTGGCCGCCCTTGAGCACGGCAAGGCGGTGCTCTGCGAAAAGCCTATGGCCATGAATGCCGCGGAGGCCAGACGCATGACCGAAGCCGCTCAAAAGGCGGATGTGCTGGCGTTGATCGATCACGAGCTCCGATTTTTGAAAAGCCGGCGGATGATAAGTTCGATGTTGACCAGCGGCGCGATCGGCGCAGTGCGCCACTGCAACTACGTCTTTCGTTCTGACTACCGCGGCGTTTTAGACCGTCCCTGGGATTGGTGGTCCGACGAGAAAATGGGCGGCGGCACACTCGGCGCCATTGGATCCCACGTCATCGACTCTTTTCGCTGGCTGTTGAGCACCGAGATAACCGCAGTCTCTTGTATGCTCAACACGCACATCACTGAACGCCCCGACAAAACTACTGGCGAGATTCGTCAAGTGACATCTGACGACGAAGCCAAACTGCATTTCCGATTCGCTGACTCCGCGCTAACTAAGAACGCCACCGGAGCTGCGGCTCTGTCAGTATTGGAATCCGGCAGCCATGAGAACCGCCTCGAGATTTACGGCACCACAGGAGCGCTAATGGTTGAAGAGACTGGCGAGCTGTGGCATTCACCGGCCGGTTCCGGCGTCTGGCGACCTGTTCAAGTGCATCAGGATCCGATGGCGCCCGGGATGCGCGCGGCCAGCTGGTCACGAGGCTTCACGAATTTCGCTTGCGACATCGTTGAGGCGTTACGTGAAGGTCGCAAGACGCTTAAAGGAGCAGCGACGTTCGAAGACGGCTATCGGGTTCAGCTTGTATTGGATGCCGCGCGAGTTTCGAACAGTAGCGGATGCTGGACTACGGTAGAACAGGAGGCAGGAGCAGCAGGCAGGCAGTAGGGACCACCTTCCCATTAGTCTTCCTCATTTTTCATTTCGGATCGTTCCAGGCCGCAAAGGGGAATTTTAGCTTCTATTCGTGTAAGTTCGTGTGATTTAGTGAATCGTTCTTATCGCTTAACCAAGACATAGGATCCACGAAATGACACGAAGTACCACGAAAAGTTATCTGAAAACGGCCAACTGATAAATCTCAAATGAGAAATGAAAAATGATCCGGCCAAAGCTAAAGCAAAGAATCGCCACATCCGCGTCGGCGTTGATACTGGCGGAACGTTTACAGATTTTGTTTGCGAGTTTAATAATCGCCTGCAGGTCTTCAAGATCCCCTCCACACCCGCCGATCCTTCGACTGCTATTGTTGCAGGTCTGAATCGCATCGCTGAAATTTCTGGTTTGAAGCTTCGGGACCTCGAAGTCGTTCATGGAACCACCGTAGGGACCAATGCGTTGCTCCAAAGACGTGGGGCACGCACCGCACTCATCACAACCAGGGGCTTTGAAGATGTTCTGGCAATTGGCAGGCAAGCGCGCCCCGAACTCTACAATCTCGACGCGGTGCGCCCGGCTCCGCTGGTACCTGACAGCCTGCGATTTTGCGTGCGCGAGCGCATTTCGTCATCAGGCGAAGTGCTCGAAGCCCTGGAAGACGATCAACTCGAGGCTCTGGTCACTCAGTTAAAAGCGGCCGAGGTGGAGTCGGTTGCGATTTCGCTCCTTTTTTCCTTCGTTCATCCGGAACACGAAAGTCGTATCGCGGAGTCGGTCTCCTCTCTGAACGTTCCGGTATCAGTTTCTCACCAGATTCTGCCCGAGTATCGCGAGTATGAACGCACTTCGACAGTTACGATCAATGCATATCTGCAGCCGCTCATGGGTACCTATCTCACAAAACTAGCAGCCCATGCGCCGAAGCTGCGGGTGATGCAATCATCCGGCGGCAGCATATCCGCCATTGCTGCCGCGGACGAGCCGGTGCGCACAATCCTTTCGGGACCGGCAGGGGGCGTAGTAGGAGCCTTGCGTGCAGCGCGATCGGCCGGACTCGAAAACATCGTTACTTTTGATATGGGCGGCACTTCAACAGACGTCGCCCTATGCGATCGAGCAAGCTTGCGCACCACCAATGAGGCGGTGGTTGCGGGTCTACCGGTTGCGGTCTCGGTCATGGACATTCATACGGTGGGCGCAGGCGGCGGATCGATCGCCAGAGTTGATGAAGGCGGCTCGTTGCGAGTCGGCCCTGAGTCGGCCGGAGCTGATCCCGGACCTGCCTGTTACGGCCGTTCGTTGTTGCCTACGGTGACTGATGCGCACGTTGTCCTGGGCCACTTCGGTGGCGCTGGTCTATTGGGAGGAGAGTTTCCTCTCGATGAGAAGCGAGCGCGGGAAGCTATATCACTGCTAGCTGCTGAGATGAGCAAAGCAGCGGACCGAAGGATCAGCATCACCGAGGCAGCTCAAGGAGTGATTTCGGTAGTCAACACAAACATGGAACGGGCCCTGAGAAGTATTTCAGTGGAACGCGGTTACGACCCGCGCGACTTTGCCCTGCTTCCTTTTGGCGGGGCTGGTGGCCTGCATGCGGTCGACCTCGCAAGAGCGCTGCGCATTCCGCGCGTAATCGCGCCAACCGCAGCTGGTGCGCTTTCCGCGATCGGAGTGGTGTCCGCCGATGTGGTGAAGGATCTGAGCCGTACGGTGATGATTGAAGTGGCGCCGGGCATCGAGAAGAAGCTGGAAGCCGCGTATAGAGAACTTGAGCAGATTGCGGGCAGCGCCCTGCGTAAGGAAGGATTTTCAGAATCGAAACAGCGCCGCAAAAGGTCTCTGGCCGCCCGTTACCAAGGACAATCGTTTGAACTTCACATCGATTCGCCGAAAGGAAGCGCCGGAAAGATCGCTGCAAGTTTTCATCGCGCGCATCGGGCCCGGTATGGTTACGCGCAGGAATCGGATGTCGTGGAGATTGTCAGCACGAAGTTGAGATCGATCGGGATTGTGGAGAAGTTCAAGAACCGTCGCATCTCGATCTCATCAAAAGGCGAGTGGGCAAAGCCGCACTCATCCGAGGTCGCTTACTTCGACGGCGCCAAGCATCGCGTTGGTATCTACCGCCGGGATGATCTGGGCGCAGGAATGAAGCTTCGAACGCCATCGATTGTAACCGAGTATTCGGCGACAACGCTGATTCCCTCAGGCGCTCACGCGAGCATCGATGGCTACGGCAATCTGATGATTGTTACAAAGGCGTGATTGTCGAGCCACGCGGCATTCAATCATCACAGCGCGCAGTAAAGCCGGTGTCAGAACCAATGAAGGCCTACGATAATTTGCAGGTAAGGAAGGCGGACCCTGTCCCCGCCTCAAGGTTGAGAGCCACTCAGCGTAAGAGCGGGGACAGGGTCCGCCTTCCTTACCTGCAAATTACCGTACGTACTTTTGGCCTTTTGACACAGCCTCCAGCGCTCCTTGTTCTGTATCGAGCGACGCTGAAGTGGCGTGGAGACTGTGCGTAACCGAAATGAAGAAGTTCGATCCCACAACCCTGGAAATATACCGCGCGCTCTATACCTCCGTGGCCGAAGAGATGGGGATCGCCCTACGCCGTACTGCCTTCTCTCCAAATATAAAAGAACGGCGAGACTACTCATGTGCAGTATTCGATAGCAGCAGCCGCGTGATTGCCCAGGGCGATCACATGCCCGTGCACCTGGGCTCAATGCCCATGGCCGTTGCCGCGGCACTTGGTCAGGTAAAGGTAGCGCCGGGCGATGTAGTAGCTCTTAACGATCCTTTCGCGGGCGGCACACATCTGCCGGATGTAACGTTGGTCTCAGGAGTCTGGGCACAGCCGGAAGAGGGGGAGAAAGGGAGACGGGGTGACGGGGGGAAAAAACACTCCCCCGCATCTCCCCGTCTCCCCGTCTCCCCATCTCCCCTCCGCCGTTTAGCCCCTTCTCCGCGTCCTTTGTTTTTCGTCGCTAATCGTGCGCATCACGCGGACATTGGCGGAGCAACGCCAGGTTCGATGGGGCTGGCGACCGACGTCTATGGCGAGGGATTGCGAATCCCGCCCATTCGCCTGGCGCGTGGGGGTGAAATAGTCGAAGACGTGATGCGCCTGATTCTCGCGAACGTTCGCGGTCACGCAGAGCGGCGCGGCGACTTCCAGGCGCAGATTGGTTCCTTGAAGACCGGCGAGTCGCGGTTACTGGAAATCGTGGCGCGTCGCGGCGTCAATGAAGCCAGGGAATATGCCAGCCACCTGATCGCATACTCTTCACGACTCATGCGGCGCGCTATCGAGCTGATTCCCGACGGCACCTATCACGCAGAAGACTGGTTAGACAGCGATGGCATCAGCGAAGAAAGGATTCCGATTCGTGTGAGGATCGCAATCGATGGCCACCGCGCCCTGGTGGACTTCGCCGGCAGCGCTCAGCAGGTTGCCGGCGCAATCAATGCCGTGGAGGCGATTACCGTGTCTGCCGTCTCTTACGTCTTCCGATGTCTAATCGCTGGAGAGGCGCCTGCCAGTGCGGGTCTGATGGAACCAATCGAAGTGATGGCTCCGGCAGGCACAGTGGTGAACGCCGCTCATCCTGCGTCAGTGGCCGGCGGCAATGTCGAAACCTCGCAACGCATCGTGGATGTCCTGTTCAAAGCACTGGCCCAGGCGTTACCGGATCGCATCCCTGCTGCGAGCCAGGGCACCATGAACAATCTAACGGTGGGTGGAATCGATCCGCGCACCGGCCGCGAGTTTTCTTACTACGAAACAGTCGCTGGCGGGATGGGTGCACGGGTCAATAACGACGGCTTGAGCGCAGTCCATACTCATATGACGAACAGCCTCAACACTCCCGCCGAAGCGCTAGAGTATGCTTATCCGTTGCGAGTACGTGAGTACAGCATCCGCAAGGATTCGGGTGGCCAGGGTGCGCGGCGTGGCGGAGATGGAGTGGTTCGCGAGATCGAAACACTGGCGCCCGCCCAGATGTCGCTGCTCGCTGAAAGACGAAATCATGCGCCTTACGGACTTGGGGGCGGTGAGGACGGTGCGGTCGGCCGTGATGCCATCATTCGCAACGGCTCACCTGTCCTTATAGCGTCGAAAGGTAGCTGGCAACTACAGCCGGGCGACCGTGTGCGAATTGAAACGCCCGGTGGTGGTGGGTACGGCTCCGGTCCTGTGCAGTCACACGCACAAAGCCCAATTCCAAAAGGACGGCGCAAGCATCGCTAATTTGCAGGTTAGGAAGGGTGGCTTGCCCCCGCTCAAGGTGCAGATTCTCTCAACTTGAGAGATTGTTTCAATGTTGACTGGAATTGCACATTGAGCGGGGGCAAGCCACCCTTCCAAACCTGCAAATTACCGTAAGTACTTCCTGAGTCTGCCCACATACGCTTTGTAGACCAAGATCACGTGGTCAGACGCCGGTAGATCCCCGGCAATCTCTCAGGGAGGGAAAGCACGTCGTCGATTATTGTGTAGCCGATGTCGCCGTAAAGGTCACGTAGCTCCGACTCGGATTCCCGATCGATGGTAATGCAGAAGGGCGTGATGCCCTGGATTTTGGCCTGGCGTAACGCTTCGCGGGTATCCTCACGCGCGTAACGGGCATCTCCATAGTCATGATCGTAAGGACGACCGTCAGAGAGCACAATCAACAGCCGCGTACGCACTTGTTGTTTTGCCAGCTTCGCAGTCGCATGGCGAATTGCCGCGCCGAGTCGAGTATTGTTCTGGTAAGTAATCCCGCCGATACGCCGCTTAACTTCGTCCGAATACTTCTCGTCGAAATCTTTGACCACATAAAACTTCACATTCCGCCGGCCCTCGGAAGTGAAACCGTTTATCGAATAGATATCGCCCACCGCTTCCAGCGCCTCGCTCATTAAGACGAGCCCTTCTTTCTCAATCTCGATGATGCGTCTGCCCGGGTGTGTGTAAGGCTGCAGCGGATGCCTGCCAATCGTGCGGGCGGTTGAGGAAGATTGATCGAGCAGAAACGAGACCGCCACATCACGACGGCGTCGCAAACGTTTCATATAGAGTCGCTCGGATTGATGCCCTCCGCCCACCTTGGCCGCGCGGCGGTCAAGAACGAAATCAACAACAGCGTTGAGGTCATATTCTTCCCCGTCAAGTTCGTTGGCCACTCTTGTCAGTTCATCGGGTTTTAGCAACTGGAACTGGTGCCGGATGGACGAGATTACGCCGCGGTGGCGGTCCCGCGTTTGATCCACGAACAGCCGGTCCCCATGTTTCACCTTTTTCTCGATGACCCGGCACCAGGCCAGCCTATGATCGGTGAGCTCGCGATCCCATTCATCGTAGTTGTAGGCCACCTCACCTTCTTCCAGGCTCTGCTCCGGGCTCTCGGCCTCGATCCAGGCCTCGCCGCCATCGAGTTCGTCAGGATCTCCTTCGGCGCTGGGATCGTTCCAGGCGTTGAAGAGCTCGCGCACGTCACGCCTCTGCGGCTCGCGATCTCGAGGACGCGATTTAAGAGTTTCGCTGAACGCTGAGCTCTGATCTTCGCTATCGGACGAGTCTTCGCTTACCTCCAATTGTTGAACAGAGTCGTCCGCGGGAGCTACCGACTGAAATAATGAATAAACCCTGCTGGTGGCCATTAATGTGTCCGCAACAGTAGCTGCGGAATCCGACAGGTACTCGGCCGCTACTGTTTCCAACTCTGAAACTACCTGTCCGTAATACTGCCGTGAATCATCAAGCGCCCCACCGAGCAAGGTGATCTGAAAAAGCAGCTCAAAAGGAACCAGGGTTGCAGGGAGATCGAGAATAGAGGGGCGACTGCGCCGCAGGTGTTCGCGAATCAGATCGAGATCGCGAGCGAGGCCACGATACTGCCGTCGCAGCCGGGCATCGATGCGCCCATTCTCGAGTGTGCCAAAAATCCTTCGTGCCAGTTGTGGACGGGGGAAAAGCTCGAGCACTGCACGGTAGTCCCCATCCGGAGGAAGCTGGGGATTCTTAGCGTCGCCAGTGGCGGCCTGGTCTGCGGGCGACATCGCTGGTTGGCTTTTCCGGGGATCGTTGATGTATCCATCGAGCGCGAACGCTTCCCGCGCATCAACATTGGCAGGGTCGTAAGTTTCCGCAATCGCGGAGTACGCAGCCCGCAGACCCACTGTGTTGCACTCTTGAGTAGCGAATTCGATTTGTCCGGCCGCGTGCGCCGCCAGTGCTTTGTAGAGACGAAAATCGAGATCATCGTCACCAAACTCAGCTACCACCGCGGGTAAGTGAATCGTGCGACCGTCGCCAATTCTCGTCTCGACCGGGACGGCAGCAATGGGCGCCAACTCTACCTCTCGTCCAGTTAGAGCCTCGACGTAGAGGCGCAACAGATGCTGGATTGAATCAAGTGCAAGTCCGCTGCTGTCACTGTGGAGCACGTCATAGCTGCCGCGCGTCTCCAGCGCAAAATAACTCCGTCGAGCGCGGGTGTCGTTAGGTGAAAATGAAAGACCACGTTTCGTCCACTCTTCAAACTGTTCGATCGCCACCGTCCTCAGTACGCCTGGACTTGCACGGAAACAAGCAAGCGCTGCCTCTCCGTCCAGGCGCGCGATCTCCCCGGTTAACGATACGACTCGCTTCGACAGCTCGACGGCGCGATTGCGGTCCATCCCACCTAGAAACCCGCGCACGAATCGCGGAGTGCTCCGCACAAATGCCACCAGACTCGCATTCCCATGTTGCGCCACGACCCAGAGCAACCCAATCCAATCGTCGAACAATTCCGGCAGGATGCGCAGAACCTCGCCGCCCGAAAGCATCAGGTGCAAGGCGCCGCCGCCACCCCGCTCCAGGAAATCTACTGTTCTATCGAGCAATTTCAACGCTGCTTCGGATTTCAGGTGGGCCAAAGCAGTGGGCAGAGCTGCCCAAGCTTCGGCCGCGATTCCTCCAGCACGGTAAGCAAAGGCGGAAGCTAATGCCAGCGCCCTCCGTTTTACGGCTGGGTCATCAAACTTGTTGAGACACTCAATTACCAGTGGTGTCGCCGTGAGAAAATCTGCGCTGTGTTTGGCGGAGCGGCGGGAAATTTCTGCCGCGGTTTCCAAAGTGGAAGTGAGCGTCTCCGAATCGCTTACAGCTTCTGACAACCCGGCAACCTTGCGGAGAGTTACAGTGGCAACCGGAGCAGAAAGCGTCATCTGCCGTGAACACAATTGGAAGACAATTGCCCGCGCGGCGGGCGGCACCCGCTTCAGATCATTCACGCCGGCAAGGAAGAAGCTAATGGCGGTCTCGACATCGCTGATGGCGAGCCGCCGGCCCATCTCGCCCCACAGTCGCAGCTCGCCGGTCGTGAGAACCTCCGCGGCTTCCGGCGCTGCCCGCAAGAACTCGAGACTGGCACGTAACGAGATACCTGCGATCGTGCCGCTGGTTTCGACGGTTGCTGCTGCCTGATCCAATGATAGGCGCGCCAGCTCGCGGGTTAGTTCCAAAATCGACTGGCGTTCAGTCGGATTCTTAACCTCTGAAAGTTGTTTCCGAATTTCCTGTTCGATTGAGGCCGAGGAAGCCTCCGGCTCCGTAGAGGAGGTGTCGTCTGACTTTGGATTTTGATCGGAATCCATGTGGAGTTGCGCGAAGACTAGATCACGGTGGTCACTATCTCGCGAATGCTGCGTTGCAATTCGCGGTCGTCGGTAATGGGCGCG
>JBHENP010000001.1:171802-198365 GCA_046261995.1 Pyrinomonadaceae bacterium
CCGAGAGCAATCAATTGGGCAGCGTAAATCAGCAGCCGGGTTGAGACCCCTTCTTCCAGTCCATGTCCCCGCAGGTTGCGGACCTTCTGACCAATCAGCACAAGATCGCGCGCTATGCCTTCATCAACTCCGCCTTCGCGAGCTACAATTTCAATCTCGAGCTCAGGCGGCGGATAGTCGAAGTCAATCGCCACAAAACGCTGGCGCGTCGACTGCTTTAGATCTTTAAGGATTGACTGGTAACCGGGATTATAAGAAACCACAAGCATGAAATCGGATGGAGCGTCGAGAATAGTTCCGCGCTTTTCAATCGGTAGACGCCGCCGATGGTCCGTTAGAGGGTGGATAATGACGACCGTGTCTTTGCGTGCTTCGACCACCTCGTCGAGGTAGCAAATCGCGCCATTGCGCACGGCTGCGGTAAGTGGTCCATCGTGCCAGACCGTCTCCTCACCCTCAAGCAAAAACCTCCCCACCAGATCAGTCGCGGAGAGATCTTCGTGGCAGGCAACCGTGATCAGCGGTCGCTCTAGTCTCCAGGCCATGTGTTCGACAAAACGCGTCTTGCCACAGCCGGTCGGCCCTTTGAGAATCACGGGTAAACGAGCGGAGTGGGCGGCGGAGAAAAGATCAACCTCCCCACCAACAGCGAGGTAGTAGGGCTCTTCACCGATTCGATACTCTTCAATCGCGCGTTCGGGCATGAGTCGTAAATCGTAAATCGAGCGTCGTAAGTGTCATGTGCAGTATCACCGTTCCTCTTGCGGAGGCGGCGGCAAATCGATCACGAAATCACACGAAATGCACTAAGTTTGTTTCGTGTTGGTTCGTGTGATTTCGTGGATCATCTTCCAGGTGATTCAAAATATGCCACCATCGCAATCAGCTCGACTTGGGAGCCGGGACTCATGACTGTTATTCTACGTTAGGGCATCTTAGCATTCGGTTTGAAAGAGCGGCAAACAAGTAAAATCAGGTGGGTGCTGAGAGGCTTCTTCTCGATTCACGTTTACGATTTACGATTCACGATTTATGAAAATGAAGATAGCGGTAGCGATGAGTGGCGGCGTGGACTCGTCCGCGGCGGCGGCAATCTTGAAGCAGCAGGGGCATGACCTGGTCGGCTTCTCGATGCAACTGTGGAATCAACGGCGCGGTATCAGCGTCGATGAGAATGGCGATCCGCTTCCTTCCCGCTGCTGTTCACTGGATGACGTTTATGACGCGCGGCGCGTGGCCGAAGAATTGGGTTTCCCTTTCTACGTTCTAAACCTCGAGCGCGAATTTGAGCGTGATGTCGTGCAACCGTTCGTGGCGAGCTATCTCAACGGAGAGACGCCCATTCCCTGCGTCTCCTGCAATAGTCGTTTAAAGTTTGCTTCGCTCGACGCCCTGGCGGCGAGTCTTGGTTGTGAGAAAGTAGCCACGGGGCACTACGCTCGCGTGGAATTCGATCAACCGGCAGGGCGATACCGGCTTTTCTGTGGACGCAATCTGCAAAAGGACCAGTCTTACTTTCTCTGGGAACTAACTCAAGAGCAATTGGCACGTTCGATGTTTCCCCTGGGCGAAATGTCGAAGCCGGAAGTTCGTGAAGTCGCGCGCGAGCATCAGCTAGCGGTGGCAGAGAAACCCGAGTCGCAGGAGATTTGTTTCGTTCCTGATGGAGACTATGCTGGTTTCATTGATCGCTATCTGGAAACTGAAGACGGGCTGGAGAGATTGCCCGGACAGGGCCAGATCGTGAATACAAACGGTGACGTTGTCGGTCATCACACCGGCATCCACCGGTACACCATTGGGCAGCGCCGCGGTATCGGGATTGCGAATGAGCGCCCGCTGTACGTCCTTTCAATCGATGCGGGAAAGAACCGCGTCGTAGTGGGCGGACAGGACGAATTGTTGAACCGGGAGTTTACCGCTGCCGGTGTGAACTGGGTCGCTTACGACCGGCCGGCAACTCCCATCCGCGCCCGCGTGCGTGTCCGTTATCGCCACCTTGAAGCTTCAGCCGCGATTACACCACTTGAGCATGGCCGGGCACACGTCGTGTTTGATGAACCTCAGCGAGCCATAACGCCTGGCCAAGCAACGGTTTTCTATCTCGAAGACGAGGTTATTGGCGGCGGTTGGATAGTAAAGACCAGTGGACAGTAGCGGTCGACGCATTGCCAATTGCTAATTGCCGATTGCCGATTGCAGATCTTCAACAGTTTGTTTGCCACCCTGAAGAGTCAATCTGCGACTCGCCAGTCACAAAATCGGCACTTGGCAATCGGCAATTGGGAATCTCCCCTAAACCTTTTCCTCATCATTGACGTACTACAACGCCAGGAATAACCCCGCTAATTCCGTTCACTAATACTGAAAATAGCGATAAAAGGCAGCAATAATTATGGCAATGTCACGCACTCGCAAAACAGTTCTTATTATCACCGGCATCCTCGGGGTCCTGGTTTTGGTCGCTCTACTCGGGCTCGCAGTCTTAATGGCCGCGTTTGGTCAGAGGGCACCCACCATTCGAGACAATAGCGTGTTAGTACTTCGGGTTGCCGGCCCCTTGCCCGACTATGTGCCGGATGATCCTCTGCGGAAGTTCTTCGGAGGTACGGATGAATCGCTCACGAACCTGGTTTTGCAATTCAGAAAGGCCAAGGTCGATAAGAGGATTAAAGCGGTCGTGCTCGACATCAACATGTCCGGAGCTGGATGGGGCAAGGCGGAAGAGATTCGCGATTCTATTGCCGACTTTCGTTCCTCTGGCAAGCGGGTTTATGCCTACATGGAACTCGGGATGAACAAGGAATACTACATAGCCAGCGCTTGCGACCAAATTTATATGGCGCCCCCGGGGGAATTGTTCATCAATGGTCTCGCTGCCAATGTGATGTTCTTCCGCGGCTCATTGGACAAGCTGGGTGTCTATCCTGATATCTACCAGATTGGGAAGTACAAGAGTGCGGGCGACACATTTACGCGCAAGGAGATGTCGGAAGCCCACCGTGAATTCATCAACTCATTGCTGGATGATCTTTTCAATCGTTACGTCGAATCGATTGCCAAGGCCCGCGGCAAAACTTCGGAAGACGTGCGTGCCATCATCGACAACTCGCCTTACAGCGCCCTAAAAGCGAAGGAAGCTGGACTAATCGACAGTGCGGCCTATCGTGATGAACTCGATAAGGAGCTCAAGTCGAAGCTCGGCTACAAAGACAGTGACGAGTTACGGCTGGTGAGAGGTTCTGTTTATCGTGACGTGCCACCTGAATCGTTAGGCCTCGATAAAGGCGACCGGATCGCCGTGATCTACGCCACCGGTGACATTGGTTCCGGCAAATCTGAAAACAGTCCAACAGGCGACCAGTCGATTGGCTCTGATACTGTCGCGAAAGCGCTCAATGACGCTCGGGATGACAAGACTATCAAGGCCATCGTTTTGCGAGTGGACAGTCCTGGCGGTTCCGGTTTGGCGTCAGACATTATCTGGCATGCTGTCGACGCTGCGAAACAGAAGAAGCCCGTGGTGGTTTCCATGGCCGACGTGGCAGCCTCAGGTGGTTACTATATTTCTGCCAGCGCCAACAAGATCATTGCTCAGCCTTCCACCATTACCGGATCAATTGGCGTGGTTGGCGGCAAACCCGTGATGAAGGGCTTTTACGATTGGATAGGTATCTCAAACGAATACGTCTTACGTGGAAAAACCGCCGGCCTCTTTCGTGAAACGGAAAAGTTTACGCCGGAAGAGAGAACAAAGTTTGAAGAGTGGATTAAGACGACGTACTACAACGACTTTGTCCCAAAAGTGGCGCGGGGCCGTGGCAAAGACCCGTCGTATATCGACTCGGTTGGTCAAGGACGCGTCTGGACCGGTTCACAGGGAAAAGAAAACGGGTTGGTAGATGAATTTGGTGGTCTTGATCGGGCGATTGCAATTGCCAAACAGTTGGCAAATATACCCGCGGACAAAGAGGTGAATCGCGTGATTCTCCCGTACCCGCAAACTTTTTTGCAGCAACTGTTGAGCGCCGGCGATAGCACGTCGACCGAGCTACAGCAGCAGCATGCTGTTATGGCTGCACTTCCGGAAGACGCGCGGCGGGCTTTCCGGTTTATGAAACTACTGGATCAGATGAAAAGTGGCCAGTCGATGCTAGTCATGCCGTTTGAGCTAAGGATTAAGTAAGGTAGAAGCAGCAAGAGGTCATGTTCCATATGTCATTTGACATTCCTCATTTGTCATTTAAAGAGATTCTCTGTAGCGAATCTCCAGTTCACAGCAAGTTCAACTGCAAATTCCCTTGGAAACTTCATCCAGCAATTCCTGAAATGACAAATGTCAAATGAGAGATGTCAAATCATGTCAAATGAGAGATGTCAAATGCTCCCTTCTGCTCTGCTAGGGCTTCCTGATCACGTCCATCCCGCCCATGTAAGGACGGAGAACCTCGGGAATAATCACTGAGCCGTCTTGCTGCTGAAAATTCTCGAGAATGGCAATCCAGGTTCTTCCGACTGCCAGACCTGATCCGTTCAGTGTGTGGACAAACTCAGGCTTTGTGCCTCCTGCTCGACGGAAGCGAATCTGCGCTCGGCGAGCCTGGAAGTCGGTGCAGTTTGAGCACGATGAGATTTCTTTGAACTCGCTGTACGAAGGCAGCCACACTTCTACGTCGTAGGACTTTGCAGCAGAGAACCCGAGATCGCCTGTGACGTGTTCGACTACCCGGTAGTGCAACCCCAGCTTCTGTAAAATTACCTCGGCATCATTCGTCAACGACTCCAGTTCATTAAAAGACTCTTCCGGCAGCGCGAGTTTTACCAACTCGACTTTCTCAAACTGGTGCTGGCGATAGATGCCTCTGGTATCGCGCCCGTAACTGCCTGCTTCCGATCGGAAGCACGGTGAATAGGCCGCAAACTTGATCGGCAACGCGGACGCATCGACGATCTCATCGCGATGATAGTTGGTGACAGGTACTTCTCCCGTGGGAATGAGGTACAAACCACGTTCGTCGGTGAGCTTGAAAAGATCTTCTTCGAACTTCGGCAACTGCGCGGTCCCAAACAACGCCGACGCATTCACGATAAAAGGCGGCAACGTTTCCCGGTAACCATGCTCGCGTGTCTGCACGTCCAGCATGAAATTAACCAGGGCGCGACTCAGCCGGGCCCCTGCACCATTCAATATCGAGAAGCGCGCACCAGACACTTTGGCCGCCCGCTCGAGGTCGAGAATTCCGAGGTCTGTGCCAAGATCCACGTGGTCCCTGGGTTCGATACCGAATTCCGGTCTGGCTCCCCAGCGACGCACCTCGACATTTTCGGACTCGGCTTTGCCTACTGGAACGCTGTCGTCGGGAATATTTGGAAGCGCGGCCAGCATGTCGCGCATACGCGCTTCCGCTGCGTCGCGCAATTGATCAAGATCGGCTATTCGACCCTTCAGCGCGTTGACTTCGGCGCGCCGCCCCTCGGCTTGATCGCGCTGGCTTGCCTTCATCAACAAACCAATCTCGCGGCTCGCAACATTGCGCTGCGCATTCAGTTGATCTGATTCGGCAATTAACCGCCGTCGCTCTGCGTCTGCCTGCGCAAAGTCTTCGAGCGCGGCGCCGGGCACGCCGCGCGTCTGAAGTTTGGTGTGGACCTGATCGAGATTTTCGCGGACGTAGTTAAGATCGAGCATTTACGCTACTCCTGTTATTCAGGGTCGGAGTGGGTGATTTTGCTAAAGAATTGCCCGCTCCATGGTCTGTCATGGTCTGTCAGTGTACAGGTGGATGCACACTTTATGCACACTCGGACGAATCATTAGATGTTCACTTTCAAGCAGAAAGGTATGGCAAAGGAACTGCTCTGCTGCGTGTGCAATCAGCGGTACGCGAAGGTGTATCCAGATCGGATGGTTATCTATGCCACCCATGAGAACGAATCGCATACCACTGAGTTTCGAGCGAAGCGAGTTGAGCAGATTTACAATTTGGTGGTGTCCGGTGTCCAGATGAACCTGGAATGCATGTGCGGTCAAAGAGCATGCGCCACGATAAGACTACAGCGGATCGACATAGAAGCGAGGCACAAGACCTACGGCTGGCAGAGACATATAAACGTCCTGACGCTCGATGATCTTTCCGAGATTTGTAACTACTTCGCGGAATCTAATGCTATACTGCGAAGCGAATCAGACGCGCCCGAGCTGAATCCGCTTGAGAAAGCGAGTTAATGGGCGAACCATTTTGTCGAGGCGTATACGCCCCAGACTTTAGGCCACAGTGCCTATCCAAGTTTGGGGCGTATTTTCTTTACGGTCATAAGACTACTTGCGGAGTTTGGAGAAGCAAAGTGAAACCCTTGACTCTGTTACTAACTACCTGTCGCAGATGGTCACGCATCTGAAGGCCCAGGAAGCAGATCTAAACAGCATCGTAAAGCGAATCGAGCCGTGGGCGGGGAGTAAGCAGCGAGTTGCACTCCTGACAGCAAAGTATTTCGCCAAGGTGATCGCAATCAGTGTTTTCTTCGGCCTCCTGTGGGACTCGGTTTATCCAGCCGTGTACGGTGAGGACGACAAGAAAACCGACGAGGAAAGACTGTCAACCGCCGTTCAACGAGCATTCTGGGACGTGCTGCCAAGTCCATTTTACGGAGCCGACCCGAGCAAGTTTTTCGCGACACCCGTAGCGCCTAATTTCCAACGGTCTGCGCCGTTTGGAAGAACGACGCGGCGAGGGCTTACGACCGACATAGTTTCTTACGGAACGTCCGTAAGACTTGGAGTTGGCTTGGTTGACCGCATAAGTAATCGGCGTTTGTCTCGCGGGTTGGTGGATTTAATCTCACCTAAGAAGGAAAAAGAGAAGCAACCCTAAGGAGAAAACCTATGCCGTCAGATATGGAAGAATTCCAACAGAGACACCAGCATTTAGAAAGACAGATCAACGGCCCTATGAAAGCCGAGCTTGAGGCGGTTAAAGCAAAACTCAGCGCGGTAACGGCTGACACGCCGACTGAAGATGTCAGGAACCTCATGCAAGAGGAATCGGCTCTTATGTTTAAGATTGCAAACGGCGAAGCTGAGTTAAAGACAGTAGAGAACCAGATTGCCGTTCTCTACCAACTGCAAGCTAATAGAGCGCAGTTAGTTCAGTATGATGACCACCACGAGCGAGAACGTATCCGAAAAGGGCAGCGAATTGCCGAAATTGACGATTTGCTTAGCGGGCGAAAGCTATCCCCGCCAGTGCCCCGAGAACCCGGACAACGCGGTAGTTGATTACCAGGACGCGCACCGGCGATACCTCGCCCACCTAAAAGAAGTGCGTCAGAGGCTAGTTTGCGAAGTGGGAGACCCCAAAGATTATGAACTTGCCCAGGATCGACTACCTCGGAAAAGAGGGCTACCTTCAGAGAGAGCGTGAGAGTCAGCGGAAAGAGCTCGAAGCGGAACTGACGGCCCTTCAAGCAAAGATAGCGAACGCTGAGGCAAGCGTCCCCGTACCGGCACAGCAATCCAGCCTTGCCGAGGCCGCAATGTGAAGCAACGAACCAACAAGATTGGACACTTCTATGAGCGAGCATTCGCAAGAACAATCTAAAACAGAACAGATGGTGATTAGCGAACAGATCTTTGACGGCTTATCAAGGTATCGCTCTCCGGAAGAGATTGAGCATGGCCGGAGACGCGAAGTCCTGAACAGAGAGGAAGCAAGGGTCGTGAGCGAGATTACCGCAGCCACTCAAGCTGGGGATATTGACGCACTCGCTCAACTACTGCCCCGACGCGAAGCTGTCGCGTTGCTTCTGCAGGAACTTGAAAAAGATGGCGAGATCATGAAACAGGTTGAGTCGGCGCAGCGGGAGGCAGAACGCCGACGAGAGGCCGCGGAAGCAGAGAACCGCCGTACTGTCGCAGGTAATAGGGCCATGGCTCTCGTCCACGCAAAGCAACTCAACGAACAATGGAAAGGTTTTGTCCCGCTTGCGAATAACCCCGCAAATCAAGGTGAGATCAGAGAACGATGGGCAAAAGCCAAGAGCGAGTACGACAGGCTTGTCCGCGAAAACAATCTCCAGCAGTGGGAGATTGAGAGTCGGTGACGGCCACCCGAGAAGAAAAAGAGTGATAAAATAGACCATGCCGAGACGCTGCACAATTTGTGATCATGTTAAGCGGAACGCAATCGAAACAGCGCTGAATAGCGGGACGCCGTTCCGAAACATCGCTGCAGAGTTTCAAGTTACATCGTCCTCAGTATTTCGCCACCGAGAGCACATCGAACTACAGTCCCAGGTCAAGCCGACTGCTACATCCTCGAACGGGAACGGACACCACGCAACACTCACCAGACACGATGAAACGCCGATAGAACCAGACGAAACCACGCCAGAGTTAAGCCCCAGGCAAGAACTCTTTGTAGCTGCCTATGTTGGCGATATGAGCGTAGGAAGAATACTTAACGCCACCGAAGCCGCAAGAGCAGCGGGATATGCAGGAAATGACAATGTTTTAGGGGTGCAAGGCCACCGTTTGCTAAAGGTCCCTAAGGTGCGCTCAGCTATCTCTGAACGACTCGCTGCACTTCATGTTCATATGGGCGCTGATGAGGTTTTGGCGGAACTGGCAAGAATAGGCCGCACAGATTGGGGTGATCTCGTAGAAGTGAAATACGGCAAGGATGGAGACGTTATTTTCGCGCAGCTCCGTTTGACTGACAAACTCAAAGCGCTCGACTTGCTGGGCAAGTATCACAGCCTGTTTACCGATACTGTTATTGAGCAGCGCGTGACCGTGATCCTGGCAGAGAAGGCGCAAGGTATGTACCGCCGGCTCCGCGAGGAGTTGGGGGCTGTAGCCCGCGATCTGTCGGATGATGAGTTAGCGGGCTGGGCGGCACGGGTGCTTGATGTTCCTGTGGAGATGGTCTCCAGTGGCATAACGAACCCTTCAAGGCTCTTGGAAAGCAGAACCGGGACGTAACCATGCTAAAGCTCGTAGACACAAACGAAGCACCACGAAAACCCACTCTGGTAGAGGCGATAGCGGATTCCGTCAGAAACGGCAGCGCTAGAGCACAAGCACAAAAGCACCTTGAAGCACTCTGCGCTGAGTTTGCCAAAGAGTTAGAAGCGGGCGAAATTACGCGGGAGCACATGAAGCTGATTGTTGAAGAAGATACAGGCGTCGCCTCCATCAACCTGACGTAGGAGCAAGCCGGATCGGACTCCGTCGTATCTCGGGCCGCGCATTCCCGTCTTCAGTAGCGACAAGCAAAGGTTAATGCCGCTGGGCGAGAATGCGGATCAGGCTGTGTGTGACTGGCTCCGTCGGTGGCGATTCTCCGGGACCGCTGCTTTGTCGTGTGGGTAAGAATGGAGCTGTTGAACTGGGGCCTATCAGCGCGCAGGCGATCTATGCCCGCGTTGGCTAAGAGAGCAAAGGCGGGTCGGGTTGCTCACTTCAGTCCGCATGATCTACGCACGACATATGCGAGCGGGTTGATCGATCTGAGCGGGGACATTAGTACGGTGAGCAAGTTACTTGGGCACTCTTCCATTGATACCACAATCTACGACCGGCGCGGTGAAGCCGCAAAGCGCAAAGTTGCCGAAGCGTGTCACCTACCTTATCGTCGGCCAGGTGCCCAATGAGCAACAAGACGTTTTTACCTATCGAGGAAGAAGAGAACGGCAACGCCTCTCCCCTTGCGTCACCGCCCCTTTTTTAGAGAGCGACGAAAACACCCGTTGGGTCGGAACCAAACGGGAGAATACTCATCTTTCTATCGCTCATTATTGCCTAAATCACTAAAGCCGAGCTGATTCCAGGCATAGAAAGTTGCCCGCGTGCTATTAAAATGAAAGTTGCCCAAGGCGCCTTGGGAGCGCAGAATTTGAAGCGTGACTGACAGAGCTCGGGAAACCTCTCGGTGAGTGTCTTACGGTTCTTTGAGGCGAACTAAAAGCACCCTTCGCTCAAGGCGAGGTGAGCGACTCTTTAATGAACTCGAGAGAGAGAGTCTAACCGGCTCGAGCGCTATCTATGGTGTAGGTCCTTCACTTCCAGCGCCAGTTATAGTATAAACTAGACCAGAAAATGCTTTAGGCAAACGTTTCTACGTTCCTCTTGAAATCACGATGAAATGATCCGATGGACATTAATGACGTGCTTTTGTTTGATTCCCTTCTATTTATTTCTGTATTAGCCGGAGCACAAGTGCCAAGAGAGTCCTCCTTGGTCGCAAAAGGAAAGCTGGAAGCTGTACCTTTTACCTGGGTGAAAGTGGCTCCCGCAAACGAGGAGTTCGGAATCAGAATGCCGGAGTTGCCCAAAGTAGGAACCGAAACGCTCGTTATCGATCAGCATCCTGTAAAACTAAGCTATTACGGCTTGATCCAGAATGGCACGGAGTACGCCGTACTTTCTGTTTCGGGGCTGGAAAATAAACCGGCAGATTTACCTCACATGTTAATGTTGGATTTGTATAGCAGATTAATTCCGACGTCTCAACTCGATAAATCGAACAAGCATGAAGCTGCCATCAAAGCGACTTACCAACGCGATATATTATTGAATGGGTATCACGGTCGGGAATATAGCCTTCTAGCATACAAAAGGACTGGAGTATGGCGCGTCTATACTGTAGGCAAGAGATTCTATGCCGTGGCAGCTACAACAACGCTGAAGGATAATATTCTCATGAGCCGTTTTCTTAATTCTTTTGCACTCGGCTCAACGACATCAGAGATTGTCAATAATGCCGTGCTAAATGTCAGCAGCCGACGGACACCTCTAGCGCCTTCTCCATCAACAGGGACTTGGCTTATTATTTTAAAAACATTCTCTAAGTCGCAACGCTCTAAGGCGAATCAGAAAGTGAGCCTTCTACAGAGTTTAGGCTACAACGCTAACGTAATAGACACGAACTACTATCCGAATCTGAAGAAGGGCTTTCTGGCAGTGGCAATGGGCCCTCATTCAAAGAGTGCAGCAGAGGGTGTTTTAAACAAGGTGCGCTCCGTTGCTCCAGAATCCTACCTAAAGTCGGGTTGGTAAACTGAAGTTTAGAGAACATGAGTATTGGAAAGCACTCAGGCACACTGTTGTCGCACTCTTTATTCTCTCCATTTTAGTTCCTATCTTGATCAACCCGTCGGCCGCCATTAGTCCAGGACTAGCCGGACAGGGGGAGACTCGTATCATAGCCGCCGGCCTGATGCGAGGCGACGAAGATAAGCGGCTAGAAGGGAACCTTTGCTACCTCAAAGTAGATGCTCCTTCCCCTTATTTGCGCTGCGGTACTCCGGCGGAGCATTTCCAAGCCTTGCGACAGGTTGTTATTGATGGCGCTGGTTTCGATTTCCTAGCCAAGTGTGGGGACATGATGAGACCCAAGAATGCTAGGTCATTGAAAACTGGCGTCGCGTTCAGAAGCAGGCACAAAAGCGGAACGGCGTTCGATTACAATCAGGAAGATCACCGTGTGCTGCTAGTACGTGAGTACAAGGCAGGCTACATCTACTGGCGGACATATCTCCGCTGTGAAAAACAGGATGGCAGCTTAGGAGTTAAAGCCGCCCTGAATACCGACAATGCAGGTATTGTCTCAGCATACGTTTTCGACTTCACGACTGCTGCCGAGGGTCTCGGATGGGTGCGTATTCCTGCCAAGAGAGGCTGGATGTATGAGCCTACAAATAAGGAGTTCTGGCACTACCAGATGGGGGAAGATAAATGAACACTCAGGCCGCGCATACCCTTGAGGAGTCGGTAGACGGCCGGCGCGATGCCTCAGCTGAGAGTGTCTGCTCATAATCTACGCGCAGGCTTTCACGCAGATTAGGTATCTCAACCTCTTTCAGGCGGCCCTCAATTGGAAACTGGATCGCAAAGTCGCGTTAAAGATTCTGCCGGCCGACCTAGCCGCCGATCACAAACCCTGCAGGGCGCAACGGGTGTGAAGTGAAAGTTACCACTTAACCTGATCAAGCGTCGATCCGAACTGCTTTGCCAGTTGGTCCGCCTGCGAGGTCGAGACTAACGTTAGACCATGTTCGCCATTGAAGAAATAACGTTCAAACAATCCTAAACTTGTTCTCCATTCCTCCTGATCAGTCAGATCTGAAATACTTCTCGATGCGACTCGACAAGGATCGGCTTTGGGTGCAACTAGCGGCAGCATTTGCGGGGACAGTTCTACTGGCGTGGCTTCTAAAACCCGGCAGGTCCGGGTGAGGCTTGAACTAGTTGTCTAGCGTGATCTTCCTAGTCTTGCCTGTTATCAAGCTCTCTAGATGGTAAACCAGTACAGCAAAAATTGAGATTTTGCGCCTCAGCTATTTGCATATTCACAATGCCGACGACTTGTGCGCGATCGTCCACCACTGGCCCTCCACTACTGCCGGAAGAAACGGGCGCTGTGAATTGCAGATAACTGACTTTATCGACCTCAGCGACATTGCTGATCATTCCGTTTGAGAATATCCCTTCCATTTCCTGCGGATTCCCCAGCGCGATCTCTATCTCCAGGTCTATCAGAGCCGGCCTTAGTTCTCTGCTCTCGAAGTGCGCGAAGGTGTGCGACCGTCACTCTCTCTTATCTTGCCGCAGCCGCTCCACCTCTCCAGGTGTGAGCTATTAGGTTTCCATTAAGGCTCAGCCATGTATGCCACACGATCTGTCCTTATACTCCACTAAGACGTTTCCTAGAAAGCGCAGGCTTCCGAGTCTACCAAGCTTGGACTCTGGTAGTGCCTAATTAGAATTGGGATCTGGTCTTAGTTGTGGGTAAGGAAAGTCGTTCTCAGCATCCAACGCGCGAAACACTTAGTCATCGGGAGAACACTGGCGACCTCTGAATAGTTGACCGTTTCATCGAACGACATTGGCACGTCACTCGACTCCAAGAAAGCATGTGCCACTTTATTTCTCAACCGTCGCAGCTTTGCATCAATAATACTTGCTATTGTCTTACCCCAGAACTGCCTAGGAAAAACATCCTCTGCGTGGACTTCGTCCCACTCGTAATAAAAAGAGAAGAGCCACTTCAGCAGTTCTATTATGCCTAGCACCTCTTGGGGCACCGTGTGAATTCGTCGATCGTGTTTTAGTTTACGGAAGGCAATCCACAAACTCACACGAACAATCACGAACTCAAAGCGGCCTGCTACGATTCATCAGATCAGCAACATGTTTGATTCTCGCCTGGGGAACTCGTCACGGTCCAAACCTGTGCCTGTACTCACCCGAGGTGCTGAACGCTTTCACCATCTCGGCACTGACGAAGTTCCCGTTGAACTGGTTCAGCTTTCCTAACCAGAAGTTGTAACCGTCAAAGTTTCCGTCAGGCGCATCGTTCGGATTCCTTCTTAGGTATCCCAGGTACTGCATCAAGACAAACGCTTTGTTGAACTCCTGTTGCGCCAACGTCGGGTTCTCTGCCACCCGCCGCAACGCTCGTCCTCGCGCTGCTGCGTCCGTTGTGTTAACTGCGCCGGCGCCAAACTCGTCTATGGCCGCCTGGCGGTCCGCTG
Organism: Pyrinomonadaceae bacterium; assembly: GCA_046261995.1. Classification (GTDB taxonomy): domain Bacteria; phylum Acidobacteriota; class Blastocatellia; order Pyrinomonadales; family Pyrinomonadaceae; genus PSRF01. The sequence goes on from JBHENP010000001.1 coordinate 185,336, forward strand.
CCGATGGCGTAACGCCCGCATTCAAGAACAGCGCGTCAACGAACTGCCCCGGCGTCAGCGTCGTCGGATGCGCACTCGTAAACCGCGTCCGGGTCACGAAGTCTGCGGCAAACGCATTCTTGTTGTTCTCCAATACTTCTTCCCAACCGTCCTGTCCTACCACTACTCCCATACCAATCTGCTGCGTGTCCGGTAGAAACTCGTTGAACCTCACCGGCACAGGTGTGCCCGGCACATCGCCGTAGGCTGCCTTGTACATCCGGTAGACCAGATACCCCGTCTGCTGAAACTCAATTGAGAGGAAGAAGGCGGCTGAGACGTTAATGCGTCGCAGCTCGATGCAAGCGGTGTCGGTGCCGCAGGAGGTGATTTGATTTGTCCAGAAGGCCAGACCGCTCGGGTCAGCCTCTCGACTGAAAGAAATCCAGGTAGTGCTGGCGAACGAAGAACGCTGCCTGGTTGATCGGATTCGCTCCGTTTACCGTCTCGTTGTCAATGATGGTTACCGTAGTTGTGCTGGGCGCACCCAGACTCGCACCCACAACGTTGCTGAGAGTGATGTTGAACTGCTCGTTGCCTTCTCCATACCCGTCGTCAACGACGAGTACGGAGATAGTCTTGGAGGTTTCACCGGCAGCAAAGCGCAGTTTCCCAATGGTCGTAGGGTAGTCACATCGTGATGAGGCATAGCCCGAGTTCAGCACATTACAATTGGCCAAACCTGCCAGGTCACTCGTCGCATATTCGACCGTAGCCGCTCCGGAGTTGTTGCCCAAACGGTTCACTGTCACTGTCGCACTGCCGCCACTCTCCCCCACACTAGCGACGGCTGAAGCGAATTGAATCGTTATCGGTGTCGGCGTTGGCGTAGGTGTCGGCGTAGGTGTTGGCGGAGGCGTCGGCGTTGGCGTAGGTGTCGGTGTCGGCGTAGGTGTCGGCGTAGGTGTTGGCGTCGGCGTCGGCGTAGGTGGCGCCATGATCGGTAAACAACTCGAGAACTCAGAGGTGTTGCCATTCAAATCCGTAGCCGTAGAGTTGATCACTCCCCCAGTGGTACCTGGTGGAAACAAGAAAGGGAAACTGAATTGCGCGTTACCCAGCGCGTCGGTGGTCACGTTCGACACCTGCCCGCTGGCGAGCGGCGGAGCGCCGAACTGGTTGTTCTCGCAGGCGCTCACGTCCGTGAAGTACCAGTGGACGGTGTAGGTCGCGTTCGGTGCGCTGTTCAGAGTGCCACTGACGGTAATGGCCGAGTTGAGGGTAGATGATTCCCTTTCACCTTTATCAGCGTTGGCGGGAGTGGCTGGCGAGGAGGAAGTTAATACGGGGAAATTTTGCAGCCCATTGGCTCCGGTGTCTGTGTCAAGCGGATCGTTGGGTATGATTCCGGCAGGGCCGAGATCGATCCCCAAGTCACGATTGGAGAAGATGGAATTTACTGCGATGCGGTTCCCTTCGCCGCTACTAATACCGACGCCACTGCCCTGATTGGAGAAGATGGAATTTTCTGCGATGAGGTTACCTGAGCCGCCAATACCGACGCCACCCCCTTGATTGAATGCGATGGCATTCCCCTTGATGCTGCTAAGCGTCGCCGAAGAGATTATGCCATCACCTGCGTTGCCCAACTGGCGGTTGACACTCCTATCGGTGCCGATGAAGTTACCCTGAATAAGAGTCGTTCGCGAAAAAGGGCTAATGCTAATCCCTGCCCCTCCGTTGCTCGATATAACGTTACCTGCCTCGGCTGTCGCTCCCCCTATGGAATCGCGAGAGCTAAAGCTGATACTCACGCCAATACCGGAGTTGGGCAGGGCCTCAGTACCGTTAGCCTTGGTGCCAATGAAGTTACCTTGCACTCTGTTACTGGAACCACTCTGTATATCAACTGCGGCGCCGGCGTGCCCTGAGATGACGTTGCTAGCAGCGGCTACTGTCCCTCCGATTGTGTGACCGCCCTCATTCGGGCTAGAGATGCTCACCCCCCTCGCATTACCGAGCGCAGCTGTGCCGGTGAGGTCCGTGCCAATAAGGTTACCTTGGACCAAAGTGCTAGTATTATTACTAAGTACAATCCCGCTACCACCATTGCCCGAAATGACATTACGCGCTCCGGCTGTCGTCCCGCCTATTATATTCTCGAAGCTAAACTCCATAACCACTCCAGAAAATTGATTGCCCAAGTCGGCTGTGCCGGTGACGTCAGTACCGATAAAGTTACCCTGCAGTGAGTTGACGTGGGGATCGCCGGCGGGTCCCATGAACACACCTGAACGGTTACCCGAGATGATGTTGCGTGCTGCAGCTATCGTCCCTCCGATTACGTTGTTGTACCCAAAGATAATTTCCACGCCACTACCGGAGTTGCCCAAGGCAGCAGTGCCGTTAACATCGGTGCCAATGTAGTTGCCTTCAATGACGCAGCCTCTAACCCTTAGACGTTCGCCCAGCGTGATCCCATTACCGCTGAAGCGATTGATAACCAGACCTCGCACCACACTGCCCCCTGCACCGATTACCAACCCACTTGCAACCGAGCCTGCGTTGCTTCCATTCAACTCGATGATAGGTTTGCCCGCGAAACCCGGCTGCGTTGCGGCGTCAATCGTCACAGCGTCCGTGATCGTCGGCAGCCGCGATGTCGGACTGATCGTCTGCACGCCCGTCCCTATGCCGAATCTGATCTCGTCCAACCCCGCACTGGCATTGGCCGCACTGATCGCCTCGCGCAGTGTACAGTGTGCCGCATTACAAGCGCCGTCGTCAGTGTCGGCCGCCGAGTTTACGACATACACGGTCTGCGTCTGCGCCACCGAGAACGTCAGCGACTTAGCCGTGCCCGCTACGCCCGTCGCGTTCGGTCCGGTGTAAGGCGTCGCTGTAATAGAGTGATTCCCGAAGGAAAGATCAGTCACCTCTCCCCGCCCGATGGTGAATGGAAATGTGGTGTACGGAGCACCGTTCTCCACGTGATCATCAAAGTCGGCTTGTATCCTCACACTCCCAACTACAGAGGGGCTTGTGACGGCTTCAATCGTCAAGCTGCTGTACGCTACATAACCTTCTGGCGTTAAGCACCAGGCCGCTTTGCAGATTCGGTATTAAGACCTCGCCGCTCGGCCCGAGCAAATTGAGGCTAACTACAGCTTGCTCCGCGCCAAGTGAGATAGTTGGGAGTTTCAATGCGCTGGCGCTGACGATATTATTGCTGACATCGCGTACGGCGGAGATCATCGTCGCTGCCGCCGGCTCAACTCCGGTCGTGGCCACAATCGGCGCGCTCTGCTTACTCTTGAACATCACCAGGTCGCTCAAGGCATCCACACTCAGTCTCATCGGCAGCACCGCTACAGGCCCGCCGCCCTCGACATCCAGTGCCACAACCTCACGTTGTGCTGCCCCTGCACGCGATTTTCCATCAGCAGTCATGTCTCCCTTCGTGAACTGTCCTCCACTTACGACGCGCAGTTGGTGATTGGCGGAATCAACTACTATTAGACTATCCGCCGGCGTACTCGATACTCGCGCCGAGACTAGTTGGCTCGCCTCCGGCCACCGACCGCTTGACGCCTCCTCGCTCCGCCACTTCTCGAGTTTCTGACTGGCCTTCATTCTTCGACTTGCCTGAACCCCTTCACTTCCACCTTTTTCTTGCCTCGCTTCCATCTCCTGGCTCAGCACCTGTACCGCCCCGTCCTGGGTCAGCACCGCAATGTCTGACTCCGGCCCGCCATCAAAATCGCCTATCGCCACCGACTTAATGAGCACCGGGAAGGCGCGCTGCTCCGTGCTCGCTCCGGCGACTGTTGCCTGCGCCTCTTCATCGAGCGACAACTTCCGGTCTCGTCCATGCACCACCAGCAGCGTGTTTCCGGCTCCGACCACCAGGTCCGCGGTGTATTCTTCATCTAACTGCCCCAAGGCTAGCGACGACACAGTGGCGGGTACGGCAAGAGCTTCCGGTCGCGCCCGCAGCGCTCCCTGCGGCCCTTCGAACACCAGCACCTGCGGCCCTTCCTTTCCTTCGATCCCGATGATCAAATCCGTCAACCCATCGGCACGGTTGATCTCGCCGGCCACCAATGCCGTCACCGCTCCGGCCACCTCTATTTCTCTGACTGCCTTGAGAGCTCCTCCCCCGTCGCCACTCAGCAGGTACAGTGCGTGACCGCCGCGACTGGCCGCCACCACATCCCAATGACTGTCTCCGTCGAAGTCCCCCGCGCCCACAAAGTCTGCTGCTCCAGCGAGCGCGAAGACACGTGCGGGTGAAAGAAAAGGTGACCTCGTGAAAGTGCCACTGCCTCGGCGCGCCTGCGCCTCCGGGCTGTTCGGGTACACCGCATCCACGTTGCCGCGATAAAGAGTGATGATGCCGCCGCCGTTCGCAGTGTCCGCGTAGCCGCCGACGAGATCGGGGGTGCCGTCCTCATCAAAATCTGCAGACGCCAGTGCGAGTGGACGCGCTTGTTCCTGCTCCAGCGCCTGCACGAGTTCCGACGCACCCTCATAGGCCGTCAACACTGTGCGCCCGTCCGACAGGTTGACAAACGGCGCGCCGCGACCCGACGCCCGCACGCTCACCGTGTCGCTTAAACGCGCCAGCGGCGCAGGCATCGTCGCCGTCGCGGCGCTGCCGACGGCCTGCGCTCGATGCAATGAGAACAGTAATGCCGGCAAGCAAAGCCCAACCAACAATACGAATGCGGCCATTCGAAATTGTTTGCTGTGACGTGAAACAAAAAGGCGGAGGACGCGAGAGTGGGAGGGGGGGCACTTCATGGGACTTCCTTTAACAATACGAAACAGTCGTGTGATATACGCGACTGTCACCCGGATAGTGGATCAGTGGCACGTTGCCGTTAAACTATAAGGGCAGCGGCGTGAAGGACAATCAGAGACGGGCGAGTAATAAACAGAGTGCCCTAGACACCTAACAGAACGGGGAGAGAACCCACTCTTGTATGGGTAAACCCGATTGCTATTCGCGGCCGTCAGCCTACATCGCTGGCGACGAAGCAGTTAGGGCCCAGTTAGGTTGATGCACGCGGATAATAAGGACCAAAACCTAGATTGTCAACATTTCGAATTGCCTCATAAAAAATCTACTCGAAATTGATTCGTTGCCTCAAATAAGAAATCTACTCGAAATGAGCGAGATTAACCCCGCAAGGCAGAGCCTAAAAAGCGGGGGGGGGAAATGAGGCTGACAATGAAGAGCGGAAACGGATTGCGGAGGCGACAGCGGGGCGTTATCGCCAGGCCGGCAAGAAAGAGAGGGGGGTAAACCTCAACCTTTTAAGATTATCTGATCAGTGGTATAAGCCAGCGCGTGAGTCTGCCTCAAAGCCTTGTGAAGAATCGCTTCCACTCATCCTTAAAAAGCAAGGCAACCCCCTAAATAAAAAGAACCTTCTGCCTACCGAATAGTGAAGTTGGCCCAGTTCTCACACAGTCTGATGATTTGTTCGGCGCGGCTGCAATCAAAATCAGTTTCAAGATGACGAATTTTCTCTAGCCGCTTCATTTGAGCCAGATACTTTTGTGCGGTTTCCGATTGAAATAGTTCCCGCGTCTCGATTTCATCGTCTCTTACTGGCTCTAACGCCAAATCCATATATTCAAAGCGTTGGGGGTCTTTTCTGACTTTGCGGTAAATCAGTCGCAACCGCAAACTGCCGCGGAATTTCAAACGCAAAAATCCGCCTTCGAGCGGGTGAATCTCTTCGATGCCGATACAACCTTTGAACCACGTAATAAAAAACATCGTCTTGCCCGGACTCGTTCCCGTAGCGATAGCGCGGCGCAAGATAGTTTCAATGTGATCGTCTGTGTAATAAGTTTTCCAAGCCGAGTGATAAGCATCTTCCCATTCTTCTTTTGACATCGCGGGATGCGCAGCGACGGCGTGATTAAGAGCGAGCTAATCGGATAGTTCGTATGCTAGGAGCAATGGAGGTTGCGCCCGAGCTGCGCGAGAGCGCCTATGGTTGGCTTTCAGTGACCGCTGAGACAATGAAGAAAATTATTAGTGAGGGCTGTTCCCTCTGTTGACCGTCGAGGCGTTCCCTGAGGCCAGCGGTCTCCTCTGTGGTCAAAGGAGCTGTTGAAATAATCTGGCCGTAGTACAAGCCATGGCTTGCAGATCTTGTTGATGGAGAAGTCTGCTTGCAGCAATTGTTTACGCAGTTTACTTTACCCGGCAGAGGTGTGACGCGGTCCTTATCGCTTCGCAAGAAGATGATCGGCAGCACGTACCGCTCTCTCCAATTTTCTGGTATCGCTCCCAACGCAGATTCCACAAAACGATCAGGAAACAGTGCGGCGCATGCGGCGGCAGACCCGATTCCGGAGGCTCTCGTTACACCGGAGCTCTCGTTATTTGACTCTTCACCTGTCTAAGCATATCTTCTCGCTGCAACCGACAGACCGAACTCACAAACAACGCGAATACGACTTGCGCAGATGGGTGCTCTACATCTCATCTGGCGAGCCTTTAACCCCTTACTGGAAGGAGATAGAAGAATGAAACAGCTTACACGTATTCTGCTTATCGTTGTAATGACAGCATCAGCATCGCTGCTGGCTTTAGGTCAGAGTCAGAGCCAGGACGCGAAGATTGCAGAGGCAGTAATTGCTATGACAAAAGCGGAATGGGCAGCGGGCATACGCGACCCTAGTAGCGTCGCTGAGCAATCGAAGGACTTGGCCGAAGATTACACCGAGTTTCGGCCAGAATATCCTACCCGATTGGAAGGTAAGGACATGTACACGCGAATCAACACCGCTGGCGCTACGGGCAGTTCCAGAACGATCTCATCGGAGATGTTCAATCCGAAAGTCCAGGTCTACAACGGAGACGTGGCTATCCTGAGCTACCAGTACGTCGGGATGGATAAAGACAAGGATGGAAAGACTGAGACCACCCGGGTCAAGGTAAGCCGCGTCTACGTGAAACGAGACGGAAAGTGGATGCTCGTGCATAAAAACGTGGGAGCGGACCCGTTGCCCAAGTAAGATAGGAAAGAAGCAAAGTGCCCTTGCTTTGCGAGTAACCCAATCCGGGAAAAGCTTAGGTCTTTTCTGAACGCAACGCCCAAAAACCGAAAGGCCGGCTTTGGAGCTGGCCTCTCAAGGTTGGGAGGAGACATTTAGCCTCCTAGCGGTCACTGTCCTCACCCCAGTAACCAGTACCCTAGTGCGAGGCATTTTACGCCCCTTTGGAATTCTATCAAGCAAGGATCTTTGTAACTCTTAGACTACTTCAATCGTAACCAAGATTTGAAGTGTTTGGTTTCGTAAGCGTGTCCACTCTATTGAAAACACGATCTTAGCCTCAGCATCACAGCAGCCCCCGAGATGTAGTTCGTATTGCCTCAGTTGGCGAAATTGATTCTCAGGAACACCAAGTGCAAACTAGGGGCGCGTCGTGCAAACTAGGGGCGCGTTAACAGGAAGATTTCCGAACCCGCTTCAAACGCTCATGACCGGGCAAAATTGGAAGCAATGTACGATGACTCAATCCTGAACGCTTCGGTGGTGCACTCGGAGCAAGAAGTCTTGGCTGAGTTTCAGGAATCCTGTGAGGCTGAGGCAGAGACGCCAAGCCAATGCGCGGAGAGACTGAAGCTCGCTACTGAGGATCTCTACCAAATGTTGACGCGTCAATCCTCGTCTCGTAGGAATGCTAATTGATCCCGACGAGGTCCGTCAGCAATCGAGCGAGACGAGACTCCTAGAATCGCGAGCGGTAAGGCAGATGCAGCAAGCCAGCAACCTTCTTTTTAGCTCTCTCGCCCCGACGATCATAACCAACCGTCGTTTCTACGTTTGCGTGTCCCATTAGTTGCTGAACCGCAGAAAGATCGCCGCTGGCGTCTATCAACTCGGAAGCGAAAGTCTTTCTCAAGTCATGCGGGGAGAAGTGCGCAACTCGAGCCTCGGCGCCGCGTTTGGCAAGCGCTTTATAGATAGCCTGGGCCGTGATTCCCTTACCTTCAATTCTCCCATCCTTCCGGACACTACACAGCAGTGAGCCTGACTGATCGCCGCGCATCCTCAACCAATCTCCCACGGCTAGATCCGCGCCAGCTTCCAGGTAAACCATTCTCTGTTTGTCGCCTTTGCCCGTAACCTTGATGCTCTGAGATGTAGCATCGTAGTTATCCATAGTAAGCGCAGCGCATTCAGCTCTCCGTAGGCCAGCGCCTAAGAGAAGGGCAAGCATGGCCGCGTCTCGGGCTCCTGCTGGCGTCGCATCGCTCGCGCAGACATTGAATAGTGCCGAGACTTCCCCAACCGACAAAGCGCGTCCCGCCGGCAGTCGAGTGCCTTTGATTCCCTTCACAGCCTCAATCCGCATCCGGTCCTCGCTTGTCATTAGACCAAGCCTCCAAGCCTCACGCGCTACGCCTCGCAGGGCGCTCAGAGTCGCGTTAACGGTGGCAGGTGCTTTCGTCTCGGCAAGTCTGGTCCGTATGGCAGTGACGTGCTCATAACGCATTTCCGGCCATCGAACTGTACGCGGATCGGCATAGCCCCAGGATCGCGGCTACGCTCGAGAGTTTGCCGGCCATCGTTCGTCGCCCGTTGGGAGATAGTCCCGCGAGGTAGACTTGCGCGGGATCGCGTTCAATTGGAACAAGGGTTAGTGCAGCGCTCATGTCGCCTCCTATCGGTTTTGAGAAGTCTGATTCTCATAAGCTATTTCAGGGTTTTGAAAGAGGCTTTGCGCTGCCGTTCCGTTAAATGAGATTGTGGTGATAGAATGCGGCATCTTCAAAGCGCCTTTCTTGACGGACGGGCTAATTGAGGGTTTACGGGCTGATAGCGTTCACGCGCTGTAGGCCCGGTTGCTTTAATAGTTAACGCTTCTTTGCTTTACGACCGGGTACGTACTCCAGTAGATCACCTACACCGCACTCTAACGCCTTACAAATCGCTTCCACCGCAACTAGATCGGCACGTCTTACCTCACTGTATCGATACTTACTGAGCACGGAGTTGTGAAGCCCCGTCTCCTGGGCGAGTTTGTAGACAGTCCAGCCTTTGCGTTCGAGCAAAATCTCAAGGTTGCAGATAATCACGACCGCTATCTTACACGAAACGCTATATTACACACGAAATAAGGTATTGACTACTATTCCACGTTACGTGTTATAAGTATTGCGACAAATAGAGTGGGCCGGTCAGTGCTAGTAACACCGTCCGGCCCTGAGCACCTGAAACCACTGTCTAAGGAGATTCACAGATGCCAACGAAGGATACCACGCCTCTTGCCCTGGCTGATCTTCGAGTCGGGCAACGACTAACCATCATCTCGATCAGTTCGGCTATGGGCCACACAATCAAACGTGAGGCCGTTGTCAAAACCGTACTTTCTGAGCCAACGCCGCGCCTTCACCGGCGTAGGTCCCGTAGCGGAAGCCGGCTCCATATCCCAAGGCAAGTCGACCGTCCAACTGACAACGAGGATGCCGAAAAGGCGACGCCGCGCAAAATGTCCAGAGTCTCAATTCGCTCAAGCGGAGCGACCGGGCCGAAACCAGGAATGCCGCCCCAAATTCCGTAGATGTAACGTCTTTTTCAGACATATGGATTCCTCGGCGGATTCAGCACCTTGACTACCCTGTCTATAAAAACGGATCTGTCAATAAAAATCTGCTTTCTTCTTCTCCTGCCTAAAGGCCGCAAACGGAATCAAAGAGAGAGACAATCGCAACGGCAGTCACGACAAACAAACAAGCGGTGGTCAGTAGTTTTTCATAATTGTTACCTCAATCCTCAGTCCGTCGAAAAGCTTCACGGTAATTTCTTGATCCGCATAGGCTGGAGCTTTCCGTATGTGAGCGTTCGCCAGAGCCATTCGGCCGGACCGAAGCGGTAGCGTCGCAGCTACCGCTGGCTCGCGACAATCTGGAACGCAAAGAGCGCGGTTGCCAGCAACAGAGCGTAGAAGGCCCCGACTTGCCCATGCCAGCCCAGGCCATAGCCGAAAAATAGCAAGACGAAAGCGACGGACTGTAAGAGGTAATTCGTCAGAGCCGTCCGGCCGACGGCACCCAACGGACCGAGGCGGCTCTTCCAAGCGTCGCACTGAAGCAAAAGCGTCAAGCCGGAAATGTAGGCCAGCCCCATGGCTGGCGAGCTAAATCGCTCGACCAACCGCGCCAGAATCCGGGTCGTGAACGGGAGAACTTCGGTGTCGAACGGCCCGCCCGTCGTGACCATGGTAACGAACGTGGTGCCTGCTAAGCCGAGAGCGAGAGTCCACCACATAACTTTCCGGATGAACTGACGGTGGGTTGCAATCTCGTGGAAGATTCGTCTGCGGCCCGCGTACAGGCCTAGTAGGAAATACGGGAATGGATCGCCCAGCTCGGGAAGCGGATGCTCTTTGCCAGTGACCGCACGGGCACGTGGGGCCTGCACTGTCGTTTGTGAGTATGAAACCCTGCGGCAATGAGTGCCGACCTAGTTATCAAGTCGATCAGGTCGCTGGCTTGTTTCAGAGCCGCATCCGCCTTCTCCATTCCGGGGCCCTCACGCTCTTTGCGGTAGTAATACCGGTTATTACCTCTTTGCTCCCAGCCTTTTGCAGCCCCTTCAGTCAGGCGGCTAATAGTCATCGCTGGAGGCTGCATCAAGATAGTCCTCAATGATGGATTGGCGTATAGAATCTGGGACATCATCTACCTCTAATTGTAAAGAACAAGCTCTCAGCAATAAGCATCTGGCGAAGGTCGCCGGATTCGAGTTCTTTGACCGCTGCCAATTTGAACTCTCAAGTGAACACCCGTCGAGACTTGACCATAGACCCTCCTCTTTCAGTTTAAATTGGGTCTTAACTACTTGTCTCATTTTTGGGGTTCACCCCATTTCCATGTGTCCATTCGCGCCGCGCTTGTCATACAGCTGTTTACGCGCGTGATCGATTAGGATGTGGCGCATCACCTGAGCGGCGACGGCAAAGAAGTGCGCGCGATTCTGCCACCCGACATGCTGCTGATCAATAAGCTTCTTACTGTCCGCCCCCGTCAACTCTGCCAGATCGCTAATTTTCCGCAGTCGTGTTTAGGGTTTTCAACTTTCTGAGAGCTCCGTGTCCTGCTGGGCACAGTCGTTGCTATAAGCATAAAAAAAAGCGAAATTCGTATCATTTCTGACCAGCATATTCTCGCTTGTTCACTACGAAGGCTGTTCAAAGGCTAAACAGGAGGAAGATCTATGAGAACCGTTTCTGAATGCGCAAGAATTGCTGCCCTTGCACTTTGCTTAATAGCTCTGTCGAGTTCGGCGGCGGCCCAAAACGCCAATACCGGATTCGGAACCCCGGTGCCGGTCATTAGAACCGAAAGGGATGATGACATGGCTGGATCGGTTTGGCCGGTCTGTTAGGGTTAGCCGGATTATTGGGTAAGCGTGACCGCACCGTTCATAGAGATACCACCGTGCATAGAGATACCGAAGCACGCAACAAGCGAAACAACTAAGACTCGGCTCAGCGTGTGGTCGTTACTAATCTTTCCGGCAATGACGAGGGCCATTTTTCTTGGTTTTGCTTGCGTGCTTTGGATTCCGGGCCTCCGACCGGGCGGATAGTCGTTATGTGGAGGTTGTACACGCGCTTGTTTAGGGCGTCATTTACCTTCTCAAAGCGTTTTTTCTTGGTGTTGGGTAACATCCACACGAAACAAACGGGAAAGCAGCCCATTATCGGCATAATACGAGCGCCGTTCCAATACGCGTCCAATCCACGCGTCCGTTAACGCGAGAATCGCGAGAGCCACCTGTGGCTTGGGGAAGAAAAGCGGGGCAACAGCGAGCGCGGCTAAGATTTTCTGAGTTGATAGCAAAGACTAATCAGGAGCATCCGCGCTCACAAGATGTCAAGGCCGAGTTGAGCAACGATGTGATTCTAAAGGCCGCTTTGTTCGCCAAAGCGCTTTGCGTCCGCGAAACCACAGCGCGAGAGGCGGAAGTGGCTGACTTCGAAGCCATTGACACCCCAATTTTGGCAATCGAGAAAGAGTCGAAGCGACTTGGCAAGATAACGACCTGGACGGAGACGATCAAATCAAACAGCGGAAAGATTCTGGATGAGGTACGCAAAATGACGGAGGGGCTGCAAGAGCAGATTCAGCTTCTACGAGACGCGACGGATAGGTTGAGGCACGGAATTGATCAGTCATGATTTTGAGTGCATCGGCTCCAGCCCGGAGGCATGCCTCCAACGCCGCCCTGGGTTGGAAACTGGCTTAACTTCCTTTCGGCATGGAAAGTCGCGTGACCGTGAAAAGCTAATGAAGATGCAGTGGTTGGGTTTTCAAAGATGGTTGTTAATTGTCTTCCTGCTGTGCGGAACAATCGCTGTCATGGCTCAGCAAAAAAATACGGCTTCACACTTGCAACCGCCACACAGTGAAGCTGTCAAACAGTGGCTGACGAGTAATAAACTCGCCTTAAGAGTGGCGACCGTCGCGGACAACTCGAATAAAGAAGGCCTTGCGATTACGCGCAAAGAAAGAGGCAAAAGCTATCATCCTTATTACGAGGTCGGAGATTTTAACGGCGACCGAAAACAAGATTTCGCCATCGCTTTGATTAGCGAGCGGAAGCGCAAGGAGCCGTTTGCAATAGCCATTTTCAATGGTCCTATAGGCAAGAACAGCGTGCCTGCATATCTTGAAGAAGGATGGGGGATTTAAGTGACGGCGGACTTTTCGGCGACCAGGCTGGCGTCATGGCTGGTCCGTTTGAGAGCGACAACTGTGTAATCTTGCGTAAGCAGGGCAAAAAGTACGTTGTGAAGGATTGCTTGGAGGAGTGAAAGCAAAGGAGACGTCTGGTAAAGCTTAAACGATTTTGATGGCAGAAACGCAACTCATATTAGCCAATCTAACTTGGCAAGTAAATCCCTTTTTTGAGGTGGTAAATAGATATGAAAAAGTTAATGGTAAACAAAAATATACAACTTGGGCGGTGGTTTATACTTGTCGCCGCTATTTTTATTCTTCAAACAAGTACTTCA
>JBHENP010000001.1:198498-212974 GCA_046261995.1 Pyrinomonadaceae bacterium
CTATTTGGATGCTTACTCGAGGCGTGGATATATTTATATTGTGAATAAAGAATATGACAAGGCAATAGCAGATTTAACAAAAGCAATTGAACTTGATCCTAAACGTGCTTCAGAATACAGCAGTCGCGGGTATGTTTACCATCAGAAAAAAGAATCTGACAAAGCAATAGCAGACTTCTCAAAAGCGATAGAGCTTGATCCTAAAGCGGCGTGGGCTTACAACGCTCGTGGGTCTGCTTATAGCGATAAGAAAGAATACAACTTGGCAATAGCAGATTACACAAAAGCGATAGAGCTTGATCCTAAATATGCTTTGCCTTACTACAATCGGGGCAATATTTACAGTGATAAAAAAGAACACGATCTGGCAATAGCAGATTACACAAAGGCGATTGAACTTGATCCTAAATATGCGCAGGCTTACAACAATCGAGGTAATAGATATAGCGATAAGAAAGAATACGACTTGGCAATAGCAGACTTCTCAAAAGCGATAGAGCTTGATCCTAAACTTGCCTTGATTTACTACAATCGTGCTGCTGCCTATGAAGCTAAAGGTGAGAAAATGCTGGCAGATAAAGACCGCCAAAAGGCAAGAGAATTAGAAGGTCAGCCCAAGTAATTAAATAAACTTGTCGTCGAATGTTTGTGCCGTCCTTTTTTCGACGCAAGTCATGAACTCAAAGTATCGGGAATTCTGCTGCCGGGGCGCAAGACCGCGCCGGCGCGAAACGGACGATTGGTAAATGCGTCCCCGTCGGGGGATCGTTGATGACGAACTTCTTTAGTGAGAACCACCACGTTAGGCAACTGACGAATCTCTTCCGGTCCCAGCAGTTCGGGAGACTTGCCGAAATGCCGGGCGAAGTGGGCGACGCAGGCGATGTAGGTGTTAATGGTGCCCAGCGACCTGGTGCAGGAGTTAAGCTCGAAAGTTGTGGGCTACACTATGTTGCCTAATGCGACTGCGCAACAGCCGGAACGGACCATCCAGACCGGCATTGGGGACGTGCCGGTGAAAGCTGGAGCTGAACTTGATTTCACCTTTCCGATCACGCACGCATAACGCGCGTAATTTCGGCGTCGAGCGGGCGCGGCGATCACGAACAACGTGGATTTAGTGAGACCAGGCTTAATTAGGCAATGCCGGGTTTTGTGAAAAAATCGCATTTCATAATCGCGCAAAACCAAAGTCCCGCGCCGGCTTCCGCCCGTCTAGAAACCATCGACGCCCATTAACGATTAGCCAGGGTGTACCAGTCTAGGAAAGGAAGTAGCATTCCAGCACCTCGCTAAGTGCTGAACTGCTCCATTGGAGGACTCCTATGAAATTCCTTCTTTCTCTGACACTTTTATTGGTCGCCGCCACCTCCACTCAGGCACAAATAAAGCGGATCAGGTGGGGAACGCCACTCTGTATTGAGATGGCGCCCAATGGCACCGAGGTACGTCGGATCCCGGTGGAAAAGCAAAATGCGATCGGATTTACACCGACGGCGACTCCGTGCGAAGCATCCATGTGCCGGGGCTATATATTTCCAGCGTTGAGACCTATTTTGACGGCTATTACGTAGCCACGATTTTTGTTTCTAACGAGCACCAGGAGGACCGGCTTGATGTTTTGACAGAAAGATCTGTGATGGTGTTCTGGGACAAGTCCAATAAACTGCTACCTATCGAGACAGCGATTGCTCCCGAACAAATCGCAAAGAAGTTTGCTAAGAAGGCGGGTGTCAAGTCATTCTTCGCGGTATTACTGGCGAGCCTCGCGCGCGACACGTATCAAACCAGCAGTGTTAGCTCTGGGACCGTGTCAGTGATGGGTGACGGTGGTTTCGCTACGGGCGTTTACAATGGCGTGGAATCGTCAGCCACTACCGGGCCAAGCTACGGGGCCATGCGTAATGCCCAACAAGCCAGCGCGCGCGTGAGAGCGGAAGCCGCAGAAAGAGGGGACTTGTTTGTAGCGAACGGGCTAAGCTCGATCACCTTGTTCCCGGGCGATCAGGTGAGGGGTTCAATTTACTTTCGAGAGAGAAAGTTCAACGTAGGGATTTTTGCCATTGATCTTCGGGGAATGAATTTCGAGTTTGGGATCGCTCCAAAGCGATAACCACGTACAATACGTCTGCGCTCGGGCGAGATTCTTCAGCCGTTGTGGCCACCATCTATATCTTAACCCTCGACACGTAGGGCAGATGCATCATTTGAGCGGCCCGCCGTTTTGCTTTCTCACCGCGCCGGTCGTACCTCATGGTTGTCTGAAGGTTTGCGTGTCCAAGCAGGCGAACTTGTACTTAAGATCGCCGAACCGCCATAGAGCGTTTGCTGTCCTGTCTAGTACGGTTACATATGACACTACCGAATTTCGTTAGCATTTGCTGGTGGCCCCGCTAAGTGTTAGCCTGTCTGACATTCAGTACAACATCGCGCGGCTGACTCAAAACGTTTAGAGTCAAAGGCAACCCCAATTGGCCCAAGAGCAACTACAGCTCGAGGCCCAACAGGCTCTTTGACGAGCTTTCGGCGGAGTATCGGCTTCCGGTCAGACTAACTGCGTTCCGGGTGGAGAAAATCGAGGATGTAATCGGGGGATGATCTTCCCTTTTGACAGTCGTTTGCATTCACTGTTTGTCCGATGGGCGCAGGAGCGCGGACCTTTTCAAAGAAGCGGCCCGAGGATCTTGTATGGTACTGGGCGAAAAAGGAAAACGGGGTTAAGGAGATAATCCATGGCAACGAAGAAGGCAGCTAAAAAGGTTAAGGCAGGCAAGCGCGAGTTGACCGATCCAGGTGGCGACCCGCGTTACACGAAGCGCAATCCCGATGGTACGTTCAAGGAGTCGGATGATGTCGGGAAATCGCTACCCGCCGACCGCAGGCGTAAAGCGAAAACCACAGTGAAACCAGGCTATGGTGACCAGGGCGATCAGCGAAAGCGTTCAAAGAAAACCTCCAAGAAAAAATGAGTGCTTCAGCGCGAGCGAAAACAACGAGTCAACGTGATGCTAACGGCCAGGCTATGATCGAATTCCAGATTAGGGCCGAAGCCCAGGAACGCGAGGCGACGACGCTTGTCGCTAACCAGTAATCCCCATGTTCATCTGCAAGTCCAATCGCTACTGCTCAAATCATTGGACGCGAGGCGTGGCAAGCAGCCGCGCCCGCTCATACTAGAAGAGGTTTGGTTTTTCTAATTCGTTCAGCCAGTTAAAAAGAGAGGACGGATGAGCATCACACCATATCTTTTGTACGAAGATGTCGACGCAGCTCTTAAATTCTTATCAAAGGCCTTCGGGTTCCGCAGGCGCGTCAGGCCGATGCGGGGTCCTGACGGCAAGATTAATCATGCTGCGATGGAGCTGGGCGACGGCGTTATCATGATGGGTTATCCTGGAGGAGGTTACCGCAATCCAAAGCGACTTCGCCAGTCAACGCAGAGCCTTTACGTGAATGTAGACGACGTCGACAAACACTATCAACGTGCAAAAAAGGGGGGGCGCAAAAATTCTGCAGGAGCCGACGGATACAAATTACGGGCACCGGCGTTATGGCGCTGAAGATCCCGAAGGTCATCAATGGTATTTTGCTCAGGAGAGCCGAGTGATTAAGCCCAAACGGAAGACGAACTGAACGCGCAAAGGGGCAATTTTGAGAAAAAAACGGCTCAGTTCATTGATCTGCACTGTTCAAAACGGGCCTAAAATCTCGAGCGATAAGGCAGATGCAGTAACCCAGCAACCTTCTGTTTGGCTCTCTCGCCCCGTCGGTCATAACCAACCGTCGTTTCTACGTTCGAGTGGCCCATCAACTGTTGAACCGCAGAAAGGTCCCCGCTGGCGTCTATTAACTCAGACGCGAAAGTCTTTCTCAGATCATGCGGCGAGAAGTGCGCCACCCGAGCCTCGGCGCCGCGCTTGGCAAGCGCTTTGTAGATCGCCTGGGCCGTGATTCCCTTACCTTCAATTCTCCCATCCTTGCGCACGCTACAGAGCAGTGAGCCTGGGTGACAGCCGCGCATCCTGCCTTTGATTCACTTCACAGCCTCAATCCGCATTCGATCTTCGCTTGTCATTAGACCAAGCCTCCAAGCCTCCCGCGCTACGCCTCGCAGGGCGCTCAGAGTCGCGTTAACAGTGGCGGGCGCCTTAGTCTCAGCCAGTTTGGTCCGTATGGCAGTGACGTGCTCATAACGCATTTCCGCCCATCGGACAGTACGTGGATCGGCATAGCCCAGGATCGCAGCCACACTCGAGAGTTTGCCGGCCATCGTTCGTCGCCCATTGGGAGACAGTCCCGCGAGGTAGACTTGTGCGGGATCGCGTTCAATTGGAACAAGGGTAGTGCAGCGCTCATGTTGCCTCCAATTCGGTTTCGGGAAGACTTATTCTCATTACCAATAAAGAGCGCTTTGTGTCTGCCGTTCTGTGGGAGTTGTGTTGTAGAATGAGGCATCTTCAAAGCGCCTTTCTTTGAACGGACGGGCTAATTGAGGGTTTACGGGCTGATAGCGTTCGCGCGCTGTCGGCCCGGTTGTTTAGGATTTAAGGTTTCTTTGCTTTACGATCAGGCACGTACTCCATCAACTCGCCAGTGGTGCATTCCAGCACCGCGCACATCGTATTCAGCACCTTTAGGTCGGGCTGCTTAACCATGTTCTTCCTGTATTTTCCGATCACATTCGGGTGCAACCCAGACTCTTGCGACAGCCGGTAATCGGACCACCCACGAGCCTTTAGTAACTTGTCCAATCGAAAGACAATCATCTTGATGCGTGCCTTAGCATACACGGAGCGCCATATACAATGCATATACGAAATAGTATATTGACCACATACACGGCGCGTGTATTATGTGCATCGCTCAGACGACATAAGTTAGAAAGGCAGGGGAATCATTAAACGGGTAACGCCATGATCGAAATCAAATTCTGTGGAGAGTGTTGCGCGGTTCAATGTAAATGCACGATGCAGGCTTGCGCCGATTGCGAGACCTATGGGCCCATCGGACAGTTAACCGAAAAGAACGACGGCCGGAAGGTCTGCGCCAAGTGTCAAAGCAAGATCGAGCGCATGGCGCAGCCAAACGGCAACTTAGCTTTTTCGGGCAAGACTCTCTTTTCTAAACTCAAGCCGTCTCCGAATTGGAGGCACACACAAAGAGTGTACTCAGCGACCGTTCCTTCTACGCTTTAAGCTGCGAGCGGCAACTCCGGCCAGACCTGTTCCTAGAAGTAGTATCGTGGCCGCTTTGCGTCGTTCTTTCTGATGAAGCGTTTATCGTCAGGCGAGAGTCTGAGCTTGCTTACATTATCCGGACCAGCCGGGGAGCCGGTTTGTTTACCCTCGCGATCCACCCAGATCAATTGATTGCGCAGTCGGTTCGGGAACGGATCAAAGACCAGCACGCCATTTTCAGAGACAGAAAAACTCCGGCGGTGGCTAATGACATTGTCAAAATGTGTCCTGACCTGCCCCGTGACCGAGAATGGCTCGCCGGTGATGATGCCGCCATGAAAGGACAGAGAACGCGCATTGAGAATCAGACTCAAAAACTGAGTCAGGCTCGGAACTGAAGGGGCCCGAGGGCCACCCCGAGCCGAAGTCCGTCTTGACCGAAATGGCGCGTCAACATCATTTACTCGGGAAGTCCAACGCGGTGCATCAGAACGGTGAAGCGCGGGTCTGCGCGCAGGCCATCGAGTTCGGGGTCAACTTTGAGCCATAAGAGTCCATCGGAATGTTTCGCGTAAGCCATTTCCATTTGGGCCATCCCAAGGTCCTTTTCACCGAGCGCGCCATAAACCTTTGCTAGTCTCAAATGCGGAATCCACTTTCGCTTTTGGAGATCTTTCAAATTGTTGACTATCTGGATCGCCTCACTGCGTCTGCCCGCCATCGCATTTGCCCATGCAAGGTTTAACCGATCCGGCACGCGACCTGAAAGCTTCAGTGCTGTTTGAAACTCGGCGATGCCCTCCGCGTGCATTCCTTTAAGCACATAAGCCGCGCCAAGTCCTTGATGAGCAGAGAAGCTGACCGGGTCGAGATCGAGAACGTTCTGAAATTGTGCGATAGCATTGTCGTATTGACGAGCGTTGACGTAAATCCACCCGACATCAATCTTCAAGAAGAGTGTTAGCGGGTCGTGGTGCTCCGCGAGTTTGATCTTTCGGATGGCCTCGTCGTGCCTGCCAATGGTCGACAGAAAATGCGCGTAGCCGTGAATACTGCTCGAATTCGGGGCGAGTCCGTCGGCTTTGCGGAATTCTCTTTCCGCGCCGGCGAAGTCCCACTCGTGTCTCCAGATGGTAAAAGCAAGCGCACCATGAGCTTCAGCCAGAGAGTCATCAAGCGCAAGAGCCTTGAGTGCTGCCTCTTTCGCTTTCGGGTAGAACTCCTGAAAGCCGCTACTGGCCAGCCAATGATAAGAGCGCGCCAACCCTGAATAGGCGATTGCATAGCCGGGATCGAATTTGACGGCTTGCTCAAAGTATTCAGTGCTTTTTCTATGAAGTCGTTCTGAGGCGTCACCCTCTGGAGTGTCTATTGCCTGATTCAAAGAGTAACGGCCCTTCAGATATGCTTCGTGGGCCGCCGGGTTTACCGGCGGCGTATGAGCAAGGCGCTCCTGTTCCTGAGGCGTCAGCTTCATTTTGATCTTGCCGGCAATGCCGCGCGCTATCTCGCCCTGCAACGCCATGATGTCGTGCAGGTCACGCTCATAGCTCTCGGCCCACAAGTGCTCGTCAGTCGCTGCGCGGATCAACTGGGCCGTAATTCGCACACGATCACCTGAGCGCGACACTGAACCATCCACGATGGCATCGACATTCAACTCACGCGCAATCTCCGGCGTTGTTTTGCGCGCATCCTTGTAGCGCATCGTTGACTGCCGCGAGATCACGCGGAGAGCGCCAATTTTGGCTAGCTCATTAATCATCGCTTCAGTCATTCCGTCGGTAAAGTATTCCTGTGCAGCATCGCCGGAAAGATTCTTGAGCGGCAGCACCGCGATTGATTTGATCTGGAGGTTTGACTCCGCCGGTCGTGACTTGACGTTGGAGAAATACACAAGAGACGCGACCAGGATGAGCGCGATCGTCGAGGCAAATATCGCGCTCCCCCTGTGGCGTCTGATCCCGTTGTACTCGGCGCTCGACGTCAGGCGTGATGTTGCGACATCTGGGATATTCGCTGCTAAAGGGTCGACGGTCTTAAGGGCTACTCGGCCGTCACTCTCGGTCGCCGTTTCTCTGATGTCTGCATCCGACGTTCCGCGGAATTGGTTCAGCCGGGACTCAACTGTCAGCTCCTCCTTTAGCTGCTTCAGATCGAGAGCCATGTCGCCAGCCGTCTGATAACGCTCCGCCCGCTGCTTGCAAAGTGCCTTTGAGATGATGCGCTCGAGCTCGGCCGGCACTTCAACCTCGAGCGAGAGCGGTGCCGGCTCACGTTCCAAAATCGAAACGATCACGTGGCTGGGCGTCTCTCCCCTGAACGGAGCGCGCCCTGCCACCATCTCGTAGAGCACGACGCCCGAACTCCAGATGTCCGTCCCCCCGTCCACATCAGCCCCGCGCGCCTGCTCCGGCGACATGTAGGCGGTCGTACCCATGATCACACCCGGATTTGTTTTGATCGGTGAACCGGTCGGCGTTCGTGGAGTAAGCACCGCTTGCTTCGAGGCAAGTTTCGCGAGTCCGAAGTCCAGCACCTTCACGAACCCGTCAGGCCGCAGCATGATGTTCTCCGGCTTGACGTCGCGGTGGACTATGCCGGCCTCGTGCGCCGCCTGAAGCGCGGAGGCGATTTGCGCGCCGATGTCAAGCACTTCACCCACGGTCATCCGCGTGTTAACCATTTGTTCTCTGAGCGTCCGGCCCTCGACGAACTCGGTGGCGATGAAGTGCACGGAGTCAATCTGTCCGATCTCATGAACCGTGACAATGTTCGGATGGTTAAGTGCTGAGGCGGCGCGCGCCTCCTGTCTGAAGCGGCGGAGCCGTTCCGGATCAGTCGTGTAGATTGAAGGCAAAAGCTTGAGCGCGACTTTGCGCCCAAGCCTCGTGTCCAGTGCCTGATAAACCTGGCCCATACCGCCTTCGCTTAGCGGCGCAATCTCCTCATAGGGTCCGAAGTGCTGCCCCGCTTTTAGCACCGGCTCCGCGCCCGGCACAAGATTGCCCACGGCCGTATTCATAAAGCTGGGGTCTCCGTCGTGAGCCTCAAGCAACGACTCGACTTCTTGCTTGAGTACTTCGTCGCCCCCGAAAGCCTGGGCCAGGAAAGCAGGCCGCTCCGCCGGGCGATGATCTAACGCGGCTTCGAAAAGCTCCTTAACTTGTTGCCATTGCTCGTAGGTCACGTTTGTTCTATCCACCGATTTCTCGGCGCAGCCAGGCCCGCGCCACACTCCAGTCGCGTTTGACGGTCTTGGGTGAGACATCCAGCGCCGCAGCCGTTTCTTCAACGCTCAAGCCGCTAAAGAAGCGAAGCTCGACGACGCGTGCCTGCCGTGGGTCGATCGCCGCCAACCGGTCTAGGGCCTCGTCGATGGCTAACAAATCCACGTCAGTTTCAGCCGCCACTGGCAAGGCATCATGGAGCGGTACGCGAATCTGAGACCCACCACGCTTGTCTGCGTCGCGCCGGCGCGCGTGCTCAACCAGGATGCGACGCATTAAGTTGGCCGCAATGGCAAAGAAGTGGGCGCGACTTTGCCAGTGCACGTCCTGGGCATCAACCAAACGCAAATACGCCTCATTGATCAGGCCCGACGTCTGCAAGGTATGGCCCGGGCGCTCCCGCCGCAGGTAACGCGCCGCCTGTCGGCGCAGTTCTTCATAAACTAGTGGGGTGACTCTTTCGAGCGCCTGCGGGTCGCCATAACTCCACTCATTAAGTAAATGCGTAATGTTGCTGGACAAGAGGTCACCAAACGACCTTCCTCCTCCAGGGAGGGACTGGGGCTCGATAGCACGTGAGGATAGTGCCGACCCCGTTCTCTGGTCAATAAGAATGTCTCAGTCAATATCTCAGTCAATCCGGCAAACAGAGCTAGACAATGAGGGAAGCATTTCAGTTTGTGACCCCACTCTCCTCGATGCTACGCATTAGTTGAGTGGGGGCAGCATATGAAAACTGAAGCACTTAATTTGAAAACTCTGACTAAGCAATTTCTAGTGATAGCGTTCTTGCTCAGTGTGGCCGCAACCGCCATCGCACAATCGCCAAACCCGCAGCGTGATAGCCAGACTTCAGACGACGATCGCGCCGAAGCCCTTGTCGCGAAGGGACTACAACTGGACAACCTCGGGAGCTATGTTGAGGCGGTCGATGCATTCAGGAGCGCAGCGACCTTCTCACCCGGAGATTGGAGAATCCACCACAATCTTGGCGTTGCTTTGGCCCGGCTCAAGCGCTATGACGAAGCCGTCAGCGCTTTAACGCAAGCCATCACCCTGATGCCGAACTCCGCTATCTCGCGTTACAATCTCGGTACAGTTTATGCCGAATTGGGACGGAACTCAGATGCTCTCGCAGAGTTCGGTCGGACAATTCAAATCGACCCACACTACAACGACGCACACAGGGGTTTGTGTAAAACCAATATTGCGCTGAATCAACTCCAGCACGCCGTCGCCTGCTACGAAAACTGGACGCGACTAGGGTCTCTGGACGCTGACTCGCTTGGCGAGTATGGCTATGCGCTAAAGGGGACGAAGCAACACGAGAAGGCGATCACGATACTACAAAAAGCCTCGATCCTGTCTCCTGACAATGCAACAGTTCTGAATGTTCTGGGAGTTGCGTTCATCGATAAGAAGCAATACGACCAAGCAGTCGCGATCTTGAGACGAGCGGTTGAATTAGAGCCAGACTACGAAATGGCGCGGTATAACCTCGTCGTTGCGCAGATCGCTCTCAAGAACCGACCGGCAGCACTCGAGCAGTATGCGTTCTTGCGGCAGTCCAACTCGAATCTGGCGCAGCAAGTCTATGCAATCATGTTCAGAAAGAAACTGCTTGTTATCAAGCCTGAATAAATCAACACCCTGGACGGCTTCGGCCTGAAGACGCACATCAGCCTGTGACCCCATTCCCCTCGCCGTTACGCATTAGTTGAGTAGAGGCAGCAAAACTCTCTCATGAACCGGAGCAACCACCGGCTGTGACTCTGTGACTTGGAGAGCCTAAACATTAACCAACCTAAAAGGAGATCAGAAATGAAAATAAATCATCTCAAAAACAAGGTGTTGCTGGTAATCGGCATCAGCATCGTAGCCCTTTCCGGTGTCATCGCCTATGCGGCGACTTCTACTATCCTTACTGTTGGCAACACGCCTCAATCTGAACTCATTGATGGCCCAGCCACATTAACATTTCGAAATCTGCTCACACCGCCCGGAGAGGTGGGCGCTTGGCACTATCATCCTGGGAAGATGTTCAATGTCGTAAAGCGCGGCACAGTGACGGTCGAGGATGGATGTGGCGGGGGTGCAACCTATAGCGCCGGACAGGCTTTCGAAAAGATAGGTGGCCGTGTCCATCGAGCAATAAATCCAGGCACCGAGGAATGCGAAGAGTACAACCTGTTCATTAACCCTCAAGGAACACCTCTGACCGTTTTTATTCCGAATAATGTGCGTCTCTGTGGTCCTGCGAGAAAGGTTGACGAATGCAAGAACGGTGGCTGGACGAACTTTAATCATCCGAACAGTTTCAGCAATCAGGGCGAGTGCATTAAGTACGTTCTTCACCAGCCATGATTCCCGGAATTCACTTCTGTCGCTACGACTGACACCAAATGTTCGTTCTTACATTCTCGCGTTTATAGCCATGGTGGAATCATGAAAATCACGACTTTCCTCAGAATTTTGAGCCCAGGATTAATGTTGCTGCCGGTGGTTCTTTCTGGCGCGTTTCTTGGTTTCGCACAGACGCCACCGCAGCGGACTAACGGCAAAATCGCCTTTACCAGCGACCGCGATGGCAACCTAGAGCTGTATTCGATTAATTCGGACGGCACCGATCTTCGCCGACTAACATTCAATTCTGGAATGGACAATTATCCGGCATGGTCGCCTGATGGAATGAGGATCGCTTATCTAAGCCAAACTCAAGCTGGTCAGTATTTCATCAAGTTAATGAATGCGGACGGAGGCGGGCAACAGACCGTTACTCCGGTAATATTCGATCTTACGACACAAAACTTCTGCGCCGAGCGATTCTCGCTTAGCTGGTCACCAGGTGGCAACAAAATAGCATTTCAGGAAGGTGGCAATATTGTTCAGGTCAATGCGGACGGAACGAACCGTCAGGCGGTCACTGATTCGCCGTACAGAGAGTCCGAGCCATCGTGGGGACCGAGGGATGCGATTGCATACGTCTCGACCTTGAGTGGTGGAGACAATACTAACGGGCTCGACATAAAGACTACCAGCGGTTCTCGCTATGCTGATTATGGATATTTCACATGCAGTACTTCACCTGATTGGTCTCCAGACGGGACAAAACTGGCGTATATCCATTCGTACGATTTTCCTCCGCCGGGATTCATTGTCATAGTTGCAACTAATGGTACTGCCGAGCGATGGCTCACTAACCTTGGTGCCAGATTAGCGAAACCGAAATGGTCGCCTGACGGCACGTTGTTAGCCTACGAACATAAGCAGTTTCCAGCGCCTTCTAACATAGAGATCGCTGACGAGTTTGGGCAGAACCGCAGAATTGTAACGACCGGTACTAACCCTTCCTGGCAACCCCTTGTGCTCACGTCTTGCCCCAATCCAATTGACTGCGCAGAGTTCTTCGTCCGTCAGCACTACCTCGACTTTCTCAATCGTGAATCGGACCCAGACGGCCTCGCTTTCTGGACCAACCAGATCGCCGTGTGCGGCAGCGACCCGGATTGCATAGAAACCAAACGCATCAACGTCTCAGCCGCTTCCTTCTTTTCAATTGAGTTCCAGGAAAGTGGCTACCTCGTATATCGCAGTTACAAAGCGTCTTACGGCAATCTCCCGAACGCGCCCGTGCCGATTAAGTTCAATGAACTTATTCTTGACACGCAGCAGATTGCGGCAGGCGTGATTGTGAACCAGGGTGGTTGGGAACAACTGCTGGAGTCCAACAAGGAAACTTTCTTCGCCGCATTTGTGCAACGAGCAAGATTTGCTTCAGCCTATCCAGCATCACTGACGCCCGATCAATTCGTTGACCTGCTTTTCGCAAATGCCGGCGTTACGCCGTCAGCGAATGATCGGCAAGCGGCGATCAATGAGTTCAACTCGGCATCGAACACTGCAGACATCGCAGCTCGCGCGCGCTCTCTACGACGGGTGGCAGAAAACGCGACATTGGCGCAACGGGAATTCAATCGCGCCTTCGTGCTGATGCAGTACTTCGGTTACTTGCGGCGCAATCCAAACGATTCGCCGGAGCCGTCGCTCGACTTCCGGGGTTACAACTTCTGGCTGAATAAGTTGAATCAGTTCAATGGCGATTACGTCGCCGCCGATATGGTCAAGGCGTTCCTGGTCTCAGCCGAATACCGGGGAAGGTTTGGACCTTAGCTGCTCTGATTTGAGAATAAGAAAGGGCTGGAGCTACGCGGCTCACCCTTAAAAAGTCTCTCCAGCTTCCAAGTGTCGGCCTCCTCCCTTTCTGCGGCCTCCTTGCCCACAGCTTTCGTCTTTTTGGCGGCCACTTTCGTACCCTTGACCGTCGTGTCCTTCACATCTTCAGCCTTGTCACCGACTGCGGCGCCAACGTCTTTCGTCTTCTCGCCGGCGAGCATCGTTACATCCGGATCTCTAACCTCTCTGTATCATTTCGAGAATGAGGATCTGATTTTCCCGGGTGTTCACCATGCATTCCGATTTTGACGCTTGCAAGAGTGCGGAAGCTATCGCGAAATACTCCCGCACTTCAGTTCAATATAGCTGCGAATGGCGGCCAGCAAGTAAACGTCGCGAAGTGATTGGTTCCCGCGCTTTAGTGATCTTCGTTGAGAGCTAAAATCTTGAGTTCCTTCTACGCTTTAAGCTGCGAGCGGCAACTCCGGCCAGATCTGTTCCTAGAAGTAGTATCGTGGCTGGGAAAGGCCAAATCGTTCACTGAAATGCGTTGAAGTCGGTCACATTCAGGGATGCGTTCCTTTCCAGGTTGGTCACCCTTAGCCTCCAGGTTCCATTGGCGTTGATGCCAAACCGGACGCTGCTGAGCCCGGTGCCGGTTCTGGTGAAAGTTCGGAAAACTACAACTTGATTGGAAGGATTGAGCAGCTCCATCTTAAACTCCGGTGAACCCAGAGTGCCGCTCAGTAAACCTGTTTCGACTGAAATTCCAAGATTGGTCTCGGGATTTGCCACGGCATTGGTAACGCCAAAGAAGAGAATCTCGTTGCCGCCGGCAGGTATCCTGATGGGATTGGAGCGCGATGGCCTTGGAGTGACAGTGGAATTGAATTGTTCTGTAATGCTCGGCGTAATGAAAAATGGCCGGCAACTCCCGGTGAGGCTGTCGACTACATCCCCCACACGTACGTCGACTTTGTATAATGCTTCGTTATCCGGGCATACGCCCGTGGCCGGACTTCCACCGAAACCACCGACGTTCACTTTTACACTTGGGGTCCCCCCCGTTGCGCCTTCACATGCAAGCGACACAATCCGGTCGATATAGACACCTGCAAGTACGCTCATATGCGTAATGACCTGGCCTGCAGGGCAATTCCCGCCGCCGATGCTGATTTCCGTCGTCGCCTGCTTTGTGCCTGCTGCTTCGGCCGTTTGCGACGTTGCGCCAACAGGCGTTGTTCCATTAAAGGCCTGACAGGTAAACCTCACCTTACGAATAACATTAAATCCAATCGGACCATCCTTTCCTGCGAAGCCCGTGACACCTACAATGAAGGCATTCGATCCACAATCCAGTGTTACAGTCCGGGTGCCACCTCCGCCCCCCAGCCTTGCCATCGTGCCGGCAAAAGCGCCCTGAGCGATCAGAACAAAGATCAGTAAAATGCTGCAATGTTTTATCCGGTACATTCAGAACTCCCGCAAAGACCATCTACATCATACCCGACCTCTGCGCTTCTGTCGTGTCCCGGTCGAGTTGGTGCGATTACTTATTTGAGTAATTTCTGAAGGAGTTGCACCCTCGGACTCTGCGCCCCGATTCAAATACGTACAAATGGGGATGGCTCAGGGTAAGGAGGAGATAGGGGGATGGCTCAAACTCTTAGCCGATGGAACAGTAACCGGTGTTAGACGGCAATATTCTGGTCCGGGAAGCGAGAAACTGAATCAGTACACACAGGTAACAAGCAATGAGCCATCATCTGGACTGAAGGTTGCGGGTATAGCCACTGATAAACAGTGGGAATCAGCGGTGAGCAATTTGGGAGCTCAATGCGGAGACGAAAGCGGAGTCAGAGGGTGAAAAGTGGTGCACGCGGCAGGGCTCGAACC
>JBHENP010000002.1:0-11132 GCA_046261995.1 Pyrinomonadaceae bacterium
GAGTGATGCTCTCATTGATTCTGTAATCGAGTCGCCGCGTACCCCGCCTCATGCTCAACGTCTCAGTGCCGATTTAGTACGGCCCACGGATGTGAGCCGCAACCTGCGTGTCATAAAACGCCCTTAACTTTTCGTGTAGATCGCCCCCGAGCGGAGGGAGATCGCTCGCAGTGACGTTTGAACGCGCCTGCTCAGGTTTACTCGCGCCCGGAATAATTGCGGTGACCGCATCGAAGTCCAGAATCCAGCGCAGAGCCATCTGCGCCATGTTCATGCCGGCAGGCACCAGCTTTCTTAAAGATTCTGATAGCTCGACTCCCTTTTCAAAAGGGAGACCGGCAAAGGTCTCGCCGACGTTGAAGGCCTGTCCTTCGCGGTTGTAGCTGCGATGGTCCGTTTCAGGGAACTTTGTCCCTTTGGTGAATTTCCCTGAAAGCAGCCCACTGGCGAGCGGCAGGCGCACGATCAACGCGACCTCCTTCGACTTAGCCTTTTCAAAAAACTCAAGAGGTTTCTGGCGAAAGATGTTGAATATGATCTGCAGTGAAGCAAGCTCTTTTTGCTCGAGGCAGATCAAAGCCTCCTCGTTCGTCTCGACGCTGACACCGAAGCTCCTGATTTTCCCTTCCCGCTTCAAGACGCGCAGCGATTCAAAGACCTCACCCTGGCGCAAAATGTCGGTCGGGATACAGTGGAGTTGCGTCAGGTCAACGGCTTCCACGCCGAGGCGGCGCAGCGAAGCTTCCGTGTGAGCGCGTAAAGAATCGAGCGAGAAGTTTGCCGGCCAGCCTGGCTCGGGAAAGCGCCCGAGCTTGGTCGCGACGAAAAGCTTTTTCGAAGTTTCGCTCAGAAACTGGCCGATGATTTCCTCGCTGCGGCCGAGCCCGTAAACATCGGCCGTGTCGAAGAAGTTAACGCCACCTTCAGACGCCGCTCTGAGCGTCTCGAGCGCTCGACTCTCATCCACTTCGCCCCAGTCCGCACCTCCGAGCTGCCACGTTCCCAGGCCAATCTCAGATACCTCGACGCCCCTGTGGTCAAACAAACGATATTTCACAAAAACCCCCGGATCGAAAAACCAGTACTGCAGCGATAACACCCGTCACCAGGCATTTGGCCATTGGAACCGCGCGCTCACCTTTAAAAAGCTCACCTAATGCAACGGCTTTGCCGCCGGATGTGAGGCGGTGGCTATGCCCCGACGAGTCAGATGCAGTGTTTCATCGGGCTCCGCCCCTGGTTCGGGCTCTGCCCTCTAGAACGTTGTGAAAATTGCATTGCAAAGATTTGCCACTTGTAGAAAGGTCATTTGCGCTTTTTCAAGAATTGAGTCCATGACGCGGAAATCACAATCACAAAGCCAAATGGGGCGCAGCGGCATAGCCCCGTTGTGTTAGTGGAGCTGATCGGCGGGGCATAGCCACCGCCTCACATCCGGCGGCGAAGCAGTAGCGATGATTCACCTGCTGCCTCGCATGGTTCTCTTTTGCTGCCCTACACGGTTTATGGAACCCAGACCATTATCTCGACGCCCTCTGACCCGACAATTATCTAGATGCGTTCTGCCTGCGCCGATTACTGACCGGGTCTCTGACTTTTCCGGTCATGCGCTTGATGAAGGCGACTTCTTCCGGGATGTAGGGCTTTCCGTCGGTGCGAAAGACCTCGTGAAACCAGACAGACGGTTCGCGGTTAACGTAGGGACGCTCCCATGAGTCCCAGGGCAAATGAGTTTGCGTCTTCCCCTGGACCAGTCCCCAGTTAATCATTCCCACGTTGTGAACCTTGCCGACCAGCAGAGACCCCATAAAAAAACTGCCGTTGCCGCGCGCCATGTACTCCGTGCAGATGAGTGGGCGGTTGTAACGCTTGAGCCAGTTGATACGTTTTTCAAGCTCAGTGGGCGAGTCGTAATTGTGAAATGTGATGACATCGGACAAGTTGATCTGTAAACGATCCATCTCAGTCATCTTCTCGGGAGTCGACCAATCGCCTTTCCAGACCCCACTGGTCACTGGCTGCTGCGGATTAGCGGCACGGGCCCAGGCAAAGGCTTTCGGCAGCAGTGCCAACACGAGCTCGACTTTGTTTTTCGGCTCCTTGTCGCCATAGCTTCCTCGATTTTCATTGTCGGGCTCGTTCCAGATGTCCCAGGCGAGGACACGATCGTCACTGGCAAAGGCCCCTACGACGCCCTTAACATAAGCTTCGAGCCGCGGATATTCGGCGGAATCTTGCAATGCTTTTCGGCTGGGGCTTTGCACCCAGCCCGAGTTGTGCACACCAGGTCGCGGTGCTCGCTGTTTTCCCAACTGCGGATCCGGATCCCATACTGAATCGAATAAAACAAACATGGGTTTGATCTTGTGCTTCGCCGCGATGGTTAGGAAGGTGTTGAGGCGTCGCTTGAAGCCCTCTGCATCCTGTTGCCACAGCAAGTCGTGCAGGTAAACCCGCATCGTATTCATCCCCAGGCTTGCCGCCCATCCCAACTCAAGATCAATCCTCCTGGGATCGAAGGAATCGGCCTGCCACATCTCCAGTTCGTTGATCGCGCTCGCCGGGTTGTAGTTGCTGCCAACCAGCCAGGGCTGCTTCTCATACCAGTCTTTCGCCTGCTGGTCGGTCCACTTCTCGGAAGCAGCTACTGCCGCGATCGAGAGAAAAACAATTGCGACAAATAACTGCGCCGCTTTTCGGATTGATGACATTGAAACAACACCTCCCTTTTGGCTGTTCTAAACCGTGTGTCGTAGGGCAACTGGCGATAGGTCCAATAAGTCCTATAGGCCCTATTCTCTAGTTCCCTACTCCCGATGAATTATCCGCAGCCCATAAAAGCCGCCCGCGGTGTTGCCGGGCTGGGCCTGAAATCGAACGGTGATTTTCGTTTTGCCGCGCGTTAGTTCTTCGGGGATTGGATAGGTCACATCGAAAAACTGGCCCGGCTTGTCGTTCTGTAGCGACTGGGTGGCGATCTTAACGCCGTCCACCATGATGTCGAAGTTGCGCGGTCCGGTTTCACTTCCCCAATAACTGCAGACTAGAGCGACACGCCGGTTAGACGGCACTTTCAGATCAAACGAAACCCATCCGCCATCTCGCGCGTGTCGCCACTTGCGACCTGCGTGTTCGCCTGTCTCCGTGCGTTCGCCCTGCATGTTGTGATCGCGCTCGGGCTGCATCTCTCCAGGCTGGGCGAAATCAATAGTCATCGCTTCCAGCCCGCGTACGCGCTCAAGCTCCGCTTTGTAATCGGCCTCGCGCGCAACCCACTGCCGCGGCGTGAACAAGTCCCAGTAGACTGAATATTGCTTATGGTGAAGCCGGTAAAAAGGAGAGAGCGTCACATCGCGAGGCCGGCCTACACCCACTGTGCGAAACGTTAATGGCTCACCTGCAACTGGCTTGATCCAATCCGCAAGTGGCTTGTCTTCGGTAATCAGCGCCGGCGCAAGCATGACTCCCGCAATTCCCGCCTCGACCTCCGATTCGAGTTCTCCGGCCAGTACCGTAGGGCCGTAAAGAACCGCGGCCCGGTTCGGATTGTCAGGCAGAGCCTCGAGCCTGAGCGACATCGGCATCTTCATCTCGACGCGATCACCAGTTTTCCATCTGCGTCTAATCTCGACGAAGCTGCCGGGCTTGGCGTTGACGCGCTCTGGCCGACCGTTGACCGAAACGTTCAGACCCTGCGTGGCCCAGGCTGGGTAGCGCAGACGCAAAGCGAGAGTGACCGGTTTTCTGGTTTTGAAAGTCAGGCCCACCGTGTCCGCATGTGGAAAACGAGTATCCTGCTGGAGCGACAATCCCTTTGCGCGCCAGTTGACTTCGGAGGCGATGAAAAGGTTGACCCGGAGCACGTCGTCGTTATGAAAGTAGATTGCGTCGCCATACTTTGCATGGTTCTCGATTCCTGTGCCTACACAACACCAGAAACTGTCGAAGGGGGTCGAGTAGGTTTTTCTCGAGCCGGACTTTAGCGGCACGTAGTAACAGAGCATGCCATCTTCAGGGTTCTGCGAGGCGAGGATGTGGTTGTAGACTGCGCGCTCGTAATAATCTGCATACTCAGCCGATGCGTGCCACTCGAAGAGGTGGCGAGTCAGTTTGAGCATGTTATAGGTGTTGCAGGTCTCGGTGGTGTTTTGGCCCAGCCGATCGTTGAGCTTATCCGGTGGGCCGAAGTGTTCGCCGTCGCTATTGCCCCCAATAACGTAGGAGTGATGATTAACAACGCGGTCCCAGAAAAACTCGGCCGCGGTCTTATC
The DNA here is from genome assembly GCA_046261995.1 of Pyrinomonadaceae bacterium. Taxonomy (GTDB): domain Bacteria; phylum Acidobacteriota; class Blastocatellia; order Pyrinomonadales; family Pyrinomonadaceae; genus PSRF01. The sequence goes on from JBHENP010000002.1 coordinate 4,272, forward strand.
CGCAGCATCCTCGGTTAGTTCGTAGCGCCGCGCGAGTCCGATCAATTTCGGAATCTGAGTGTTGGCGTGCAACCCTCGCAGGCGATCTTCGCGGAGGGCTAGCGGTTCGAGCACAGCCTTGTGATGAAACCGCCGCGAGAGTCTCAAATACTTTTCGTTTCCGGTGCGCGCGTAGAGTTCGGCCAGGGATTCATTCATGCCGCCGTGCTCGCAGGCAAGCATGCGCTGGAACTGCTCTTCCGTTAGGTTGGCCAGAGTGGCATCGGCCCAATCAGCCAGCTTGACTGCGACGGCCAGAGCTTTCGTATTCCCGCAATAATGATTGGCGTCCAGCAGACCGGCGAAGAGTTTGTGAAGCGTGTACCAGGGAACCCACCCACCGTTGAGGTCGAATCCCTGTGAGCGAATGTCGCCCGCAGCTACTTCACTGAATATCTTTTTCCCGTTCGGAATGGCGGCGAGGTAGCCATTGCCATTTTCTCGCTGGCAGAGTTCCAGCTCGTTAACAATGTAGTTCACGCGTTCACGAAAGCGCGGGTCGCCGGTCGAGGCAAACATCATCGCGCAAGCCGAGAGATAGTGACCGAGTGAGTGACCGGCAACGCCCCGCGCTTCCCAGCCGCCGTAGACTTCGCCTTTCGGCTTGAGTCCGGCTTCCTTCCGGAACCAGCTCAGCAGCCGGTCCGGCTCGAGTCGGAGAAGATACTCGGCGTTGAGCATCATTGCCTTCTTGAAAGGCCCATCGAGCAGGCGCACATCCGCGAGATCGAACGCACGGGCCTCGCGGCGAATTCGATCTTGCACGGGCCTTTTCGGGTCCGCGCTGCTCCCAAAAGGAAACAGCAGCAGGCAAATACTGATAAGGAGCGTGCGCCGAAGTGCTCTCATTTTAGTGGCATAGACTTCTAGTCTGTGTACGAGTCGAATAACTAGTCCACCAAACCAGTTTCACGCAAAGACGCAAAGATATGAAATGTCCCAGGGTGTTGCCCTTTGCGGGAGGCCTTTCTTTGCGTCTTTGCCCACTTTGCGTCTTTGCGTGAAACCTAAGCATGACACCCCTCTTTCATCTCACCCCAAGCAGGATGTCTATTGTCAGTTGGTCGAGCCGCTCATACTTTAAGCCGCGGGCAGCTAAGCCGGCGCGATCAAAATTTGCCGAGAGCAATTCACTTGCCTGGTGCTTCGAAAATTTCGCGCCACCCCTTCCATTGCCGCTCGTCTCCGCAATCTCAGCTAACAACGATTTGATCTCCGGATCGGCATTCCACTGCTCACCTTTCGCTTTCAGAATCAGATAAGTGCGTATGCAGCCGCGCGCGAATTCCTTTACGCCCTCATAATCCTCCGTGCGATATGCGTGCGCATCGAACGCGCGTGGTCCCTCGTAGCCGACGTCCTCTAAAAATTTCACCAGCCAGAAAGCCGCCCTGGGATTGGCGGAGCCAAAACGCAAATCCTGATCGTAGCGGCCGGGAACCTGATCGTTCAGGTCGATATGAAAGAGCTTACCGGCCTCCCAAGCCTGCGCCACCGAGTGCGTCATGTTAAGTCCTGCCATATGCTCGTGCGCAACCTCGGGGTTTACTCCAACCATCTCCGGATGGTCCAGCGTGGCGATCAGCCCGAGGTATGCGCCTGTGGTCGGCATGTAGATGTCGGCCCGCGGTTCGTTAGGCTTCGCCTCCAGCGCAAACTTGTAATCGTAGTTCTGGTCCAGCGAGTATTCGCACAGGTAATTGAGCGCTTCTCTGAGTCGTTTCACCGCCTCGTCGGGGCGGCGACAGGTGTCCGTTTCTGAGCCCTCGCGCCCGCCCCAAAGGACAAATATCTTCGCACCAAACTCCGCACCTAAATCCATGGCTCGCATCGTCTTTTGCAACGCATAGGCGCGAACAGACTTGTCGTTGGCAGTAAACGCCCCGTCGCGAAACACAGGGTCGTAAAAGAGATTGACGGTGGCCATCGGCACGACGATGCCGTGCTCTTCGCAGGCGAGACGAAACTCGCTCACGATCCGATCGCGGTCCTGAGGTGAGGCGTCAATCGGGACGAGGTCGTTGTCATGGAAATTGACTCCGTATGCGCCTACCTCGCCGAGCATTCGCACGGCCTCCACAGGTCGCAGCGTGGGACGCACGGCGTCACCAAATGGATCGCGCCCGCGATTGCCCACGGTCCACAATCCGAAAGTGAATTTGTGTTCGGGACCTGGCGTGAAATTGTGTTGTGTCACTTATCAACCCTCACTTCTTGCAATCAAATTTCTGAGAAAGACGGGGACGATCCACGAAATAACACTAAACAGCACGAAATCTGACCACTTATTAATGTTCGTTCGAGTTGTTTCGCGGATCGTTCTTCTCCTTATCTGTCGTACCACTCAGTTACGGAACCGCGAGCGGTAGCGACCGGATCCTAGATTCAACCTAAAAAGTCCACAAGCTGGCTTGAGTGCTCGGATCCGGTCGCTACAGCTCGCGGTTCCGTAATCGAGTCACATCCTTAGAACTCTAACCGGCGGCTTCCGCCACGCTGCGCAACGCGGGATAGAGAGCCCTATATGCCGAGTACCGTCCATTCATCAACATCGATGCCGGCACATCCGGTTCGACCCGCGAGGCAACGCGAACGGCCTGCGCGCAGGCTTCGTCGGTCGACGACCATGTGCCCACACCGACCCCGGCTAGTAGTGCGGCCCCGTAGGCGGCTCCCTCTTCCGCAGCCAGAATCTCGACCTCCCGCCCGTAAATATCTGCCTGTATCTGACGCCAAAGCGGACCACGCGACCCGCCCCCTCCGAGTCTGATGGTCTCGACTGGCACATCCATTTCTTCGAAGATCGTGAGTGTGTCGCGCAGCGAAAATGCAACGCCCTCAAGGATAGCCCGCAGGGCGTGCGCCCGCGTGTGACTCGCCGCGAGGCCTACCAGCGCCGCCCGCGCTCCAGGATCAAGATGCGGAGTTCGCTCGCCCATTAAATAAGGCGCCCACAGCACGCCGTCCGATCCCGGGGGCGCGCTGGCTGCCTCGTTGCACAAAAGATCATAGTGGTCTTGCTCATAGCTTGATGCGGAGTTATCTCCCATGCCGAACCGGTCCCGGAACCAGCGTAAAGATAAACCTGCGGCCTGAGTTACACCCATCACGTGCCAACGGCCTGGGATGGCATGGCAGAAGGTGTGTACTCGCCCGCCCTTGTCGAGCGCCGGGCGAGCGGTCGCGGCGAAGACAACGCCGGACGTCCCGATAGTTGCGCTTACCGCGCCCGGTTTCACGATGCCCATTCCGACCGCTCCTGCGGCCTGATCACCAGCGCCTGCGACGACCGGTGTGCCTTCGCGCAATCCCGTCACCGCCGCTCCCTCGGCCGACACGCGACCTGTTATCTCTGAAGATTCAAAGAGCTTCGGTAAGCAGCTTTCCTTTAACTCGAGCGCGTCCAGCATGTCATCTGACCAGCGCCGGTTGGCAACATCCAACAGCAGCGTACCGGAAGCATCAGCGACATCAGTCGCACGCTGGCCCGTCAAACGAAGGCGAACGTAATCTTTCGGTAACAGAAAAAACCGGAAACGCGACCACAACTCCGGCTGGTGCTCTCTTACCCACAGCAACTTTGTCGCGGTGAAATTAGTCAGCGCAGGATTTGCCGTCAACTCAATGAGCCGCGAGGCGCCAACACGCTTGGTGATCGCCTTGCCTTGCTCCGCCGTTCGCTGATCGCACCAGATCAGCGCGGGCCGTAGGACTTCTTCGCTTTCATCCAGCAGCACTGCGCCGTGCATCTGTCCGGAAAAACCCACGCCAGCGATTTCATCAGCACTAACTTCCGCGTGGGAGAGCACGCCATGCACAGCCTCCGCGGTCGCGCGCCACCAGTCTCCAGGTTCCTGTTCGGCCCAGCCTGTTTGCGGAGACACGAAGGGCGCATGTTCCGCCGTGGCTGAAGCAATCACGCTTCCCTTCTCGTCCACGACTACTGCACGAGTGCCGCCGGTGCCGACATCAATGCCCAACAGTTTCATCCGCATCCTTTCGCACGGGCGCCGGCGATCTGCTACAACCCTTCGATTCTCTTGGTCACGGGATCAAGCGGGGGAAGGCTGTTCTCCGTTTTGTCCAGGTAGAAGTAGGCACAACTGGAGTAGTCATCATCTCTCTCGAACTTTCCGTCCTTCAACGTATCCATTTCAATGAGACCCGGGCCGGCCCGGTAGAGCCGGCGATTGTTCTGCAAGACAGGCGGACGGCTGTGGGGAGCCAGGTAGCCAATCTGTTGGATTGTCACGCGTACGTCCTTCTGAAAATAAACAGGATCGGGAATGTGATAGCGGTAGAAGCACCAACGCATGTTCTCCTCGTCGGCAACCGGCGACCCCTGGTACAGGTGTGCGAATTTGCCCTGACCCCACGCCGTTCCGACATAATCTTCGGCGCCGGTTCCACTCAGGGTAGGAAACTCTCTATCACCGTCGAGATAAACTTTGACCTCGCCCTCTCCCCACCACGTTCGGAAATAAGTTTGCTGGTTGACTATGACGCCCACGTTGACACCCAGGTAACGTCCGCGGCCTTCGACGCGCGGCAGCAGTTCGTAGTCACGCTGTAACTGGGTCGGATTGCTGCGGCGGTAGTGCGCGTGGAAGTACAGCATGTTAGTCGTGTGTTTATCGCCGAGCGTGTAGTCTACCTCGTAGAAGAGTTCGTCCAGGTTTGTTGGACTTTCATTAGTCAGCGCAATCTTCATTCCCGTCTTGAAGGGCATCGGCACAATACAGTTAAAGCTGCGGCCTTCAGGGTTGGAGAACAGCGCCGACTGAAACTCCACCATCTGGCCCAGACCAATGCCGAAAAAATCGCCGAGCGGAGCGCTGACGGCTGGACGCGTCGCTCCATCCCAGTACATATCTATCCGCAAACTGCGCAACATGCGCGGGCTGCGGTCGGGGAAAGTCATCCACATTCTTCGCACTGTGCCGCTGATGCCTGAAGCTTCAGCGAGCGTGAAGCTCTCGCCGGCCTTCACCTGCACCGTGGCAGATCCTTTACGTCCGCCGTTGGCTTGCGCTGCTTTGCCCTTCGCACCTTTTGGATTCTCACCACTTGCCCACCGCGTCTCCACACCGTCGGGCATCTCGAAGAGCGACTGCGCCAGCGATGGTTGGGTGCATGCGAAGATCAAGGTTGCTGTTAGCAAAGCACCAATTGTTTTAATACCGGATTGCATTACTCGTCCCTATTTGTCATATGTCGTTTGACGTTCCTCAGAACCACTTCCCGATGGAAGTCTTAGGCTTCACCCCGTAGGGCGTGAGATGTCTATAGCACTGGACGCCAACCCAACTGCGACGCCGTTCGGAGGGGCGGATCCCCAACTTGGCAGGTACCCATCAAGTAACATCCGCCCCTCCGAACGGCGAAGCTGAGTTTCAATGTGTCCGTTCTATAGACATCTCCACTCCTAACGGAGTGAAGAATCTCCGCGCAAGCCCTGTGGCACCAAAACATCTTCGTCAGACTTGTTTGCTTGCATCTCTGAAAAATGGCAAAGGAGAAATGTCAAATCACATATGAGATATCCTGGTCATCACGTCGCACGCGCCGTCCGCCGTTGCAGTAGTTGGTCGGCAATCACGCCCAGCAGAATTACAGCGCCCATCACCGCGAAGTTTAGCGAACTGGGTATGCCCAACAGGTTTACGAGATTCTGCAGGACCTGCAGCAGCGCCGCTCCAATCAAGATGCCAATGATTGAGCCTTCGCCTCCGCGTAAAGAGCATCCACCCAGCACGGCGGCCGCAATACCGTACAGTTCATATGAATTGCCGTGTGACGAGGGCGAGATGGAGTTCGTGTAAAAGGCGAAGAGGATAGCTGAGATGCCTGCTAAAAATCCCAGGATGATATAGGCGCTGGCCACAATTCGCGCCGAGTTGATGCCTGAATAACGCGCCGCCATTTCGTTCCGCCCTACCGCGTACAGATAGCGCCCATAAACTGAGCGATGCAACAGCACCCACATGCCGGCGCTAATCACTATGAGCAGAATGAAGGGCATCGGAATTCCGAACAGAACACCGGTGGCCAGCTCGCGCAGCCAATCGAAGTTGCCAGAGCCGCCCAGTCCTTTTGTCTCATCGTTTGCGATGAAGCGCGCCAGACCTCTGTAAAAGAGTAGACCGCAGAGCGTTACGATGAACGGCTGCATGCGAAGCTTGGTGATTAACAGACCGTGCAGCGCTCCGATGGCCATCGCGATACCGATGATTACCAGGACCACCAGCACCGCCGGCCAGACCCACTCGGTCAACATCATCGATAGCAGGACTCCCAGCAGCGCGAATACAGAACCGACTGAAAGATCGATGCCGCCGGTGATGATGACGATCCCAATACCGAGGCTGAAGATGCCATACATACCAATCTGTCGCGCCATGTTTTGCAGATTAGCTGGTGACAGGAATTGCGGTTCGAGGATTGCCACCGCCACACACAACACTACGAGCAGGATGAAAGTGCCGAGTTCTTTCTTCAAGGCTTCTCCTTGGCTCCTCTGACCATGAATTTGTATACGGTCGTTTGCGTGTAACGCTCTCCAGGTTTAAGGACGGTCGAAGGGAACGCGGGCTTGTTCGGCGAATCGGGAAAGTGCTGCGCCTCAAGACAGAACCCACCACGCCGGTTGTAAGCCTTGCCGGCCTTACCGCGAACTCCATCCAGAAAGTTTCCGGTATAAAGCTGCATGCCCGGCTCGGTCGTCCACATTTCCAGTACGCGTCCACTCGAGGGTTCGTAGACGTTAGCCGCGAGCGATAACTCTTGCCCCTTCTTGTTTAGAACGAAGTTGTGGTCATAACC
>JBHENP010000002.1:11142-198712 GCA_046261995.1 Pyrinomonadaceae bacterium
ATGCGGCTGCCGATGGCGGTCGCCCGGCTGAAGTCGAATGGTGTTCCCTTCACCGCTCTGAGCTCTCCGGTGGGGATCAGAGTGTCGTCCACGGGCGTGAATCTGTCCGCATTGAGCTTCACCTCGTGACGGAGAACGTCACCCGTACCTGGGCCGGCGAGGTTGAAGTAAGAGTGGTGCGTGAGATTGACAACTGTCTCTTTGTCGGTGGTTGCGATGTATTCAATCCGCAACTCGTTGGCGTTAGAGAGAACATACGTCGCGGTCACTGTCAGGTTGCCTGGATACGCTTCCTCGTTGTCCTTACTGAGATAGGTGAGCTCGAGCGCGACACCGTCGGCGTGGTCCATCTCACGTGCCTGCCACACAACCTTGTCGAAGCCGCGAACACCTCCGTGCAGGTGGTTGACGCCGTTGTTTTGCGCCAGCTGATATTCAACGCCATTCAGTGTGAATTTTCCTCCCGCGATGCGGTTCGCGTAACGACCGACAAGAGCGCCAAAGTAGGCCTTATCCGCCAGGTAACCCCTAAGGTTGTCGTAACCCAATACGATATCACCGGTACGGCCACGACGATCCGGAGTCCTGAGCGAAACCACGGCCCCACCGTAGTTGGTGATCTCCACCTGCAATCCGTTGCGGTTCTTTAACGTGTAGATGTCGACCGGCGTGCCATCGTCTAGTTTGCCAAAAGCGCGCTTGTCAATGAGCGCCTTCTCTCTTTGATTTGTGCCGGCGAGAGACGGGATTGTGATTCCCGACCACAAAAGAACTACTAGCGCCAGACTCACTCTGAGTTGTGGATCAGGTGATTTGAAAGTGCTTGCGACTGAAGTCAACCATCCACCAAACGAGACGAACGAACACGAAAGATGTTTAGTAGTATTTCGTGCTTGGATCGTTTTTGATATTCGTCCCCACCACGCAAACAGGCTAGTCAAGACACAAATTGTGAACTGGGTGTTTCTGCGAAGGTTAATTCGAGTCACTTAGTTCGCTCCTACCACGGTAGCTGCGCGCTTGCCGACGGCAAGCCGCATTATGTTTTCTTCGGCACACTCAGAGCGTTCAAGGATTCCGGTCAGCACGCCTTCGTGCATCACAGCTACGCGGTCGCTAATGTGCAATACCTCTTCCATGTCCGAAGAGATCATCAGAATTGCGACGCCGCTTTCTGCGAGTTGCCGCATGAGCGCGTAAATCTCCGCCTTCGCTCCGACATCTACGCCGCGCGTCGGCTCGTCGAAGATCAGGACCTTGGGCTCTAGCGCCAGCCACTTTGCCAAGACGACTTTTTGCTGATTGCCGCCGCTCAAATTGACAACGCGCTCCTCCACTGAGGGAGCTTTGACATTCATCTTGCGGCAGATGTCACTCGCAGCTACACGCTCACGTTCGAAGGCGATGAGTCCACCCTTTGCGTAACGCTCCAACGAAGGGAGAGTGACATTTTCGCGGATGGGAATTTCGATAATTAATCCGGCGTTGCGGCGGTCTTCCGGGACAAGATAAATCCCGTGCTTGATCGCATCCTGCGGCGAGCTGATTTCCAATACCTGGCGGTCGAGTCGGATTTTTGCTTCGATTGCGCCGTCAATACCGAATAGCGCTTGCGCTACTTCCGTGCGTCCGGCCCCAACAAGTCCGGCGAGTCCGACGATCTCGCCTTTGCCGACACCGAAGGTGACCTTTTGGTTTGGGTAACGATTAGTGTGCAGCTCTTCAATTTCGAAGTAGCCGGGCACCTTTTCAGTCTGAGGCTGTTGGTAGAATTTTTCGAGGTCGCGCCCAACCATCATTTTCACCATCTGCTCGTGAGTGATCTGCTCACGGGCCAGAGCGCCAACATTTGCGCCGTCGCGCAGGACCACGACCCGGTCAGCGATTTTTTCAATTTCGTTCAGGCGGTGCGAGATGTAGATAATGGCTACGCCCTCCGTCCTCAGTTCGTCAACTACTTCGAGCAGGCGCGCGGTTTCCGTAAGCGTCAGACTCGACGTCGGCTCGTCCATGATGAGTATGCGGGCGTTGAGGGAGAGGGCCTTGGCGATTTCGACCATCTGTTGACGCGCGATGGAGAGACGTGACAGGAGCGTGTTGGTCGGAACGTCGAGACCCAGCCGCTTAAGATAGACGCCTGCCTCCCGATGCATTTTCGTGCGGTCAACCAAGCGCAGGATGCCCCCACGCAATGGCTCACGTCCCAAAAAGACATTCGCCGCCACGTCCAGATTATCAAGCACGTTCAGTTCCTGATGGATGAAACTGATGCCATAGCGAGAGGCGTCGGCGACCGAGTGGATTGCTACAGGCTCACCGTTTATTAGGATTTCCCCGGCGTCCGGCTGATAAACGCCGCCGAGGATTTTCATCAGAGTTGACTTGCCGGCACCGTTCTCTCCAGCCAGTGCAACCACCTCGCCCGCGCTGATCTCGAAATCCACACCCTTGAGAGCACGCACACCCCCGAAGCGTTTCTCGACTCCTCGCATCTGCAGGATGGGAACTGTCATTCAATCACCCCCGGTTCTAGACACGGGGACACGGGGACACGGGGACACGGGGAGAGACGCAGAAGCGGAATCAAACCTTGTAGTCTCGTCGTAGCGTGTCTCCATGTTCCGCGTCTCCGCGTTCCCGCGTCTCCCGTGTCTCCGTGTCCCCGCGTCTCCGCGTCTCCGCGTCTCCCGTGTCCCCGTGTGTCCCATTTAACGTCCGCGCAATTGGTTAATCTTCTGAGTGAACGCGTCGACACTGTCTTGCTTGATTATGAGAGTGGGCACAAACACCTGTTTGCTCGCGGGGGCCGCTGATTTGTCGCCTTTAAGATATTGGTGCATCAGCTTGATGGCCTGGTAGCCGAACTCGTAGGGCTGCTGTACGACGGTCGCGAAGATTGCTCCCTGTTTCACTCCGGCAAGCGTTTCGTCTTCTTCGTCAAAGGCAATGATTTTCACTTGTCCTGCCTTGTTAGCCTCTTTCACAGCATTGAGGATGGCTGGACCGTTGTAACTCCAAAGGCCGACAAGCCCCACAACATCCGGATAGCGCACAATCGTGTCCGACACATTCGACTTGGCACGGACGCGGTCGGTATCGTCGGTCCTGACATCAATGATCTCCACATTCGACCCCTGCAACGTTTCGCGGATCCCCTGCAAGCGCTCCTGGGCATTGCGCGCGTCGAGCTTGCCGACAAATACCATGATCTTCCCACCCTGCGGCAAAGCCTCCTTAATCAATGCTCCGGCCTGGCGTCCCGCGGCGACGTTATCCGTGCCCACGTAAAACGCGCGGTCGCTCTTGGGGGCATCTGAATCCTGCGTGACCACCAGCACCCGTTTCGCCGTGTCGTTGATCATCTGCGTCTGATTGTCCGGGTCGACCGGGCTGAGGGCGATGCCTTCCACGCCCCTGGCCAACAGGTCGTCAATCAACCTTTTTTGTTCGGCAGCCGTTCCGTCCGAAGGAATCCTAAACTCGATGGCCGCGTCGTTCAGTTCGGCGTCGGCCTTCTCCGTACCTTTACGCGCAATGGTCCAAAAATCGGAGGCGTTGTTGGTAACGAAAGCCAGACGCAGGTTTGCGGACCCACTCCCACTCCCGCTGCCGCTGCCGCTGGGACCTCCGCTACCCTGACACGACGCGATTAACAACAAACACGCACAGATGAGCGCGCTACGAAGTATTGTTTTCATGCTCTCCTCCGATTAGATTTTGAACTCTCCGCGTACCCTTGCGGATGTTGCGAGTGCCATTCCCACGCCGAGCCAATGATCGCCGCGAGGTCTGGATGCTGCGGTTGCCAGCCGAGCACCGTACGGGCACGGGCCGAATCCGCCACCAGGTGGGACGGATCGCCAGCGCGACGTCCCTGCATCTCCAGCGGGATCTCTTTTCCTGTGACTGCGCGCGCTGCTTCTACCACTTCCAGCACCGAATAGCCTTGCCCGTTGCCGAGGTTTATGGCGGTTGAGCTATTGCCCGATCTCAGGTACTCGAGTGAAAGCGCATGAGCAGCAGCCAGGTCGGTAACGTGGATGTAGTCGCGCACGCATGTCCCATCGGTTGTCGGATAGTCGTTGCCGAAAACAGCGACGCGCTCGATTTCTCCCTGAGCTGCCTTCAGCACCAGCGGGATTAAATGCGTTTCTGGTTCGTGGTGTTCGCCCCGTTCCGCGGATGCGCCCGAAGCGTTAAAGTATCGCAGGGCAACGAACCTTAGATCATAAGCATGGTCGTAGTCCGCCATGATGCGCTCGACGAAGAGTTTTGACCAGCCATAAGGATTTGTAGGGAGTTGCGGGTGTCCTTCGTCGAGCGGCATGCGTTGCGGCTCGCCATAAGTGGCGCATGTCGAAGAGAACACCAGGCGCCGGACTCCCGCGGCTATAAGCGCACCGAGCAATCGGTTGCTCTGCTCCACGTTGTTCTCGTAATAGAGGGCCGGCTGGCTCACAGATTCCCCTACGTACGCGAACGCTGCGAAGTGGATGCACGCATCAATGCCCTGCTCGCGGACAATGCGTGTGACCAACTCAGGATTGCCGACGTTCCCTTCGTAAAGCGGTACCTCGGGTGCGACTGCGAGCCGGTGCCCACGCGACAAATTATCCAAAACAACAACCTGCTCGCCACGTGCGCGCAATAACTCGGTGGTGACACTGCCGATATAACCCGCGCCGCCAGTTACCAAGATTGCCATAGAATCTCCCAACCTGTTTCACGCAAAGGCGCAAAGGTGGCAAAGACGCAAAGAAACTTTACGCATCATCACTGACATGCGCGCCTCTTCAGCGCTCATCTTTGCGTCTTTGCCACCTTTGCGTCTTTGCGTGAAACCAGCTATCCCTGTCTTCCACATTCTCATAAAGGTCTTAACTGCGCCTTACTATCAGGTGCCCAAACGACGCACTTCCCGGTGATGAGCCGCTGAAGATGTAGGGTTTGTGTCCAGTCTTTTCCTCATAGCTATGGGCCACCTCCGCCACAACAGTCCCGGCGTCGCGTCTTCCGAGCACTGCAACCGTTCCACCGCTGCCGCCACCCGTGACCTTTGCGCCGTAGAGCCCACGCCCTACTCCAGCTGCTCTAACTAGTTCGACGAGGTCGTCCGTACCCGCGGAACCGAGGCCGCATGCCGAATAGCTCGCGTGCGATTCATACATCAGTTCACCTAATAACTCTCGTTCCTTTTGCAGCGATTCAGAGGGATGGTGGCGCAGCAACTCGGCGAACTTCTGCACGCGGGAATTCTCATAGACGGCATGAGTTGCGGGAGCCCGGACTGCGTAGGTTCGCTTTGGCTCGATGGTCGTCACAGTGTCCGAGGTTCCTCCGTAGCGCGCAACGAACTCCTCTCCGAGTAGGCTCTCAGGCAGCCTGCCGGCGAACTTTTCTTCAAACTCCAAAGGTGAGAGGTTCGCCAGATAGCCACCCCAGTGCGGGTCACTAATTACCACAGTCTCGCCAGCCTTTTCGGCTGACAGCCCAGAAAGTTCGGCGATGATCCGGTAGCCCATGAACGCACCCACACGCACTGAGCCGTAATCGCCTCCGCCAACGGAATGGCGCACACCTGAATCAAGCCCCCACACACCAAGATCTTCCGGCAACAGGATCGTCCCCAACAGTTCCGCCGGCTGACACAAAAGGGCGAGTAATTGATTCTCCTCACCGCACGCGGACGTCATCTGGTCCATTACACCGCACGGCGCTCCGACGACCATGTTCTCAACACGCTGGCACAGCAACGCTAATTCCCGCGGCGCAACGTCAAGGTCGAAGGCCGCAGCTACTGCGCTCATCGTAGCCACCTCGAGCGCGGCAGACGAACTAACGCCTTTGCCTTCCGGCACACGCGACCAGATCAGCAAGCGAGCCCCATCATTGAAGCGCACGCCCAGCTCGCGCATCAGCACCAGGAAGACACCCGCCACGTAAGCAGCCCAATGCGGCGCTGTGTCGTCATTGAAATAGCTGCGCGCTTCATCGTACTTAATCGGCTCGCCGTCACGCTCCAGGTCAGCCAGGGGCATTTCGAAACTTGCGACTCGCGTCTCGTTTTCCATCAGACTGACGACGCGAAGCCGGCGTGTGTCGTCCTTCTGCAACGCCCCGAAGGTCGCTTCGGCAATCGGCAATTCCAGCACCAGTGAGCCAGAGTAGTCAGCAATGCCACCCATTACGTCGAGCCTGCCGGGAGCACGGGCAATCAGGAGATCCACCTGCGGTTCAAAGAGCGTGCGCGTCTCCAGCGCGGGATGAACTTCGAGGTTGCTCAGCGTCTCGATAAACGCGGCCACGTCAGGAAGGTCACGGGCGTCGCCGCGAATGATTTCGTAGGCTGTCTCCAGGCTTTCTCCCTGCATGCCGTGATCTCACTCGAACTCTGGGTACCCCGGTTCGGCTTCACTATCCTCGTTTGTCATTCTCTTTTGCCACATTTGTGGCGCATATTTTTTGGTGACCCTTCGGGTGATTTCGTGGATCGTTCTTACCCACTGGCCAACAAACGATCCGCGAAACAACACCCTCACCACTAAATGGGATTCAAAAACATGACGAATCAACGTCAATGGACCAACAAACCGCGCCCTTTCAAAGCCTCGAATAACAACGGCTCGATCTCGCTGCGGATGGCGTCGTTCGCGTATCCGGCCCAGGCAATGTCAGGCTCGACCTTTAGGGGGGCACGCAAAGGCGAGCCCCGCTCATCAGTTACGATGACGCCTGCCTCGCGAGCAATCAATTCCGTGCACATGTCATAGGGATGACAACAAATCCCAAGAGCAAGCCCGCGGCGGTTTAGCACCGTTTCAATTAAAGGCCGCAAGTCGGCCACGAAGCGATCGTGGCCCATCATCAGCTCGTAAAGCTGGCCCCCCGACGAGAGATACTGATCCTCGAAGCAATGCGCCTTGCCAGGCTCGACTGGTCCCAGCGCACCGCGCACGATCTCTTCGTCAATAGCCGCCAGTTCATCGCGTGCTCCCGGAAAGAAGCGCGCGATCATTGCGAAGCCATGCCGGATAGTCGTAGCGCGGGACGGTCGCAGAGGCAGTGGCTGACGCTCGTCCGTAAGACGGTTGAATCTTTCGCCGAATGCGCCGCGCCCGCGTACGGCCCAAAGCGTGTCGCAGAGGTGTTGCTTGACCAGCGGTATTTCTGTCTGTACAGCGAGTTCTATATCTTGCAGGTTCGTCTCGGCGCCGCGATTTCTGGCCACCCCCGTTAACACCCACGCACTTCTTTTCTGATACATGAGACCGCGTGTTCCGTCAATCGGATCGACAAGGACACGCCAAACTGCCTCTCGCTCTGCCGACTCTCTTGGCAGCACTAACTGGCCACCTTCGATGCCCTCTGCTACCAATACCAGCGTCGCGCTACTCGCCACTTCGTGTTCAAACAATTCGACGAGTAATTCTTCACTGACACGGTCAACCGCGTAAATCGTATCGCCCTCCGACTCGTCGTCTGCGACTTCAGCCAGTTGCTCAATGGCCGCGTGCTCACATTCTGCAACCACGGCGTCGCGAACCCGCTCGTGAATGCGGCGAATCGGACCGAGCAACTCCCTCGCGTCGCGGGCGGCGCTGATCATGGTTGCTCCTGCAGGGCATGCTTGTAATGAACCTCCGGCTGCGCTCTTAGTTCAGCCGCCTTCTCCTCCGGGGCAGTATCGGAAAGGAAATTTCCCCCGCCAATCTCCGGTCCCGCCAGATACTTAAGGAGATTCGGGCGACGCAGCGGCGGGTGGAATTCGATGTGGAAGTGGAAGCCGGAGTGGTCGCCGTCATCGGTTGGGGCCTGGTGCAACGGCATCACATACGGGAAGGGCATCTGCCACAGATTATCGAAACTGACCAGAACTTGCTTGAGTAAAGCAGCGAAGTCGCGCAGCTCATCCGGCGCGAGGGTGGCGATGCTTGGATGGGTCGCCTTTGGCGCCACGAACACCTCATAAGCGTAACGTGCGAAGTACGGAAGAAAAGCGATGGCTGATTCGTTCTCGAAGATGATGCGGCGGCCGTCTTCTATCTCGGCCTGGAGCACGTCCTGGAAAAGAACGCGCCCCGTTTCTGCCAGATGGCGCTGACTGGCAAGCGCTTCAGTCTCGATTGTCTTGAAGACAAAATTGGTCGCGTAAATTTGGCAATGAGGGTGCGGATTAGAGACGCCGACCGCTTCGCCTTTATTTTCAAAGATCAGCACGTGCCTGATCTCTCTGCTGGCGCCAAGCTCTCGGTATTGCTCCTGCCAGACGCCTAGCAGGTTTTCGATCTCGAACGGCTCGAGCTCGGCGAGCGCCAGACGGTGGTTGGGGCTGTAGCAAACGACCCGGGCGATGCCGCGCGCAGGTTGATTCCGGTAAATGCCGGGTGGGTGTCGTAGCGTCTGCGGAGCGTCGAAGCCGACGCTCGGATGATCGTTGTCAAAGACGAACGTGCCAGTGTAATCGTCGTTTCGTGCGCCGCTGACCCGCAGGTTGCCCGGGCATAAATAACAATCCGCAAGGTACTCGGGTAAAGGCGCTTCGTCATGCTCAATCGTTTCGCCGCTCCACGGGCGATTCTGCCTGTGTGCAGCTACGATTACCCACTCCTCGCGCAATGGATGCCAGCGCTCTTCCCAGTACATAGTTTGATTAAAATAGGCCTTATAGGACTTGATTGGACCTATTGCAAGCCACTCATGGGCCCCCAATGACTTTCGCTTTCCTCAAACCACCGCTATCTGCAAACGAGTCACCGAAGCGGGTGGGAAGCGGAAAGACATGGCTCCTGCGCTAACCGTTACCTGCTCGTTGCGCGGCTCCACGGCCCTGGGGTTTGCGAACGTGTTGTGTGCATGCACATCGGGCGCTGTAAGCACCCGCGCTTGCGCGAAGTCAGCACGCGCGCCCCGGACCATGATCTCCGCCTCGCGCGCCTCGCTTGCGTGCGGGTTAGTTACGGTCAGCGTTAACTGCTTGCCGTTCACCGATGCCGATCCCTGTAGTCCCCAAAACTCCGCGGGTTTGTCGACACGCGTGTACCGCACCTCCGGCGCACTGAAAAGGGCGCGGACCGCCTGCCCGCCCATATGCGGCATGAACATCTCAAAGACGTGGAAAGTGGGCGTCAGGATGAACTTGTCTTCGTGCGCCAGGAAGAGTGCGTGTAGGCAATTAATGAGTTGCGCGACGTTAGCCATCGCCACTTTGTCAGCGTGACGGTTGAACGTGTCGAGGGTGAGTCCGGCGAGCACCGCGTCGCGCATCGTCGACTGTTGGCCAAGCAAGTGCGACGGGTGCACCTCCGACCCTTTTTTGTACCACGCACCCCACTCATCGACGACCAGCTTGACGCGGTGCTGGCGGTCGTACTGGCCCATGATGGTCCAGTGCTGGTTGATGAGAGACTCCATGCGGTCGCCCTCACGGAGCAGCTCGTAATACTCCGCGGTATCGAACTTCAGCGCGTCACCCTTGGCGGCAAACCAGTCGTTGGTCCGCCCGAGTCCAAGGTTCCAGGCGTAATGGTGCAGGCCCCAGCCGTAGATGCGGTTGAAAAGGAATGCGCCCTTCTCTGCCGTTTTCGAAAAAAAGCCGCGCGTCCAGTTGAAGTCGTCGACGTTGGCGCCCGAAGCAATGAACTTCAGATCGACCCCGTAATTAGGGACGGCAGCCGTGAATCGGCGGTATTCAGCCGCATACTCTTCGGGCGTGAAATTGCCCCCGCAGCCCCACGACTCGTTGCCAACGCCCCAAAACTGAACCTTGTAAGGATCGCGGTTACCCGCAGGACCGTTCGCACGCATATCGGCCCAGGTGGTCGTGCCCGCCGGTGAGTTGACGTATTCAATCCACTCGTAAAACTCCTGAGCGCCCAGGCCCCGTACATTCGCTGCGAGGTACGCCTGGGCGCCGCTCAACTGGCAGAACCGCATAAACTCATTAATACCGAAGTGGTTGGGCTCGTACTTCCATGGGCCATTGGGCGCTCCCGCCGGCCACTCCGGCGCGTCCACCCAGAAGTTCGTGCGGCGCGGGCGCTTGTCACGTGGTCCAGTTCCGTCACGCCAGTCGTAGCTATCGGCGAAGCATCCGCCCGGCCACCGAATGACCGGGGCCTTGATGCGCTTTAACGCATCGACGAGCGCCGTTCGGATGCCACCGGTGTTCGGGACTTTTGAGTTCTCGCCGACCCACATGCCGTCGTAGACGACACCCCCGAGATGTTCTGCGAAGTGTCCGTAGATGTCTGGGTTAATGATGCCGATTTCTTCCCCGAGAAGCACCTCAATGCGCGAGTCAGTTGCGCGCGCGGTCTGAGCGAAGCCGCTCGCTCTGGCCACAGTCAATCCTGCGGTGACTGCCAACGCGTTGCGTAAAAATTGGCGTCGCTCCATTTTCTCCATCTGACATGTCTCCTATCTGAGAGAGGCCCTTACTGTTTTAGTGTCTGCACAGCAACGGATTCCCAGTTGTTCTCCGAATTGCCGAATCCGTAAAGCATCACCTTGAAGTTTGGCGACACTCCGCGCAGAGTGCTTTCGAGCCCGACTTCGCGGTTGAGCATAAAGAAGATTTTCTCCCCGCGTCGCGCGATTCCCAGTTTTGGGGTTTTCTCCTTCGTCGCCAGCTTGCCGTTGTCAACGCGCGTCATCCGGCCATCAACACTCTGCCACGCCTCGAAGATGCCGTCGCTCCGCAACAGCCATTCAACGCGGTTTGCCGGGTTGCCGTCGAACAGCACGGCGACGATTGCGTACCCAGGGGGAAAGGCTCCTTCACCGGGCCCTGGCGTACGTGTGCCTACCTTCCCGAGCGCCGCTTCTACATAGAATCGCTCGGCGTGGAACGACTGTCTGCTTCGTACGCCGGAACGTGATCCCCCCGACCCACGCATTCTCAGTTGTTTATCCTTGACTTCGATTTTGCCGCCGCCCCCACCCTCAAAGGTATATGGCTCCCACCTTATGTCGTCGAGCCGATCGCCATCGAAGTCGTCCCCCCACTCGTCGACGGCCGGCCGGGGTGTCTGCGTTGGGGGTGGGTTTTGACTTTGCGGCGACACCGCTGAGCGTGCTGTCGTAGTGATTACGGTCGAAAGGAGCGCAACTGCGAAGATAGCAGGCAGAACAAGAGCAGCGGATTCGTTTAGATTGTTTCGCATGATTGTCTCGCCCGGGCTCGAGGCTTTCGCTAGCAGACGTCGGCCTCCGGTCAGAACTGGAGTGGTAGCGACTGTATTACTCAACTACAGAACAGGAAGCGGTAGCGACCTGGCCGTTGCGACAAACTCAACCTGTGCTTAGTGGTACCGAGACGGCCAGGTCGCTACCGCTTCCTGTTCTGTAGTTGAGTGCCTATCCTGGGGTGGCAATGATTTCGCGGCCACTCTGTTTTTAGTTTCACTCACTCGGTAGCTACCGCTCCCGGGCTCGACGCTTTTCGCTAGCAGACGTCGACCTCCTGTCAGCACTGGAGTGGTAACGACCCTGTACCAACGTGGGAGAATAACTCAACCTGTGTTAGTGGTACCGAGACGGCCAAGTCGCTACCGCTTCCTCTTCTGTAGTTAGTGCCTATCCTGAGGAGGCAATGATTTCGCGGCCACTGTGTTTTTAGTTTCACCCACTCGGTAGCCGTTGCGACTAACTCAACCTGTGTTAGTGGTACCGAGACGGCCAGGTCGCTACCGCTTCCTGTTCTGTAGTTGCGTGCCTATCTGAGGTGGCGATGATTTCGCGGCCACTCTGTTTTTAGTTTCACCCACTCGGTAGCCGTTGCGACTAACTCAACTGTGTTAGTGGTACCGAGACGGCCAGGTCGCTACCGCTTCCTGTTCTGTAGTTGAGTGCCTATCCTGAGTGACAATGATTCGCGGCCACTCTGTTTTTAGTTTCACCCACTCTTTAGCTACCGCTGCCGGTTCCGAGAGCCGTCCACTGACAAATCAAAAGCGCACATTGGCTAACCTCTTTACAACTTCTCTCAGCTCTTTCGACTCCCGCTCTTTCTGCGTCTCGCTCAGACGCTTAAAAGCTTCCATCGTTGATTGTGCCTCGGCGGTGCGCTTGAGGCGCACATAAGCTCGCCCAAGTTGGTAATAGGCATCCGCCAGGCTCGCGTCCAATTTTATCGCTTGCTCGAATTCGGCAGCGGCCTCCTTCCATCGTCCGGTGCGCATGAAGAGCTTGCCGAGCGAGAGCCGAGCGGGAGTAAATGTCGAATCCGATTCGACGGCACGTTTGAGATGAGTTTCGACACGCTCCGGATCCACGTCCGGTTGCTTAAGCAGCGCGTCCGCGATCAGGTAATGGACCACCGTGATTTTCGGGTCAACCTGTAACGCCTTTTCGTAAAGTGTGATCCCTTCCGCAGCCGCTCCTGCCTGGACTCGGATCATGCCGCGATACGCCAGGGCGGGAGCAAAGTTTGGATTTAGTTCGAGGGACTTCTTGTACGCTTCCTCGGCTTTTTCATTGTTCTCGTTCTTAAAGTGAGCCAGACCGAGCGCGAACCATAAGGGCGATGAGTTAGGGAATGACTTGATGGCCTCTTCGAGCCTGATGACGGCAGCCGCCGGTGCGAAAGCGTTAGTCAGCAATAAGCCGTAGGCGAAGCGATATTTCTCGGATTGTGGATCGCGTTGAATTGCCAGGCGCATCGCCGGGATGGCGTTTTCCGGGTGACCGCTCTGCTCATAAACGTCGGCGAGCAGTGCGTAGACCGGCGCGGCCTCAAGTCCTCCCGCGACCGCTGCCTCGAGGGTGCGTCCGGCCGCGGGGATGTCTTTACGAGCAACGTAGACGCGCGCCAAATGCACAACCGCGTCTGCATCGGATCGGTCGAGTTTGACGACCGCTGTTAATTCCGCTTCCGCCTCCGGTAAGAGTCCGGCTTCGAGTAATGCTCCCCCGAGTTCGGCGCGCGCAGCCAAGCCGTCAACTGCAGGCGCACCTTCCTTACCCAGAAGCGTCGCGTAGTCCCGGTAGTAAATGGCGGCCGCTGACTTGTCTTTGCGGCGAAGGGCAACGACGGTCCGGGCGCGCGCGATGCCGATGTCCGGCGCAATCTCATACGCCCGATCAAACAGGTCGGCGGACGCGCGCAGATCTGCACGCGTCCCGCCCGCGAAGCGAATCTGCGCCAGGTTGACGAGTGCGTTTGGCTGTCGAGCGTCGGCCCTGAGCGACGCCTCGAATTCAGCGGCGGCCTCGCGCGTGCGGCCCTGACGTTGCAGGATCACGCCGTAATTGTTTCGCGCCGCCGCCGACGATGGATCCAGGCTGGCCGCCCGGCCGAAATGACGCGCGGCCTCCTCCAGCTCCCCAGCGCTGTCGGCGAGCATGCCGAGGTGGGTATGCGCAGCCACGCTTGCTGCATTCAGCGCGAGGGCCTTTTGAAAGAGGTCTCGCGCGGTGGCGACCTCGCCTCGCTCAAACGCAGCCCTGCCTTCAGTGACAAGGCGCTCTGATTGTTCCGTGCGCGGGAGATTACTTCTGGTAGAAACGACGGTGGTCTGCGCGTTTGACACGCCGCGGCCGGGCGACCCTGTCATCATGCTGAGGGCGGCAAACAGCAGGATCGGACGACGAAGCTTGACGGTGTACGCTATAGCCATGGCACCCGCGAGGTGTTGGGATGAGAAGTAAACCGGAGAGGGCGCGAAAGTCCGACTCGGATTTTCGCGCCCTTAAGGCCTGGCGCTGGATGGCTAGAATACGAACCGTCCGCCGACCTGAATACGCCGCGGCTGGAAGATGTCGGCGTTGCGGGACGTGATGCCGAAGTTACCATCGTCCAGGTTAACGTTCGGCAACCCATAGCGCCCGCGGTTGAACAGGTTGAAGACCTCAAACCGGATTTCGAAGTAAGTCGTCTCGGTGACGCGCGTCTTCTTCATAACGCTGAGGTCCTCGGTAAAGAACGGCGTCGCCCTCAGACTCCCGTATGTCGGGGCAGAGCTACCGAAGAATCGGAGTGGGTTAGCATAGAAGGCGGCGTATTCTGGGCTCCCAATTGGGAACTGAGTTCTCCTGTTGGGGTCGCTCTCGGTTGGGTCAGCGAACGTCGGCACGGCGCGGTAGTCTACGGGTCGCGAGAACGCCGCCGGGTTCAGGTAGCGATAGTCAACGCCGCCGGTCTGGTTCTCGGTGAAGAAAGGCTGGCCCGTGGCATTGGGTCGCAGGTTGCCAAGGTAGCCGACGCGCTGGAGGAATTCCCTCTGGCCTCCCGCGATGAACGGCAACAGCGCCGGGCCGCTGCGGTAGCGATGGATCGCCGTGACCTGGAAACCCCCGAATATCCGGTCCACGAAGCCGCCCTGATTCAGGAACCGCCGCCCCTTCCCGAACGGCAACTCGAGGATGTAGTTGAAGACGAGTGAGTGCGGAGGGATGCTCGGCGAAATAGTTCGCAGAGACTCGCGGTCGAAGGGGTTTTGTACCACCCCGTTCAGGGGTGAGTTACCGAAAACGTCTTCGGCCGCGTCCGTGATTAGTTTTGCGAACGTGTACGAGAGTCCTGCCTGTATGCCCTGCGCGAAGCGCCGGGTGAGATCGACCTTACCCGCGTTGTAAAAGCTCTGCCCCTGACTCTCCAGTCGGTTGATGATGATCCCATATTGCGGGAACGGCCTGAGCGCCTGAGAGACGGATCCTGCGAAGTCCCCGAACTGGTTGTTGAAACCCGGATAAACGGCGTCGGGGCTGGCAGGCAGCGGGATGCCCACACTCGCTGCGTACGTGCGATCTGACGCGGTCACGTTAGCCAGCCGCTTGCTCAACAGCGGAAGCCCGAGCTTGAGCGCCTCGAGCGGTAACTTGTTGACCTGATCGAAGTTCGAACGCAGTCGCGTCCCCTTGCTCCCAACGTAGCTGACCTGAATAGCGAAATTCCAGGGGAGCTGGCGCTGGAGATCGAGAGTGTATTGCACAGTGCGACCGGGCTTAAAGTCCTTGGTAAAGTAATCGAGGTCCGTGCGGTTGAGATCACCGACGACCTGGGAGTTCGGATCAGCCGCCGGGATGTTCGGGTAATTTTCGAGGGTGATGAATGCGTCCAGCCCGCCGTTGATGTTGACGGCGCCTGGGCTGTAACCGAGCGCGCCTGCGTTCCCGAAATCGTTATAGATGATCGGCGCGTAGTAGATGCCGTAGCCGCCGCGAACGACCGTCTTTTCGTTGATCGAGTAGGCGAAGCCGAAGCGGGGCCCGAAGTTTGTACGATCCGGATCGACGAGCCCGAAGTTCTCCGCCTGAAGTCCTCCTTGCCCGGTCGCCCCGACAATGGCGCCAAGTCGACCGCCAGCCGCCGGGTTCCTCACGTTAGGGTCAAAGCCACGTAGCCGGCCGCGTGCCTCTTCGCGGGGGCGGCCGAAGTCGTAGCGGAGACCGATATTCACAGTCAGTTTCGACGTGACCTTGAAATCGTCCTGGACGAAGGCGGCGTAGGACAGGAAGCGGTGCCCAGGGTCAATTGTCTGGTTTGAATTAAACGAGAACTCCGGGCGCCCGGTAATGAGGCTGGCGATGGGCCAGCCCTGAGTAAAGTCGTTCGTGTTGCCGGTCTGGTTGCTTCTGAAGTTGAAGTTGCCGCCGATGTCAAAATGTGCCGCGTTGTTCAACTGTTGCAGCCGGAGCTCGCCGCCGAACTTAAGGGTGTGGCGGCCACGGATGTTCGTCGCTACATCGCTCAGGTGAACCGAATTGTCGCGCACTCTGTTGTCGAAGAAGGTCGAGCCCCCAGCCTGATACGCGCGCGGGTCTGTCGAGTTCACGGGGTCGCCGTAGCCGGGGAACCCGACGAGCGGGAGGCCCCGGTCCTGTGTTGCGGTCGGGCTCAGGCCGAGATCGCTCGCCTTCGCAACGCCGGAAGAGAAGTTTCTATTCGAGACGTCGGAGCGCGAGAAGCCCGCATTGAAGTGGTTGATGAAAGTGCCCGTCATCGTCCAGTCGTGCTGCAGGCGCGCGTAGTAGGACTTGAACAACTGGTCCCAGACGCCCTGAGCGACGAACGGCTCGTCGAAGCGTGGGAAGCCACCCTTGACGCTCGGCAACTTGCGGAAGGTGTAGCTGAAGTTTAGCGACTGCCGGTCGGTCACATTGTGCGTGAACTTGGTCACGTAGTAGTCGGTCCTGGAGGTCGCCTGCGTGTTAGACCGGAAGTTGCGGAAGACGGTGGAGCCATTCGGCCCCGTTTGATTCGGCAGCGGGAAGAGATTGACGAAGTTGCGACCGATGGCCGAGATCCGGGCGCCGCCGAGGTACTGGTCCAGGCGGTTGCCGGGGATGGCAGTGCGAGCGCCCACCGGCTGCGACGGATCGAAAATCTGAACCGGGCCACGGAAGAAGGAGAGTACGTAGGGATCGGTTAGCAATTCTCCAAAATCGCCGCTTCGCATTCTCAAGGTCGGAACCGTTAGCTCCACCGACTCTGACTGGAAGGTGCGGTAGCCGCCGTAGTTAAAGAAGAAGAACGTCTTGTTCTTACCGCTCCAGTACGAGTCTCCGCCCTCGCCGAAGAGCGGTAGGTACAGCGGACCGCCGACCGAAAAGCCATAGTCGAACTGCCGGTCGAGCGGTCTCTCAAGGCAGCCGACGTTTCGCAGACGGCAATTTGCATTGTTGGCGTTGAGAATGCGGTTGCGATCGATGTTGGCGTTCAGGGCGTTGTTGATGTGAAAGAGGTACGCCTCGCCGTGGAAGTCATTGCCGCCTGTCTTGATTGTGAAGCTGACGACGCCGCCCGTCGAATTGCCGAACTCCGCCGAGTAGCTGCTGGTTGAGACCGTAAACTCCTGGAAGGCATTCGGCCCCGGTGCGACCTCTGAGAAGAAGGTGCCGTTCTCGCCGCGCCGCGTCTGCGCCCCGTCGATCAGGATGTCCGCGCCTAACCCCTGGCCGCCGTTGATGCGGAAGTTGGTAGCGTTCGTACCTGTGCTGCCGGAGGTCGTGCCCGTGCCGCCCGGTGTGTCGTTCGAGACGATGCTGCTGTCCAGGAAGATGAAAGAAAGAGGCGAACGCCCGCCGCTCTCAGCGGCCACGAGCAGTGGTAACTCCCGGACTTGTCGCTCACTCACGTTCAGTTGCTGCACGGGCGTGTCGGTTTGAATCACGGGCGCACCTTCATCCGAGACAGTAACCGTTTCGCCCACCGCTCCAACCTCAAGTTTTATCTCGACCGTGCGAGTAATTGAGACCGCAACTTTGACATCGTCGAGGGTTGCGGTTTTGAAGCCGGCGGCCTCAACCGTAAGTTTGTATGGGGCAGCTGGCAGTTGAGGTATGGTGAAGTTTCCTTCATCACTGCTGGCCGTCTCACGAACCTCGTTGGTCTCGATGTTAGTGACGGTCACTTTCGCCTGCGGGACAACCGCACCAACGGGATCCGTCACCCGGCCGGTAATCGCCCCGCGGTCGCTCTGCGCGCAAACGGAAGACGCGCATAAAAAGAGCGCGAGCAAAGTAACAAAGGTATACGTATGGGATGTCATGGCTTTCCTCTCAGACTTCTGACGTGTTTGCGAAAATGTTTTGGTATTGAGAAAGCAAAAAGGGGCGCAAGGGTTACACTCCCCGCTCGGAGGTGCTCGTCTTGCAGATACATACTCTCGAAACCCGTTTCTTGATCTTCCTCCGCCCGGACAGGGAGGAAAGGCGTTGCCGACTTTGCCTAAAAGGGAGAAGGCTAAGCTAATCCACAATCACGAACCAAACGAAACCACTCGGTAAAATTCTTGACGGTTTTTGAAGGACGAACCAGCAGTCAGCCGGTCGGACTACATAGTTCAGTGCCTGTATTAAGTTTGCTCATTTACACCACAAATGAGCACCCTGTCAAGCAAAATTTCCTCAGAATGCGCATAACCCTATTCAAGGGATTTGATTGGTTTGCCTCGGGCTAACGTATTAGCTGTGATAAAAAGGACCTCTAAATAGTGATGAAACTGTTGAGCGGAAGTGAGGCCGCAAGCTCGGCCTTTGGAACGGCTGCTCGGCTTACCTCATTCGAACATCGCGTTTGAATCAGATGAAACAATATCACCGTTATTTAATAGTGTTGGTGTGGTGCTTCACCCTGCCATGGACTGGCTGTCAAATTAAGGGCCAGGCCGTTCGATTGCCGCAGCCCTACGTAGTCCGCGGCGATATTCGGCAAGTCCATGATCCAACCATCATCAAGGACGGTCGCACCTTTTATCTCTTTTCGACCAGGGCGGGGATAAGTATCAGATGCTCAACAGATCTCGTCGAATGGAGACTATGCGGCGATGTATTCGCCCATCTTCCGGAGTGGGCCGTAAAGGACGTTCCGAGTTTGAGAGGTTTGTGGGCTCCGGACGTGTCTTACTTTAACGGCAAATACCACCTCTACTATTCGGCATCAACTTTTGGTAGCAACCGTTCCAGTATAGGCCTGGTGACAAATCAGACGCTCGATCCGACGAGTGACAAGTACAGGTGGATGGACCAGGGGAAAGTGATCGGCTCAAACCCCTCCGATGACTGGAACGCTATCGACCCTAACATCGTGCTGGACGAACAGGATCAACCCTGGCTGTCATTCGGAAGCTTTTGGGGAGGCATAAAACTCCGTAAGCTCGACTATGCCACAGGCAAGCTCTCCCCTCAGGACCGGACGCTATACTCCCTCGCCAGCCGTCCCCGAACCGCGGAATTGCCGGGCGCGATTGAGGCGCCGGCCATGATTCGGAAGAACGGCTACTACTACCTCTTCGTTTCTTTTGACTTTTGTTGTCGTGGAAAGGACAGCACCTACAACATTCGCGTAGGTCGAGCGCGGCGCGTCACTGGCCCATACCTGGATCGTAGCGGCAAACCCATGATGGAGGAAGGCGGAACGCTTATCGTGGCTGGTCAGGGACGGTGGGCTGGCCCAGGGCACTGCGCGATCTTGCAAGAAAAGGACGGAGATAAGATCGTCTACCACGCATACGATCTAGAGTGGCGGGGTACCCCAACATTGCGAATCACGCCTCTTATTTGGGATCCCGAAGGTTGGCCGACAATCTCGCCTTCATCGGATCTCCCCTGACGACCGACGGATCATTTTCCATTCCGTGATTTTCCATTTCTCATTTGTTTCGCGAATTGTTGATTTCTTATTCGGGTAATTTCGTGTCGTTTCGCGGATCGTTCTCATCTCTTCGCCAGGCATACGATCCACGAAGTCACACGAGACACCACGAAATGCGATCAAACAAATGACGAATAGAAATGGGAAATGAAAAACGAATTAAGCTGATACCTGGTTCGTGAAAGAAATCTTTCAGCGTCGTCTCAGGCTCGGCGCACGACGATACCTAGCGCGATAAAGGGGGCTATGGCTTCGTCCGTGGCACCCTTGTCCGTAATCAGGATGTCTATGTCTTCGAGCTCGCAGATTAGAGCCGTGCCGATGGCCCCGATTTTACGATGGTCGGCCACGATGATTTTCTGGCGCGCCTGACGCATCATGGCGCGATGAATTGTGGCCTGGTCCGGGTAGTTAGTTGTAAGTCCGTGTTCGAGGTGAATGCCGTCGACACCGATGAATACCTTGTCTACGAAGATCTCGCCGACGCTTTCGATAGATGCAGGTCCCACCAGCGCAAACCAGTCCCCGCTCAGGAATCCACCGGTAACGATGACTTTCAGGTCATCGCGATGACTTAGCTCCATGGCCACGTTCACAGCATTTGTGAGAACGGTGATCCCCTTGTGTAGACAAACGCTGCGCGCGACCTGCGTCGCAGTAGTTCCGGCGCCGATGGCAAGGATGTCACCGTCACTTATAAGTTCAGCCGCGACCAGACCAATCCGGCGTTTCTCCGCGCCGCGCTGCCGCTCCTGCTCGTGATAGTAGGAGGTGTGACGAAATGGCTCATAGAGCATTGGCTGGACAGGGACGGCGCCACCGTGGTTTCGAAGCAGCAGCCCGCGTTGCTCGAGCTCGCCCAGATCCCGGCGGATCGTTGCCGACGAAACTTTCAAGCGCTTAGCCAGTGGACGGACGGAGACCTTACCGGCGCGCAGCAGTTCCTGCAAAATCAACTGGGCGCGTCGTTCCGTAGCAGAAGGTTCGTCGGCCATTTATTCCCAGATGTGCTGGTAAGAGAAAGGGATCCTGTGGCTCAGTGATGGTAGCGCACTGGTCCATCGCAGGACCAGGTTGGCCTTGGCTTCGCGGCTAGTGAAAAGAGCAGCGCACAACACGCGACGGCCGCATGGGCCAATTTCACTTCAACGTCCGCATATTATGGAGTTGCGGTGAGGAGGTCAAATGAATCCCGATCGTCGTGTCAGTAACACGTCGTTAGAGACGGCGTGAAAACTAGAAAACGTTTAGAAGAGCGGCCCGACCGGTGCTTCCCTCTTGTTCGTGTAATTTCGTGAATCGTCCGTTCTGTCGGCCCAAGCAGCCGATCCACGAAAAACACGAAGCCTCACGAAAGATTCAGAAAATTGACGAAAGGTAAATTACACTGTCACGCCTTGAGTGATGCGGCTGTCGCAGGTCTTCAAGGTTGAATGAATCTGAACAGAGGCCTGTAAAGGTCGTCGGACTCCACGGATGTGCCGGTGTTGTCCACCCCGGACTAAGGCGCGGGTGGCTCGATCAACTTGAGGATTACAGTTTCCTGAATGCGCTGCTGGCTGCGCAAGTCGTCGGCACGGGCGAACATTTTCTTTGCCGCTTCTTTTTCTCCCAGCTTCGAGTAGACCAGTCCCAGCTGATAATTCGCGCGTAGATCGTTGGCATCAAGTTCGATAGCGCGCTCAAGTGCGGACCGGGCCTCCATGTAGCCGCCCGCTTCGCGGTAAGCGGCTCCGAGCGCCGCGTGCGCAGCCGCGTGATCAGGGCGTGACCGAACCACGCTCCGAAACGTCTCGATTGCCGCAGCCCGGTTTCCCTCTTTCTCCAGACTGGTGCCAAGCAGGTATTCCGTGTCGGGATCCGACTTCAGGCTGAGACTGCGTTGAAGTGCTGCCCGCGCTTCCGCAAAAAGATCCTGGCGAAGCAATGCCGCACCGAGTAAGTAGAAGCCTGAGGGATCCTGCGGTTGCAAGGTGACGTAGATCCTCATCAGGCGCGCGGTTTCAACCGTTTCCCCCTTCCGCCAGCGCACTGCCGCCAGCGCGTAGAGATAAACTGGTTGACGAGGGTGGGCGCGGTGCAACTGTTCGAAGGCAGGTAAGGCATCCAGGAGCAGATCCATTTGCAGGGTCGTCACGCCAAAGTCATAAAGCACACCGGGAGCATCAGGGGCGACGCGGCGTGCTTGTACAAGATGGGCGAGCGATTTCTCCAGATTGCCGGTTGCCCGCGCGACATTCGCCAGCGCGCGTAGGGTCGTTACGTCATCAGGCTTTGCTTTCAATGCTTCCGAAAGATGCTCCTCGGCCTTACCATATCGTTTGCTCGCGGCGTTTATTATACCGAGCCCATACAGCACGGGAAACGATCCAGGGTTTTGCCCGCGGGCCGCCTCCAACAGGTGAAGAGCCTCAGAGGTCAGTCCGCCTTTTGCGAGTAGCATCGCGAATTCCGCCTGGGCCTCCGGCTTACCCGAGCCCAATTCGCTAAACTCGCGCGCCAGCCCGCGCGCTTCCTCCAGCCGTTTCAGACCTAACAGCGATCTCAGCAATAGCGGGAAGTAGTCGTCGGTGACGGCCGAGCGGGGAACCAGTCGCAAATAATCGAGCGCCAGTTGGTAGTCGCCACCGTCCGCATAGAGGGTTGCGAGGTTGAGGTTAACGTCCGCGCGATCGGGTGCGAGTCTGTGCGCCGCCAGAAATATCTGCAGAGCCGCGGACGTTTTATTCGTTGTCAGGAGCAACTTACCAAGATTGACGTGCGCTCCGATATGCGTGGCCGAAGCGGCGAGGGCACGGCGGAAGAGCCGTTCCGCCTCAGCCGTTTTCTGTCCCTGTGCGCGCACAACGCCGAGCAGATTGAGGGCGTCCGCGTCGCGTGGCGATGAAGCGAGCACGGAATTGAGGAGACTTTCTGCCTTTGGTAACTGACCTTTACTAATTGCCTCGACCGCTTCCGCTAAACGGTTCAGATTAATCTCGGCAATACTCCTGGTCTGTGCATGTACCTGAACGAACACGACGAGCAGGACAATGAACACTGAACTTGTAAGTCGAGTCGCTCGAGCCGGTGCCTTATGCCATTGGTGCGGTTTTGCTGAAATGGAATTCGAACAATGCATACGTTGTGGGTCGCTGTTTTCAAGCAACCAGGTGACACGATCATTGCCGAGTATAATAGAGGTCCTATCAGGCGCAAATGCTGGGTGGGTTACGTGAATATGGATCGCTGTCTTACCTCAACCTAAATTGTGTTGCTTGATTAAGGGCCCGAACAAATCGTATCCAATAAGCCGATTATCGACGCCTTCGAATTACAAAAGATCCGGCCTCATGTTCGACCCTCTCCCCTGGTTGGAAGCTTTTCGGAGAAACCTTGCATCGTCTCGGGAAATAGCCCAAGCAACTTTTTCTGCTCGCTTCGACGCGGCAGGGCCTTAGCAGTATTCAGAATTGAGAATGCGTCAATGCAAGACAACTTGCAGTAGCGGGCTATTTGAGTTTGATGCTGGTCATCAATAACATCACAACCCAATCAGGAACTTACAGTCTCACCCATTGAGAACTCATATAGCCGCCTTACGAGTCACCGTTTCCAAGCTTCATGAGCGACAAAGGCCTTCGCTCCCCTTTTGGCGTCTTAGCCACAAACATAATTCCAGATGCATCTGTGTGCGAGCTCCGATCTCTTCCAATGCTTTCCCTTCTACACCTACAACGAAGACGGCACGAACCGACGAGAGAACATCACCGACTGGGCGCTTGAGCAGAGCGATACAGCGAAAGTCGAACATGAGACTCCTTATTGTCGACAGTCGCCCCTCGCTGTAAATAATTCTTCAGACCCTCGGACCAACTGATATCTCTGTCATCATTGTTTACGAACGCGTCAATCCGGCTACTCTCACGCGGTCCGCGTGACCACTTCTGTGAGTGCCCGTTGAAAGCATCAATTGTGCGCCAAACGGTTCCGCAAGGGTTTCTTGATTGAAGTTATAAGTCCAAGCATCTCTTGTGGTCGCAACACCTCTGCCGTAGTTTTTAAAGATCGTCTCAGCACTTGCCGGGCTACCAGCTTTGGCTTCTTTACTTCCGATCCCGAGAAAGCTTTGGCTACCCCAGGCCTGTGCTTCATCTCGCAAAGCGAAGACGGTATGATGACCGAAAACTTTATGAGGAGATGTGTAATGAAACTGACTGAGTTCTTACTAGCAGAGATGGACCGCGAGGTAGATCGTTCCCGCCGAGCTCTGGAGCAGGTGCCCGAGGGCAGGTACGACTGGAAGCCGCACGAGAAGTCGATGATCTTGGGATATCTCGCGAACATGGTGGCAACGATTCCTTCGTGGGTCGCCCTGGAAATCACCCAGGACGAACTGGACGTTGCCCCGGCGGACGGCTCGAAAATGGAACAGAAACGGATGGACACAAGCGACGCGTTGCTGGAGGCCCTCGACAAGACAGCGGCTGACGCACGTTTGGCGTTCGAGAAGACGACCGATGAGCACCTTATGACCTCGTGGCGCTTGCTGGCTCGCGGACAGGTTGTCGTGGAGTCACCCCGCTACGTGATGATCCAGGACACAATCAATCACTGGACACATCACCGCGGGCAGATGACGGTTTATCTCCGGCTAATGGGGGCGAAAGTGCCGGCATTGTACGGGCCATCAGCCGATGACAATAGTTTTCAGTAGATCTTAATAGCTGGCAGGAAAGCCGGGCCATATATAAGTACGGAACCGGAGGTTACAATGGGGCGGCCAATTCAGTTTTGCTATTGTGGGTTTTGCATTAGTCGTGCCTCGCCTGCGACCATTTCTTGTACATCTCCTGATGACTCCGACGAGCGGTCGATCGACGCACCGAGAGAGCTCCGGTACTAATACCGTCAGTGCCAGCCATAGGAATTCTGTCATCTGCCTGACCATCTGAAAGCCACGGGTTAAGCTGCGCCCAACGTGCGGCATCAAGGGGTGCTGGAGTCGGTGAGACGATCGAATGCCGGCTCCTAACAGCGATGGCCGGTTCAATTGGCGCCGCCGGTGTTTGAGACCACTCATTCCGGTTATAACGGTCAAAGAAGTAAAACATCAAAACGGCTGTAACGCATGCAATTAGGGCAGCAATGATGGCAAACCGCAAATTGTATTGTCCTCCCGATAAATCAAGGAGACCTTGCGGACCTCTAAATACAGTGAACAAAAACAGCTGCCGGCTGACGACGATGGCCGTTACTAAGAAACCGGCCGCCGCCACGACAAACTTTGACATATAGCTCATTTAATTAGCCCCTGAAACTTTCTTCCATACCGGTCTGTGACTCAGTTCGGTTTACTGGGGAAATAATACTCACTTATAGAACCGCGAGCGGTAACGTACCGGATCCAACACTCAATCGTCGCTACACCCGCAATTTTGATAACTTGAACTTGGGATCCGGTCTCGCGGTTCCGTACTCGAGCAAGGTTGCGGCAGAGGGAAGTTGAAACCGCACCGGCACCCAATACGGCATTTCTTTCACGCGTAATGCAGGCCTTATTCGCGAGAACGCCAACAGCACGTTAGCGTACACTAGAGTTGCTGTCTGTGCGGTGGGCCACTTATCGTTCGAGTCGTGGGTTAGGACGTTTAAGAGGGCCGGGTCTGGTTTAATCTCGCGCAGTACAAAAATGCAATCGTCGTAATGGCTTGGCCGCCGTTGTGACTGGCGAAAACCTGTTTCCCAACGTACTGACAAAAACTGGATCAGTACTTATCCCATATGTACGTTGTCGCACGGAAAGCTGACGACTCCAGCTGTATACACGTACGATGCCAAACGGAAGAGAACAATAAACCAATTGATGAAGACAGAAACTCAGTTAAGCCTCGGCCTCCTCGTAGTTGAGGACATCGCAGAAACCCGCGACGGCATTGAACTATTGCTGAAGGCAGACGGTTATCGCGTGGCAGTAGCCCGAGATGAACCAGACGCAATAGAAAGCGCCCGGTTAAAGACGCCCGACCTCATTCTTGTGAGCCTGGCCGGGTTACCGCGCGAGGTTATTGCGACGGCCCGTCGCATCCGTGAACGTGCAGAGGTTGGAGAACAGATACCGATTGTTGTCTTTTGTCTTGGAGAGGTCGCCGAAGGTGATGAAGTCGCAATCGGACAAAATGTACATGTCACCCGGCCTGACAACTTCAATCAATTGAGAAGCCTTATCACTCGCCTGCTAACCAAAATTCCAAAAGCCGCTTAGTGCAGATGCCTTAATTTGACCGCTCCGGTGAAGACGGTCAGCGCGGATACTCACTACGAAAGAGCCAATGCCTTTTACTGAGCGTCACTGGAGATCCAGAGCAAGACCTGAGATTGCCCTTGGTCTTTTTCATTTTCATCGACGCTTCTTTTCTCTAGGCGCCACAGGTGAAACTGTTCAGTCCACTTTTTCCGTCTCCGGTGGCTCATCCTTGAACAGACTTTCGAAGGCCTGGAACGATTCGACGTGACGGTTTTGTTGAGTCTCAACCACCCATGAGCGAACCTCTTTGGACCATTTATTTGAGTCTGGCGCGGATTCGAGCTCAGCCAGAATCTCTGGCTCTTTACGTTCTTCGTTCTTGATAAGTTTGACTGGTCGCTTTGTGGTCATACTATTGGGTAAGAAGTTCGGGGATCAATCTTTTAGTTGTGACTTAGCAGTTCGGCAAGTTAGATCTTGAACTTAAAAACCGAACCGGGACGCTGCACCGACAATGCTGGTGATGCCGTGTATACTACGCCTTTGTCCTGGTAAACTAGCAGCACGAGGGATATTCAGAACCGTTGTGAACAGTTTGACTCTGCGTATAGCTGCCATGAGGCGCTTGAAACCGTGAAACGGTTCCGTGGACGCGCGCAGCATTTCTAACGGTTTAAGGCCGTGGTGCGAATAAGAATCACTACTCTGGAAGCAGGTCGATGACCACGCTCAAACGACCCGCTATCCAGGATTAACATCTGCATTTGTTAAAATCTAAATTCGGACGATGCGAGTGCCTCTAGGAGCCATTCATACCATCGTTGTAGCCATTCTTGTACGCCTCACGGAAGTAGCGCCGGTAAATTTCGCGATCGCCAAGACGGGAGCTATAGTCTTTAGTCGCCTTGCGGTAGGCACTCTGGTCCTCGTAACGGTTGCCGTCACGTTTATTGCGGTCGCTTTGGCCTTGCTTCATGCCTTCATTGTAACCGGCGTTCAGAGCGGTTTGACGAAGCTGGGCTGAGCCGCCGAAGTTGCCATATCCATCCCAATTGCGGCCGCGGCGATTTCGATTACCATTGTTATTCCGGCCACGGTTGCCAAAGCGATCATCACGATCGGCCTGGTCATAACCTGCGGCGTTATATCCGCTTTCAAACGCTTCACGGAAATATCGGCGGTACAATTCGCGGTCGCCGAGACGTGAGCTGTAGTCTGTTGTGGCTCGCCGGTAGACCTCAGAGTCCTGGAAATCTGATTGCCTGCCGTTCTGACGATCATTGTTGCCGGCGCTGAGGCCCTCGTTATAACCAGCGTTCAGCGCCGTTTGGCGAAGCTGGAAAGAGCCACCGTAGTTGCCGTAACGATCCCAGTTCCGATCCCGGCGATTTTGCTCATTGTCGTTGCGGGCACGGTCTTGAGCATTATTATCATTTGGATACTGCGCCTGAGCGGTCGTGCTCCAACCGATTCCTAATCCCAACAGCATCGAAAACACCAGAATGGCGCCCTGAATTCCGCTTTGCGACTGTTTTGTTTTCATGTCTAACTCCCCCGTTTGGATCGTGTTCCGTGTAAACTTTTTCTTGCGAAAAATCGGGCCCTGCTGCCGAAAAGCGTTTGGTTTCAGGCAGAACGCAATCAAATGCACGCCGCCTGCATCCCCGACTGCCCAATATGCGTAGACAGAAATGGCCAGGATGCCCAGCATAAACGACGCAAACACATTCGTCTGTGCCCTAACCCACATATAAGTTAATGGCTTGCCCTAAAAGTCGGACGTGCGGTGGCTTCGGCTGTGCCGCTGGATGTGAAGGCTGGGGGCTGTGCCCCGCCGCAAATGTGCTTTTATCCTCTTGGGCTTTGCCAAGAGTCTGCAACCCCCAATCCATGAAGTTGTATAGGAGTTCGATTTTTTGGATTCGTGAAACTGCGTTGAGAACACGCTGCTGGGGGTGCTGTTGGCGAAAAAACGTTTGCTTTTGACGGAGAGCTTTTGGCACCACCATTGCGTAAGTCCGGTTTTGTTTACTCTCAGGATGTATCAAACCCGGGGCTCGATGATCTTTCTTAGAGGAAGTAGATCCATCGGGTGCACTGCACAACAAGACTCAACGAACTACTTAGTGAGGAGCTTCCATGTCCTCCAGGTGTTACAGGTCAAATCCAAGATTGTCTCTCGTACTCCTCTGCCTCCTCGTTTTTGCCGTCTCACCACATTACGCCCAAAGCAATGGGCCATTTACGACCGCACTTAGTGCTCACGCAATTTCACCAAACTCCACGCTTAACGGCATTGTAGTAGACGAACAAAATGCAGTAGTTCCCAGTGCCGTGGTGCTGGTAACAGACGTTAAGGGAAGGTTTAAGCGGCAGTTGGAAACGGACCGCGATGGCAGATTTGCGGTACAACTGCTTGCTCCCGCAAATTACACGGTTTCTGTGCAGCACCTGGGATTTGCTCGAGCTGAGATCAAGGATGTGATTTTAAGAGTCAACGACCGACTCGTACTGAAGATTCAATTGAGAATAGGCAGTGTCGATGGAAGAGTCATGGTCGATACTCACACGGGTTCTCTGCGGCAGTCGCCGGAGCTCGCGACAAATATTGACCCAACATTTGTCGAGAATTTACCGCTAACCGGGAGAACCTTACAGCCCTTGATATCCCTCATACCCGGGGTGTTCCCGTCGGACAACTCTTCTTCCCTCCATACCTGTTCAAGCCTGATGGTAGTCGCGCGGCGCGACCGGTTATCGCGAAGGCGCCCAAGGAGATCTCATTCCGCGGACACTTCGACATCAAGGTTGCAGGCGATCCGCGTCAGATCGGCTCGCTGGTAATGCTTCGCAGCGACCATAACACCCACAGTCTCACGGCAGGTGACCGGTACGTAAAAATGGCATTCCGTCCGAAAGAGGACAACGAGGGTGACGATGACGAAGGGAGCGAGGGCCACAGCGGCAACCATAGTAACAACGGCAACCGCAAGCTTCGCGTGACAGCTCCCAACTTTGCAGGGCAGGCAGTCCCCGGGATCTACCTGCTCTACGTTGTCGACAGGGCAGGTGTCCCTAGCGTGGGAGCCCGCGTCGACCTGAAGCCGGATAGGAGAGGCCACTGATCCTAACCACTTGGAGCATGTGAAGAGTTAAACCATTTCGCCAGAGAGCAGTGAAAATAACGAGGAAGACAATTGAATTGGCGAAGCTCGTGAGGTAGCCAATCTTCCTCCAGGCCGAGCGCGTTTCAGAGAGTGACCCGCCGTATATTGCGTTCGCGTAATTTCGTAGGGTCTCGGAGACCTCTGAAACGCGCTCTTTTACCTGCACGCGGTGAGGTGGGAATGCAAAAGAAGAGTGAACCGTGACTGTAAAAACGGGCCCACCAACTCGATTATCTTCCAGCGCTAGACATGTTCCCGAACGGGCCTTACTTTTTGTTATCGCCCGCTTCCGGTTCCTCTGCCCAGAAGATCCATTCGGCTCCGTTTGCGTGTTTCTCGCGAGGATTCAGGATTCCGCGTTCCTCAAGTAAAGCGCGTGCGCTGCGTTGCATGTTTGCGTAGAAGCATTGGGTGATATCAGAAAACTCCCAACCTTGATTCGCAAGTCCAGTTCTACCGAAAGCGCGCTCTATCTTGGCTCGTTTTTTTTCAAACAAGGCAACCACTTGTTGGGCCATCTCCTGACAGAGATCTCTAAACTCCGCGCATTCTTCGGCCTTAAAGACTGGAAAGTTCGGCTCGTAATAACGCTCGGTCGGGTATTTCTTCTCCCTCTCTGCCGATTCGCGAAGCAGCTCGCTCTTCAACATGTCGTTAATGTGAGTGTAGACGCTTGGCGGGGAGAGGTGAAGCGCTTCTGCCAGTTGCGAGATGGTCTTCGGCTCGCGGGCGATCAGATTCAGGATCTCTTCTTTTGTGCCGTTCGGTAATAACTTCCTCTTTGTAATGTCGGCCCAGGGATCACTGTAACCGCCACGTCCAGCCGATACACACTCACAAGGAAATCGTAAGCCTTGAGTTTCGTCAGGAATAGTCATTTTTACCTCTTTACACGTTCAATTTTAGGGCTTATCCTAAAGCTCTTTTTACTCGGTTGCCCCAATATAAATGGCCCCCAACAGCGTGGCAATACGCGGGTAGGCACTCGGTTTCTGCCACGTCAGCGCTGTTAGTTTCTCTTGGGGTCCTAGGAATCTACACCCTCTTCGGCGAAAGGAGTCAATCAAAATGCATATGGACACTGGGCAAGGTAATCCAGGGAGTGGGGACACCGAGGTCTCGCGCGCCCCTATATCAATCGTTAGTCTCGGCAAGGTAATCGCATTGGTCGTTTTCGTGGGTCTGGGTCTGATTTACATCAGCGAGCGGAGTCGAGCTCAACACCGGGCGGTAGTGACCCAAAGAACCGGGCCGTTCGATAGTAAGATCGAGGAAAACGGCCTGAAGATGTTTGAGGAAGGCCGGCGAATCTTTCGTTACGAGACTTTCGGTGATGAGGCACACTGGAGCGACAAACTCAAACTTCATCAAGCGATAGCCGGTGCAAAGCTGGGTGGTGTTGGTCCAGGCCTGAGTCCGAAGGCTGCGCTTTCAGTCGGATTGAAAGTTGACATGGATGCATTGCCTACGGAACTCGTGGAAAAAGTAAAAAAAGGTGAGATCAATCTTGACGACCCAGCGACGACTCTTGCGCTTATTAAGCTCGACTCAGTCCTCGGCGTGAAAGGAACCTTCAACCAGGATGGCAGCTTGAAGGCTGTGGGTCTTAGTTGCGCCGTCTGTCATTCGACGGTTGATGATGCTTTCATGCCCGGCATCGGTCACCGGTTGGACGGTTGGCCCAATCGAGATCTGAACGTAGGACAGGTCATTTCCATGGCTCCCGATACGAGCGCACTAACTCAGCTCCTTGGCGTTGATGAAGCCACGCTCAAGAAAGTGCTAGCTAGTTGGGGGCCGGGAAAATTCGACGCGGAGTTGAACCTCGACGGTAAGGCCTTTCGTCCAGACGGAAAACCGGCGGCCACTTTGATTCCGCCGGCTTTTGGAATGGCAGGTGTGAACAATCATACGTGGACGGGCGGTTGGGGAACAGTGACTTACTGGAACGCCTTCGTTGCCAATCTGGAGCTGGGAGGTCAAGGTAACTTTTACGACCCGCGCTTGAGTGATGCCAAGAAGTATCCAATTGCCGCGAAAGCCGGTTTCGGAAACAAACGAAGCGCCAACGACATGGTCACTGCCAAACTCGCTGCGCTTCAGTTTTATCAGCTTGCGATTCCCGCGCCGTCGCCACCTGAAGGAAGTTATGACAAGGCAGCCGCCGCCCGCGGAGGAGCGGTCTTCAATGGAAAAGCAACTTGCGCGCAATGTCATGTGCCGCCCCTTTATACTGAGCCCGGCTGGAACACACACAAGCCTTCAGAGATAGGTATTGACGATTTTCAGTCGAACCGTTCGCCGGATAACACTTATCGCACCGCTCCGCTTCGGGGACTCTTCGCACACATGAAAGGAGGCTTCTACCATGACGGTAGGTTTGCAACCTTGCTCGATGTGGTTAATCATTACAACAACTTCAAGAAACTGAATCTGACGGAACCGGAAAAGAAAGACCTGGTTGAATTCTTGAAGTCGCTATAGAAGGTGTACACCCAATCCGCTTGGCCCACAGCGAACGTTGAGGTCACGATTTCGTAAGCTTACGAAGGGGACATTGTAGGGCGTCCTTCCGTGGGCGCCCCAGCTGCCGCGACCGGGTGGGGTGCCCACGGAGGGGCGCTCCTACCAGGCAACTGTTAAAGGGAGTCCTTATGCGACAGATCGCAAACGGAAGAGCCGAGCCTGATGTCTTGAAGGGGGTTGCGGCCGGACTGATTGGCGGGCTTGTGGCTTCATGGACAATGAATTAATTCCAGGCTGCATGGACCAGAGCAACAGAAGGGTTTGAAAAGCCACGTGGAGCGCAGTCGATGCAGCCCAGCGAGAAGAGAACCCGGGCCAGGCATCGGAAGAGAACAAAGAGCAACCAGATGACGCGACGGTCAAAGCGGCAAAGGCTGTTTCCGAAGGCGTCTTCGGCCATGAGCTGAAAGAGAACGAGAAGAAAACAGCGGGTGCGGCCGTGCACTACGTTTCTGGAGCGTCATGAATAGCAACAGCCGATCATAGGATGACGGTACTTGAACCATCACTAAGCGAAGAAGATTTAGCGCAGCTCGAACGCGATACATTTAAATACTTCGCTGACGAGATGAACGTGAAGAATGGACTCGTCCCTGACAATACGCGTCAGGGATCGCCGAGTTCGATTGCTGCTGTCGGGTTCGCACTTTCTGCCTACCCTATTGGAGTCGAGCGTGGCTACATTACTCGAGCTGAGGCCGTAAAGCGTTCTTTGCTCAGCTTGCGCTTTTTCCATGATGGACCCCAGGGAACTGGTCCGGAAGCGATAGGCTACAGAGGCTTCTACTATCACTTCCTCGATATGAAGACCGGCAGACGGGTCTGGAACTCCGAAATCTCAACAATCGATTCGACCTACCTTCTTGCCGGCGCACTCTCCGCTTCCATGTACTTCAACCGCGAGACAAAAGCAGAAACCGAGATCCGGCGCCTTGCTGAGGAACTCTACGCCCGGGCTGACTGGCATTGGGTGCAGAATGGCGGTCTTACGGTCTCGCACGGATGGAAACCGGAGACGGGATTCATCAAGTACCGATGGACGGGCTACAGTGAGGCGTTGATCCTGTATGTTCTCGGTCTCGCATCTCCTACTTTCCCCCTTCCCGAGGAGAGTTACGGCGCATGGACCAAGACCTACAAATGGAAGAAGCTTTACGGGCATGAGTTTCTGTATGCCGGACCGCTATTCATTCACCAACTTTCACACATGTGGATAGACTTCCGCGGCATTGAGGATGAGTACATGAGGGGGAAGGCAGTTGATTATTTTGAGAACAGCCGCCGCGCGGTTTATGTCCAGCAGGCCTATGCCATTCGTAATCCGAAACGGCTAGAAGGGTATGATCGTTTTTGCTGGGGAATCACCGCCAGTGATGGTCCCGGACCTGCTATTCGGAAAATCAATGGTAGGAACCGGCGTTTTTACGATTATATTGCGCGCGCGATTCCTTATGGCCCAGACGATGGCACGCTTGCGCCCTGGGCAGTCGCCGGCTCCTTACCATTCGCGCCTGAAGTGGTGCTGCCGACACTTAAGCGCATCAATCAGGACTATCCGGAGATGAGAAGCAAATACGGATTCAGGTGCAGCTACAATCCGACGTTTACTTCCTCCAATGGTAAACATCAAGGCTGGGTTTCTAAAGGGTATTATGGCATCGACCAGGGACCGATCGTGATGATGATCGAGAACTATCGGTCCGGTCTGCTCTGGCGGTTGATGCGGGAATGTCCATACATCGTTAACGGCCTGCATCGCGCAGGATTTCGAGGCGGCTGGTTGGAAACTAGCTGAGGCTGAGCTAGCAACAGGGTGGTTTCACGCAAAGGCGCAAAGGGAGCAAAGACGCCAAGAAGAGTTCTAGACTTTGCGTCTTTGCCACCTTTGCGTCTTCTTAGCGTGAACTTCTTGCTCCCCAACAAGATTCTGCATTGGTGAATGGTTACGAACTGCCAAAGGATGCAACATCGACGGTATGTGTGTCACCGCACGGACAGCCCTTTCTCTCGCATGCTACTCAATATGCGGTTAATGCTCCATCACTCCTTGTGAGAGCCGTTTCTAGTGGCCCGTCACGGTCTTACAAGCAAAACAAATCAGGGAGAAAACAATGTCTTTTGGAATCTATATTGCGGGGTACCTTATCCTAATCATTGGCTTGGCGATCGGGGCCAATATGCTCAATCTGCCTCCGAAGTGGATTGGTGTGGGAATTCTTTGTCTGGTGGGCGTGGCGATCGTGCACGGTGTGACAGCTACTCGACAAAAGGACGCTTCCTCTTAAGGCGCTTTCCACTACGCTTCGAATAGTTCACGCAATTGTTGCTCGATCTGTAGTGTTATTTGAGCTACGGGCGACGCTCTCTCCGCTCCGGGACGTCTAACGGCAACGGCCGGCGCCTTCGCTCTGATCAAAGATTTCCGCCAGCTCGCAAGAAGGCCCATTGCTTTTCTTGCTGAGAATTAGTCGGTCGTCTGCGGCCTTTACCAGGTGTCGAACGGTGCCCCGCTCCTCCGGATGCCCGGCCACACCAAAGCTCATACCAAATCCGTCCGGCGCTCCCTCAGCTCTTCCCAGCTCCTTAAAGTCCTCCGCTAGTCGACACATCATTCCAAGAGCGTCTTGCGGCGCAGTCTCGGGCAGGATGATGCCAAATTCATCGCCGCCGTAGCGACAGATAATGTCCGTCTGACGGAGATCTGCTCGCATCCGTTCGGCGGACTTTATCAGCAGATGATCACCGAACTGGTGACCCTTCGATTCATTGACGGATTTAAAGTTGTCGAGGTCGATAAGCACCATCGAGAGCGGGCTGTCATAACGTCTGGCGCGATTGAGTTCATCTTGAAGGCGTTCGTAGAAGATGCGGTGATTAAACAGTCCGGTGAGACTGTCCGTACGTGACAGGCGGCGCAACTGCAACATGTGCTCTTCAGCGAAGGCGTTGATTGTTTCGCGCATGGCTTCGTCCAGCGCCAAGCCTATGCGAGTGCATATGCTTGCGGCATCGCCCATACCGAACATGGCAAAGCGCTCAGTCTCGCCGCGGACGTGGAGAAAGATGTGCTCGCGCAAGAGCTGGTACTCGCGCACAAGTTCCCTCACATCGAAATGCTCCTGGGCCCGCTCTCGCCCATGGCGGGCAGCGCTGCAAATCCTCTCGTTCTCTATCTTGCTTTCATCTACCTCGACAACGCGCAGGATCTCATCAAGCACCAGCGGAACGGCGTCAATGATCAAGGGCTCCTCTAAATCCTCGGCGGAAGGTATGCCGCGGTCCGCGCGCACGGCCTCGAGCCAGCGTTCCGTAATCTCGTCAGCGCTTCGCTTAAGTAGTGCCTTAAAAGCTGGCGTTCCAGTTTGAGAAATCGGTCGCAGGATGTGCATGACAGTCAACCTCGTGCCGCGCGAAACCTTGCTAGTACCGAAAGCCCTGGTTCGATCTTTCTAATCCGGCCAGTTGCTGGAATC
This sequence comes from Pyrinomonadaceae bacterium, assembly GCA_046261995.1. Classification (GTDB taxonomy): domain Bacteria; phylum Acidobacteriota; class Blastocatellia; order Pyrinomonadales; family Pyrinomonadaceae; genus PSRF01. The sequence continues at coordinate 45,628 of JBHENP010000002.1, forward strand.
CGCTGTAGTTTCAGGTGTATTGGTATCAGGGTTGGAACGCATCGGCGGAGATACCCCTTTCGGGGTCTATCGCGTTGGTTCCCTGGGTCTCCGAACTAAGCCCGCCGGCGTGTGCCGGCGGCAATACTGGCAACAGGTAGTCCAGCAGATCCTGCAGTTGGTCGTACTCAGAAAGTCGCGTGACGTACTCGTTGCGACGCGCGCCCACTTCCATGATAGACCAGGGATCTATTACGTCCTCATGCGTAACGATGACAACCGGCAGCTGCCAAAGCTGTGCCTGCTTTAAGATCTGTCGGGCGGCCACCAACTCGAACAGTAGAGGCACGTCCAGGTCTATGAGGAGAAGATCCGGGTGGACCTGACGGGCCTGCCGCGCAGCGTCTTGTCCGTTGTCAGTCCCGATCACGCCGTATCCGTTTTGTACCAGGATTTTATTGAGGTCTGACAGCGGATCCTGATGGTCTTCGACTACCAGCACAATATGATTGGATTGATAACGCCCCAGATGATGGGGAAGTCTGGTCGAGTTTGGGTTAATAGACATGTACGGCACCGCCTGTGACGTCTTGGGGGGTTGGGCCTGAAGGCTAGGAGGGGCGACTGACGACAGATTAAATGGAGGCGAAGATGTTATTAATTCTCCCCTCCATTGCCGTCGCGTGTACTCTCAACCCCTCGTAGTTACACTCTAATCACGTGGACCAGCCTGTCCGGCACTTCCGCGATTGCCTAAAATAAACGGACTGGTCCATTGGCGTCTGTGCGCTACCACACATATCGCGTTAAATCTTGACTGCTTTTGCCGGCTCGCTATTGGTAAACGACCCTCGCAATCCCAAATCAAGGCGCACGGCTTTCCTCCCAGTCTCCAGCGTATGTGTGTTATCTCACAGACGACCTGCGTCATTGGTGTTAGTCCTAACGTAGGAAGATCATAGGTTTAATTCATATGCCCCAAACAAAAACCCACGGCGCGCCCGTAGCCAACCGGCTACTGGCCACGCTTCCAAAAAAAGAATACGAACGTCTCTTGCCTAACTTGCAGGAGGTCCCGTTGGTTTTCGAGAGCGTTGTCTACGAACCTGGCGCGGCTATCCTGGATGTCTACTTTCCCACTAGCGGCATCGTGTCTTTGCTCGCCGGTGTTGAAGACCGAGCGACGCTCGAAGTTGGACTCGTGGGGAGGGAAGGCATGGTGGGGCTGCCCGTATTTCTGGAGGTTAAAACATCGGGTAATCGCGCTGTAGTGCAAGGGGCGGGCTCCGCCTTAAGAATGAAGGCATCGACCTTACGAAAAGAGTGCCAGGATGTTGGTCCGTTGCCCCGCTTGCTGCGACGCTACTCCCACTCATTGTTGACCCAGATCTCTCAAACCGCCGTCTGCAACCGATTCCATCCCATCGAGGCACGTCTTGCCCGGTGGCTGCTAATGACCCGTGACCGGATGGGAGCTGACGAGTTTCAGCTTACGCAGGAATTCCTGTCCAACATGCTGGGTGTGCGGCGCGAGGGTGTGGCGGCAAGTACGCTTCAGCAACGGGGATTGATTAGTTACAGCCGGGGCGCTCTCGCGATTTTGAATGGAGCTCGCCTTGAGTCACTCGCTTGCCAGTGTTACAGAATCATCAAAGAGGAATACGATACCGTCCTGCCAGAGTAGTACCCCATCATTACTCCTCCCTAACTGGATTAATAGCCGGCTACCAGAGACCCCAAAGATTACGCGTTTCGGCTTTGGATATGTGTGGTAACGCACAGACGTTTCTTGTCGCCTAAGGCAAAATTGCGCTCTTGACACTGAGACTGTCCAAGCCAGCCTCCTGTGCCGTCTGAACTCTCATTAATTAAACTTAACAGGTTGTTCTATGCCTTCTACAAAGCGAGCGGTGCCTGTTGCCAAGCTGCCCGAGGTCCCGCATCAGAGTAGCGACAACATTACCGATCCCAAGCGGACGCAGGAAGGGCTGCGGACTTCAGAAATTCGTTACCGGCGGCTCTTCGAGGCCGCACGGGACGGCATACTTATTCTTAATGCCCACACTCTAAAAATCACCGACGTGAACCCATTTATGACTGAGTTATTGGGTTACTCTCGCGACGAATTTCTAGGGAAAGAGCTTTGGCAAATCGGATTCTTCAGTGATAAGAAGGCTAGCCAGGACGCGTTTCGACAGGTGCAGGCGAAGGGCTATCTTCGATATGACGATCTGCCACTCCGGACCAAGAAGGGAAAGACCCAGGAAGTAGAGTTTGTCAGCAACGTTTACAAAGAGCACGGCCAACAAGTTATTCAATGCAACATCCGCGACATCACTAAACGCAAGCGAGCGGAGGATGAACGTGCGCTGCTTTTGGAAAGCGCGCAGGCGGCACGCGCTGAGGCTGATCTAGCTAACGACATCAAGGATGAGTTTCTCGCGCTGTTATCACATGAATTGCGAACTCCCCTGACGTCGATTCTTGGCTGGTCGCAGATGCTTACCGATGTCAAGCTCGACGAGGAAGCGTCAAAACGTGCTCTTGAGATCATCGTGCGCAACGCCCGCTCTCAAAGACAACTTATTGACGATTTGCTCGACATCTCGCGCATCATCACTGGGAAGCTCCGTCTGGAGGTGCGACCCACAGAGCTCGCGTCGATAATCGAGGCCGCCGTTGACAACGTTCGGCCGGCGGCAGACGCCAGAAGCATTGATCTCCAAATATCATCTGATCCTGGAATAAGCCCGATCTCGGGCGACCCTGACCGACTCCAACAAATTATCTGGAATTTATTAACCAACGCCATCAAGTTCACACCTAAAGGCGGTCGCGTACAAGTGAGGTTTGAGCGCATCAGGTCCCACGTCGAGATCACCGTCAAGGACACAGGGCAAGGCATCGCCCCGGAGCTTCTGCCCCATGTCTTCGACCGCTTTCGGCAGTGTGACTCGTCAAGCACGCGAAGGCACAGCGGGCTGGGACTGGGGCTGTCCATAGTGCGCCAGCTGGTTGAACTACACGGAGGGACGGTGACGGCCGAAAGTCCGGGTGCGGGAGAGGGCACGACGGTCAAGGTCATACTCCCACTGATAAGCGTACATCGCGAACAGAGCAAGGAAGAGATGACGCGGTCCCTGGTTGAGAATCAACGGCCGTTCGTTCCGCAGCCAACGCTCAACGATCTTCGGGTGCTCGTGGTTGACGACGAGCCGGACGCCCGCGAGCTTATCACTGCAGTGCTGGCGGGGCGTGGCGCCAAAGTGATCTCTGTCGGATCAGGAGATGAAGCACTGGTTGAAATTGGACTACACCCATTCGACGTGATGGTGAGCGACATCGGGATGCCACAGATGGACGGCTATACGCTGATCAAGAAGGTACGCCAGCTTCCCTCAGACCGCGGGGGCAGAATTCCAGCCGCGGCATTGACGGCTTACGCTGGAGTGGAAGATCGGATGCGGGTACTCTCTGCCGGCTACCAGATGCACATTCCGAAGCCTGTCGAGCCAGCCGAATTAGCCACTGTGGTTGGAAGTATTGCCCTTCGCTACGCCAGGCCTTTAGCTAATCAAAACTAAGCAGCGGTCGCTCTTACCCCATAACGACAATCTGATTGTCTACAGATTTCACGCCTCGAACAGCCTTTACTATCTGCTCGGCTTTCGCCTTGGCGGCTGCGGAATTAACTGTTCCGGTTAAGACTGCGCGTGCGTCGGTAATTGTCATTACCACTCCAGACATATCCTGATTTGCCGTCAACCTCTTTGTGGCAATGTCCTGCATGCTCGCGTCTTCATTGGCGCTGGTAAACTCTCTTTGAGCGGGCTCGGCTGGTTGTTGAATAATCACCGGAGCCTGCTGGTAAGGAGCCGGCTGCTGTATTATCACGGGCGCTTGCTGCGCAGGTTGCTGAATTACCGTAGTCGGTGGCGCCTGACTGGCCACATCCAGATTCGCGTTTCTATTGGCTGATTCATTCTCGTTTCTGTTGCTAATGATAAAGAAAATAACAGCGATTGCCGTGATCGCCAGAACCGCGATCATAGCCATCGTACCGGTTGAAACCCCGTTGTCCTCGGGGATTCGCTGTGTTGTTTCAGTTAGAATCTCCTTGCGGTGACCAGGGGTATCAATGACGACGTGCTTTTGTACTGTCTCTTCATTCCTATCCATAAACTTCTCCTTCTTAGAATCTATTTGATTATGAAACGCGGCGTTGACCACCGTGCTTCCATTAGCTTTTACGTCAAAGCTGCTTGTAAAAGAGTGGGGCCGGATCTTATCGCCGCCGCTGGCGCCATTGTTGGAGCCTGATTATTGTGCAAACACACTCCCAGCCTTATTGACCAACAATTACTATTTACGGGCATGGAGCTTGTGAACGCCAACTTCAGAGATCTCCTCTCTGAGCGCCTCTGAGGGAAGGCAGAAGACGGCACAGGAAAGAGGTTGTTGGCCGGATCCTGGTGTCGAAGGTGGTTTGTTCTAAAGAACAACTAGGGTAGGAATATCATTGGCAGGCTGGACTGTCCGTACGCTAACACACATATCATTTTGGGTCTGTTACCCGAGCAGTCGATCAAACTCGTTCTTGACCACCTCGTAACATTCACAAACAGTTTCCTCCAGCTTCGGGCGATCGAGAATCAGAATGCGACCGCGGACGTAACTAATTGCCCCGGAATCTTGCAAGCGTCCCGCGGCTACGGTAACGCCCTCGCGGCGAACACCCAACATGTCGGCAATTAGTTCTTGAGTCATGATCAACTCATCTACCTTCAGACGGTCGTGGCTTAGCAATAACCAACGGCAAAGTTGTTGCTCCACTGAGTGCAAGCGGTTGCAGACGGCAGTCTGTGATATTTGAGTGATTAATGCTTGCGTATATCGCAACAGCAACTGTTGAAATTTTCCACCCAGCGCGAATTCCTCTTGCAACAACTTTGCCTTCATCCGGATGGCGCCGCCGGCGCTTTGTACGATAGCACGGTTGGGCATAGTACCTCCTCCCATGAAGAGGGCAATGCCGACGATGCCATCGTTACCTGTCAAACCCATTTCAGCGCTAGACCCGTTTTCCATGGTGTAGAGCAATGAGACGATTGCCGTCGTCGGGAAATAGACATAATCCAGTTGCCCTCCGAATTCATAAACTACTTCACCGAGAGAAAATGAGACTGGATGCAGTTGCGGAGAGAGGCGTTCGTACTCAGCACTCGGAAGTGCGGCGAGCAGGTGGTTCTCGATGGTAGCCTTCGAGCTAATGGATACAGACATGAGTCAATCAATGCCGCTGCCGCTCTTGAAAGAAACAATCGGCGCGGAAGCGGAAATTTTTGGACGAGCCCGGAGTCCGCGCGTGAGGCGACTGCAACCTCACATTTGCGGCAAAGCATATCATATATGTGAGGTAGCGCACATACTCTATTCAAGCCGCAATAGGATGGCGATACAAAGGTTTGCTGGGTTTCTGGTCCGAGCGCGTCCGCGAACACCAACGCTAAGTCTATTTTGGATGCTGCGGGTTGGTGCGATTGTATTTCTTCATCACCTGTTTCAAGCGTTCATGCGGGACCGCATACACCGTGTTGCCATTAACCCCGCTCATCGTTTCGGCGGCAATCATCGCGTTGATAATCGCTTCTTCCGTAGCTTGCACCGTCGCAGCGAAGATGGGATTGATGCGGTCGTTAGGAAGCATCTTTAGGTTAGCCACACTCGCTTCCATACCCGCACCTGGATTTGCGGTTGAAAAAGCGATAAAGATGTCACCGGATGAATTGCCGCCAATTCCGCCGTTTTTGGCAATACCGAGTGCGGCGCGTTTGACGACGCGCTTAAGCTGATGCGGCAAGAGCGGGGCGTCGGTGCCGATCACGACGATAATCGAACCTGTATCAGCGGGAACCTTGGGCATCAGGTCTGTGATCTCACGCCCGACGGGAACCCCCGCAATCATTAACCCGCTTCGCCCGCCATAGTTCGCTTGCACCAGGACGCCAACCGTATAGTTTCCCGCGCTCGCATCTAACTTTCTGGAAGCCGTGCCCGTTCCACCCTTGAATTGGTGTGCAACCATGCCCGTCCCACCGCCCGTGTTGCCTTCAGCCACCGCGCCGGAAGCTGCTTCGTCTAACGATTGAAATACATGTTCCGGCTTAACGTGAAAGCCGTTAATGTCATTAAGAAACCCGTCCCAGGTTTCAGCGACTACGGGCAGCGACCACGGTTGGAAAGTCTTGCCCTGCTTTTTCATCTGCCAGGCGATCACAGCATCGCGTACCATGCCAACGCTGTGCGTGTTCGTGATCATGACGGGGCCTTCGAGAAAACCTGATTCCTCAACCCACGTGGTCCCTGTCATCTCGCCATTTCCGTTTAAAGTGAACCATGCGCCGAAAACCTGATCGCTGGAATTCTTGCCGCGCGGAAGAACCGCCGTCACACCAGTTCTCACCGGACCCTTACCAGCTACCAGCTTCCCATCACCGGAAATCAAGGTCACCTGTCCGACTTCCACGCCTGCGACATCGGTAATCGCATTGAAACCTGCCGGCGTTCCATCGAATGGGATCCCGAGATCGCGCGCTCGGGGTTTCGTTGGTTTCGTTTGCGCTGCAGTTGCAACAGAGCAGACAAGAATACCCAGAAGCAGTACTAATGCTTTCATGACAGATTGGTTTCCTTTGTTGTTGGCTAAACGGCTACTGAGTTGAGCCGGAGCCCTCTGTTCATCACCCTTAGGCTCGGCCCGCCACTTCGCCTGTCTGTGTGTTCACGCGGACCAGTTCGCCTTCCTTGATGAATAGCGGCACGCGCACAGAAAGACCTGTCTCAAGCGTCGCCTGCTTAGTGGCACCCCCCGCTGCGGTGTCACCTTTCATTCCGAGGTCCGCGGAAACAACCGTGAGCTCGACGTATTGTGGAAGTTGCAGTGAAACCGGAGCGCCGTTGTACTTTAGAACCTGGAGCGAGACCCCTTCTTTAAGATAGCCACGATCGGCCTCGACGGCTGCTTCCTGGAAGGTAAACTGTTCGTAACTCTTTTCATCCATAAAATGAAACCCGTGCGCATCATTATAGAGAAATGAGGCGGGCGACAGCTCAATGTCAGGCTCTTCAAATTTTTCACTGGAACGAAAGCTCCTTTCCATCACGGCGCTAGTCAATAGTTGACGCAATCGTGTGCGTACCATCGTCGCCGCGCCTCGCGCTGTCGGTGATGCAAAGAAAACCTCGAGCACGACGTAGGGCTGAGAGTCCACAGCAATCAGCATTTTTCGTTTCAGCTCATTCGCTGCAATCAGCGCCATTCAAGTCATTCCTCCCGACGTATGAGAAAGTCTGTTTCACTATGTGGGATAGTAGTTATTGCGACCATCTTGTGCAAATCCGGGTAATCTGGGTAATCTGCGGATGATCTGGACTGAGCTTGAGGTCATGCCTGAACTCCCGGACATCGTCGTTTATATCGAAGCGTTGGAGCAGCGCATTCTGAGTCAGACGCTCCAACGCGTGCAACTGGGATCGCCATTTCTCCTGCGTACGGCACAACCGCCACTCACCGCGGCGGAAAACCGTAAGGTGGTGGCGTTGCGTCGCTTAGGTAAGCGCATCTGTATAGGTCTCGAGGAAGATCTCTGGCTAGTGTTTCATCTGATGATTGCCGGCCGCCTTCACTGGCACGAGCGGCAGGTAAAAGCCTCGAGGGCTCGGTTAGCAGTTTTCGATTTTCCGAACGGCACGCTCTCACTCACTGAAGCCGGTAGTCAGCGGCGTGCCTCACTACACCTAATCCAGGGTGAAGCCGACCTTCAGCGACTGAATCCAGGTGGTCTAGAGATTTTTGAAAATGATCTGGAAAGCTTCGCGAAGGTTTTGCAGTCTGCCAACCACACATTGAAACGCGCGCTAACCGATCCCCGACTGTTCAGCGGCATCGGGAATGCTTATTCAGACGAAATTCTCTGGCACGCTCAGCTGTCACCGATCGCACTCACGCAAAAGCTCAACGCAGAGGAAATCCAGCGGCTGTTCAACTCAACTCAGGCGACTCTAAACCGATGGGTGGCACTGTTGCGCGCGGAAGTAGAGAAGAAACCAGGGAAAGGCTCCGTGGTTGGCGGATCTACCAGGGCAGGCGCGCCCTCGAAAGATCTGGGGTCTCGAGGCTTTCCCGAAAAGGTGACGGCGTTTCGTCCGGAGATGGCCGTGCACGGTCGCTACGGGCAGCCATGCGCGCGCTGCAATTCGAAGGTCCAGCGTATCCGCTACGCGTCGAACGAGACTAACTATTGTCCCGTCTGCCAAACAGGTGGAAAGCTCCTCGCGGACCGGGCCCTCTCGCGCCTCCTCCGAGCCGACTGGCCCCGAACCGCCGAGGAACTCGAAGGCCTGACATCCAACTCCTGAGAAGCTAAGCTCTGACAGCACCTGGGGCGCATCGCTGGAAGCCGAATGATCACGCAGAGACGCAAACTGGGCAAAGACGCAAAGAAGAAGTCGAACCAATAGACTTTGCGTCTTTGCTTCCTTTGCGTCTTTGCGTGAAAAACCCCGGTTGCGCCCGAGGCCCGGATCGAAATTTGAAGCAGTACCGTCTGCCGTTATGTTTTCAAAACCTCCTCTGGTATTTTATCGTTAAAGAAAGTTAGCTAGCGCCTGCCACCCTGGAGCAAAATGTCTACTGCTAAAGCGTCGCTTGAAACAAACATCAAACAATCACGAGCAAGCCTCGATGCCTGGGTGCGCGAGGTCGTCCAATGGCATTTCCACCCGGAGACCGGCTGTAGTTTCTGGTTGAATTACGCCCAGACGCTTTCCTTTGATCCCCGAGACGCAATCCAAAGCTACGAAGATCTCTCGAAGTTAGGCCCTTTTCAGGATGAATGGCTGCGAGGTGGTCCGGTGCGCCGCTGGATACCGAAAGGTTATTCCGATCGCCCGGTCTACACGTTTGAGACGGGCGGCAGCACGGGTGTTCCAAAATCTCGGATCAATATCGAAGATTTTCGTCTCGACTACGAAGCTTTCAGCGCGACGCTGCCCGATGAGTTCTTCCCCAAGGGATCTGACTGGCTATCGCTCGGCCCAACGGGGCCACGGCGCTTACGACTCGCAGTCGAACACCTGGCGCAATATCGAGGCGGCATCTGTTTCATGGTCGATCTCGATCCGCGATGGGTTATCAAGCTATTGAAGATGGGCCAGCCGAAGATGGCTGAGCAGTACAAGCAGCATGTGATTGAACAAGGTCTGACTCTGTTGCGTGCGCATGACAACATTCGTTGCCTCTTTACCACGCCCAAACTGCTGGAAGCGTTGTGCGAGAAAGTTTCACTTAAGAAGCTCGGCATCACCGGCGTCTTTTGCGGCGGCACGGAGATGACGCCACAGTTTCATCGTTTTGCCGTCGAAGAGCTGCTTGACGGGGCATACTTTGCCGCGACCTATGGCAACACCTTGATGGGTTTGGCTGTACATAAGCCGCGGATTCCGGAAGATAACTACGCAATCATTTACTACCCGCCTCTGCCGCGCGCCATGATCGAAGTCGTGGATCCAGACAATCCTGAACGCATCGTTGATTATGGCGAGACGGGTCGCGTTCGTTTGACGACTTTAACGAAAGAGTTTTTTATGCCTCGCTTTCTTGAGCGGGACGCTGCAGAACGCGAGCCACCATGCGAGCTTTATCCATGGGATGGTGTACGCAATGTCAGACCATTCGCCGGGTTACAAGGCACCGTGGTTGAGGGGGTCTATTGAATTTTTGATTTGCGAGTTTTGATTTGAAGATTGTGTCGCTTAGGATTGTTGACCGAAGATCACCATGGTGAATCAATCGACTCTCAGCAAACGCCAAATGCAAATCTAAAATCAAAAATCTTAAATCCTAAATCACTTTATGATTAAAATTCCCTTACTTCGTCACGGTGAACCATACACAAGCCTGGATGTGTTGCGCATTCCGCACCACCAAACACGCGAAATGTTTGTCGAGGTCAGCCAGGCTAACGCGGGCCTGATTCGGCGGGACCTTCGCGATCAAGCAACGGCCCGCGCCAAACTGGTGAGCTTCTCAACCGCTGAGTTAGTCGCGAAGTGCCAGCGCGCGGCTGATCACTTCCTGAACGATACGCTGTTGCTGGGCGACGATGCTCAGGCACCGGAAGATTATGTGAAGCAGGTTTCAGCCACAACCGGTTTGCCACACGTCATGGTCCGGAAGAATATGCAGAAGATCCGCAGTATGCTCGCCGAGATGGAGAACGTGCTGAACGGATTGACCCGGAACATTGATTGGGAAGTTTTGGACCGTGGATTCGGAGCAGTCGAAGGTCACGCCGTCAGTTTTTTTCCTTGCGCCGAATCCCTTGGGGTGGTCCTGCCAAATAATTCTCCTGGCGTACACTCGCTTTGGATTCCGGCGGTTCCGTTAAAAATTCCCCTAGTTCTAAAGCCGGGTAGCGCTGAGCCATGGACTCCGTACAGAATTGCGCAAGCCCTGATTAAGGCGGGTGCACCAAAAGAAGCCTTCAGTTTCTACCCTGCAGATCACGCAGGCGCCAGCGAGATCCTGCGGAGCTGCGGACGGGGAATGATGTTCGGCGATGCGTCTGCGGTCGGTGCATGGGACAACGACTCTCGCGTGGAAATTCACGGGCCGGGTTACAGCAAAGTTATTCTGGGCGCTGACTGTGCCGATGAATGGGAGAAGTATCTGGATGTGATGGTCGCGTCGATCGTGGAAAACGGCGGGCGCTCCTGCGTTAACGCATCGTCGGTTTGGACTCCCTCACACGCCGAAGAGATTAGCGAGGCGCTGGCAGAACGTTTGGCGAGAATCTTGCCGCGAGCTGCTGAAGACGAAGCGGCCCAACTGGCCCCTTTCGCTGATCCTAAGGTCGCCTTACGCATCTCGCAAATCATCGATCAGGGATTGGCGGAGCCGGGCGCACGCGATCTCACCGCCGCTTACCGCAAGCAAGAGCGATTGGCGAGCTGGAACGGTTGCTCATATTTGCTCCCGACCATAGTCTATTGCGACGACCCGGCTCATCCGCTCGCCAACAGGGAATTTCTGTTCCCATTTGCCAGCGTCGTAAGCGTCCCACAAGACAAGCTTACGGAAACCCTGGGACCTAGTCTGGTGGTGACGGCAATTACTAGAGATCCTGAACTAGTTCAGCGCCTGGTGTCCTCACCAAATGTCGATCGCCTGAATGTTGGTCCGGTGCCAACGAACCAGGTGAGCTGGGATCAGCCGCACGAGGGCAATCTCTTCGAGCATCTTTATGCGCGACGGGCTTTCCAGCGCGCTGCCTCTTTCTAAAGAGTTGTTGTGGGTATCATGAAACGCTGAGCGCACGGAAACCCAACGAGCGCCTTTGTAACAGAACCGGGAGCGATAGCGACCGCACTAGTGGGGCACCGTGCACGGCACGAATTGATAGACGGGTTCCTTATTAGTCGATCGTGAAGAGTTATTTAAAGCCTGTCGAACAGACACTATGGCCGCTGGGGCCCAGTTGAGTGCGGTCGCTATCGCTCCCGGTTCTGTATGACGGCGCTTTTCTGGGGTGCATTGCATTATTTGACATGCCACTGGGTGGCGCTGAGTTACACGATCTTTAATTAGCATCTAAATCGAGCATCGGGACAGTGCAGTGAAAATCCTCTATTTAACAGGTGGCGCAGGTCAGATGTATTGCGGCAGTTGTCTGCGCGACAACGCACTTGCAGCAGAGCTGCTTGCTCGGGGCCACGATGTAACCTTACTACCGTGTTACACGCCCACCCGCACAGATGAAACCAACGTGAGTCAGGAGAGGGTCTTCTTTGGCGGCATCAGTGTGTATCTTGAGCAATACGTTCCTATGTTTCGTAACTCGCCAAGCTGGCTCGATCGCTTGTGGGATTCCAAATCAATGTTGACGTTGGCCTCCCGCCGGTCGATCTCCACGAGTCCGAAGATGCTTGGAGAAATGACTGTCTCAATGTTGAAAGGTGAGGATGGCTTTCAGCACAAGGAAATTGAGAAGTTAACTGACTGGGCCAGACATGAGTCGCCGCCCGATGTTGTCAGCCTTCCCTACTCACTCTTGATTGGGTTAGCGAAGCCGATTAAGGATGCCTTGAAGCGGCCAGTTTGCTGCACGCTTCAGGGCGAGGATTTGTTCCTGGACGGTTTGCACGAACCCTACAAAAGCCAGGCTCTCGATCTCATTCGCCAAAATATCAAGCATGTGGACGCTTTCATTTCGGTGAGTGAGTACTACGCGGATTTTATGCCTGAGTATTTGGGTATTCCACGTGAAAAGATTCAGGTTGTGCCGCTGGGGATCAATCTGCAGGGCTATGAACAAAGGAAACGGGATGTATCCCAGCCTTTCACACTGGGCTTCTTCGCACGAGTGGCTCCGGAAAAAGGATTGCACGTTTTGGCCGAGGCATATCGTCTCTTGCGGGCGGACGGGCGGATTCCTGAAGCCCGGGTGGAAGTAGCTGGATACATGGCACCGGAACATAAGAATTACCTGAGCGAGATTGAACAGGCCATGAAAGAGGCGGGGCTGGGCGCGGAGTTCAATTACCGTGGCGTGCTGAATCGCGAGGAGAAGATTTCCTTCCTGCGAAAACTCGACGTCCTCTCGGTGCCGGCGACGTACAACGAGCCCAAGGGAATCTTTCTGCTTGAAGCTATGGCTTGCGGCGTGCCGGTGGTGCAGCCCAAACGCGGGGCGTTTACTGAGATCGTTGAGAGCACAGGTGGCGGGCTGCTGGTTGAGCCTGACAGTCCCGAGAGTCTGGCAAGGGGAATCCTCGAGATCTATCGCGAGCCGGCGCTGGGCGAGGAGCTTGGTCTGAGCGGATTCGACAACGTACGCCAGCATTACAGCGTGGGGCGCATGGCCGACCGAGCGCTGGAAGTTTACCAAGATTTAGTAAGCCGCGGATTTGCGCGGATGAACGCGGATCAGGACGAAGAGCCATTAAAGAAGACAGTTGCGATATAGAGTATTTCGAGCATCGCGCGTCCCCGTTGTTTCAGGTTCGCTAAAGTCAAGAAGTTCAGAGTTCAACCTTTAGGTTGTCGCTCACGCCGCGGACAAGCTAAAGCTTGAACTCTAAACTTCTTGACGCTCGGGCTTGTCTATTTCTGATCCGCGTGTCTCCGCGTTAATCCGCGGCTAGTTTTTTTTCCGGAGGTTTTTGTGCTGAAGGTTGAGAACGTCTCCAAGGAGTATCCGACTCCACGGGGGCCACTTAAGATAGTTTCCGACGTCTCGCTATCGCTCGCTCGTGGCGATGCATTGTCGATCATGGGTCCCTCCGGCAGCGGCAAGAGTACGCTGCTGTACATGATGGGCGCGCTGGAACCACCCACCGGCGGCACGGTGACCCTCAACGGAAAGAATCCCTTTCAACTGAAGGAGAAGGAACTGGCGGCTTTCCGCAATCGGGAGATTGGCTTCATCTTTCAGGACCACTGCCTGCTGCCTCAGTGTTCAGTGATCGAAAATGTTCTGACACCGACGATGATTTCATCGAAGGATGGCCATGACAGCGAACGGGCCCGGCTCTTGTTGACTGAGGTGGGATTGAAAGAGCGCCTTGAGCACCGCCCGGCAGAGCTTTCCGGAGGTGAGAAGCAGCGGGTGGCGCTGGCTCGCGCGCTGGTTATGAAACCGCAACTCCTTTTGTGTGACGAACCAACCGGCAATCTCGACCACCAGGCAGCGGATGTTGTCGCTTCCCTGCTCCTTGAACTACACCAGCAACAGGAAACGATCCTGGTCGTAGTTACTCACAACGCCGAGCTGGCATCACGATTTCCACTCCGCTACGAGTTAACTGATCAGCAACTCCGGAAACTCTGATGACTACCACGCAGCTCCTTCGGCGAAACCTTACCTATTTTTGGCGTACTAACCTGGCCGTGGTCGTCGGCGTCGCGATTGCCGTGTCGGTGTTGGCCGGCGCGTTGCTCGTGGGTGATTCAGTACGCGGCAGCTTGCGTCATCTGTTCCTACAGCGACTGGGAAGCACGGACCAGGTTATAACCTCCACTGGTTTCTTCCGCGATCAGCTCGCCACCGATATTCAAAATCACGAACAGTTTACTGGCGCCGGATTTGCCGCGACCGCCCCGCTCATTGCACTCGAAGGCACCGTCACTCACGAACCCAGCAAACGTCTTGGCTCAGGCGTTCGCGTATACGGCGTCGACGAGAGATTCTGGAGGTTTCACGGACACGAGAATCGGGCGCCGCTCAACCGGGAGATCCTGGTCAGCGAGGCGCTGGCTCGTGAATTGGGCGGCAGCGCCGGAGATGCTTTGCTGTTGCGAGTGCAGAAGCCGTCGGAGATTCCGGTCGAATCCTTGCATAGCAAGAAGGAAGACCTGGGTCGCACGCTGCGCCTAACCATGCGAGAGGCGCTTCCCGCTGACGCCCTCGGGGAGTTTTCGGTGCAAACACAGCAAAGTGAGACCCGCGCCGCCTTTGTTCCGTTGAAACAGCTTCAGAAGGAATTGGAACTGGATGGCAAAGCCAACCTGATTTTGGTAGATGAAAAGTTCAGCGAAGATGAGTCGGGGACGCAAGCGAGAAGCGTAGAGCTGCTCAGACCCATTCTTAAAAACACGGCTTCACTAGAAGACTTTGGAATCAAGCTGCGCGTCTTAAACGAGCAGCAGACGTTGTCGATTGAGAGTTCGGCGGGATTCGTCCCTGAGGCGTTGGCCGAGAGCGTGAATAAGGCTACGGGCGGAACGTCGCCCTATCTCTCTTATCTTATCAATAGCATTCGAAGAGACGACGGTCGCGAGATTCCGTACTCGACAGTCACCGGCGTACACCACGAATTGCTGGAGGTGATGCAACAAGATGAGTCCGGGCATCGAGCCGGGTGCGATGCCTCTGATGCAGAGGAGAGACCGGCGAGCTCACGCTTGCCTCCGATCGTGCTTAACGAGTGGGCCGGGTCGGACCTTCAGATCAAACCCGGCGATCGCGTCACGCTCGATTACTACGTCTGGTTGGAAGAGGGAAAGCTTGCAACTCGTTCAACTGAGTTTCGCGTCGCCTGCATTATTCCGATGAAGGGGATCGCGGCTGACCGCGATTTGGTGCCGGATTACCCCGGCATCACCGAGTCGGAAACGCTGGGCGACTGGGATCCGCCGTTCCCGATTGACCTGAAGCGCATTCGCCAGCAGGACGATGACTATTGGAAAAAGTACCGCACGACGCCGAAAGGCTTCATCCCAATCACCTTAGGACAAGAGCTCTGGCAGACGCGTTTCGGCAAGCTCACCTCGATGCGTGTCCAGCCCAATCGCGGGCAGACTCTCACTGAAGCGCATCAAGCCCTCGAGCGAAGCCTGCGCGAGACGATTGATCCGCAGTACATCGGTTTCTCGGTTTTGCCAGTGCGCGCGCAGGGCCTGGAAGCATCGCGCGGAGCTACAAATTTCGGCGAGTACTTTCTTTATTTCAGTTTCTTCCTGGTTATCTCGGCTCTACTCTTGACTGCGCTCTTCTTTAAGCTGGGTGTCGAGCAGCGTTTGCGCGAAATTGGAATCCTGCAGGCGATTGGATATCCGGCTTCAAGAGTGCGGAAGCTGTTTCTACTCGAAGGAATGGTCCTTTCAATTGTCGGCAGTGTGATTGGACTGGCGGGCGCCCTGGCGTATGGCCAGTTGATGATGACGGGTTTGAGCACCTGGTGGGTGGCAGCCGTCGGGACTACGATGCTTAAGTTGCATGTATCTCCCCTTTCAATCCTACTGGGTGCAGTGGGAGGAATATTCGCAGCACTGGTTTGCATTGTCTGGACCTTAAGACGAGTGGGTAAAGAGTCAACACGGAGTCTTTTGACTGGAACTTTGAACCGAGACGCGGGGACGGTGCGACGCGAAGACACGGAGACGCGGGGACTCGGGGACACGGGGACGCGGCAAAGCGGTGAGACTATGACACCTGGAGTTTTATCTCCGCGTCGCCGTGTCTCCGCGTCCCCGCGTCCCCGTGTCTCCCTTTCTCCGCGTCTAGGCATCGCAATCGCTTTAACCCTTCTAGCGGCTGGTCTATTAATTGGCGCTTCTCTGAGGGTCATCGGACAGACGGTCGGGTTTTTCGGCGGTGGCTTGTTCTTATTGGCGGCAGTTCTTTGTTATCTATACATATGGTTACGACGCAAGAGTGGAAAAACAATTCAGGGAACCGGATGGTGGCCTGTTTCACAACTTGGGTTCAGAAACGCCACATACCATCCCGGACGGAGTGTTCTGTGTATCGCGTTAATTGCTTCGGCTGCTTTCATCATAGTCTCTGTCGATGCCTTCAGACGTCGCGAGGGCGCTCCTTCGGTGGAACGAAAATCAGGTAGCGGCGGCTTTCCCTTGCTGGCCGAGTCGCTGCTACCTTTGGTGCGCGACCCGAACACGACGGAAGGTCGAGAGGCTTTGAATCTTGCGACGAGCGACTCCGCGACTTCGCTTTCAAATGTGACGTTTACACGCTTCCGCGTCCGGCCCGGCGATGATGCCAGTTGTTTGAACCTTTACCAGCCACGCAATCCGAGAATCATCGCCCCGACGGATGACTTCGTTCAGAGCGGACGGTTTGGGTTCCAAGACTCTCTTTCGGAAAGTAACGAAGAGAAGGACAACCCCTGGCAGCTCTTGAATCGCGAATTCGCAGACGGCGCAATACCGGTAATTGCCGATGCGAATTCACTCACCTATGTGCTGCACCTTAAGCTCGGGGACGAATTCATTCTGCATCGTCAACGTGGTCCAGTGCGGTTGCGTGTGGTGGGTTCACTCGCCGACAGCATTCTTCAGAGCGAGCTGGTGATGTCGGAAAAGAATTTCGTCCGTCTCTTTCCCGAACAGGAAGGTTACCGCTTCTTTTTGATAGATACACCGAGACCCGACCAGTCGTCTGCGATTGCTACCATCCTCGAAGATCGCCTTTCGGATTTTGGCTTCGACGTGGTTCCAACCAGCGAGCGCCTCGCAAATTTCCATCGCGTCGAAAACACCTATCTCTCTACGTTTCAGCTGC
This sequence comes from Pyrinomonadaceae bacterium, assembly GCA_046261995.1. Taxonomy (GTDB): domain Bacteria; phylum Acidobacteriota; class Blastocatellia; order Pyrinomonadales; family Pyrinomonadaceae; genus PSRF01. The sequence continues at coordinate 62,688 of JBHENP010000002.1, forward strand.
TTGGTGGCCTGGGTCTTCTTTTAGGGACGTTGGGAATGGCAGCGGTACTGCTGCGCAATGTGCTGGAGCGGCGGCGTGAGCTGGCCTTGCTGCGAGCCGTCGGTTATAACTCATCGCACTTTACGCTCATGGTCATAGCGGAGAATGCGATGTTGCTTTTTTGCGGGTTGTTTACGGGCACGTTTTGCGCGCTGCTCGCCATCGCTCCGGTATTCTTTGAACGCGGCGGTCGATTGCCGAACATTTCCCTGGGCTTGTTGCTGGCTGGGGTATTAATATCCGGGCTGACCGCATCTTTGATAGCGACCTGGGCTGCACTGCGTTCACCGTTGCTGCCGGCGTTGCGAGCGGAGTAAGAACTGTTTCGATGCGTTTGTGTGAGTACAAGTAGTGATTCACGCAAAGACGCAAAGGGAGCAAAGACGCAAAGATGAGCAGTGAAACAAATATGACCAATCGATTGACCGAAATCATTGACGTCATTTTTTGACCCCTAAGCTTTCTTTGCGTCTTTGCCCCCTTTGCGTCTTTGCGTGATAAACGTGATCCGCCTGAGAAAGAGAGATATTAAAATGCGACAACACATCCTCGGCTTCACCCTGATCTTGGTTTCAATCACCGCAGCCTATGCTGAGAATTGGCCTCAGTGGCGCGGACCGAATCTCAACGGTGTGAGCAATGAAAAGAACCTTCCGATGAAGTGGACCACGGAAGAGAACGTGACCTGGAAACTGGCCATGCCCGGTTGGAGCGGATCGACACCGGTGATCTGGCGTGATCGGGTTTTTATGAGCGTCGCCGAGGCTAACGATCTCTATTTGTGGAGCGTTGATCGCACCAAGGGTACAGTCGTTTGGAAGAAATTGCTGGGTGGCGGCAACGTTAAAATGCGCAAGCAAAACATGTCGTCGCCCTCACCGGTTACGGACGGCAAGGCTGTTTATGTCATGACCGGTACCGGGATTCTCAAGGGCTTTGATTTCACCGGCAAAGAATTATGGTCCCGGGACATACAGAAGGACTACGGCGAGTTTGGCCTCAACTGGGGTTACGCCTCTTCGCCTCTGCTATTCGAAGACTCGCTGTACGTTCAGGTGTTGCATGGAATGAAGACTGACGATCCTTCCTACGTACTACGCGTCGACAAAAAAAGCGGCAAGACCATCTGGAAAGTTGAGCGTCCAACCAATGCGCTGAGGGAATCGCCCGACTCCTATTCAACACCCGGATTGCTGCGATACGGCAAAACTGTGGAACTCGTGATTACCGGGGGCGATTGTGTCACTGGGCATGATTTAGCCACCGGCAAGGAACTCTGGCGAGCGAACGGACTGAATCCGGACAACAATCCGTTTTATCGAATCGTCGCCTCGCCAGTAATTTTCAACGACATCATCTATGTGCCAACCCGTGTGAAGCCCCTGCTTGCCTTGCGCGCCGGAGGCCGAGGGGACATCACCAGTTCGCACGTACTCTGGTCTACAGTGAACGGGCCTGACGTGCCGACTCCAGTCACTGACGGAAAATATTTTTACGTCGTCAATGATAAAGGCATCGTGTGGTGCCTCGACGCTAAGACTGGCGCGGAGATTTATGCCCAGCAGCGTCTCAAGCCGGGAACCTACAGCGGGTCCCCGGTCCTGGCAGATGGAAAGATTTACGTAACTAACGAAGAAGGTCTGACGACCGTCATCAAGGCTGGCCCAGCGTTTGAAGTGCTAGCCGAGAACGCGCTCAACGATTACTGCCTCAGCTCGCCGGCGATTTCCGACGGGCAGATCTTCATCCGGACGGCAGCAAATCTGTATTGCATTGGAAAAATGTCTAAAACGTAGCGTAACTCTTTGGAGTGCGGCGACCTGTCGCCGCTTTCGAGTCACAAATGTTTCTCCAGAGTGATCATTGGCCGGGTTGGAAAGCGCCGACAGGTCGGCGCACTCCAAGGAGCGACTTCCTGGAAATCCCTGAGGCCCGCGAGGTGTAGCAATGTTTTTTCATATTAACAGGCGACCCCAATTCCGTGCGTTAGCTTTGATGACGGCGCTAACTACCTCAGCGTTCGCACAGAACTCTCAACTCGGAGCAGTTGAGTTTCAAACCTCTGGCTCCGAAAAAGCGCAAGCGCATTTCCTGCGCGGTCTGGCAGCGCTTCATTCTTTCTGGTACGAGGAAGCGCTAGAAGCCTTTCGCGAGTCAACCAGGATTGAGCCAGACTTCATGATGGGATACTGGGGCGAGGCCATGGCGCACAATCACCCGCTCTGGTCGGAGCAGGATACAGCGGCCGCGCGTGAGGTAATCAAGAAGATCAGCGAGACGCCGAAACTCACTTCGCGGGAGCGAGCTTACCTGAATGCGATAAAGGTCTTGTATGGCGAGGGCGACAAGCGTGCTCGCGACACGGCATATTCTGCAGCTATGGAGAAGGTCTACCGCGACTTTGCGAACGATCTGGATGCGGCGGCTTTCTATTCTCTATCGCTCCTGGGGTTGGTCAGATCCGAAGAAAAAAGTTACCGCCTCCAGGCCCGCGCCGGGGCAATTGCCCTCGACGTTTATCAGAAGAATCCCAACCATCCGGGAGCCGCGCACTACGTCATTCACGCCTTTGACGATCCCGAACATGCAATCCTGGCCCTTCCTGCCGCCCGTCGATATGCCGGTATCGCCCCTGAAGCGCATCACGCTCGACACATGCCGTCACACATCTTCCTGCAACTGGGAATGTGGCCGGAGGCCGCCTCATCAAACGAGGCAGCGTGGGAAGCCTCGGATTCGTGGATGAAACGCAAAAATCTCTCAAGCAGTGTGCGCGACTACCACAGCCTACACTGGCTGCTGTACGTTTACTTGCAGCAGGGTCGATACCGAAAAGCGGAAGAGTTGCTCACCCTGATGAAGAAAACCATGTCCGAGTCCAGCTACGAAAACAAGCTGCGTCCTGGCTATTACGAAAACAATTACGCAAACATGGCTGCGGCTTATATCGTCGAAACCGAACGGTGGAACCTTGCCTCCACCCTCTTCCCTGCTCCCGCTGCGACGCCTCACGGCTCGGCAGCATCGCCAGCACCGGTTGCGCATGGAGGCCACGGTGGAGATCAGCCGGTTTCGAGTGACGGACCTGCGACAGTGCGCGCTTCAAACCGCAGCCAGAGGTTGCCGGTGTTGGTGCACGGTCTGGCGAACGCGTTGGGTGGTTCCGCAATATCAGAGGACAGCGGTAGTAAGTCGGCAACGGCAGCTCGTGACACGGAGTCGAAAACAATCGGAGAACTGCAGATTGCCGCGGTCGCCGCGTCGGTTAAGCAGAATCATGAGCGGGCCGCAGAATTAATGAAGCAAGCGATCAAACTGGAAGAAGAGATGGGTGCACCTTCCGGACCGCCCGGACTCATCAAACCTGGCCACGAACTTTTTGGCGAACTTCTCTTGCGCGCGAGCAAGCCTGAAGCTGCTGCCGAGCAGTTTAAAGTCTCGTTACAACGGCAACCCAACCGTGCCCGTTCACTACTCGGCGCGGCGCGAGCGGCAGCGCAGAGCGGCGATGAGCGTGGAGCCACGGCCGCATATAAGATACTGCTGGAACAGTGGGCACAGGCCGACAAGGATTTACCGGAACTGCGCGAGGTTCAAGAGTACTTGAAGAAAGCGAAACCCTAGGCGCAGGAGTACCCACTGCACGGCGAGCGTTCGCGTTCTCTTCGATAATACGTTCTTTAACTTGTCCGCTGCTTTCGACGTTTTTGCTAGTCTTCGCGCTTGTGAACTCTAACGCGTGGATAGGGGATGGAAGAAAATGAGTAACACTTTAGTATGCCCGGCCTGCGGGAGCAGCGATGTCAAGAAACTCATGTATACGTCGCAGGGCGGCTTCCTGTGGACGCCGTTTCTGAACTTCATTAAATGCCGTAAGTGCGGCGCTCGCTTCAATGGCAAGACAAGCCAACTCGACCCTCAAGTTCCGAAAGTAATGCGTATTCTCTCGGTAATAGTCATCATGGGGTTTCTCGGCCTCTTGGTCGGTTTTGCCCTGACCCTTTCGTCATCCAGACGATCGGAGACCTCTTCGCCAACAGCGGTACCTACGGTGAAGGTTCCGACCCCCTCACGGCGGTAGCTCAGCGCGCAATTCGGTCATTGCGGCCGAAAAAAACGCGTGGAGTAGACTCGTCATGGAGTCGAGGGAGTTCCACCAGCTTGCAACCTTTCGCCGCAAGTCGAATGCTTACCTAATCGCTGAAACCATTTCCACTATTAGGTCGTTAACCTTTAGTCCCATTAGTACTCTTAACCTTTGGTTCGTCTCAGGAGCATGCAATGAACAGACAAATTACTTGGCAAACGAGGGCGCTTGTCGTTTGCGCCATGATCCTGGTGGCGCTTCAGAGCGCAGCTCTTGGTCAGCATCCCGTCCAGGACAAGGCCGCAAAGATCGACGAAGTGATGATGGCGGCAAACAAGTACCGGCTCTTCAACGGATCGGTGCTGGTGGCCGAAAATGGGAAGGTAATCTACAAGAAAGGCTTCGGCCTGGCCAACATGGAATGGAATATTCCGAACACGCCCGACACCAGGTTTCGGCTTGGCTCCATCACCAAGCAATTCACCGCCGCCCTCGTCCTGCAACTAGTTGAGCAAGGAAAGCTGAAGCTGGACGGTAAAGTCGCAGAATATATACCGGCTTATCGTAAGGACATCGGTGAGAAAGTCACTGTCCATCAACTTCTCAACCACACATCCGGCATTCCCAGCTACACCAGCCTGGCCGGATTCTTTAACGATGTCAGTCGCAATCCTTATACAGTCGACGACTTTATCAAGAAGTACGCGAGCAATAACCTGGAATTCGAGCCGGGTAGCAAATTCTCATACAACAACTCAGGATATTTTTTGCTCGGAGCAATCATAGAAAAAGTCACCGGACAGACTTATGAACAAGCTCTCAAGGGAAAGGTCTTAGATCCACTGGGTATGAAGAATACCGGCTATGACCATCACGCAAACCTAATTGAGAAACGCGCTTCTGGATACCAAAAGACGCCCGACGGTTACGTGAACGCGCCCTACCTCGACATGTCTCTCCCATATGCAGCGGGTTCACTGTATTCGACCGTGGAAGATCTCTACCTCTGGGACCAGGCGCTCTATACGGACCGCGTGATGTCCGCCGCCACGAAAGAACTCATGTATAAGCCACATCTGAGCGACTACGCTTATGGATGGGTCATAACCAAAGCCAAGTTGGGAACCGGGACGGAGAACGTACCCAAAATAACGCACGGCGGCGGCATCAATGGTTTCAATACAGTAATCGCCCGGTTTCCTGCACAGAAGCATCTCATCGTAATGCTCGACAACACTTCACAGGGCGGTAGTTTGGATCGGCTCGAGCGAGCATTAACGAACATCCTCTACAACCAACCGTACGACCCGCCGAGGATGCCCCTAGCCGACGTCTTACACAAAACCACTGCCGAAAAGGGTATCGAAGCGGCTCTTGCCCAGTATCGCGAGCTGAAGTCGGGGCAGGCAAAGGTTTACGATTTTGGTGAACCCGAACTGAATACGCTTGGGTATCAGCTACTGCGGGATAAGAAGCTAAAAGAGGCGATCGAAATATTCAAACTGAACGTGGAAGCATATCCCAAGGGCTTCAACACCTACGATAGTCTGGGCGAAGCCTACATGATTAGCGGCAACACCGAACTCGCGACTCTCAACTACAAGAAGTCGCTTGAATTGAATCCTGAAAACACCGGCGCCACCGAGATGCTCAAGCGCTTGGAGAACAAGTCAGTAGCCGTCGATCCAAAGACTTACGACGATTACGCCGGCGAGTACGAAGTGTCGCCGACTTTTATGGTAAAGGTTTATAAAGAGGGGGAGAAGCTCATGACGCAGGCCACTGGGCAACCTGCTTTCGAACTTTTTCCGGAGGGCGGGAATAAATTCTTCCTGCGCGTAGTAGATGCGAAAGTAACGTTTAGCAGAGACGACAAAGGAACGGTCACCGGTTTGATCATTCACCAGGGCGGTCGAGACATGCCCGGGAAGAAGATCAAGTGAAGGCTGGCGTTAGTGCGAGGTTGTCATAATCGGGAGCGACGCGCCTGATTTCATGTTTCATACGTCATTTGACAGTTCTCATGTCATTTAAGAGCGCGTCCAAGGTACCAATTCTTCTGCTGACAGCAGTGATACTCGTTGGATAATATCTTCAACGATTTCCTTAGATGACAAATGAGATATGTCAAATGACGTATGAAAAATGAAATCAGGCGTGTCGCTCCCTTTTAGCAGTCCGGCGGTACGCTTCGGCGCGACTACCGTTTCTCTCTCACATCATAGGCATAAATAGTATCCTGGTCGCGGAGATAAAGCCGGCCTCCCACGACGATAGGGTGGGTCCAGGTTGGGAGAGAGTCTTGCTGGATGCGGAAGCGTCCCTTCTCGACATATCCCTTGGGAGACGCTTCAATGAGCCCGACCACTCCATTCTCACTAAGCGCGTAGAGATGTCCGTCGGCAAAAACCAGTGAACCTTTGCCCACGCTGCGATCACGCCAGGCGATCTCGCCGGTGTCGAAACGCATTGCCGTCAACACGCTGCTGGAGAAGCCGTACAAGTGATCGCCTACGAGGATGGAACTGCTGTGGTGATTGCGCATATCTTTCGTGAAGTAGACTTCCTGCGCCTTACCGTCAGCCTTGATTTCAACCATTCCTGCACCGGTTCCGTAGTCCGAAGAGATGAACACTCGGTTGCCGCGAACGACCGGTGTAGCCACGTTGGCTACATTGTTGGCCGCACGTGGGTAGTCCCAGAGCAGTTTGCCATCTTTAAGATCCAGGCCCACGGCCCGATTGTGAGTGAAGAATACCACCTGTGTGGTATCGCCAATTTGGAGCGGCATACCTGAAGAGTAGCCGGCTTTGTCGTTCTGGCTTTTCCAGATCAACGTACCGTCCTTTTTATTGAGCGCTACAACCGATGCGCCCGGGCCGCCGGCATTTACTATCAGCTTTTCACCAATAACGAGCGGAGACTCGCTAATGCCCCAGCCGATATTCTCACCGCCAAATTTCTGCAGCACGTTCATCGACCAAATGATTTTTCCTGTCTTCGCATCGATCGATGAAAGATCGCCGCCGCCACCCAGGGAGTACAATCTCCCACCTTCGAAGGTGGGAGTGCCGCGCGGGCCATCCCCGCGACTGTCACGATAAGCGCCGCCGTGTGCAGTCGCCCACACTTCTTTACCCGTGGCTATATCAAAAGCGATCACGAATTCGCGGTCGCCGCGGAGGCCCATGGTGTACAAACGTCCATTAGCAGCTGACAAGGACGAGTAGCCCGCTCCGGCGCCAGTAGCTTTCCAAACCAGCGCCGGTCCTTGTTGGGGCCACTGCTTGAGCAAACCAGTCTCTTTGGAAATGCCGTCACGGTTCGGGCCGCGCCATTGTGGCCAGTCAGCGCCCACTTGAGCGGCAATCTCGATGGACAAGAACAGAGTGATGACTGCGAGACTCATCAGAGTCTTGATGGTAAACGTCTTCATGTTCGAATCTCCTTCTCCTTCTCCCTTTCAGAGGGGACCGCAGGAACTCTTAACAGTTGGGGAGTATGTTTTCTAAAACTAGTAACGAAACAAACGTCACGATTGCGGTTTGAAATACAGCACCATACCCGCGCCCGCTGCCGCGAGGACGAAACCAACGTAAAGCAAGGGATTGGGCGCTGTCTTGGGCGGGTGCAGCAACATTGAAAACATTACGTTGACCAGCGGCGCGCCCGCGAAGACGAGCGGCATTACGTAAGTTGGCAAGCCGCCTGACTTGAACGCGAAAATTATACATACGGCGCCGATTGCGCCGAGCGCTCCTCCCAGTGTCGCTCCCATCGCGCCTTTCATCGTAAATCCCTGCTGGAGCCCTCCCTGATAAGAGAGACTGGCAACTGGAACCAGCACGCCGATCAAAAAGTAAGCGACTCCCACACAGAGGAGCGCACGCATCGGGTTACCGAGCGCCACCTGGCCGCGATGCAACGCCGGCCCATACAGGCCCCAGGCGAGCGCGGCGCCCAGGGCGAAAATTATCCAGAGCATTGGGGAGATCCTCCTAGATTGGTGGTGGTCCATTTAACCTAAGCTTCGACTCATTTCCATTTGTCATTCGCAAATTCAACTTGGAATTGCGACTAGATGACTAAGCGTTAACAAGAATGGCGCTTTGGCGTGCTTTCTCAGAGTATTCCCAATAGCAGCCGGTGTGCGGCAAAAGACAACTCAATACAGAACCGGGAGCGATAGCGACCGCACTCAACTCATACTAGAAAACTCGAGGCAATAAATTAATCCTAAGTCGGCTGAGAAAGAGTACATAGAGGCTCATCGATTGCGGTTTCTTGAAGGATGCCCGATGCTCGATTGCGGTTTCTTGAAGGATGCCCGATGCTCGATTGCGGTCGCTATCGCTCCCGGTTCTGTACAAGCCCCCCGGGCTGCTTCTGTTGCACTTTGAGCTTGAATCCCCCAACTGACAAAAATAATTCTCACCGTTGACTAACTGCAAGACTGACTTGTTCTAGAACGTTAGTCGAAGCCCGAGCTGAATCTGCCTTGATGATGTCACTGTCGATCGGATCCGGCCAAAGGTCGTGAGCGGAGCTTCAGTATCCGCCTGACCCGCGAAGGCAGTCAGTGACGGCGGAGCGAAGTTGGCACGATTGAAGAGGTTGAACGCCTCCACACGTAGTTGCAGATTGCCTGACTCTCCCAGCAACCGAGTTATCTTCGTGTTTTTTACGAGGGCCAGATCGAAGCTGCGGTGATTCGGACCAATGAACGCGCCGCGACCGGTGTCGCCGAGTGTACCCGCGGGTGGAATTACAAACGCCGCAGGGTTGAAATATTGATCAGGGCCACCGAGGACCGCCGTTTCGTAGGTGAATCCCGGCGCCATTGAAGCGCGGTCGCGTCCGATGCCCGGGCCCAGTGATGGCTGCCATAGCGATCGCGAGCGGTTCGCCGCTACGAAGACCGTCAACGGGTTACCGCTGCGCCAATTACTGATACTGGCGAACTGCCAACCATCGAGCAATGTCTCGGCGGTGCCATCCAAGTCGCGAGCGAAGGGAATGCTCCAGGTGAAGTTGACCACCAGGTTGTGTTTGGCGTGGTAGTCGGCCAGGCCTTTGTTGTAGTTGAGTCCTGGGAATTCCGGAAAGGCCGTGGTTGTCCCGTTTGTTGCGTCTGAGAAGAAGGTCGAGGCCTGCGTCGTGTCGATGTTTCGCGAGAAGGTGTACGCAGACTGAATGGTGAAACTGCGATTCCAACGCTTCCGCAATTCGAAGATCATCGCGTTGTACCATGAATTGCCGTCGCTGCTCTTGAGTTCAATAGTAGAAAAAGCTGTGTTCTGTCGTGGAGCACCGAGCGGGTAGAAAGGCGTGCCGTCAGCACGGATCGTGGGGAGCGCCGTGTTCACATCATTGCTGCGTAACAAGTGAACGCCGCGCGACCCGGCGTAGGCAAGCGTTGCCACCGTATCCCACGGCAGTTCGTGTTGCACGCTCAGGTTGTAAACATTTACATAAGGGTTATCGAGATCAAACTGCACCGGTCGGATCGAATTAGCGAAAGCGCACGACAGCGGCGCGGCCGGGAAAGCCGGCCGGCAAGGCGAAGTAGGCGTGAAGCCAATAGCGATTCGCGGCGTGGCCGGCGGATTAGTTACCGTAACGATCAGGTTCTGCTGGTTGTTGGTATTGAAGTAGAGGCCATAACCGCCCCGCACGCTGGTTTTGCCATCGCCAAAAAGGTCCCACGCGAAGCCCACGCGAGGAGAGATATTCTTGCGCGTAGGGTTCTGGTAAAGCTGTCCAATGGTAGGCGCGCGATCAGTCAGCGACGGCAAGGCCGAATCGCGGCCGTAAAGGTCCACCGGCATGGTAGTCGTCTCGTAACGCAGCCCGGCATTGAGAGTCAGACGCGGATGGACACGAAAAGTGTCTTGCAAGTAGCCCGCGAAAAGCGTGAAGCGCCAGTAGCGATCAAGCGCACCGTTGGGCGTAAGCCCGAGAAAACTCTGCGGGGTGTTGACCAGGAAATTTCTTAAGTTGGCGAAAGTCCAGATGCCCAGCGAGAAAGTCGGATTCACCATGTTGTCTTGATAGCGTTCAACCACACCTCCAGCCTTAATGATGTGCTGGCCCCGCGTGTGCACTACGCCGTATTCGCCGCCGAAAACGTTTTGCGTCAGTCTCACGCTGACGGAGGTTTGCGGGCCGAAGCGCGGAACACCGCCGATGTCGATGTTACCCAGAGACTCTCGGCCGGGAATGAACGGAGGTAGCGCTTGCGTGGTGTTGGATTCCACCTGCTGACCAATTCGGGTGCGGGCAAAGTTGAACCGCAAGGTGTGAATCGTCGCCGAACTTTGAATGAAACGATGCTCGGCGGTAAAAAACTGATTGCGCGAGCGAAACGCACGTGGAAACTGCGGAAAATCGGTTGGCAGTTGCTGATCTGCATCGTCGAATGTGTAACGGGCGAAAGACTGTTGCCGCTGACTCCAATTGTGATCGAGGCGCCCCTGGGTGAAGTGTTGCTTAATCTGACGGTCAAAGCCGAAGTTGTGCTCGGCCAGACCACCGCCAAGATTGGGGCCATTGGGCAGTGGAAACTCGTCGAGATAGGGTCTAACGGCCGCGTTAACGACCACCGTTCCCGTGGGAAGAATCCCGCTACGCGCGTTCAAATCCGGCACCACCGTTCGGATTGTCTGGCCCAGGTTTTCCCGCAGCGATTCATAACCGAAAAAGAAAAAAGTCTGGTCCTGCTTGATTGGTCCACCGATGCTGCCGCCGAATTGATTCCGCTTGAACTCGGGCTTTTCCGACCCATCAAAAAAGTTACGCGCGTCGAAGTTGTCGTTGCGATGAAACCAGTAGAGTGAGCCGTGAAGCGCGTTGCTGCCGGATTTACTAATCGCGTTGATCTGCCCTCCGGCATTCCGTCCAAATTCGGCTCCGTATGAATTTGCTTCCACGCGAAACTCTCTGATTGTTTCTACCCCAAGCACGGTGCCTGCGGCGCTGCCGGCAGGTCCATTGGTGAAATCGTTTTGGGGGGTACCGTCCAGCAGGTAAACATTCGACCGCGGATCCTGGCCATTGATGCTCATGCCCAAACCGTGCGCCACGACCGAACCTCCGTCGCGATGCGAATAACCGATGACCCCCGGCTGGAGCAGGGCAAGGTCAGTGTAGTTCCTGCCATTCAGCGGTAAATCCCTTATGGCTTGTTCGCCAACCAGGTAACTAAGCTCCTGACTCTGCGTATTTACCAAAACTTCGCCACTGTCGACATTCACGGCGGCGGTAAGCCCGGCGACTTTCATTATCAGGGACACCGCCGTGGTTTCGTTCACAGTGAGTCTGACATTGGGAAAGCCCAGCGGTTCGAAACCGGCAAACTCTGCTTGCAGTTCATACAGCCCAACAGGTAATCCCGGAAAAACGAACCTTCCCTCGTCTGCGCTCGTAGTAACCCTCACAAGTCCGGTTTCAACATGTTTCGCGGTCACTTGGACACCGACCAGCACTGCCCCGTTGGAATCTCTGATGTCGCCTGTGATGGTGCTGTCGGTTTGAGCGGCGACGCTGATGGCGTAAATTACAATCAGGCAGGTTAGCCCCAGCATTCTTTGGAATAATGCGGGAAACGAAAGTGACAAAAAACTCATCATTGCATGTGCTCCGGTTTGACGTGCGGGCTCTCAGGTCTCAATACTACACATTCTAGCAATCAGTTTCAGACATTGTCAGGTGAATACGCCGCACAATAACCGCAGGTTCAGGCCGATGGTGGGGGTTGCGTGCCTTTTTTCCTAAACCTCATCTCGATCGTTTTGGTATTTTAATGTGAAGCCAAAAGGAACAGTTTCCAGTTTTTCGTCATTCCTACCGAAAATCAGTAAGGAGATCATTTTGAAGTCAATAGCAGCAAAAACTACGATGCTGGCTCTGCTCATCCTGTTGCCATCATTAGCTTGGGCGCAAACCCAACGCGCGTCGGTCCGCGGCACTGTCTATGACCCTAACCATTCTGTCATACCTGGCGCCATCGTTAAGCTGACGAACCAGGAGACGCAAGAGACCCGAACGGTAACAAGTGGGGTAAACGGCGAGTATACCCTTTCCGCCCTACCGCCTGGAGAATATCGTTTACACGTCGAAGTACGTGATTTTCCACAGCAGGTGATTAGAATTACGGTTCTCGTCAATCAGGAACAGCGCGCGGACGTCACGATGGAAATTAGTACAACCGAGAGGGTAGAAGTTGACTTCACAAAGGACGTTATCCTGAAGAGTGACTCCGCGGGTACGGGCGCGGTAATTGAAAACCGTCAAATCACAAATCTCCCACTCGATGGGCGCAACTTTTATGAATTGAGTCTGCTGGTCCCCGGTGCAGTTCCTCCCGCACCGGGCTCGGCGGGCTCCGTTCGTGGTGACTTTTCTTTCAGCGTCAACGGGGCGCGAGAGGACAGTAATAATTTTCTGCTCGATGGTGTCTACAATGTGGATCCCAAGCTCAACACTTTCGCCGTACGCCCTCCAGTCGATGCGATACGAGAGTTTGAAATCGCGACCAGCACGTACGACGCCGCCTTCGGGCGCAACCCTGGGGCGCAGGTAAACGTGGTACTCAAGTCGGGTAGCAACGACTTACACGGTTCTCTTTACGAATTTCATCGGAACGCGGCCCTCGACGCGCGCAACTTCTTCGCGCCTGGGAATGAACCGGCGCCAAAATATATCCGCAACCAGTTCGGTTTTTCTCTTGGAGGTCCAATTCGCAAGGACCGCACGTTCTTCTTTGCCGATTATGAGGGCACACGCTCGCGTGAAGGCGTAACCCGGATTGCCAACGTGCCGACTCTTCAGGAACGATCCGGCGACTTTTCACAGAGCTTGCTGGGTATTCCGCGCGATCCCTCCTCGGGCCAACCGTTCCCGGGCGGGATGATTCCGTCATTCTTCACTCATCCGATCGGACGGGCGATCGCCGCGCTGTATCCGCTGCCGAACCGTAACGCACCTTTCGCCAACTTCGTTTCGTCGCCTACCCAGCGCGACGACAATGACCACTTTGACGCTCGCGTGGATCACTTCCTCAGTAACCTGACCACGCTGGTGTTCCGCTACAGTTTCGGTGACCGCAGATTCTTTGAGCCGTTTGCAGGGCCGACTCTCTCCGCGGTCCCCGGTTATGGCAACGACGTACCACGCCGGAGTCAGAATGCCATGGTGGGACTCACGCACGTATTCTCGCCCAAGCTGGTTAATGATACCCGCTTCGCCTTCAACCGCGTTGCTGCGGCTGTAAATCAAGAAAACCAGGGCACGAGCATCAATCGCGCGGTCGGATTGCCCGAGCTTTCGCCAAATTCGCGAGATTTCGGGTTGAGCTTTATAACCATAACGGGATTCTCGCCACTGGGCCACGAAGGCAACAATCCACAGAACACCGTAACCAACACCTTTCAGATCATCGACACCGCTACTTACGTGCAAGGAAACCATCTCTTCAAGTTTGGCGCTGACATCCGCGCCGTGCAGCAGAACGGTTTTCGCGACGTGCAATCGCGCGGTCTCCTCAATTTTTCACCATTTGCCTACACCGGCGTCGCCTTGGCTGACTTGTTGCTCGGTCTTCCGCTCGTGACCGGCGGCGCTCGCGTCGACAATGCACAACACCTGCGCGCTCAGAGCTATCACTTCTTTTTCAACGATAGTTTTCGGGTGCGTCGGAATGTGACTCTTTCGGCGGGACTGCGCTATGAGTTCAACTCTGCACCCGTGGATGCGACCGACCGCGCAAATCTGTACGACGCGGCGACGCGTTCCCTTGTGCCTGTAGGTACCAGCGGGATGCCTCGCGGCGGATACGAATCGGACAAGAACAATTTTGCACCACGCGTGGGGCTGGCCTGGACAATTGGTGACCAGGAGCAAACAGTGATACGGGCGGGCTATGGCATATACTACGACACCTCGCCGCTGGCCCCGGGCGAAGCTCTCTACTTTAATAAACCGTACTTTGATTTCAATTTATTTTTTCCCCTTCCCGGTCTGCCACTAACATTGAGCGATCCTTTTCCGACCTTCTTTCCCTTCCCCTTGCCCGACTCCGCCCAAGCTATTCAGCGCGACCTGCGCACCCCATACATGCAGCATTGGAACTTGAATGTGCAGCAGCAATTGGGTCGTAACCGCGTGCTCGAAGTCGGATATGTAGGCTCCAAGGGAACGAAGCTTTTGTCAGCGCGTGACCTCAATCAACCGCAGCCGAGCGCATTGCCACCAGGCCTTCCATTTGTACCGCGTCCTGTTCCGCAGTTTGACGAGATCAATACGATTGAGTCGCGGGCCAGCTCGAACTATCACAGTCTGCAGGCCCGCCTGCAACAGCGACTTGCGGCAGGACTCACAATGCTGGCGTCCTACACCTGGTCAAAATCTATTGATGACGCTTCAAACTTTTTTCCGAGTGCCGGCGACCCAAACTATCCCCAAAATAGTTATGACTTGCGCTCCGAACGCGGCCGATCCAATTTTGACGTCGCACATCGCCTCTCATTGAGTTACGTTTACGACCTGCCTTTTGGTAAAGGTCGCACCTACCTGGCGGATGACGGCGCCTGGTCCAAGGTTCTGACGGGATGGCAAACCTCAGGCATCGTGACGCTGCAAACGGGTCGCCCGTTCACGGTTGCGCTGTTGCGCGAGTTGGATAACAGCGGGACGGGGTTCTCAGCGCTGGGGTTTGGAGCGAACGATCGTCCAAACGTCGCAGGAAATCCGAGTCTGGGCCAACGTTCCCCCGAACGGTGGTTCAACACCGCCGCTTTCACGTTTCCTCCTCGCGGAAGTTTTGGTAACGCCGGTAGAAATATTCTGGACGGTCCTGGCTATCACAACGTGAATGCGTCGCTGGTTAAGAACACTGCACTTTCGGAACGAATGAACTTGCAGTTCCGGGCAGAGTTTTTCAATCTATTCAATCACCCCAACTTTAATTTGCCGGACAATTTCCTGGGCTCGCCATCTTTTGGCCAGATCACTTCGGCTCGCGAGCCGCGGCATGTTCAGTTCGGGGTTAAATTGCTGTTTTAGAAACGTAGCGAGCCGTCTCTACAGAACCGGGAGCGATAGCGACCGCAATCAACAAGGCGGTCACAGGAAACAAGAGGAATGTGCCCATAGTGTTGAATAGTAGAGGATTCACTTAGGCCCAGATAGACGACGCCATTTGATCCCTCCGGGCCCTTGAGTGCGGTCGCTATCGCTCCCGGTTCTGTAAAGACGCGCTCACCACATTGTGAAATTAAAGGTTTCCCTGGCATTACCCCTAAGGACTCATATGCATTCTTCTCACAAACCACCGATGACAGCGCTACTGATGATCGGGCTTATGCTATGCGCATTGCCCAGCTTGGCAATTGCAATCACCGACTGGCCCCAATGGCGTGGACCAAACCGCGATGGCCTCGTGAAAGACGCTCTCGTCCCTGCAGTGTGGCCAAAAACTCTGACCCAACAATGGAAGGTGCTGCTGTATGCAGGGGACTGCTGGCCGAAGCGGCACCAATAAAGCCATTCGTACAAATATACGAGACCTTCGAGCAACTTTACACCAGCGGAGTTAGCGCCCACGACATTGTCGAGGAAATCCGTTCATTACCCGGGCTTCGCCCAAGGTTACCAGGTAATGATCCGCGCTATGGGATTCACCCGGTTGGCCCGCGCTTCGAAGCTGATGTTCGTCATTCTATTTATAAATCTGGCTCTCATTCCCTTCTCGCCATGGAGCCGGAAAGCTGCCAGGCCACGCTCGCCGCGGTCAGAACTGAGGTGGCATCGAATGAGAACGTAGCTGTCGTCGTTGAGGAATCTCAACTACGACCATTCCTGCGGCTGCTAATTGAGCTGGAATTCCCAAACGTCCCGGTGCTGTCGCGTCGCGAGCTTCGAACCGATGTAGAGTTCAAGACTCTGGGATTAGTCGAGCTGGAGGAAGAAACCTCGCCCGTCAACACAAAATTTCAGTCACCGCAAAAATTTTGCAGTATCAAATAATGGACAGGGAGACGGCCATAAGGCAGCGCTCGAATCCAGCGAGATAGCAATCACCGTATTCGTTAACGAAGCTTTAATAAAGAAAAGAGCCAGCGCTGACGATCAATCAATCGGCGAGTTGTTCTCAATGATGCAGGACGGTCTCTTTTACGAGTTGGGGATAGTCCTCCCGGAAACTCGCATCGAGGTCGACAACACTCTTAAAGTTAACGAGTTTCGCTTTAATCTCAACCACCGCGAATACCCTGCAATCCTGGGGCTTGAATCTGATCAGTTTTTAGTAAACGACACCGTTGATAGATTGATAAAACTGGGAATCGAGGCAACGGCAGCGACTAATCCCGCAAACTTGAATGAGTGAGCGATTGTGAGGGAAGAGCAAGCTTCATCAAAAGAATGCCAGGAGGCCGGCTTAAGCACCTGGGGGCCTGCTGGATTTCTAGTGCTCAAGATGTCGGCTGAAATCCGTAAGCATGCCGCCGACTTTCAAACTCTAAGTGCCACTCAGTACATCGTCGAATTATTGCGTACAGCCTTTCCCGACCTGGTAAATACGGCGCTGACTCGTTTTTCGGCCGACCAAATCTGCCTGGTGCTCCGGAACCTCCTCGATGAAGGAATATCAGTGAGAGATCTGAGAAGTATTCTGGAGAGCCTGCTCTCAATCAGCGGCACCACGGATGTTGACCTTAGCCGCTTCATAGTTTTTACTCCACGAGTACAAGGCTTGTGTCCAGTCCTTGACGATCGCAAGGTGGAGAACTTAACTACCGCCGATTACTCCGATTTTGTTCGCACCGATCTAAAGAAATATATCTCTCACAAATACACGCGAGGAAGCAGTACGCTGGTTGTCTATCTGCTCGACCCAACAATAGAGAAGAGGCTGAGCAACATCGCCATGCACCCGTTAACCGGCGAAGAAAGCGCGAGCTTTAAGGCAGCAATCAACCTCGAAGTTGAAAGCCTGCCGCCAACCGCTCAGAATCCAGTGTTGCTGACCACAGGGGACATTAGAAGGACTGTTAGAAAGTTGATTGAGCCGGATCATCCAAACCTGGCGGTGCTCAGCTATCAGGAGCTTTCACCGGATATGAATATTCAGCCAATAGCCCGGATTTCGTTAGCTTAAGTGAAAAGGGAGTTTTTATATGATGAAGCGCAACCTCTTCGCCAGCGTCTTGATGTTGATAACACTAGCTTCCGGCCTGGGGCTGGCGGCGCAGAAACCCAATTTCAACGGGTCATGGATAATGGACCGCGCGAGAAGTTTTGGGATGCCGGGAAACATGCAACAGACCATGACGGTCAATCACACCGCCGACCAGATTGAGTTGGAGACAAAATTGATTCAGCCGGACAATGAACGCACCGTCAAGGACAGTTACATCTTGGACGGTAAAGAGCGGGAATTTACGCCCCAGAGCCCGCCGGGCCAACCGGTCCCAAAAGGCAAACGAACAGCCAACTGGCTGCCTGGCGGCAATGGGATTGTTGTTAACGAAGTGACGACTGCTGAAACCCCGAAGGGCCCGGTGACCAGTCAACTCACGAGAAAATGGACGTTGTCTGGTGGCGAGTTGGTTATAGACATGTATATCGATAATCCCAACGGGTCGTTTGAGACCAAGCGAATCTTTATTAAGAAGTAGGCCGACACCGCTAAGAAAAGGGCCAGCCGAGGAGATTAATCCCCGCGCCGGCCCTATTGTTTTCCCCAGCCGTTACCGTGCGAAGGCGTTAGTGGCCCTGATAGCCGTCATTGTAGCCATTGGCATAGCCCTGGCGATAATACCGGCGATACAACTCTTGATTACCGAATCGTGAATTGTAATCGGTGGTGGCGTTCTGGTATTTGCTGCTATCACGATAGTCGAAACGATCACCACGCTGCCGATCTTTACGGCCTTCTTTGATTCCTTCGTTATAGCCAGCATTTAAAGCTGTCTGTCGAAGCTGAGAAGATCCGCCGTAATTGTCATAGTTGTCATTCCGACGCCAGTCATCATTCCGACGCCCATCTTCATTCCGACGCCAGTCATCATTCCGACTAGCTTCGCGCTGCCGCCGTCGCTGCTCGCGTTCATATTCACGCTGCCGGCGTCTCTGCTCGGCTCTGCTCTGGCCGTTGTTTTCCCATCGCCCATTTTGATTGCCCCACTGTGCGTTAGCCACCATGGGCAGTGCCAGGAAAATTCCCAGCGCCAGCATAAGTGTCCTTCTTACGATTTGGTCTTGTCTTAGCATCTGAATTCCCTCCACATTGAGCCGTTAGCCGCGTCCGGGGATTCGTTTAATGCCTTTTGAACTAACAAGCACCGTGCCATTCCCGATATCAAAGTCAAAGACCTGCAATTGCTGCGAAAAACAGGCTTCTCCGCGACGTACTTCAACACGATTTGCGCCCGGTCTTGTACCGTATCGGGTCAGAAATTTGACGTTTGGCTGGCTAGACTGAGGTGCTTCGCAATCGAATTGCAAGATTTTAGTGGAGTGGGTTAGTCGGAAAGTCTGCAGTCTCACAGAATTCAGAGCCTTCCACTTAGCGGATACGAATGTCGGTGAGTCATTTAAATTGTATCCGATCTGCAGCAGGGCGGCGCTGAACTGTTTAATTCACGATCATGGCGCGGCGATGTTATATGCAGCCATCTGAGTCGCATTGCGCACGAGCAGTCGGCCGCCAGCGATTGCTGGGTAATTCCACGTCTTGCCTTCGAGCGCTGAGAAGCGCGCAACCTCTGTGTATTGTTGGGGCGTGGCCTTGACCAGAGCCAGTTCTCCGGAGTCGCTGGAAATGATCAGATGCCCACTCGCAAGAATGACTTGCCCGTAGCCATACCGGCCGCCTTTCCATTTGCGCTCCCCGGTATCAACGTTGAGGCATGTCAAGATCCCTTCATCTAATCCGTAGACGTGCCCTTCATGAAGAACTGAGCTGTTGAACTTGTTCTTCATGTTGATGTTTTCCCAAAGCTGACGAGCCTCAAAGTTTTTGCCGCCGCCAGTGATCTCAACCAGTGCCGCACCCTTACCGTAGCCCGAAGAGATGAACAATCGGTTCTTGTCGACGATGATGGGCTGCGAAACGTTAATACCCATGTCCGTGTCCCAAACGTGACTCCAGAGTAGCGACCCATCCTCTGGAGCCAGGCCCATTACTCGCGAAGCACTGACGACCACGATTTGCCGGCGGCCCGCCAGCGTAGCCAGCATCGGAGACACATAAGCCTGCGGGTCGTTTTGAGATTTCCAAACCGGCGCCCCAGTGAGTTTGTTGTACGCAACTACGGATTTGCCATTTGCGCCCCCCGGCAGAACGATTACTTTGTCATCAACCACGAGCGGGGAAGCGGCCATGGCCCAGGAAAGATTTGGCGCCTGGTTCTCGGTAAGAATGTTGCGCCCCCATGCGACGGCGCCTGTTTTCGCATCCAGGCATCGGAGCTCGCCGGTGGCGCCCAGCGCGTAGATGCGACCGTCGTCCCAGGTGGGAGTGGCGCGCGGTCCATCACCTGTGGAATCGCTGTACTGAGCGTTCCAGCCTTGTTTCCAAACCTCTCTGCCGTTGGCGACGTCGTAAGCAGTCGCGACCTCCTGACCTCGCCGCTGTTCAATGGTGTAAGCTCGCCCATCTGCGATAACAAACGAGGCATAACCGACGCCAATCGGCTGTTTCCACATCGGCACCAGTCCGGAACTCGGCCACTCGGTCACAACCTTAAGTTCCTCGTAGCGGCCATCGCGATTGGGCCCGCGAAAATTCGTCCAGTAGTTTCTTGAAGCGTGTGCGGCGGCAGTTTCTGATGCAGCCGATGGAGTGGTTGCGGCGGATCCCGCAGCCACGGGTGAGGCACCGGCCGCTGGGGTTTGACCTGCACTGGCAGGAACTACAGCTTGATCACCCACCGCTGGCGCCGACGCAGCCTGCTGAGCACGATGTTGTTCTACTAAATCGTACTGGGCGTCATTTGCGCTGGATCTACGCCACGCTGAAAACAGAAAAACGTATCCAACCCCTAACAGAGCTATGCACAGTGTGCCAAGAATCTTCTTGCTCGTGGCGACGTCGCGCCGTATCCAAAGCATCGCCAGTCCCAACGGAGGTATTAAAACTGACGCCGCAATCAAACCGGTTAATGACTTGTACCAGGGTGCGGATTCTTGTGACCCAAACATCTTCGTATTCTCCTCGACTAGTTCGGCACCCTCGTGCATGGATAGTTAGAAATTCTGTCAGTCGGGTTCCTAAAGGCTCTCAAGTCACGATCCACGAAATTACACGAAATGACACTAAGAAACTTTCGTGTCGGTTCGTGTAATTTCGTGGATCGCTTTCGTTTTGGACTCGTAGGGCACTTACTCGCGCCGTCTAAGTATAAAACGTACACAAGTCAGGATTGTTAACAACTATCCTGTTACCAATTAGACGCTGGCTTCCCTCAAGTTGTTCCCTGGCCATTAATTCCCAATGGCATAGAGGTTCTTCTCGCCGCGAATAAAGATTCGTCCTTCAGCAATCGCCGGAGAAGCATAAACCGGCTCTCCCACCGAGTTGCTGCCAAGAATCTCGTGTTTGGGTCCGGCTTTGACCATAAATGTGTCGCCGTCCTCACTCGTCAGCAGAATCTTGCCGTCGAAAGCAACGGGTGATGCCGTGAATGTCGCCGGAATTGGAACGCGGCCTCCCTCGTACACTAATTCTCCGGTTTTGGCATTGATGCAGGTGAGAATGCCACGATCGGTGGTCAAGTATAGATAGTCGCCGTAGAGAATTGGCGAAGGCACATAAGCCGTGCCTTTTGAGTGTTTCCACGAAACGTTGGCGGAATCAGTAAGGTCACCGGAAGCGCCCATCCGGATCGCCATCACTATTTTCGCGGGAAATCCTGCCGACAGAAAGACCACTTCGCGGTTGGCCACGGGGGATGGGATGGCATTGCTTTCTACACCCTTGTGGCGCCACAACTCTTTTCCGGTTGCCGGGTCGTAGGCAACAATCGCTTCCGTACCGCTGGTGATAAGTTCGGCGCGCTTCGCCGTTCGAACCAATATTGGAGTCGACCAACTGACCTGCACCTTCCGCGGAGTCTTCCAGACTTCTTTGCCCGTCTTCTTGTCCAGGGCAACGATGAACGAGGCCTCTCCGTTGTCCTCATCACACTGCATCAGCACCAGGTTGTCGTGGAGAATTGGTGAAGTGCCCGTGCCCATGCCAACGGTTCCGAGTTTACCGAGGTCGGCTTTCCAGGCAAGTTTCCCGCGCATGTCGTACGCATAAAGCCCTTCCGAGCCGAAGAATGCATAAACATATTTGCCGTCAGTAGCCGGGGTCGACGCCGCGAAAGAACTCTTGCGGTGGCGGTTATCGTACGGGGTGCCTTCGAATGCGATCTGCTCCCACAGAATTTTTCCGGTGGCCGCATTGAGACAAATGACTTTGAATGTTTGTTTGCGATCTGCTCCGATACTATCGGGGTGCAAAAACTCCTTGTCGCCCATCATGTGCTTGGCGGCCTTTGCGCCAGGCACGACCGGTCCTTCCACTGCAGTAGTAACGAAGATCTTGTTCCCCCAAACGATCGGCGATGAGTGTGACCGTCCGGCAATAGGCGTTTTCCATTTAATGTTCTTTGTTGCACTCCATTCCGTGGGCAGGTTCTTCTCACTGGAAACACCCTGACCATCGGGCCCTCGCCACTGCGGCCAGTTGCCGCCCGATGCGTCGACGATGGAGGTAAGAAGCGCTCCAGTTAAGAGAAGGCTGATAAGGGAAGCAACGCTGATACGACCTAAGAGTTTCATTGGATTTCCTTTACTGTTTGCTTACTAGTGTGCCGACTCTCATTCACGCCGTGGCTTTAGCCCGGCGATAAAGTTATGGCTACTCATTCTTAACCGTTTTAACGGTTTCTAAGGGGCCGATTGGATGATGCTCTGGAGAAACCGTTAAAACGGTTTCTGGGTTTGTACTTCGCCTTTGACACCGGGCTGAAGCCACGGTGTGAATGAGATCATTACGAACCAGCGTGAACCTTGCTTACTGAGTATTGTTTTACTCCCCAATACAATAAATATTCTGTTCGCCTCGAATAAAAATCCTGCCATCGGCGATGGCCGGCGAAGCATAAACAGGTTCGCCGAGCGAGTTCGTGCGCAGAACCTCATGTTTTGGGCCAGCCTTCAGGACGAAGGTGTCGCCCTCTTCGCTCGTCAACAGAATCTTGCCGTCGTATGCCACTGGTGAGGCCATGAACGTCGTCGCTTTCGGCACGCGCGCGCCCTCGTACTCCACCTTTCCAGTGCCGGCTTGCAGACAACTGAACGAGCCATTACCCGTCATTAAATAAACATAGTCACCGTAGAGGATTGGCGAAGGAACGTATGCCGTGCCTTTGTTGTAGGACCAGACAAGTCGGGAAGTTCCGGTGACGTCTCCAGAACCTCCTGCCTTAAGCGCAAGGGCGATCTTTTTGGGATACCCGGATGCAATCAGGACGAGATCGTTTGACACGACTGGGGTCGTGACTGCGTTGCTGTCCAGACCCTTGTGCCTCCAGAGTTCTTTGCCTGTCGCTGGGTCGTAAGCGATGATTGCCTCCGCAGCACTGGCGACCAACTCTGTGCGCTTACCGACTCGAACCAGCACCGGCGAGCTCCAGGTGAGATCAACCT
This sequence comes from Pyrinomonadaceae bacterium, assembly GCA_046261995.1. GTDB lineage: Bacteria > Acidobacteriota > Blastocatellia > Pyrinomonadales > Pyrinomonadaceae > PSRF01. Next base: position 85,513 of record JBHENP010000002.1, read on the forward strand.
TGCGTTCAGTGCGCCAGGCCTGCTTGCCAGTCTTCTTGTTGAAAGCCGCTATGAACGACTTACCGCCACTATCGTCGCATTGAAGGATCACCACCTCCTTATAGAGAATTGGCGACCCACCGTAGCCGACACTCGCGGTACCGAGCGTTCCGAGATTCTGTTTCCAGACGAGTTTGCTATTGTAGTCGTAGGCGAATAAACCTTCCGTACCAAAAAAAGCGAAAACGTATTTGCCATCGGTGGCGGGAGTTGAAGAAGCGAAACTAGCTTTTTTGTGACGGCTATCGGCAACCGCTCCTTCGTAAGCCACGCGCTCCCAAACAATCTTACCCGACTCTCGATCCAGACAAATAACTTTGAAAGTGTGCTTTCGGTCAGCGCCCACCGCATCAGGATGAACGAAGTCAGTGCCGTCCAGAAGCTTGTGCGTGACTCCCGCTTTAGCTCCGGGGATCACCTCGCCATCCAGCGCAGTCGTTAGAAATATCTTATTGCCCCAAACGATCGGCGACGAGTGACCGCGGCCGGCGATCGCAGTCTTCCACTTAATGTTCTTCGTGGCGCTCCATTCGACCGGCAGGCCGGTCTCCGACGAGACGCCCTGCCCTTCCGGGCCACGCCATTGCGGCCAATTGCCGGCGCTGGTTGAACTGACGGGCCAGCTGAGAAATGCTCCAGCCGCAACCAGAGTGATTATTGAGGCGACGCTCATTCGGGTGATCGTTTTCATAAGATTCCTAAACCTATTCATTTGGGAAAGAGACAGAGTTACATAGGTCCTAACAGTAGGCTGGCAAAAAACTAAGAACGATCCACGAAAAGACACGAAATGACTCGAACTAAAACGCAGATTTCGTGTCAGTTCGTGTGATTTCGTGGATCGCTTCTTCCCGACGGTTGCCAACCCTTCTCGACAGCAGTTCGCTTAGATAGCGTTTATTCAGTTATCCGCCTTCGCGGACTTAGCCTTCGCATCCGGCGGCTCACCGAAAGCAAAGAGGTGAGTGACTCCCCGAACAATGACGAGGCCGTCAGAGATTGCGGGGGTTGCCATCATTACCTGGCCCACAGGATTTGTAGCCAGCAGCTCGTACTTTAACCCAGCCTTGACGACAAAGACCTCGCCGTCTTCGCTCGAGAGGTAAATCTTCCCATCCGAAGCAACTGGTGAAGCGGTAAAGGCACCACCCTTCCCCCCCAGCCGCTCTTGATAAACGCGCTCACCCGTCTTGGCCTGGTAGGTCGTAAGCACTCCCTGATTTGAAACGATATAAAGCAAGTCTCCATAGATAACGGGCGTGGGCATGTACGGACCCCCACGCGTTTTGCTCCAGGCAATAAACTCGCTCGATTCCTTACCATCCTTCAGCGAGATATCGCCTGCAGCTCCCGGTTTAATTACATAAATTGGCTGGATGACTCGGTAGCCGGTTGTGACGTATATGAGGTCGTGCGCGAAGATCGGTGTAGGTGTTGCGACCTCGGAGTTGGGTCCCAGGCGCCACAGTTCCTTTCCCGTCACAGGATCATAACCCCGGATGGCCTTGGTTCCGTTGGTTACCAGCTCGGCGCGATTCTTACCCTCGTAGACAGTTGGAGTGCTCCAGGAAGGAATCTCTTCGCGCGGCGTCATCCACAGACGCTTACCGTTCTTAATGTCGTAGGCGGCGATAAATGAGTTCTTCTGAATATCGGCTTGTACGATCACCATGTTCTTGTAGATTATGGGCGACGCTCCATATTCCCACTGGTAATCCGGGTCGTAGAACCACCCTGCGTCGAGCACGCCGAGGTCTTGTTTCCACAAAAGCTTTCCGTTCAGGTCGTAAGCATAAAGACCATGGGAACCGAAGAGAGCGATCACATGCTTACCATCGGTTGCCGGAGTGGAGTCAGCATGAGTTGATTTCGGGTGCCGTTTTACCTTGGGGAGTCCCTCATAGGCTATGCGTTCCCAGAGAATCTTGCCCGTCCGTTTATCCAAAGCGAAAACCTTCCAGGTGTGCTTAGGATCGTCCTTCACTGGCGCAACATCGCCGTAAAGGCCAAACCGCGTCTCATCTTTTGCGCCGCTGGTAATGGCGGTGGTGACGAATACCTTGTTACCCCACACGACCGGACTGGAATGTGCGAGTCCGGGTATGGCCGTCTTCCACCGGGTGTTAACAGCTTTCGGAGCGTCCCAGGTAACGGCGGCTGCCTGCCCTTCGACAACGCCAGACGCGCCCGGGCCTCGGAACTGCGGCCAGTTTTGCGCGCGCACGTTGAAGGAAACAAGAAACAGGAGAACGAGAAGAAGGGTGATTCGTTTCATTGGAGAACCTCTGGGATTGGTCCGTGGTCAGTAGTCAGTTGTCAGTTGTCAGTTGGTGGGTACTTTGTACTTTGTGCTTTGTACTTTGTACTTCTCGTCAGTGAGTCGTGCTTCGACGCAGCCAGCAATCTTCAAATCAGATCCAAGTACAAAGCACCAAGCACGAAGTACAAAGCACAAACAACGGACCACGGACAATTACGGTTGTTTAGTCTCTTCCACTCGCTTGTAGAGCAGAGTGTTGGCGCCCTGCTTGAATGTGAAACCAGTTGCTTTGTCACCTTCGACGCTAAAGGCGATGCTGATTCCATCGAAAGCGACTGGCCTGAACGTCGTCTTATCCACGGCCATCATCGCCAGCGGCTGCTGGCCCGCCGCGGTTCCGAAAAACGTCCCATCCTTGAGGCTGAAAGTTATCTCAGGTCCCTGCTCAGCCTTGTACTTCCCAAGGTACGATTGCAGAGTCGCAGCATCGACCTCGAGTGGTGGTTGGGCTCCCGCCTTCTTGAGCATCTCAGCGATCTCGACCTTGTCCTTGTCGTTCATCGTCAGAGCCAGGGCCGCTGTCAGCGTTTCCGGTTTCGTTCCCCCTTTGGCGAGAGCCACGGCGACTAGCTCGGCGTTTCCTTCGCGCGCACCCGTAGTCAGTACCTCGTTTACGCTGGCCGAGTCCTTCTCCAGGAGTGCTCCCACAGCACCAGTGTGCTTATTTTGCAACGCCCAGGTCATAGCAGTGGCACCATAGAAAGTATCTTTCACGCTTACATCAGCTCCACGTGCAAGCAAAACTTTGACGACTTCCGTGTGGCCTCTCTCGGCCGCTTTGAAAAGCGCGGTGGCGCCGTAGCGAAACTTCGCATTAACGTCTGCGCCCTTGTCCAGCAGCGCCGTGACAAGCGCGACGTCACCCTTGCGCACCGCTTCCCACATCTGATCGTTAAGTTCCTGGTTGGCGTTCTGTGCCGGGGTGGCAGATGGAATAATGAGCAGCGCCAGGATTACAAGGATAATCGGTCTTACCTTCATGAGACTCCTCCGCGCTTTCGGACTTCATCAGTAGATGGTAAATTCAGAGGGTTATGACGTAACGAGAGAAAAACTGAATCACTGCAACGCAAGTGTACGTATTGTACATCTTTAAGGTTGCAAGCGGGCACTCTTTCAGACTCTTTGGTATCAATTCAAAAAATGAGTCCGGAAGTGCAGAGTTTAACCTTTAGGTTGCTTTGCGGTGACACTTTGAACTTTAAATTGAATCCAATGTGTTGGAAATCCAAAATGACTAAGCTTCTCTCCATTTGTTCGTATTTGTCGCTTTCACTATTGCTGGCTGTCCCTGCTGCAGCCAACGATTGGGCCGAGTGGCGCGGGCCGGCGCGCGACGGGATCTCCGGGGAGAAAAACCTGCCGGTTAAATGGTCTCCTGCCGGCGACAACCTGGCATGGAAGGCCCCATATGGCGGCCGGTCTACCCCCATCGTGATGGGCGACCGCGTTTTTTTACTAACGCCGGCGGGAAAGGGTGCAACTCTGCAAGAGCGCGTTGTTGCGCTAAGCGCAGACACCGGGAAACTAATTTGGGAGCATCGCTTCAATATTTACTTGAGCGACGTGCCACCGCACCGGGTCGCCTGGGCTTCCCCGGTCGGCGATCCAACCACTGGTAACGTCTACGCCCTTGGTGGTGGCGGAACCCTTTTAGGACTAACCAGGGACGGAAAGGTCTTGTGGGAGCGTTCGCTGGGAGAAGATTTCGGCTTGCTAACCACCCACGGAGGGCGCACGGTCTCGCCAATCATTGATGGCGACCTCGTAATTGTCAGTGGCGTCACATTCCAGTGGGGCCAGCACGCAAGGGGCGCACACCGCTTTATGGCCTTTGATAAGAAGACCGGGGAGACGATCTGGGTTAGCGCGCCAGGAGGGCGGCCTTATGACACAACTTACGCGCCGCCAATTATCGCGAACGTCAATGGAACGCGCCTGCTTATTCAAGGCGCGAGCGACGGCGTTACGCATGCGATCAAGCCGCAGACGGGCGAGCCGGTGTGGAAGTATGAAATCAGCAAGCGCGGTCTCAACACCGGCGTGGTGGTCCACGGCAATACGGCAATCCTGACACATAGCGAGGAGAACCTGGGTACCAACGAGATGGGGATGATGGTAGCCGTGGATGCGGGCGCCAAAGGTGATATCAAGCCAGAGCAGGTCAAGTGGCGCATCTTCGGCTGGCAAGGTGGATTTTCTTCGCCGGTGATCGATGGTGATCGTCTCTATCAGTTGGACAATAGCGCCAACATCGCCGCCTTTGACGTGAACAGCGGCAAACGACTCTGGTTAGAGAACCTTGGCACTATCCAGAAAGCTTCGCCAGTGTTGGCCGATGGCAAGCTGTACGTCGGTACCGAGAATGGGAGGTTCTTCATCCTCGAACCTGCGGCGACCGGCATCAAGATTCTGGATCAGGACCAGCTCGGTACCGAACAGATAATCGCTTCGGTTGCCGTGTCGAACGGTCAGGTGTTTGTCCTCAGCGATACCAATCTCTATTGTATCGGCAAGAAATCAAATGTTCGGTCCCCCGCATCGGCGCCAATCGAAGCTCTTCCCAACGCAAACCGCGCCGCAACGCACGTTCAAGTGGTTCCCACCGAGTTGCTGCTCAAACCGGGCGATTCTGTAAATTTTCGGGTCCGCCTTTTCGACGAGCATGGCACCTTTATTCGTGAAGAAAAAGCGGCAACCTGGTCGGTAGAACAACTGAAAGGGACAGTCACGAACAGCCAATTTGTTGCTCAGGCCGACGCAGTCGCACAAGCGGGACTGGTGAAGGCGACTGTCGGTGATCTTAGCGGCACTGCGAGTGTGCGCGTTTTCCCTGCTCTGCCCTGGACGGAGACATTCGACGCGATCAAGATCACCGAACCGCCTGCAAGCTGGGTCAACACCAATATGAAGTTCAGAGTGCGAGAGGAAGCCGGCAACAAGGTCCTGGTCAAGACGATAGAAGGTACTTCCCTATTGAGTCGTGCGCGGGCATACATGGGGCCGTCAGACTTCTCTAATTACACCGTCGAGGCCGACGTGCTGGCCACACAGAAACGTCGACAACAGGGGGACGCCGGAGTGATTGCGCAACGCTACGTGTTGACTCTTTTCGGCAATATCCAGGCGTTGCACCTCGAACCCTGGCAACCGGAGACAGAGCGCACAGCCGCGATCCCCTATGCGTGGAAGCCAGACACCTGGTATCGACTGAAGTTGCAAGTTGAGAATCTTCCAAACGGGACGACGCGCGCACGTGGAAAAGCCTGGCCGGCCAGTGAAACGGAGCCCGCCGCCTGGATGATTGAACGCATCGATCCGATTCCTAATCGGCAGGGAGCGCCCGGTATTTTCGGTAACGCGCTGGCAGAAGTTTATTTTGATAACGTGAAGGTATACGCAAACAAATGACAGTTCAACATCCAAAGTCTAAAACCCAAAGTCACGGTTTACAGAAAGGCAGTCGTCGTTCGGCGCTCAGCAAGAATCGCTCGAAGTGGTTTCTGTATGCTGCCTGCCTTCTGCTTGCTGCCTCCTGCCTCCTGCCTCCTGCCTCCTCCGTTGAGGCTTCCGATCCGGGCACTAGCGACTGGCCCATGTGGGGCGGTACCGCCGATCGCAACATGATTTCCAACATGAAGGGACTGCCCACAAGTTGGGACGTGAAAACGAAGAAGAACGTCAAGTGGGTGGCCTTGCTGGGGTCCCAGACCTATGGTAACGCCGTAGTTTCGGGCGGCAAGGTCTTCGTGGGTACCAATAACGAAGCCAACCCACCTTACGATCCTTCGATCAAGGGCGATAAGGGCATACTAATGGCCTTCAACGAAGCGGACGGTGAGTTTCTGTGGCAGATGGTGCACGACAAGCTGGCTGCCGGCCGCGTGAACGACTGGCCCTACCAGGGCGTCGCTTCCTCGCCCCTCGTCGAAGGTGATCGTATCTATTACGTTTCAAATCGCGCCGAGTTGGTGTGCCTGGATACGCAGGGTTTCCGCGACAAGGAGAACGACGGCCCGGTTAACAATGAGAAATTGACCGGCGATAGGAATGCCGACGTAGTCTGGAGTTTCGACATGATTGAAGAGGTGGGTTCCCTCCCACACAATCTGGCGAACTCATCACCAGTCATGCACGGTGATCTGATCTTTATCAGCACGTCGAATGGGCAGGACGAGAGCCACGTCAACGTTCCATCACCGAAAGCGCCGGCGATAATTGCGGTCAACAAGAAAACCGGCAAGCTTGTTTGGGAAGATAATTCTGTACAAGAGCGTATTCTGCATGGCCAGTGGAGTTCACCGACCGTCGGAACAATTGGCGGCGTCGTGCAGGTGATGCATGGACAAGGCGACGGCTGGATTCGCGGCTATGAAGCGCTAACGGGCAAAAAACTCTGGGAGTTTGACCTCAACCCGAAAGACTCGGTTTGGCCCAAGACACGCAATGAAGTGATCTCCACGCCTGTGATTTACGAGGAGAGAGTTTACATCGCCAATGGCCAGGATCCGGAACACGGAGAGGGCGTTGGCCACATGTATTGCATCGACGCCACCAAACGCGGCGACATTACAAAAACAGGAATGATTTGGCACTACGACAAGATTCGTCGATCGATTTCCACACCGGCAATCAAAGACGGCATCGTCTACCAGCCGGACTTCAGTGGCTTTCTGCACGCCATCGACGCAAAAACGGGCCAGGTTTATTGGACTCATGATCTCTTCGCCGCCGTCTGGGGTTCTCCCATGCTCATCGACGGAAAAATCTACCTCGGTGACGAGGATGGTGACGTCGTAATCATCCAGGAAGGAAAGACCAAGAAAGTTATAAGTGAAATAAACATGGGAAGTTCAGTTTACTCGACTCCGGTGCCCGCGAACGGCGCGATGTACATTTCAAATCGAAACCAACTTTACGCGATCGCGGAGACTCCGCCCGCGAAGCCCGCGCCCGCGCCGCCAAAATAGGTTTGAGTAGATACCAAATGAAAATGACTGAGGAGCAGGCGGATGGTCTTAAGCGTGTCGTTACTTTCGTCGGTAGCCTTGTGCTTACCTTCGCCGTAGGAATAACTCTGTGGGGCATAATGTTATTCGTTATGCTGCCGGATTGAAGAGCTTGAACACATGAAGCCGGTTTCCAATCTCCGATTTGAGATCTGAGATTATCTGAGATCTCAAATTTGAAATTTCAGATCCGGCTACTGACTTCGTCCTTTCAGGGATAAGCGAATTGGTTTCATGTCTTTCCCCTGGATTACTTTATTCCGCGCTGGTAGCGCTTCGAAATCCATGAAACACCTACAAATTCTTTTCCTGTTTCTCCTCCTATCAACTGTAACCGCCCAGGCCCAGAATTGGCCGTCGTTTCGTGGCACCAATGCCTCGGGTGTCTCTGACGGCAGCAAACCTCCCACAACGTGGAACGCTGAGAAGTCGCAAAACATTCTCTGGAAGACTGCCATTCCCGGACTGTCTCATGCCAGTCCGGTGGTCTGGGGCAATCGCGTCTTTGTAATCTCTGCCATTAGCAGCGATCCGAAGACCAGTTTCAACCCCAAGGACCGTGGGATCGGTCTGGCCGACGACAGTGCGAAACACACCTGGAAAATCTACGCCCTCGATAAGACAACCGGTCGGGTTGTCTGGGAGAAAACAGCCTACGAAGGTGTGCCCAGGGCCAAGCGTCACGTCAAGGCGACCCAGGCCAATTCCACGCCTGCTACTAACGGCAAATACGTGGTCGCGCTCTTTGGTTCCGAAGGCTTGGATTGCTACGACGTGAATGGCAAATTGATCTGGAAGCAGGATCTGGGAGTCTTAAACCCCGGTCTTTGGGATGACCCAACTTCTTCGTGGGGCCACTCCAGCAGTCCCATAATCCACCGCGACCGGGTCATTGTTCAGGCGGACGGCCACAAACAATCTTTCATCGCGGCTTTCAATCTCAAAGACGGCAAGCAGGCATGGCGTGTGGAACGCGGCGAGATAACTTCCTGGACCACGCCAACCATCCATGAAACGAAAGCACGGACAGAACTGATCGCGAATGGCGGGCGGTACATTCGCGGTTACGATCCCTTGACCGGCAAGGAGCTCTGGCGTTTCTCAGACGACAACACGCAGGTCAAAATGCAGGCTCCTTTGGTCGCTCATGACCTGATTTTTATCACTGGGGGCTACCCGGCAGGACGGACGATGTACGCGTTTCGCTCGGGCGCGGTCGGCGACATCTCGCTCAAGCCCGGCCAGGAGACCAACGAATTTATTGCGTGGCGTTCGAGCAAAGGCAGTCCGTACACGCCGACACCAATCATCTACGGCGACTTGTTCTATACCTGTGCCGATAACGGCGTGTTCAGTGCTTACGACGCCAAGACAGGCGAACTGATTTATCAGGAACGGCTACCAAGTTCATTCAGCGCGTCACCAGTGGCTGCGGATGGAAAGTTATATCTGGCAAGCCAGGATGGCGATGTCTTTGTCGTGAAGGCCGGCCGCAAGTTCGAATTGCTGGCCACGAATCCGATGGGACAGCCGCTAATGGCGACGCCCGCCATCTCGAATGGGATGCTCATCCTGCGCGGAGAGAATACCATCTACGCGATCGGCCAAAGCAAAGCAGCAACGGCGAGTAAAGACTGAAATGTCTCTCGGCCCTCGATAGCCAGGCTTGGGGAATGTGTAGAGTCATTCTTGTGAGTCGTAGCTCAGCGGGGGTAAACCGCCCTTCCCGACCTGCAAATTGCTGGTAGTTGAACGGGACGGCTCGGCGCGCGCTAATTTGCAGGTTGGGAAGGGCGGTTTACACCCGCTGACTTTCGCAAGCGTCAGATTTGATTTTGAAGAATGCAGCCTTTCGACTTTCAACCCAGAACGCGTGTGGTGTTTGCCCCCGGTGCGATCGAACGCCTTGGAGAGTTGGCGCGCGAACTGAACTTTCGTCGCACGTTAATGGTTGCAGATCGGGGTCTGGTAGCCTCCGGCCATGTGGACGAAGCGCTGGCACCGCTGCGGCTCGCGGGAATCGAGGTCACAAGGTTTCATAACTTTGAAACGAATCCTGATACTCGAATGGTCCAGGTAGGACGAGACTTTGCGGCATCACGCGAAATCGATTCCATTATTGGTTTAGGCGGCGGCAGTTCTCTGGACTGCGCGAAAGGAATTAACTTCCTCCTGACCAATGGTGGCGAGATGCGTGACTATATTGGCTACGGCAAGGCAAACAAACAGCTCCTGCCGATGATTGGTGTTCCCACGACCTCGGGGACTGGAAGCGAAGCGCAGAGTTATGCGTTGATCTCCGACGCGCAATCTCACGTCAAGATGGCTTGTGGCGATCGCACTGCAGCATTTCGTGTCGCGCTCCTCGATCCGGCGCTGACGATTTCGCAACCGCGCAGCATTACAGCGACATCCGGCTTTGATGCCATCGCCCATGCCGTAGAAACGTACGTAACCACTAGACGCAACGGGCTATCGGAATTCTTTTCCCGCGAAGCATGGCGGTTGTTGGAAGCTAATTACGAAATCGTTCTTGATCACCCCGATAACCTGCGAGCTCGCGGGGCGATGCAGCTGGGATCTTATTTTGCGGGTATGGCTATTGAAAACTCCATGCTCGGCGCGACCCATGCTTGTGCGAATCCGCTGACAACTCATTACAGCACGGTGCACGGTGCAGCCCTGGCGATGCTCCTCCCTTCAGTCGTGCGTTGGAACGGCGCCGTCGTGGGGGCACGATATGCCGAGCTTCTGAGACTATCGACCTCCGAAGAAGGTTTCAACGGCCACGGTACCTTCGAAAAACTGGCCCAGAGACTGGAACAACTCGCAGATGCCGGCGGACTGCGTCACAGTCTGAGCAAGGCCGGCGTGCCGCAGTCTGATCTTGAAATGCTTGCGGCAGAGGCGGCTACGCAATGGACCGGAAGCTTCAACCCGCGGCGGTTTGATCAAGCTGGAGCTTTGGAAGTTTACGAGCAGGCGTATTCTTGAACAAGGTGTAGCGTTCAGAATACGATCCCGAAATCACACCAACCAACACGAAAATCCTCTCAGTGTCGTTTCGTGTGATTTCGTGGATCGTCTTTCTTGGACTGTAAGACGAGAGAACTACAAGCCGGAGGGGAAATAGTGCGATCTCTTTTTTTATCTATAGCTCTGAACTTTTGTTTTGTGCCATCCGTCGTGTGGGCGCAGGATACGCCGGCCGACAATTGGTCACAGTTTCGCGGTAATCACCGTCTCACGGGTGTCTCACAATCTGATGTCCCCACCAATTTGAAACCTCTCTGGACTTTTGAGGCAGGCGAGTCGATCGAGTCTTCGGCGGCTATCGTTGGCGGAACGGTTTTCGTGGGCTCTCAGAAAGGCGAACTGATCGCGCTCAATCTCGAGAACGGCTCCGTCTACTGGAAGTTTTCGACCGGTTCCCCGATTGGCGAGTCGTCGCCGGCTTTCAGCGCGGGGGTGGTCTATATCGGTGACCTTGGTGGTTGGATAAACGCTATCAATGCGTCGACTGGCCAGAAAGTATGGGCTTATAAGACTGGTGGTGAGATCAAATCGTCACCGGTGGTAGCGGGAGATCGAGTGTTAATTGGTTCATATGATCAAACGCTTCACTGTCTCTCGACGCGAAATGGATCCCTTTTGTGGAAGGTGAAAACGAACGGACCCGTCCATTCAACTCCCAGCATCTCAGGCGGGCTAGCCTTCATTGCCGGCTGTGATGAACTCTTTCGCGCAATTCGCATTTCTGATGGCCGGGAAGTATTTACAATCTCGTCCGGCGCTTACACCGGAGCGTCGCCCGCACTGAAAGACGAAGCGGCTTACTACGGAACATTCGACAATGAAGTGCTGATGGTTAACCTCAAGGACCGCAGCATCGGTTGGCGTTACGAGCATCCCCAACGCAAGTTTCCTTTTTATTCATCAGCTGCCGTGTCTCAGGACCGAATCGTCCTGGGAGGACGCGACAAGATGGTCCATGGCTTAAATTCCGCGGGAAAAGCCGCCTGGACCTTCACCACCAACGCGCGCGTCGAATCGTCACCGGCCATCGCCGGCGGGCGAGTATTCGTTGGTTCGAATGATGGACGTTTTTACGTTCTGAATCTCGCCACGGGAGCCAAGCAGTGGGAGTTTACTGCTGGTGCCCCATTATCCGCCTCACCGGCGATCGCTCGCGGCCGTATCGTCATTGGCGCGCAGGACGGCCGCCTGTACTGTTTCGGCTGAGGTTGAGGCGCAAGTACCTGGCTGAAGCTCATGTAGTTCAGAGTTCAAGCTTTAGCTTGCGGGTTTGCCAGGTCGCAACCTAAAGGGTTGAAATCTAAACTACTTGAGATTCCCGCCCGGGACGGCCGCCTCTACTACTTCATCTGATACTTCTCGCTTAGCCTAACAGTCTCCAACATCTCCTGTGAGAGCGCGCGCATCTGCGGGTTTGGGTTGCCTGCGATGACCTGTTCGAGTATGACGCGCGCCGCCTTGTAGTTCTTGCGGCGCAAATGAACTTGCGCGAGCACATAGGAAAACTCGTGCCTGCCGGGAGAAAGAGTGAGTGCATGCTCCAGCAAGGTGACCGCCTCATCGAGTCGTGTGTTGGTGATCAGATTAACGAATGCCAGCAGCCGGTACGGTTCCGGAAAGCCGGGAGCAATCTCCATCGCCCTCTTGAGTGTCGCCCGCATCTGTGCAGCGGTTTCCGGCTCGTAGCCTGTGACAATTTGTTGTTGGTCCATTGGCTCACTGCTCAGGGCGTAAGCGTAATAGTAATGCGCCAGGTAATTTTGTGGATCACTCTTCATCGCTCTCTGCAGATGTTCTTTCGCCGCTGCGAAGTCTCGCTGGTGAACGCGTAGCATGCCAAGCGAGGCGTTCGCGGCTGAAAGCTCGGGCGTAAGGGCCAGCGCCTGCATTAGGTGCTTCTCCGCTTCCTTACCGTGGTCGTAATGCAACAGCAAGTCACCGAGGTAGGCGAGCGCCTGCGCTTCCGTCAGCGGCACGCTCTTCAACTCACGGTCAGAGTCCGCTGGTTCGACGTAGGGCACAAACGTGCCCCGGTATTTATCCTGCCGGACATATTCCTTTAACTCCTTCTCGAGGGTCGCATAGTCGCTCTCGAAGGCCTGCTGAAAACCCTGCTCTAGAGGAGTGCCCGAGGCCAGGAGTTCGAGGAAGCGGGCAAGTTGAGGTTGACGATGGCGCGCCTGCCCGTGCGTAAGGTAGTGAATGAGTGCCCACGACTGGGCGTAGAACATGCCGCTCTTCTCCCGCTCATTGTAGTAAGGCGAAGCGCGATCGACCCCGAAGAGAGTTGCGAGAGGGAGCAACTGTTTTTGCCGTAGCATGAGAATGTGGCGCAGGATCGGTTTACCAAACACCACCAGCTTACCCCCTCCGGTCTTGTCCGGCGGAAAGTCTAATGCGCTAAAGTATTCCGCCAGTCCCTCATTGAACCACGCCGGCGACGTGCGCACTTTATTGTCAACCAGCAGATGTACCGACTCGTGGAAGATCATCTCATATGGGTTGTACTGGCGGCGGGGCTCGGCTGAGAGCGTGATGTAGTTCATGTCGAAGCCTGACTGAAAATAGCCTGCGACATCGGCCCGCTTACCCCGAACTAGTGGTTTGTAAGGACCGAAAGAGCCGTCGCTCTTAAAGACAATAACCGTAGTCGGAACCGGTGAGTTCAGGGCAGCGCCCTTAAATTGTTTCGTGAAGACATCGCGGAATCGTTCGAGCTGCACAGCCATTGTGCGGATGTCTTCCTCGCTCGCGTTTCCTATCAGCAGGTAGTTTCGTGAACGAATGCTGGTCCAAGTATCCTTCGCCGTGACAGTGCGGACAGGCTGAGCGGCGAGGACACAGATCACGATGAAGAGAAGAGAACCGAAGGCCTTCATGGACAACTCCTCGTGAGCTTCAGTTAGAGTAGATTGAGGGCACGAATGTTAGCACATGCTGGATTAACTGGTTAGATTCGGAATTCAGTCCACTAGTTCACCTTTCGCAACTGAACCCGAGTGTTGCCAAATTGACTTAACAGCCGTTTCGGCATAGAAATGTTCCGTTCACAATCCCAACAATACGAGGCACTTCAAAAATGAAGAAGCGCATTCTTTCTTCCGGCCTGCTCGCTGCTGCACTGACGATTGCTATCGCGTGCATGCAACCGACAACAAATCAACCTGCCAGCACCAACGCTCCGCCAGCAACAGCTTCCGCACTCCCGCCGGAATTGAAATCCGGTCTTGAGAGCATCAGTAGCGAGACGATTATGCAACATACAAGAGTGCTTTCGTCCGACGAATATGAAGGGCGTGGGCCGGGGACTAAGGGTGAAGAGCTGACGGTCAAGTATCTGACCGAACAGTTTGGTAAGCTCGGACTGAAGCCTGGGAATCCTGACGGAACTTACGTCCAAAAAGTTCCGCTCGCAGGCTTTACCGCCCAACCCACCGCATCGTTTACGGCGGGAGCTAAGACGATCACTTTGAATTTCCCGCAGGACTATGTCGCTGTGTCGCGCCGCTTTGTTCCAGAGTCGAAAGTTGAAAACTCGGACATCATTTTTGTGGGTTACGGCGTGGTGGCTCCGGAATACGGTTGGGACGATTACAAGGGCGTGGATGTGCGCGGCAAGACCATTGTCATGTTGATCAACGATCCGGCCGTTCCCTCAGCAACAGATCCCTCGAAGCTTGATGACAAGATTTTCAAAGGCAAGGCCATGACCTACTACGGTCGGTGGACCTATAAATATGAGATCGCTTCTGAGAAGGGAGCGGCAGCGGCCATTATCATTCACGAGACGGGGCCGGCGGGTTATCCCTATGAAGTGGTTTCGGGAAGCTGGTCGCGTGAGAACTTCGATATTCAAAAGCCGGACAAGAATATGAATCGTGTCGCGGTGGAATCATGGATTACTACGGATCGCGCCAAGGAACTTTTTACCGCCGGTGGGCAGGACTTCGATGCACTTAAGAAGGCGGCGGTCACCAAAGAGTTCAAACCAGTCACGCTCAACGCCAAGGCTAACTTTGATATAAAGAACACCCTACGCGAGATCAGTTCCAACAACGTGGTCGCCAAAATTGAAGGTTCCGACCCGGTGCTGAAAAACGAGTACGTCGCCTACACCGCTCACTGGGACCACCTGGGGAGCGACCCCAGGCTGCAAGGCGATCAGATCTATAACGGCGCGCTCGACAACGCTTCGGGCACCGCCGCACTCCTGGAAATTGCCGAGGCTTTCACAAAATTCCCGGCGCCGCCTAAACGATCGATTCTCTTTCTCGCGGTTACTGCGGAGGAAAAAGGACTGCTGGGCGCGAAGTACTACGCGGAAACGCCCCTTTATCCTCTGAACAAAACTGTCGCCAACATCAACATGGATGGCGTTAACCAATGGGGCCGGACCAAAGACATCACCATGGTTGGTGACGACAACTCAACCCTCATCGACTTGCTGCGTGAGACAGCTACCGCGCAGGGCCGTACGGTCAATCCTGACCCGGAAGCGGAGAAAGGTTTTTACTATCGTTCAGATCATTTTGAATTTGCCAAGGTAGGTGTGCCCGCGCTCTACACAGATTCGGGCATTGACTATATCGGTAAGGACGCGAACTACAGCAAGCAAAAACGCGATGAGTACACCGACAAGGACTACCATAAGGTGTCCGACCAAATAAAACCTGACTGGGACTTAACAGGCGCGGTTGACGATGCCCAACTGCTTACAACCATCGGTTACCGCGTGGCTCAGGGTGAGAAGATTCCGGAATGGAAAGCCGGTTCGGAGTTCAAAGCTAAGCGGGATGAGACGATGCGAAGCAACGTCACTCCGTGATAAGAGCACATACGTAAACCGAGATCGAGTCTAACCAAGCGGCGGGGGTACACCGCCCTTCCCGACTTGTAAATTGCGGCTAGTCGCATCGCACGGCTCGCCGCGCGCTAATTTGCGGGTCGGGAAGGACGGTTTACCCGCTCAAGTCTGATAGTCACTCAGTCTACAACTTCACTTTTTCTTCACTAGAGCAACAGCCTCGATCTCTATCCTCGCATTGCGAGGCAGGCGGGCCACCTGAACTGTTGATCTCGCCGGAGGATCTTCTTTGAAGTGTCGGCGATAGATCTCATTCATCTTGTTGAAATCGTCCATGTCGGCGAGAAACACAGTCGTCTTTAAAACGTGCGAAATGTCGCTTCCCGCCGCTTCCAGCACGGTCGCAAGGTTGCGCAGCACCTGTTCAGCTTGCGTTTCGAACCCGCCCTCAACCATCTGGCTCGTCTTCGGATCGATTCCAATCTGTCCCGAAGTGAATACCAGGTCACCAGCCACGATAGCCTGGGAATAAACGCCGATGCCTTGTGGCGCTTTGTCGGTCTTGACGATGCGCCGGCGAGTCGCCGTGCTTTTCTGACTCTTGGCCGCGCCGCCTCTTGGGGTGATTGTTTGACTGGAGATATCCGAAGAGATGCAGGTGAGCATGACTAGCGCCAGAATTATTTTCTTCATCGCAGTAGGAATTAGAAGGTGTTAGGACGATCCACTGAGTCACACGAAATGAGTAACTAATAAACACTTCGTGTTGGATGGTCGACCGACTTTTCTCGTTGATACAACTTTTAAATTAGGCCGCCGTCTCGTGGAAATACCTTGCCAGCGTCGTCGCTTTAGGTTTGCGAGTAACTTTGGAGACGACGATCATCAAAAGCGCCGAGACTATCACCATCGGCACAACGGGCATGAAACCAAAAACGGCCGTGCCGCCCGGAGTTCTGGAGACAACTTCAGTGCCACCCAAGGACCAGAAGATTGTTGCCGGCCCAGGCGCGGGTGCAGGGACGCTGTGCTGAAAAATAGCAACGGCAATCACAGCTAGCGCGGTCCAGACCGTTACCGCGAGTGCCCCCCATTTAGTACTTCCCCTCCAGAAAAGCGCGGCGACGAGCAGCGGCGAAAGCGCCGCGAAGCCAGAGAAAGCATATTGAATGGCCAGCTCAAAGATCGTTTCCGGAGCTCGCAAAGCAACCGCGTAGGCAAACAAGGTAATGATAACGATGAAGATGCGACCGGTCTGAATTTGCACAGCCTCACCAAAACGCCGCTTGCCCCCGTAGAAGGCAAAGACGTCCTCCGTAAACATCGTCGAGAGCGCGAGAATCTGTGAATCGCTGGCCATCACCGCCGCCATGATGCCGGCGCCCAGCAGTCCAGCAAGCCAAAACGGAGCGTAACGCTCAAGCAGAAGCAGGATGACATCATCGCCAGCCGCTTTTTCCCGCAAGTCGTCGCGCGCTTCCGGCGCCATTGTTTTCCCCTGCGTGGCCAGCACTCGCCGCGCTTCCTGCTTCTCGCGAATCCGTGGCACATCGGTAACGCGGTTGGCCATCACTCCCAGAAACACGCACGGCAGCCAGATAGCCATGATGCAAAGCGGGTAGAAGATCACAGTCTTCTTAAACTGGTTCATCTTGCGGGCGGTCAGACAAAAGATCAGGATATGCGGAAATGCGATAGCCGATAGCGGAATGAACGTATAGCTGAAAAAGTAGAGGGGCGAGATGCGCTCCCGTGTAAGGAGAGGGGCGAAAGCCGGAGAAGATTGCAACGCTTGCGCTGCACTGCGAAAGCCCCCCATTCCCACACCGATGACCACGAGCGCGACTGCCCCGAACGTCAGGAACAGAATCGTCTGAAAGGTGTTTACCCAGGCGGTGCCGCGCATGCCGCCGAAAAAGACGTAGCTCATCACCACCATGGCGACAATCGCACCGCCAAACCAGAAAGGAACCAGCCCGCCACTAATGGCATTTAGAGTCGTCCCGCCGCCCATGATGCCGATAATAATGTAAGGAATGAGCAGCACGGCCTGGACGACAAAGATGACCGTGCCGATGTGGCCACATTCCCAACGGTCGCGAAACATTTGCACCGGCGTCATGAAGCCATACTTCTTGCCCAGTGCCCATACGCGCGTCCCAATCAAGAAAATAGAAAGTGGAATAACCAATCCGGAAGACGAAGCCATCAAGCCGAAGGTGACGATGCCGTTGGTGAAGGCATGACCCGACGAACCGAGGATGGCGAATGCCGTCATGTTCGTCCCAAAAAGTGAGAAAAGGAAAACGAAAGGCCCCAGCGACCGGCTCGCCAGAAAGTAATCCTCCGCCTTTTCACGTCCTTTCGCCTTACGGAAAGCGAAAATGCCAATGTATAGAACTGTGGCGAGATAGATGAAGACTACTATGGCGGGAATCAATGCGCGGAATCCTCCTCGGGTTCTCTTTCTTCGATCTCGCGTTCCAGCTCAGAGGGCCATGCGTATTTCACCAGTAACAATATCACCAGTGAGGCAGCCACGGAAAAGCAGGCCTGATAGAAGAGACCGATGGGAATGAAACCAAAGACCATCGGATGCGCGGTGCGCCAGAACCAAAAGTCCTGATGCAGCAAGTAGAGCGCTACGACTGCGATCACGAGCAGAATTCGTTTCATATCGAGTTAGCTGCCTGGTCTTCGACGTCCTGGGCAAGAATTTAGCTTACTGAAACGCAAACCTTTTGGGGAGTCCGAATAACTGATTGGTGGGCCAGTTTGCCATCACCCGCTCAAACGCGCAAGAGTTGGCTTTGCGGCTGAGCCGCTCCCCTTGCGGTAAGGCTCCGCCTTACCGGCACATCATCATCAGAGTTATGAGGCTATGGCTCCACCGAGGTGTAGCCTCAAAAAAACCTTTTTCGGTAAGGCGGAGCCTTACCGAAGGGAAGCGGCAGAGCCGCGAGCGTCGCAACGGCACCCCCCGAACGGCACCCAGCCCCGTTCCCTATCCCATTTCGTGCGGCATCTCACCAATGCATTCGCACACGTTCAAACCGATTCTTGTGATTCGATTGCGGTGTGAAGTTGGGAGACGATAAGTCGAGGAATAGCTGAGTTTCCTCGCTCGTCGGGTGCGGAGTGAAAATATGGCACGCTCATTGCCAAAGTCATCGCGCGGCTTGCAAAACTTTTTCGGCGGGCGCGCGGAGGATTAACGATGAATGCACAATTCAAAAGCTCGGCATCGCGTTTCACGATTGGACTACTGGTTGTGGTGGCGCTGATTACGTCAGTAGTCGCTTCCGCGTTGGGCCAGAGCAAACGCCGGCCTCCTCGTCGACCCACACGCGTAGTGGTCAAGAAAATACCGCAGGTGAGTTACTACACACTGAACAGCGGTCAAGTGATTCGCGTGCGATTGAATCGAACCATAACTTCCGAAACAGCTCGCGTAGGCAATCAATTTACGACGACCGTAGTCGATCCCATTTATGCCGGTGGCCTTGAAGTCATACCCGCGGGCAGCTCCATAGTCGGCCAGGTGAGAAACGTCAAACGCGCGTCACGTCAAAGCAAGGCAGGCACGATTGAAGTCCATTTTGTGTCACTGAGACTACCGACGGGTATTGCGCGAGCCATCAATGGCGATCTGAGCGAAGTTACGACTGAGAACGTTAACGCAGATAACGAAGGTGAGGTTTCAGGCAGGTCCGCTACCAAGCGCAATGTGGTTTTCATTGGTGGTGGCGCAGCGACGGGTGCGCTTATCGGAGCCATTGCCGGCGGCGGTAAAGGTGCAGGCATCGGTGCTGGAGTAGGTGCGGGACTCGGCGTCGCTGGCGCGTTATTTTCCAAGGGTCATGAGGCAGTAGTGAAATCAGGGACGGAGTTTGGCGTGGTGCTCAATCAGAGCCTCTCGTTGCCCGCTGCCAACGTTCGTTAGTTTAAAAGATCGGCAGCCCTCGCGGTTGTCGGTGCAATGGAAGCCCGCAAGCGAAGGGGAGAGCGCGGGCGGGCTTCCATAAGAAATTTTCAGAGTTCGGTCGCCCCTGTTATAACGTAAGTAGGCGACCAACAAGAGAAACCCGCTGCGAAGGGGAGAGCGCAGCGGGTTTTCTCTGTGTCACCTGGAGTGGTTGCGCGGGCAATCCAGAATTGGAACCAGTCATTTCTAGATCCTTTCCATTTGTCATTTCCTTTCTAATTTGGTCCATTGTTCTAATCTTTTGGTGGTGATTCGTGTTACTTCGTGGATCGCTTGTTCGGTTGAGGATGAAGACGATCCACGAATCACACGAACGGACACGAACGAGAACTGGCTGTCTTCGTACCGAAACCCAGATTGTCTCAAATCAATCATAGAGGCGGTTCAGGGGTGCTGAACTTAGCAGTCTTATATGCAGACTAACGACCGGCTGCGAATTCAGAATGTTTTGAAGCGGTTATGCGTGCGAATTCCGGGTGAAGATAAACGATGCGCCCGGCGACGATCGTCGCCACCGCAGCGCCTTTGAAGCTTCGCCCGTCAAAAGGCGTGTTCCGGCTTTTCGATCTCGATTTGGAAGCGTCAAAAGTCCACTGGTGTTCCGGATCGAGGATCGTAATATCGCCCCAAGAATCTTTGCGTAAGGTTCCGCGTCCTTCCAGACTGAAGATGCCAGCCGGGTTGGTGGCACACAACTCGACCAACCTTTCCAGACTGATGACACCCTGGTGCACAAGTTCAAAGGCCAGACCAACGGAAGTTTCAAGCCCGGTGATACCAAACGGTGCCTGATCAAACTCAAGGCCCTTTTCGTCTGCATGATGTGGTGCGTGGTCGCTGGCAATCGCATCAATTGTTCCGTCTCTTAATCCCTCCAGCAATGCGCCAACGTGATCCCTACTCCGTAAAGGCGGATTCATCTTCATGTTGGTATCGTAGTCTGCCACCGCTTCATCGGTGAGCGCCCAATGATGAGGGGCGACCTCGCAAGTTGTTAGCAGCCCCAGTTCCTTCGCACGGCGGATTGCTTCCAGCGCACCGCGGGTTGAAACGTGGGCCAGGTGCACTCTCGCGCGGGTAAGCCTTGCCAAAGCGCAATCGCGAATTGCATCGACTTCCTCCGCGGCCGCGGGAACTCCCCGCAGACCCAGGATCAGCGACCAGCGTCCCTCGTGCATGACTCCGCCAGCGCTCAGTGAGTAGTCCTGACAATGGTCCACCACCGTCAGATCAAACCCCCGCGCATACTCCATCGCCCTGCGCATCATTCCCGCGGTGGGCACTGGTCGGCCATCATCCGAAACAGCAACGATGCCGGCATTTTTGAGCTCCCCCATTTCCGAGAGCTCTTTGCCGCCACTGCCCTTGGTAAGAGCGCCTATCGGAAACACGTTCGCAAGCCCCGCACGCTCTCCTTGTTCCAGGATGAACCGGGTGACGGCCGGACTGTCGTTGACGGGATCGGTATTTGGCATCGCGCAAATACTGGTCCAGCCGCCGGCGACAGCCGCGGCCGCTCCCGTCGCTATTGTCTCTTTGTATTCCTGCCCCGGCTCGCGCAGGTGAACGTGCAGATCGATAAAACCCGGCGCGACCATAAGCCCCGTGGCGTCGAAAACCTCAGCGTCCGCTGGCGCCTGTTCGCCGCGATCCAGCAGGCCGGCAACGCGTCCATCCTGGATCAACAAATCCTTGCCGGAGTTTAATCCCTGCGAGGGATCGACTACGTAGCCATTTGCAACGAGGAGCTTCATCCCTTGGTGCCTCTGCGAACTCTCTTACCATTCCCTCCCGGGCCTGCGTGACCTGCGAGCTTCAAATTTGGTTCCTCCGGTACGGATTGGTTTCCGCGCGCCAGCAGATACAGTACTGCCATGCGTACGGCGATTCCGTTTGTCACCTGGTCCAGAATCAAAGAACGATTGCCATCCGCTATTTCCGAAGAGATCTCAATGCCCCGATTAATCGGACCAGGGTGCATTACGATTACCTCCGGCGAGGCGCGCTCGAGGTGGCTCGGATGAAGACCATAATGGACCGCGTACTCACGCATGGAGGGGAAAAACGCTGTATCCTGGCGCTCACGCTGAATCCGGAGAATCATCACTACGTCCGCGCCTTCGATCGCATCCTCTATCCGTTGCTCTACACTCAAACCCTGCTCGACAAGCTCGGCAAACTGCCCCGGCACGAGTGTACCCGGCCCCGCAACTCTGACGGTCGCACCCAGCTTGGTAAGTAGATGGATATTCGATCGTGCGACTCGAGAATGAAGGATGTCTCCAATTATCGCTATGTTCAATCCATTGATGCGGCCCTTGTATTCGCGAATGGTCAGGGCGTCCAGCAACGCCTGGGTAGGATGTTCATGCGATCCGTCGCCGGCGTTGATGATTGGCGCATTGCACATTCGTGCCAGGTGATGCGGCGCCCCAGCCATTGAATGCCGGACAACAATACAGTCAGGGGCCATAGCTTCAAGGTTGCGAGCCGTATCGAGAAGCGTTTCTCCCTTCGAAACACTCGAAGTCGATACACTAATATTCACGGCGTCAGCGGAAAGTCGCTTCGCTGCAATCTCAAAAGAAGTTCGCGTGCGTGTGGAGGGTTCAAAGAAGAGATTGATGACCGTGCGTCCGCGCAGCGCCGGCACTTTCTTTATTTCGCGGCGCGACACATCTCGAAAAGTCTCAGCCGTGTCGAGCAGATGGGTGATTTCTTCGGCCGAGAGGTCGCGAATTCCCAAGAGGTGTTTACGATTGAAAGTCAAGGGTTGTCAGTGGTCAGTGGTCAGTAGTTGTGCTTTGTGCTTTGTGCTTTGTACTTTGTGCTTTGACCTTCGGTATCAGCAAGTACAGCTCCAGCACAGCGACAATCTCAAATTACACATCCAAGTACAAAGCACAAAGTAGAAAGCACAGCACTGACCACTAACCTATGCAAAAAAAGCGGCCACTTGGCCGCTGTTCTCATCCCGTTTCTGCTGCCGGTCGCTCGACTATTGCTACGCCTTCTTCCTCGTCAAAGTCCTGCAGCATCACTTTGATAATCTCGCTCTTTTTCGTAGGCACAAGCTTCCCTATGTAATCCGCCTGAATGGGCAGTTCCCGATGCTCTTTGCCGCGATCGACCAAGACTGCCAACTGAACTCGACGCGGCCGGCCATAATCGATCAGCTGATCAAGGGCAGCACGTATAGTGCGACCGGTATAAAGCACGTCGTCGATCAGCACGATGTTCCGGCTGTCGATGTTTCCGGGAAGTTCCGTGCGATTTACAATCGGCTTGGCTCCCACTGTCGAGAGATCATCACGGTACAGGGTGATGTCGAGAACGCCGACGGGTGGACGGGCACCTTCGAGGTCCGCAATCTTATCCGCCATGCGTTCCGCGAGTGGAACTCCGCGGCGTCGAATGCCTACGAGGTAAAGATCACCGGCGCCGTGATTTTCTTCGACAATCTCCGACGCCAAACGGGCGAGCGCGCGATTGATCCGCGGGCCATCCATAATCCGCGCTTTCTCCACAAAATCCATTTCACCGGATACTAACAAGAAGAATGAGGAGAGACAAGTAAACGATCCTTCAGGTTGGAATAAATGGCTACGGAACCGCGAGTCATGAGGATGCAGTGCTTGTCAGTAGTCAACCGCTCTGCTAGTCTCCCACGTTGAAGAACGAACCGCAATAAACAGCCTGATGCTCTATCGCTCCCTGTTGCGTCCGCTACTCTTTCGCCTGTCTCCGGAAACCGCTCACGAACTGGCGCTTTATTCACTTTCTTTCTCCCCCGGACTCATAAAATCGTTGATTGAGCCCAGGCAGTTGCGAAAGCCATTCGGAGAGCTCCGACGCTTCGGTCTAAACTTCTCTAATCCTGTGGGCCTGGCCGCAGGTTTTGATAAGGATGGAATTGCCCTGGAGTCTCTCGCGGCTTTGGGATTCGGTTTCATCGAGGCAGGCACTGTCACTTACGAACCGCAACCCGGCAACCCACGTCCCCGTCTGTTCCGGCTTCCGCAAGACAAAGCCCTAATTAATCGAGCCGGATTCAATAACAAGGGCGCTGTTGCGTTTGCGCAAAAGGTAAGAACTTACCGACTTGATTGTGTTCTGGGAGTTAGCATAGGCAAGAGCAAAACCGCTCCCATCCAGAATGCCGTAGCGGATTACCTTCGGAGTTTTGAGATCGTGCATCCGGTCGCGGACTATATAGCTGTAAACGTCAGTTCCCCGAATACCCCTGGGTTGCGAGAATTGCAAAGAGCCGAACTAATGGAAGAGTTGTTGCAGGCCCTGCAAAGGCGAAATCGTGAACTGAGTGGGCAAAATCCCACGGCCCGGCTAACACCGCTACTAGTAAAGCTGGCTCCCGATCTTGGGCCGGAGCACTTGAAATCGATTGTTGATGTCATCAAGGAAACAGGCGTGGTAGGCCTTATCGCCACTAATACAACCACCCGACGAGACGGCCTCAGAACACCCGAGGACGAAATTGCAGCATGCGGTGAAGGAGGTCTGAGTGGCATGCCTCTACGCGAACGTTCAACCAACATGATTGCTACACTCTACAATCTGACGGAGGGGCTGGTTCCAATTATCGGTGTCGGCGGAATCTTCACCGCAGAAGATGCCTGGGAAAAGATCTCCGCCGGAGCAAGTCTGCTTCAGATTTATACGGGTTTCATTTACGAGGGTCCGAGAATTGTGCAAGAGATCAACGAGGGCCTTCTTCGAATTCTTTCCCGCGAAGGCTTCGAAACGCTTGATGAGGCAGTAGGCTGTCGCTCCCAACAGCTCGCGGTTACATTATGAATAGGACCGCCAAAGACAGATTGATCGTGGCCCTGGACGTGTCCACCGAGCACCGGGCGCGTGAACTTGTGGAATCCCTGCGAGGAATAGTTGGAATGTTCAAGGTCGGATCTCAGCTATTCACGGAGGTCGGCCCAAAGATTGTCAGCGAAATCGCCACCTCAGGCAACGGCGTTTTCCTGGATCTTAAGTTTCATGACATTCCCAATACTGTGTCATTGGCCGCGGTCGCAGCGACTCGATTGGGTGTTTCAATATTCAACGTGCACGCCTCGGGTGGTCTGGAGATGATGCGACGCACGGCCGACGCGGTCTCAGAAGTTAGCGCAAAGGAGGGCCTTAAACGCCCATCAGTAATCGCCGTTACGGTGCTAACCAGCTCAGATGCAACGATGCTTTCAGAGGTGGGGATTAGCTCCGAACCGGAGACACAGGTGCGTCGTCTTTCACTGCTGGCCGAAGCCAGTGGTATGGATGGGGTAGTAGCATCTGCCCGTGAAGTCGCCATCGTGAGGTCCGCCGTGGAGAGTCCCGGTTTCTTGATTGTGACACCTGGCGTACGTCCGGCAGAGACCCTCCTGGACGATCAAAGACGAGTAATGACTCCTGCCCAAGCGGTCCGGGCCGGCGCGGACTACATCGTTGTAGGCCGCCCCATAACGAACGCCAAAGACCCCTTAGAGTCAGCTGGGCAGATCCTTGACGAGATGGAATCAGGACTGGGCTAACGCCTTCATTCACGAGGAAGAGGAACTGACCGGCTGTCGATGCGTGTACAATCAAGACAACTGGTCAGCAGCTGTGACATTGCTCTGGCCTCGTTTTGAAATTATGATGCAAGGGTGAAGCAAAGTTTGAAGCTGGCAGTTGTTTGTAACCTCATTTTTATAGTCCTCGCGCTCATAGGCCGCTCCGTTGAGAGCAAAAGTGACTGGGTTTCTCCCCCTTTTCCTCCGTCCCTTTACCGCCCAGGTGAGCGGCTAACCTACAACGTTTCATTCTCAAACTTTATCAGCGCCGGGCACGTCGAGCTTCAGGTAGGTGCGCGCGCCACTTTCTTCGGACGCGAAGGAATTCAACTGCGCGCTCATGTAGAAACTACAGGCGTCGTCAACGCCGCACTGTTTGCTATCAATAATGATTACGTCACCTACGTTGATCCGGCGACTGGCTTACCATTTCATGCTGAGCAAGTAGTACGCGAGGGTGTTCGCACTTCGGACTCGGCGCGAGCGTTTAACGACCCGGCTGGAGCGACGGCTAGTTCGTCAAAACTGAGAAATGGAGAATCTGCTGGTACCTACGACTTCCTTTCCGCAATTTACCGTATCCGGGCGTTGCCACTGACTGAAGGGGCTACTCACTACCTGTCCGTGAAAGGCGAAACGGAAGACTATCAAGCCGAGGTAAAAGTGACGGGTCGCCAGACGATCAAGACGACTGTGGGATCATTCAATACATTGGTCTCACAGGTTCGCGTAACCAATAATTCCCGGGCCAATAATTATCGCATCCGGATCTTTTTCAGCGACGACGAAAGACGTGTGCCGGTTCTGATCACGGCCCGCCTCGGCGCGGGTGAACTTCGCGCGGAGCTAGCCGGATCAGAATTCGTGAAGCTTGTGGACCCAGTGGCGGTTCTAACCACGCCAATCAGGCCACCCGTTGCCGGGCCGACACCGGTGGTTCCTCCTCAGCCCTCGGCCGAATCCGGCAACGGCAATCTGGACAACCTCCCATTCACGGTTGGCGAACAACTGAATTATCAAATCTTCCTGGGAGATATCAAACCGCCCGCTGCTTCCGCAACGTTCCATGTGCGTGCACGGGCACGTCACTTTGATCGGGACGCCTTAGTGTTTACGCTTCGGGCGCAAACCACGAATGCAGCCCAGCGTCTTTTTTTCGCCAACGAACAGATTAGCAGTTACGTCGATCCGAAAACGCTGCTTCCCTTTCGCTCTGAGATGAATCTTATTGAAGGCAGTCGGCGGCTGAATCAAACTCTTACGATTAACCAGGACTACGGCACCGCAACCAGCGATAAAGGGCAGCGGATAGAAATCCCGATTGGTACGCACGAGTATCTTTCGTTCTTCTATCTGGCCAGAACCTTCAACATCACGCCGCCTCGCCGCAATGCGGTCTCAATTCTGGTAAATAACCAGCCCAAGACTCTGTTTATTACCTCGCTGAAGCGAGAAACAATTCAAATCGGTTCACAAAGCATACCGGCCATTCAGCTTTCACTGACCACTGACGATCCCCAACCAGACAAGTATCTCTTCCGGGTGTGGGTTAGTGACGACAAGCGACGCCTGCCAGTTCGACTGACAGCGTCAACGCAGCTGGGACAGGTTCGGGCAGACTTGGCAATCATTCCCTTAATCGTCCAATAGGCTTTTTTCCATTTCGGTTCCTAAATCCCCTAAATGAAATTGAAATCGATTTTCAATTAGGTTATAGTGGCTCCAGCCCGGGAGTCGAGCCCGGCCTTCGCAATCTAATGCGATTTTAGTCCAGGGTAATGCACACCAATGCTTAGTTCCTTCATTATTGTTCTTCGCGAAGGGTTCGAGTCTTTTCTGCTTGTGGCCGTTATCCTGACCTACCTTAGAAAAGCCGGCCACAAGTGGCTTACGCCGGCCGTTTACGTTGCCATTGTTCTGGCCCTTTCAGTCAGCGCCGCCTTGGGTTACCTGCTCAAGAACGGCGTTGACGATGCTGTCCTCGTTACGCTCTTCGGACAAACGTTGGGGGGATATGCTGGTCAGTTTCTCGGAAATGAAGCCTTGCGCGAAGCAGTTCTGGGCGTTGTGGCGGTCCTAATGGTAGGCACGCTGGTAGTTCACATGTGGCGCACCGGGCCAAAGCTACAAGAGAAGATGCAGAGCCGGTTGGGGGAAATGTCTTCGCGTACATCGCGACTGGCGGCAGTGGCTGGAGTCTTCCTCTTTACATTTCTGATGATCACAAGGGAGGGCATGGAGACAGCCCTGTTGTTATTACAAGTACGTGAGCCACAAATGCTCAGAGGCGCGCTGCTGGGCCTCCTGGCGGCCAGTGCATTTGCCTGGGGCTGGGCTCGGTTTGGTCATCTGATTAATGTGAAGAGATTCTTCCGAGTGACCAGCATTTTTCTTTTGTTGTTCATGCTGCAAGTGGCGATATACTCCTTTCACGAATTCACCGAGGCGGGACTGCTGCCAAACAGCGAAATGCTGCATACGGCCACAGAGAAATTCTCACCCGATGGTCTTTATGGAAAATGGTTTTCACCTCTGATGGTTTTATTTTGTGGAGCCTGGCTACTTGGCGGTTGGTTAGTCGACAGATTTCAAACATCACCTCCGCAGGCGAACGCGCTACCTGAACCAGGACACTAAATTCAAAAGCTCTTGTAAAGATACAAAAAGGCTCGTCAACGTGACGAGCCTTTTCGATTACCTCTGCGGCTTCTCGCCTACCCCCCTGATGGCGGTGGCAAGTCTGAACGCGCTCTGGTAACCAATCGCATTGTATTGGGTTCGACCTTACCTGCCTGTGTTGACGTATTGGATGCAGTCACCCTGGTTCGTGAAGGTCGTACCGTCAGCGCGCGTGAGTTGCTGCCAACCGTCATTCTTGCAAGCGCTCGCGTTGCCGGCTAGGTTCACACTCAACAGGCTCACATTGTCAATCGCCAGGATTGGGAACTCCTGGATCACGAACCAGCCGTAGCGGTGGCCGCCCACCGTCGTGCCGATGATGTCGGTCGGGTCGCTCAGAATCCAGGTGTGCAGCGGCGCGCCGTCGATGTCGGTGATCCGCAGTTCGACGGCCAAGACGCCCAAACCAGCATTGTAGAAACGGTGCTCAAAGGTATACCACCCGGTGGCGGTTATCGAGAACGGATCGCGCGCTGGGTTTTTGGGAAAGGCACTGCCGCGTGTAGCATTGTTGCTTCCACTGATTACGAAGCGAGGACCGGTCCCTGTGTTGTCACTGTCGTTGTAGAACCCGGCGTTGAACACAAAGTCGCGGCGGTGGGTGCCGGCCGGATTGTTGATCGCGGATGACCAATCGAAGCGCGTGTCGTTCGCATTGCCTGCGCCGACGTTGAGGTACACGTCAACGCTCGTCGTATACCCACCGGCCGGGAACGTCGACTCATAGCCTCCAAAGCGGGTAAAAGCGCCATTTGCTGCCTCGGCATGAAAGTCTCCGGCCGCCGACGACAACCGTTGGCCCCCGATGCAACGCGGGTTACGCCGCTCCAGTCAAAGGTGTCGGTCTCGAAGCTCTGGAAGTAGTGCGTCGCTGCCAACCGGGATTGCAAAAATCGTAAACACAACTGCTGCCAAAAAAACCAAAACACTTCTACTTTTCATTCTGTTACTCCTATGGGGTTGTACCGCTGGGTTAAATCAGAATAACCAAGAGGAGGTCACACCTGTCACGGACGCCCGGCGAGACGAAGTTCAACGTCAGTAGGTGGGCCTAATATCAGAAGATTGTTGTGGCGTGGATCGGAAGGCGAAGAAAGCGAATCCGGGAGGCTCAATTCGTTCGAAACACCGCACGCTGCCGTTTGGGGTGGAGGCTCCAAACCCGCTGTGTGCAGAAGCAATCTGTTAAGCTCTCGCGGAGTCTATGTTACCCACCTGGTCCTGTCAATCGAATTGAAGCTCAATGGACCAGGAATAACACAAGTGGTCACTTAGACCTGGCAAACTTGTTAGCCAACTCGCGCTTTAGCGGTTTTCCTGTGGGACCTTTCGGAATCTCCTCAACGAAGTAAACTGTCTTCGGACATTTATAATCTGCCAGGCGCCCGCGACAGAAAGCGATGATTTCTTCTTCAGTCGCTTCCGTTCCTTCCTTTAGCACAATGAAAGCCGCAACCTCTTCTCCAAAGAGGGTGTCCTGAACCCCAATTGCAGCCGCAGCAGCAATGGCGGGATGTTGATACAAAACTTCGTCAATCTCGCGCGGGTAGATGTTTTCCCCACCACGGATAATCATATCGCTCTTCCGATCGACGATATAAAAGAACCCGGCCTCATCGCGGTAGCCAATGTCGCCGGTGTGGAACCATCCATTCCGAAACGCTGTCGCAGTGGCCCCCTCATTTTTGTAATAGCCTTTCAAAATATTGTCACCGCGCAAGACGATTTCTCCCAATTCGCCATCCGCAACCTCCTGGTCATCATCATCGACAACGCGCATTTCGTTGCCAATGGGCATGCCACATGAGCCCGGGCGCCTTCGCCGGTCGGGTGGATTGAACGTTGAGCGACAGGTCGATTCCGATAGTCCATAGCCTTCGATGACGAGGCAATCAAACGTTTCTTCAAAACGCTTCAGGACTTCGGCCGGGACGGGGGCCGAGCCGCACATCGCAAAACGAAGCTGATCAGTTTTTAAACCAACGGGAATGCCGTCTGGATAAGTCGCCAGCAGCATCGAGAGCATCGTCGCCACGGAACCGAAGGAAGTTATTTGGTAATTCGAGATGATCTCCCAGAACCGCGAGGCGGAAAACTTAGCACTGATTACCGTCGAACCGCCGGAGTACAGCGACGACATCGTGGTTACGGAAACAGCATTCATGTGAAACAGGGGCATGATCGTCAGCAGACGATCTTGTTTAGTGAAATCAAGCCACTCCAAGATCTGCCTGGCATTTGCAATCACGTTTCCATGGGTAAGCAAACAACCCTTTGGTTTCCCGGTTGTGCCGGACGTGTAAATTATGATCGCCTCGTCGTCCTTGTTGACGTTTGCCTCTGGAAGGTCCTGCCCTGGTCCAACGTCGCGGGTGGCCTTTAGCTCGTCGTCGAATGTTATCACCGACCGCAATGCGGGTAAGGCACTGCGAATGCCCTCGATGGTGGGCAAGAAATCCGAATGAACTAATAGGACTTTCGCTTCGGAGTTAGAAATGATGTAAACCACCTCATCTGGTTTCAGGAGCGAGTTCACCGGGCCGGCCAGCGCGCCCAGTTTCCAACACGCAAAATACGCAATGATATATTCAGCGCTATTCGGCATTAAGAGGCTGACAACGTCACCCTTCTTGACGCCTTGCGAGATAAGAAGTGCCGCGGTTCGGTTCACCGCGGCATCAAATTCCGCATAGCCGAATCGCCGGCCGTCAGCTTCCGAGAATAGGAAGTGCTTATCGGGGGCCTCCCCTGCGCGTTGCTCCAACAATTCTCGTAGGTTGTTGATTTGTTTCAGCGGTTGATTGCTCATGCGGTGCGGTCTGCTAATGCGACGGACGCTTTGTAACATGATTCTATGGGCGGTAGGGCAGCAGTCAGCGTGGTTGGATCAAACAGCCGGCTCGCTCCGCGCCAAACCAAGCGTCAAACGATCCACGAAATCACACTAAGCGACACTAACAAGATTATCACTGCGCCGAATCCAACCTTTGCGATGGTATCCTCAGCAACCGCGTAACGCGAAGGATTGACCCTCTCGTTTCAAGCGACTAGTCAAAAATTACGGCTGCCAATCAACCGGAATCGTGCATACTATTTTTGCCGTTTGAAATGGTTTTCCGAATAGACGGCAAATTCTTTGCCTGGCGCGGCAAGCTCGAAGATTTCAAGGAACTCGTCGTTGTTTAGAATTCTGTAAGTTTCCCTCGCCCTGAAACCCGCCGGAAGATTCTCAAGAGTTTCCGAGGTAAACACCAGCGTCTTGCCATCCGCGGCAATCGCCTCGGAGCGGTACTGCGTCACAAAGCCTTCGACGTGAAATTGCCTGAGGATGTAAAGCTTTCGAGCGCGATCGTAACTAAAAAACCCCCAGTCTTCATGCGTCTCCCCTTTCGGATTCTTTTCCTGAGGTTGATAGACTGATTTGTGACTTACGTTGAGGAACTTGGCGCCTAGGACGAGCTTGTATTCTCTTTCGAGCTGAGAAATGCCGGGCTCACCCTTCCCCTCTCCCTTCCAAGTCCCAACGAAGTACCTAAAAGGCAGCCACACATCGCCTTTCTGAGGTTGTTGTCCTGCGGCTAGTAAAGGAATGAACAGTATTGCCACGAATATGCGTCGCATTGTTAGCTCCTGTCTCGTCCAATCAAATACTGCTGAGTCTGGTGTCCGTACCGGGCGGCAATCGACCAATAGCAAGCAACGAGAGAAGTTTCATCATCGTAGACCAAGGCTGAGTCGCGCTGCACCTATGGTATATTAAACCTCCTTTGTGAATTATCGGTGCGTGCAGGCGGCGACCGCTAAAAAGCGCTCCTACCAGTCCAGGCTTGAAATCATTCTTATCTTTCCGGTTTGTACATCAGTAAAGAGGTTTTCGGGAAATGGATACGTATCGCAACTACATTGGTGGCAAGTGGGTGGAATCCAACTCCCAGCGGACGTCGGCCAATTTGAATCCCGCCGATACCGATGACGTGCTGGGCACGATCAGACAGGCTACGCGCGAAGAAGCGAGGTGGGCTGTAGAGGCTGCTGCCGGGGCATTTCCTGCCTGGCGTGCTACCCCAGCGCCGGCGCGCGGAAGGATCGTAGCTCGCGCCTCGCGTTTATTGGAGGACAACAAGGAAGAGCTCGCGCAACTCCTGACTCGCGAGGAAGGCAAAACCATCGCCGAATCGCGAGGCGAACTGCAACGCTCAATCAACGTAGCGGATTTCTGTGCCGGCGAGGCCCGCCGCATGACCGGGGAAACAATTCCATCAGAACTGCCGTCAAACTTTGCCTACACACTGAAGCAACCACTCGGTGTGGTAGCGTGCGTCACTCCCTGGAACTTTCCGGTTGCGATTCCGGTTTGGAAGATTGCCCCAGCGTTGGTCGCCGGCAACATAGTTGTCTTCAAGCCTGCATCGCTAACCCCAGCCACCGCGGTGCGCATCGTGGAGATATTTGAAGAAGCGGGCATTCCAGAGGGCGTACTGAATCTGGTGCTGGGCTCAGGCTCGCACGCAGGCGACGAGATCATCAATCATCCGGTGGTAAAGGCCATCTCGTTCACCGGGTCGAATGGAGTCGGCATCCGCCTTTACGAACAGGCGTCGCGGCGCGGCGCCAAGGTGCAGAGTGAGATGGGCGGAAAGAACCCGGTAGTGATCCTGGAAGACGCCGATCTCGAACTGGCGGTGGAGTCAACAGCCCAGGGCGCGTTCGGGTCGAGTGGACAAAGATGTACGGCGACGAGCCGGGCCGTGGTCGTCAATGAGATTGCGGATGAGGTTGTTCAGCGTCTGGCGACCCGTGCTGAGAATATGCGAATCGGCAACGGCAGCGACGCAACAACTGAGATGGGCCCAAGCGTTGATGAGAGCCAGTTCAAAACAGTGTTGAGCTATATCGATATCGGGCGCGAAGATGGCGCGACTCTGGTATGTGGCGGCGTCCGCGCAAGCGGCAACGGACTCGATAAGGGGTTCTTTGTTGAGCCGACAGTTTTTGATTACGTCACGCCCGACATGCGTATAGCGCGCGAAGAGATCTTTGGACCGGTTCTGTCGGTGCTCAGGGTGAAGATTTTGATGAGGCCATGCGGGTGGCGAACGATTGTGAGTATGGTCTTTCTTCTTCCATATTCTCGAACGATGCGGCGCGCATCTTTCGCTTCGTTGACGAGATAGAAACTGGAATGACGCACATCAATTCGCCAACAACCGGCGGCGAGGCTCACATACCCTTCGGCGGGACTAAGGGCACAGGCATGGGCGACCGTGAACAGGCTCGACCGCACTGGATTTCTATACCGAACTAAAAGTTGTCTACGTCGATTACACGGGACGCAAACGCGAAGGAAATCTCTATTGAAACTCGGGACGACCGTAGAACGTAACTACTAATCTGTTTTTCCGATTCCGCGAAACAACCAGTCAACACAAGAAAGGCCTCTATGCGAATACTTTGTCGATCGAGCTTAATTTTCAAATTTACATTTCTAATCCTTCTGGCGGGCGCCGTGCTCTCGATGCTGACCGCACCCCTTGTCACCTTTGCCCAATCCAATACCCAACCCGCACTCATCGATCGCGAACTGTTTTTCGGCGATCCCGAGATTTCCGGCGCGCAAATCTCGCCAGACGGGAAGTTCATCGCCTTTATCAAACCCCTTAAGGGTACGCGCAACGTCTGGGTGAAGCGTACCGAGGAACCATTCGAAGCTGCGAAGCCAATTACCGCCGACAAGAGCCGGCCCGTAACCCAGTATTTTTGGAGTAGAGACGGCAAATACATTTTGTTTGCGCAGGACAAGGCAGGCGATGAAAACTACAACGTCTATGCTGTAAACCCCACCGACAGCCCTGCCACCGGTGAGGAGGTTCCGGCCGCCCGAAATCTAACTGACGCCAAGGGTATACGCGCAGCAATCTACGCCGTGCCACGCAGTGAACCTGACGCCATGTACATTGGTCTAAATGATCGGGACAAAGCCTGGCATGATTTATATAAGGTCAAGATCTCAACTGGGGAGAAAACCCTGGTTCGGCAGAATACGGAACGGATCACCAGTTGGATATTCGATTTAAAGGATCAACTAAAAGTCGCAACCAGAGCCGCTGAGAACGGGGATACGGAAGTTCTGCGCGTGGATGACAAAGGCTTTACCAAAGTTTACTCGTGCAACGTGTTTGAAACTTGCGGGCCAATTCGATACCACAAGGATGGCCAGCGGGTTTACTTCCAAACGAATAAAGGAGCCGGAACCGATCTCACGCAGCTTGTGCTTTTCAATCCAGCCACAGGTAAAGAAGAAATTGTTGAGTCCGATCCGCTAAACCGGGTCGACTTCAGTGGCGCTTCTTTCTCTGAAGTAAGCGACGAACTTATCGCAACCACTTACAACGACGACCGTCTAAGAATCTACTGGAAAGATAAATCCTTCGAAGCTGACTACAAACTGCTGCGGAAGAAACTCCCAGGTAAGGAGCTTTCATTCTCCGATTCAACCAGGGACGAACGCCTCTGGCTAATTACTGCTTTCAGCGACGCCGAGCCTGGGGAGCGCTATCTCTTCGACCGTCAAACCAAGAAGCTAACCTTGCAATACCGCGTGCGTGAAAAGCTTCCGCGCACCAGCCTCGCCTCTATGAAGCCTGTTCGTTACAAATCGTCCGATGGCTTGGAAATCCCAGCTTACTTGACCTTACCGAAGGGAGTTGAGCCTAAAAATCTTCCGGCTATAGTGGTGCCGCATGGCGGTCCCTGGGGGCGCGATTCGTGGGGTTATAATGGCTTAGCGCAATTTCTTGCGAACCGCGGCTACGCTGTGCTCTCGCCAAACTTTCGCGCTTCCACTGGTTTCGGCAAAAAGTTTCTCGATGCTGGCAACAAGGAGTGGGGCCAGAAGATGCAGGACGACGTCACCTGGGGAGCGAAATACCTGATAGCTCAGGGTATCGCAGATCCCAAACGAGTCGGCATCATGGGCGGTTCCTATGGAGGCTATGCAACTCTCGCTGGACTTGCTTTCACTCCTGACGTTTATGCAGCGGGGGTCTCGATTGTTGGTCCCTCGAATTTGATTACTTTGCTAGAGTCGATTCCTCCATACTGGGAGCAAATACGCAAGCTCTTCCATGAGCGTATGGGCGATCCCAATACTCCCGAGGGCAAGGCTCAACTGGTGCGTCAATCGCCACTCACCTCCGCGGACAAGATTAGAACTCCGCTGCTCGTGGTCCAGGGCGCTAACGATCCGCGGGTAACCAAGCGGGAGTCTGATCAAATCGTGATTGCTCTGCGTGATCGCGGTTTTCCGGTCGAGTACATAGTCGCGCCAGACGAGGGACACGGCTTTGCGCGGCCCGTCAATAACATGGCGATGTTTGCCACAGCTGAGAAATTCTTAGCGAAGCACCTTGGCGGTCGCTACCAGGAGACTATGACCGCCGAAGTTGGATCGCGACTGAAGGAGATCACAGTAGACGTAAAAACCGTCACGCTGCCAAAGAAAATAGAAATGGCAGCGACAGACGTGCCGAAACCAGCTATGGATTTAAAGGCAGGTTCGGCGAATTACAAGGCCTCCATTGCCGCCGGCGGCCAAACAATACCGCTTTCAATGAAAACTGAAACAAAGGAGGAGAATGGTGCTTGGATTGTCACTGAAACGGCGGTGCTTCCGCAGGGCGAAGTCTCCGATACTTCTACAATTGAGAAAGGGAGTCTGCTGCTGAAGCACCGGTCGGTAAAGCAGGGGCAAATGGTGATCGAACTGGACGTAAAAGGTAGTAAGGCGAGTGGTACGGTGACCATGAACGGTCAGTCAAAACCGATCGACGCCGATCTGGGTGGGATTTTATTTGCCGATGGCGCCGGCAGCTTCGACGTCATTGCCACATTGCCACTGGCGGCGGGCTACAGCACAGGGTTCCGCAACTTCGACTTGCAGAAGCAGAAACCGCGGGTCAAACAGTTGAAAGTCACCGGAACCGAAAGCGTCACCGTGCCTGCTGGCACCTTTGATGCGTACAAGGTTGAGATCACCTCCGCAGATAATGAAGCCGACAAGCAGACGGTCTGGATTGCTAAAGACAGCCGGAAAGTGCTCAAGATAAGTGCCGTCTTGCCGAGTTTAGGAGGCGCAATTCTCACCTCCGAACTCACGCCTTAGCCTAAGCGCCACAAGATTCACGTGTTAGAGCCGCAGTGATCGCTGGTTAAATAACCAGTTCGTTCCCTGCGGCTCTCCCGCCTGCGATAGAGCTCCGCGTTGCCGTGCATGGTCGTTGCTAAAAACATGCCTCCTAATGGGGGTTGATTGGTTTATAGTGGTTGAGTTATATCCAAATACTGCTCTTCACAGAGCGCTGATATCGGATACTGTCATATTCGAGTCGTACTGACGATCCACGAAATCAGACGAAGTGTCACCAAATATTCGTGTCCGTTCGTTTGATTTCGTGGATCGTTCTTGCCGTTGCCTCGGCGTGAGGCACATGATGCTGACAACCTGACACTACGCAATATCGGGTCCCATGTACCATGAAAACTATAATTCGACAGGGCCGTGTCGTCACCGCCACGGACGACTACCGCGCTGACATTTTGATCGACGGAGAGGTGGTTTCCGTGATCGGCGCGAAGCTCGAAATGGAAGCCGACAGAATAATTGATGCCGCCGGCAAGTTGGTTATCCCCGGCGGCATCGATCCGCATACCCACATGGAGCTGCCCTTCGGTGGCACCCAGGCTTCAGACGACTTTCGCACCGGGACCATTGCAGCAGCTCATGGCGGCACAACCACGATTATTGATTTCGCTGTGCAGTACAAAGGTCAATCTCTGATCGAGGGCATCGACAACTGGCATGCGAAAGCGGAAGGCAAGACCGCCATCGATTATGGCTTCCACCTGATCACCACCGAACTCGAAGACAATCAGATTGAAGAATTGCACACGGTGATGGACGAAGGTGTGACGAGCTTCAAGATGTTCATGGCCTACCCGGGAGTTTTTCTAGTTGACGACGCTACCATCTTTCGGGCCATGTCTGCAGCTGGCGAGCGGGGTGGACTAATCTGCATGCACGCGGAGAACGGCATCGTCATCAATGAAATAATCAAACGTGCTCTTCAGCAAGGCCGTACCGCGCCGAAGTATCACGCCTTGACCCGTCCCACAATCGCGGAGGCCGAAGGTGTGCATCGGGCCATTGCGATTGCTGAGATGGCCGAGTCCCCCGTTTACATAGTGCACCTCTCCTGCGCGGATGCGCTCAATCAGGTAAGACAGGCTCGTGACCGCGGGATCCTGGCCTTCGCAGAAACTTGCCCTCAGTATCTTTTTCTCTCGCTCGACAACTATGACGAACCTGGATTCGAAGGCGCGAAGTACGTCATGACCCCACCCTTGCGCGATAAGTCGAACCAGGCCGAACTGTGGAAAGGACTAAAGATGGACGACCTGCAAGTGATCTCCACGGATCACTGTCCCTTCTGCATGAAGGAGCAGAAGGAGCTGGGTCGCGACGACTTTTCCAAGATTCCCAATGGCGCTCCCGGCGTCGAGAACCGTGTGCCTTTAATCTACAACGGCGGCGTGGTCGAAAACCGCATCAGTCTCAATCGCTTTGTTGAACTCACATCAACCGCCGCGGCGAAGATGTTTGGCCTGTTTCCCAAGAAAGGGACGATAGCCGTCGGTTCCGACGCCGACATCGTGATCTTCGATCCCGAAAAGGACCAGACGCTCAGTGTGAAGACCAGTCACATGAATGTTGACTACAACACTTACGAGGGCAAGAAAATCAAAGGCGTCGTGGAGACGGTCCTCTCGCGTGGCCGGGTGGTTATTGAAAACGGTGAGTACCAGGGCAAACCCGGCGACGGACAATTCCTGAAGCGTGGCACCTGTGCGGCAATGTAAAGTTCGGGGTAAGACGACGGGCGAGAAGGGGAAAGTGGCGGAATAAACGATTTCCGCATGTTGACTAACCGTCGTGCGACAAACTCGGCCATCACGCGCAATTCGGAAATAACCCGCATGTCTACTGAGTCCAGCTCTCCCGACATCGCCATCACGCAGCGAGACTTTGAAGAGTTGCGTCAAGATGTCTCTTCGAGTCCTCTTTGGAACAAGGACCTAGCTCCTACGACAATCAAACAGCGCACCTGGTCGACGTGGAACATCGCCGCCCTATGGATCGGCATGAGCGTGGTGATCACCACCTACACGCTGGCCGGCGGCTTCATCGAAGCCGGAATGAACTGGTGGCAGGCGATGATCACGATTCTGCTGGGTAATACGATCGTACTGATCCCCATGATTCTTAATGCTCATGCCGGCACGAAGTATGGCGTTTCCTTTCCCGTTCTTTGTCGCGCTGCATTCGGAACCAGAGGGGCGAATGTGCCGGCAATCCTACGCGCTATTGTCGCCTGCGGTTGGTTTGGGATTCAGACTTGGATTGGCGGTACGGCAATCGATGCTTTGTTTAGCGTGATCTCCCCAACCTGGGCCAACTTGCTCGCAGGAGCGACCGTGCTGGGAGTGGCTATTCATACATGGATCGCCTTCTTTCTATTTTGGGGAATTCAGGTTTTGATCATTCTCAAGGGCGTAGAAGGCATCAAGAAACTCGAAACCTGGTCGGCCCCCCTCCTGCTTGGTGGAGGGTTGATTCTTTTGATTTGGGCGTCGTGGCGCGCAGGAGGGCTCGGCCGCGTTTTGACAGAATCCGCCGCGCTACAGAAACAACAGAACAGCTTCTGGAGGATTTTCCCGGCATCGCTAACTGCGTCAGTAGGCTACTGGGCAACTCTGAGCTTGAATATTCCGGATTTCACTCGCTACGCTCGTTCGCAGAAATCACAAATGTTGGGACAGGCGCTTGGCCTTCCATTAACGATGACTGCCTTCGCTTTCATCGGTGTCGCCGTAACCAGTGCTACGCTACTAATCTACGGCGAGGCGATACCAAATCCGGTTGATCTCTTGGCTCGCTTCGACAATGTCACTATTATTCTCTTTGCCACGCTAGTTATCTTCTCCGCCCAGCTCACGACAAACATGGCAGCCAATGTCGTTTCGCCTTCCAACGATTTTTCCAATCTTAACCCCAAAAGGATTTCCTACGTAACAGGTGGCTTAATCACAGCCGTGATTGGCGTCTTAATGATGCCATGGAAGGTAATGGCTTCGATGGGCGCGTACATCTTCACCTGGCTGATCGGATACTCAGGCCTGATGGGCGCGATTGCGGGAATACTGATATGCGACTATTGGGTACTCAGAAAGCAACAGTTGAGCCTGCCTGATCTATTTAAAACTAATGGAATCTATTCCTATGCGAACGGCGTGAATTGGCGGGCAATCGCCGCGCTCACACTCGCGGTAGCTCCCGTTGTGCCCGGCTTCCTACGAGCCGCCTCTACGCCAGGACAAATCACCCAACCCAATTTGTTCGACACCTTGTATACTTATGCCTGGTTCGTAACCTTTGCACTCGGATTTGTTGTCTACTACGTTTTCATGAAGTCCAAAGTCCAAAAGTCCAAAGCCTGATCGATAACCTTAGTTCGTTAGACCTGGGACTTGGATCCTGGGCTTTTCGAGGAGTGGAATATGCCACGCACAGTTAAATGCGGACTGATTCAATGCTCAAACGCCGCACCGACGGATTTGCCGGTAAACGACATCAAACGGCTCAACATTGAGAAGCACCTGGGCTTCCTCGAGCGAGCTGCCGAGCAAGGCGTGCAGATTCTTTGCATGCAGGAGGTGTTCACTACACCTTACTTTTGTGCCGAGCAGCAGGTCCGTTGGTACGAAGCGGTGGAGAAGATTCCGGATGGGCCAACGGTGCGGCTGATGCAGGAAGTGGCGCGGGTTCATGGCATGGTGATCATCGTGCCGATTTATGAAGAGGAGATTACCGGAATCTATTACAACACAGCCGCGGTAATCGATGCCGACGGGAGGTATCTCGGCAAGTATCGCAAGAACCACATTCCACACGTTAACCCCGGCTTTTGGGAGAAATTCTATTTCCGGCCGGGTAATCTTGGGTATCCGGCGTTTGATACTGCGTTCGCGCGCATCGGGGTTTATATCTGCTACGACCGCCACTTCCCGGAAGGTGCCCGGGCTCTCGGTTTGAATGGGGCGGAGATAGTCTTCAACCCCTCAGCAACGGTTGCTGGGCTCTCAGAATACCTCTGGCGCCTCGAACAGCCAGCTCACGCGGTGGCCAACGGCTATTTCATCGGCGCCATAAATCGCGTGGGTCACGAACAGCCCTGGGATATAGGTGAGTTTTACGGTCAAAGTTATTTCTGCGATCCGCGCGGACAGTTTGTTGCCGAAGCGCCCCGCGACCAGGATGCCCTGGTTGTGGCAGACTTGGATCTGGACATGATTCGCGAGGTGCGCAACACCTGGCAGTTTTTCCGCGATCGCCGGCCGGATTCATACGGAGCGTTGGTCGCCGACTGAGGAACATTTCCAATCGCCAATTGCCGATTGGGTGTGTGGTGCGATTGCTAAGCCAAAGGCTCAACTTGGACGAAATCCCTGAGTTAAGATAAATGCAACTGAATCAGGTGCCTTTTGAGACTATTCGACTTAGCAGCTAGCCGGAGTGGCGGGGCGTTGCGCCACTCAATACAGAACCGGGAGCGGTAGCGACCGCACTCAACCTGCGCGAAGAACAATAGGCTAATGAAACAAAATGTCCAGACCGTTGACGGTTGGTACGTAGATTCTTAGCGGGTCTTTTTTTGAAGGGTCGTGTTACTTGAGTGCGGTCGCTATCGCTCCCGGTTCTGTACTTGCTCGCTGCGCTGCTACTGTCCCACTTAAAACTTGAATTCACAATTGGCAATCGGCAACCGCAATTGGAACGAGGGAACCCCATGGACTTATCAATCACTGTAAACGGAATGAAGTTTCCCAACCCTTTTCTGCTGGGCTCAGGGCCGCCGGGAACTAACGCGCGGGTAATCGCGAAGTCGTACGACGCCGGTTGGGGCGGGGCTGTGGCCAAGACCGTCAGTCTCGAATCTGCCAAAGTCGTAAATGTTGTGCCGCGTTATGGAAAGCTGCGTTCGAAAGTTTCCGGGGAAGTTATCGGGTTTGAGAACATTGAATTGATCTCTGACCGCCCGATCGATGTTTGGCTGGACGAGTTTCGTCAGCTGAAGAAAGAATTCCCTCATCACATCCTCGTCGCTTCGATCATGGAAGAATATGAGAAGAGTCGCTGGCAGGAGCTGACGAAACGTGTTCAGGACACGGGCGTCGACGCTTTTGAGTTGAACTTCTCCTGCCCTCACGGAATGACGGAGCGCAAAATGGGCTCGGAGATGGGCGAGCACCCGGATCTCACCGAGGAGGTTACCGGCTGGGTCACTGAGGTTTCGAAGATTCCCGTGTGGGCCAAGATGACGCCGAACATTACGAATATCAAGGAGCCTTCTCACGCGGCGGTGCGAGGTGGCGCCGTGGGGGTTTCGGCGATCAATACTATCCTGTCAGTCATTGGCGTCGATCTCAATACACTTAGGCCTATGCCCACTGTCGAAGGTCACACAGTTCCCGGCGGTTATTCTTCGCAAGCCGTGCGTCCCATAGCACTGCGCATGGTGAGCCAGTTGGCACTAAGCCTGCCCAAAGAGGTTTCCATCAGCGGCATCGGCGGCATCGAGTCGTCGCACGATGCGCTTGAGTTTATGCTGCTTGGCTCTTCGACCGTTCAGCTTTGCACCGGCGTCATGCTTCACGGAGTGAAGATGATCGACGAGCTTAAGGAGGGTCTGGAAAAGTTCATGACCGATAAAGGATTCGCTTCAGTCGAGGAGATTGTGGGAAAGAGCCTCACATACTTTTCGACTCACATGGATCTGGTGCAGAAAATGAAGGCGGCCAAGCGCAACAAGGCCGGTGAAGCCAGTCGTGATAATGAGTGGGCGCAGAAGGATATTACTGAGAAAACCGCGGAACTCACCTCGAATTAATCAAACTCAGCTACCACCGGCGCGTGGTCTGAAGGCCTTTCCCAAGTGCGCGGTTCAATATCAATCCAGGTATTCAAGTTGCGGGCGGTTAGGAACCCGCTGGTCCAAATGTGGTCAATTCTCAGACCATGATTGCGTCGAAATGCTCCGGCCCGATAATCCCACCAGGTGAACTTCCCTCCTTCCTCATGATGCCGCCGGAAACAATCACTAAACCCCCAGGCTTTTATTTCGGCTAACGCTTCCCGCTCAGCCTGGCTGCACATAATGCGCTCCTGCCACAACTGCGGGTTATGAACGTCGCGGTCTTCCGGAGCGACATTAAAGTCCCCACAAAGCATGACCGGACTTGTGCTTTGGTAGTGGTCATCAAAAAATGAACGCAGTCGTTTCATCCAATTGAGTTTGAATTCATACTTTTCTGAACCAACCGTCTGCCCATTGGGGATGTAAACGTTCACGATATCAACTCCCGAAAATTTCGCCGCCAGCAGGCGCGCATGAGTCGCCTCTTCCACTCCGGGATAACCACGTTGTGACGTTTCGCATTCACCGCGGGACAAAATGGCCACGCCATTGTAGGATTGCTGCCCAAAAGTTACGCAACCATAGCCTCTTTCTCTCAGCACATCTATGGGAAACTTGTCATCTGTGCACTTGGTCTCTTGCAGACAAAGCACGTCGGGCTGGACCGCATCAAGCCACCTTGTCAGGTGAGGCAAGCGCGCGAGTACGGAGTTAACATTCCAGGTGGCGATTTTCATCTAGTGGTTTTGACTTCTGAGTTCCGAGTTCGAAGTTCTGAAAATGCGGGTGGTGTTATAGTTTTAATTCTGGCCTCCAA
The DNA here is from genome assembly GCA_046261995.1 of Pyrinomonadaceae bacterium. GTDB lineage: Bacteria > Acidobacteriota > Blastocatellia > Pyrinomonadales > Pyrinomonadaceae > PSRF01. Next base: position 127,796 of record JBHENP010000002.1, read on the forward strand.
CAGATGGAGCCACATAAGAACGATCCACGAAATCTCACTAAATGGTACGAACGACAACTTTCGTGCTCGTTCGTGTAATTTCGTGGATCGTTCCTAGGGATCCGCTTCTCAAACTATTAAAGTACCCGAATGCAGGGAGTCGGCAACTCAGAACTCGGAACTCGGAGCTAGAGCGAAGCGATCAGTCCCGCCAGCAGGGCGCCTCGACGCGGTATGTCATCGATAATGATGTGTTCGTGAGCCGCATGCGCTCCATCACCATCGATTCCGAGTCCATCAAGAACCGGGATTCCCATCGCAGCAAGGAAATTACCATCAGACGCTCCTCCAACCTGCGCTTCCCGAAGTTCGAATCCTATGGAGGATGCTATGTTCTTCGCTAACTCGTAAAGCTCAACGACCTGCGAAGTCCTTTCTAAAGGCGGCCGATTTATGCCGCCCGTAACGGTCAGGCTCACGCGTTCGTCAAAGGGTTTGGTCCTGAGCACAGCCTGTTCTATGAGGTTCAATTCTTCCGCGTTTGAAAAACGCACGTCGATCTCCGCGCCAGCTTCAGCAGCAACAACGTTCGATCGAGTGCCGCCATGAATAACACCAACGTTGACTGTTATTCCACCTCCCAGATCGTTAAGCGCGTGCAAACGTTCAATCTGTCTCGCTAGTTCGAGGATGGCGCTGGCACCCTTCTCAGGATCTAAGCCTGCATGCGCCGCGAGGCCCTCAACCTTCATTGTGAACATTCCCGTCCCTTTTCGCCCGGTTTTGACGCTCCCGCCCGACACCGGTGGTTCAAGAACCAACCCACAGCGAACCGTGCTGCCCCGGGCGAGATTTTCCAGCACCGGCCAGCCGGAGAAGCTCCCGACTTCTTCATCACAAGTTAACGCCAACGTTACGCCACAGCGGGGAACGATTCCCAGGTCGTCGCACACATGAAGTACCGCGATGGCCAGGGCGCAGTTCGCCTTCATGTCAAAAACGCCTGGACCGTAAATCCTGTTTCCATCAACCCGCCAGGGGCGCTCGGCAATCGACCCACGGGGGTGCACGGTGTCGGTGTGGCCGATGATCATGATAGTTGTTGAATCCGTCTCGCCGCCGAAAGCGCGAATCACCAAATGCTGCCCAAACCCAGGTGCATCAACTCGCTGAATAGCGGTGACGCACCTTGCTTCGGCCGCAGCCCCGGCCAACAGATCAACCACGGCTCTGCTGCCAGACTCATCCCCCGAAGGCGACTCCGTTTCAACGAGAGCTCGCGTAAGAGAGACTATCTCCGCCTGTTTTTCGTGAAACCTTTGCTGAAATTGCTGGGCTAGTGAGCTTGACGTTTCTGATGTCATTTTCGTGTGAACTGGCCGGCCACTACGATCGTTGTCCCGAGGCAGAACTCTTCCTCACAATCGTCTCTTTGCGAACCGTAAGCGAATCAATACGAGCCATGTTTACGTCAAAGCCCAACCCGGGCTTTAACGGGGCAACGATGGTTCCCTGTGCCGAGACGGTAACGGGGGGCTCAATTATATCTTCTGCCCAGTAGCGAGAGCTGGCTGAAACATCGCCCGGAAGAGTGAAACCGGCAAGCGTCGCCATCGCGATATTGTGCGCGCGTCCAACTCCAGACTCGAGCATGCCGCCACACCACACGGGAATGTTGTTTTCCCGGCAGACCTTCTCGACCCGTTTTGCCTCGGCATGACCGCCCACGCGCCCGAGTTTCACATTTATGATGCGGCATGAGCCCAGCTCGATCGCGTGCCGGGCGTCTTCGCTCGAGTGGATGGACTCGTCAAGACAGACCGGCGTCTTTATCTGCTTCTGCAGTTCGGCATGATCGAAAATGTCTTCATGTGAGAGCGGTTGCTCCAGCATCATTAGATTGAACTGATCCAATTCCTGAAAAAGAGGCGCATCGGCCAGCGTGTAGGCGGAATTTGCATCACCCATCAGGCGGATCTCGGGGAAACTTCGTCGCACCCGTTCGATGATATTCACATCCCATCCCGGCTTAATCTTGATCTTAATCCGCTGATAACCAGCTTCTAATTCCCGCTCGATCTTCTCCAGGAGCGCCTCTGGTGTGTTCTGAATACCGATAGAAACTCCACACGGAATCTCAGTTTGAAGACCGCCGAGATGCTTCCATAAAGGCATTCCGGCTCGTTTAGCCTCCAAATCCCAGCAGGCCGTCTCAATCGTAGCCTTTGCCATCCGGTGCCCGCGCACAGACCTCATCAGAGAAAAAGCCTGAGCCGCGCTTGCGAGCTCTCTATTTACAACTATTGGCGCGAGAAACTCCTTCAGCGTTGCCCAAGAGCTGTCGGTCCACTCCTCACTGTAGAAAGGTCCTTCGCCGGCCGTGCACTCTCCCCAACCCTCAGCGCCATCCTTGTCGATAACGCGGGCAAGCAAAATCCGCCGCTCGGTCGTGCGGCCAAAACTTGTTTCGAAGAAGTGGACTAACGGCAGGCGAATCTCGCGCAGTTCGATCTCTTTGATGTGCATAAGTTGAGGGAAACCCTCCGAGCAGGATTATGCCTGTCCGCAAGTCGCTTTGTCAGCCTGAACTCTCGGCACGAAGAATTAAGTCAGAATTAAGCGCTGTTGCCTTGACCTCTATTTGCAAAGCTGATAAAAACTTCACACATTTCCTACCGACAGTTCCTTTCCCAGCTCGGTATTCCTCCAAACAACGTGCGGATTTTATGAAAACTGAGTTTGAAAGGATATTTGTATGCCTAATTGCCCCCGTTTCGCTTCGCGAAACCGTTTCTTTATTTTAGCCAGCTCAGGAGCTTTCGGGTTTTGGCGGCGTCAACTCGCCATTCTTTTGGTCGCGACTTTCTTCTTCGCACAGGCCACACCCTTCATCACGCCGCTCCTGATGCCTACGGTTTACGCCGACACGGGCGCCGGTAGCATATCGCTAACGACATTCGGAAGTGCAGTTACTGAAAACTTCGATTCACTCGCCAACACGGGAACGACTAATGCGACGTTGCCCACGGGCTGGTACATCACTGAGCAAGGAGGCGGCGCGCGAGATAACGAGCAATACGGCGCCGACACCGGATCCAGTGCCACCGGCGACATTTATAGCTACGGAGCGGTAGCAAGCAACGAACGTGCGCTCGGCGCCCTGCGCAGCGGCACGTTGATTCCTTTTTTCGGCGCGCGTTTCACAAATAATACAGGCGGGACCATTACCTCGGTGGACGTCAGTTACACCGGCGAGGAATGGCGTCTTGGCGCAGCAGCGAGAACCGATCGAATTGATTTCGAGATCAGCACGAATGCTACAGACCTGACGACCGGAACTTACAGCTCCGTTGATTCGCTCGACTTCACCACGCCAAATACGACAACCGTGGGCGCGAAGGACGGCAATGCTGTCGGCAACCGAACTACAATCAGCTCCAGCATCACCGGCCTAAGCATAGGCAACGGCGCGACATTCTTCATTCGTTGGACGGACTTCGACCCCTCGGGGTCGGACGACGGTCTGGCGGTTGACGACTTTTCTCTTACCGCCAATGGCAACCCTGGCGACACCGCACCCATGGTTAGCAGCACCAGCCCCGCAAACGGCGCCACCAATGTCGCGGCCGACGCGAACATCAGCATCACTTTCAGCGAGAACGTTAACGTAGGAAGCAGTTGGTTCGAGATATCGTGCGCAACTAGCGGCGTGCGTCAGGTAACCGATACAAGCGTGAGTGGCGGACCGCTCACTTTCACAATCGATCCGAACACCGATTTTGCTGGCAGCGAGTCGTGCACCGTTACTGTTTTCTCGAACCAGGTTTCTGATCAAGATTCTGACGACCCCCCCGATCAGATGCAGTCAAATGCCACCTTCTCATTCACAGTAGCAACACCACCGGCACCCGTGGCGGAAAACATCATCATTAACGAACTCGATTCGGACCAATTGTCAACTGACACAGCCGAGTTTGTCGAATTGTACGACGGCGGCGTGGGCAACACTTCACTGACCGGACTGGTTGTCGTTTTCTACAACGGCGGCACCGATCAATCCTACGCTGCTTTCGACTTGGATGGGTCCAGCACCGACGCTAACGGCTATTTCGTGTTGGGCAATACCGCTGTGCCAGGTCGTGACCTGGTCTTCGGCGACAACGTTTTACAAAACGGAGCAGATGCCGTCGCTCTCTATGCGGGTGACGCCACGAGCTTCCCAACCAACACGCCGGTCACGACTACCAATCTGAAAGACGCAGTAGTTTATGACACAGACGACAATGACGATCCCGGCCTGCTGGTTCTGCTCAATTCAGGCGAGACGCAGGTTAACGAGAACGCTGGCGGAGGTGGCACCACCAATTCCATCCAACGCTGCCCCAACGGAAGCGGCGGCTTCCGCAACACCTCTTCTTATACTGCGCGAACGCCCTCTGCGGACGCGGCCAATAACTGTCCTCCTCCTCCCCTGGTCCTAACCATTCCCCAAATTCAAGGCAGTGGAACAGCGTCACCCTACGACGGGGCGACAGTCACAACCACAGGAATTGTCACCGGAAGAAAGACCACCAGCTTTTTCCTTCAGAATGCTAATGGCGACGGTGATATGACGACTTCGGACGCCATACTAGTTTTCACTGGGAGCGCGCCTACGGGCGTAGCCGTCGGTGATTTAATCCAGGTGACAGGCATGGTCTCGGAGTTCGAGGCTTCGGATAGCGACGAGCCCGACGGCGTCTCGCCCCCCGATCCAAAGACCGCCACGGAAATAACCGGCCCCACAATCATAGTGATATCGTCGGGCAATGCCTTGCCCGCGCCGCTTGATTCCACTGTCTTCAATATTTTCAACCCAGCCGCAACCAGCCGAGGCGCGGAGCTGGAAAGATATGAATTCATGCGGGTGAGCGTGAGTTCTACCACAGTCTCTGAGCCGACTAATGGCTTCGCAGAGTTCTGGGGAGTGGAACCACCACGCCCTCGTCCGTTCCGTGAACCCGGCATCGAGTCCGGGGATCCGATTCCGACCTCGGACGACGGACCGTACGCTGGCTCTCCACCGCCAGTCCCACCTGACTTCGACGGCAACTTCGAACGGGTCATGGTTGACAGTGACGACGCGGTAGTCTCCTTCGGCCCAACTGTTCGTCGCCCAACAGTTTTTGTGTCCACTGGCGCCGTAGTTACCGGCATCGTTGGGCCCTTGGACTACGCATTCAATAATTACCGCATCGTGCTTGATTCCACTGCGACGCCCGGCGTGACCGGCGGCATGGCAGCCGCAATCCCTGTGCCAGTGAGGACCACTGGCGAATTCACGATCGCCCACGCTAACCTGCAAAACTTCGGTCTCTCAAATACAAACTTCCCTGGCCGTCTCAACAAGGCTTCTTTGGCTATTCGCAACGTGCTGCATACGCCCGATATCCTCGGAGTGATTGAGGTGTTTGACCTGCCATCGCTCCAACAACTAGCGAACAAGATTAACAATGATGTGGGCAACCTTAGCCTGGTCAATTACGAGGCGTACCTTGACGAGGGCGTCTCCAGCTTTTCGAACAGCCAGGACATAGGCTACCTCGTCAACACAGCACGCGTAACGGTGGTTGCCGCTCCAGTGCAGTACAATAGAACCGCTACGTTCACGTACTGCGGTAACACTGACACACTCCATGACCGGCCCTCCTACATCATGATGGCCAGCCTACCGCGCAACGGCGGCGGGTCGGTACCCGTCACAGTAATCCTGAACCACACGAAGTCCCTCATTGCAGTGGATAGTCCCAGACCGTATGGCATGTGCGGGACTGGAACAGAGGGCGCGCGCAATCGCGAGAAGCGTCGCCTTCAGGCCGAGGACATCGCTGACCTTATTCAGTCACATATTGGTGAAAATCTCGTTGTCCTCGGTGACTTGAATGCGTTCGATTTCAACGACGGGCTGGGCGACGTTGTTGGAACATTCAAAGGCAACCCTGCGCCAGCGGAACAGGTTGTGGAACCTAGCACAGATCGCTGGTCACACACGCTTACGAACCTGGTCACAACGCTTACGCCCGACCAGATGTACTCCTACGCTTTCGAGGGCAATGCCCAGGTGCTCGACCATGTGCTCGTTAATAGTCCGATGCTGGCGCAAAAAACGCGCTTCGCCTACGGACGTTACAACGCCGACTTCTCTGTGTCGTTTGCGGCTGATACTAACAGGCCCGAGCGTCTCTCCGACCACGATGCGCCCGTCGCATATTTTTCGTTCCCTGCCGATCAGGACAACGACGGCGTAATAGATGCGGACGACAACTGTCCGACAGTGGCCAACCCTGACCAAGCGAACAATGACGGGGACGCCTTCGGCGATGTCTGCGATCCCGATGATGACAACGATGGCCAGTCGGATGCGGATGAGGCGGCCTGCGGTTCTGACCCGCTGAACGCGAGCAGTAAGTCAATGGACACGGACGGCGACAATAACCCCGACTGTGTTGACCCGGACGATGACAACGACGGCGTGGTAGACGCCTCGGATAACTGCCCGTTCGTGTCTAATGCGGATCAAACCGACACGGACAGTGACGGGTTGGGTAATAGCTGTGATTCAGACGATGACAACGATGGAGTACTCGATGGCAGTGACAACTGCCCGCTGACACCGAATCCTAACCAGGAAGATTTTGACCTGGATGGTATTGGTGATGTCTGTGATGCGATAACCGGCCCTCCGGTGAATAAGGACCAGTGTAAGAATGATGGGTGGCAACGGTTTAACTCTCCGGTGTTCCGCAACCAGGGCCAGTGCATTGACTATGTGAATAATGGACAGTAACCCTTCGGGTACCACGAGACGACGACTGGTATGAACGCGTCTCTTAATAAGAAGGGCGGGACATCTTTCGAGAAGTTCCGCCCTATTTTTTGCGCGGAATCGAGAGCCAGGGCATTCGGTTGAAAAGCGACGACCAAATATTGACGGACTTAAAGACCGCGACCACAGGCTTGTTGGTTATGAGCGAGTCTGACTACCCATTCGAAATCATTCGGTGGGACGGTCAAATAGGCGCCATCACACCGGAATATCTTCGCCGTGTTAGTGGCGTATTGGAAGATTCACCGATAGAAGAGACTGATGTGGACAATTTCTTGATGATGAGCGGACAATTTCGCAGCCTGGCTGGTTTGCTGAAGAAGAGTCTTAGAAACCTGAAGGTTTACAAGGTCGGCACGATAAATATTCCGGTGTACATCGTGGGACAAAGTGATGAAGGTAACTGGTTGGGACTATCCACGCGATTGATACAAACCTGACTCAACCGCGGGGCCTGAAATTTATTCAGTCGATACAAGTTCCTGATTGTTGAGTGCAGCGTGCATTGTGTGCCAGGAGAGTGTGGCGCATTTCACGCGCACTGGAAACTCGCGCACACCGGCAAAAATCTTTAGGTTCCCCAGTTCGTTTGATCCAATCTCGTCCTCTGGATCACCGGTCACCATCGTGTGAAATTCCTGAAAGAGCTGCTCCACCTGCGGCTTTGTCTTTCCCTTAACAGCCTGTGTCATCATGCTGGCTGCGGCCTTGGAAATTGCACAGCCGGAGCCCTCGAAGCTCACGTCTTTCACAGCCTCATTCTCGAGTTGGAGATAAACCGTCAATTGATCGCCGCAGAGAGGATTGTAACCTTCAGCGCTGCGATTAGCGTTCTCGAGCTTACGAAAGTTTCGAGGCTTCTTGTTGTGATCGAGGATGACTTGTTGATATAGCTCGCTTAGTTCTGACATATCTAGAATGGTGAACAGTGAGTAGTGAATAGATATTGGCTGGTACTGAACAGTCTCTAGTCCCTACAGTTTACGCGGTGTCAATCAATCGGCACGTTTTCCACTTCCATTACTATTTACCATTCACTAAGAAAATATCTCGATAACCTTTTCAATTGTAGTTGCCAGCACATCCACTTCTTCCCTGGTGTTATAGAAGGCGAACGAGGCACGTGCGGTCGCCGGAACATTGAATCGCTGCATTACGGGCTGCGCGCAATGATGGCCGGCTCTGACTGCAATACCCTCCTGATCCAGGATGGTGCCAATGTCATGCGGGTGGATCTCGTCAATGACGAAAGAAAGCACACTCGCCTTCTCGCGAGCTGTACCAATGATGCGAACTCCTTCAATGGTCGAAAGCCGCTCGGTGGCATAGCGCAGCAGCTCGTGCTCATATCGAGCTGCTTGCTCGCGGCCGATGCTGTTCAGATAGTCGATCGCTGCGCCCAAACCAATTTGCGAAGCAATTGCCGGAGTTCCCGCTTCGAATTTGTTCGGCAGCTCCGCGAAGGTGGTCTTCTCAAAAGTCACACTCTTGATCATGTCGCCACCGCCCTGGAACGGATTCATTTGTTCGAGCCAACGGGCCTGGCCATAAACCACGCCGCTTCCGGTTGGGGCAAACATCTTGTGCCCGGAGAATGCATAGAAATCACAGTCGAGATCCTGCACGTCAAGGACCATGTGCGGTGCGCTTTGTGCTCCGTCAATTAATACCGGCACACCATACTTGTGCGCGCTTTCAATCATCCCCTTGATGGGATTGATCGTACCCAAAGCGTTGGATACATGATTAACTGCAACCAGCCTGGTTTTTTCGTTTAGTAGCCCCTCGTACTCGTCCAGCAACAGCTCGCCGGCATCGTTCAGGGGAATGACGCGCAAACGAGCGCCTTTCTCCTCGCAAAGCATCTGCCAGGGGACGATGTTCGCGTGGTGTTCCATCCCTGAGATGATAATTTCATCACCTGCCGAGATGAATTTGCGGCCGTAACCGTGCATGACCAGGTTGATGCCCTCGGTGGCGCCGCGCACAAAGATGCACTCCTTCGACTCGCGTGCGTTGATGAAGCGTTTCACCGTCTCGCGAGCGCCTTCGTAGGCAGTGGTCGCTTTCTGGCTTAGGTAATGAACACCTCGGTGAATGTTGGAGTGTTCCTGCTCCAGATACATGCTGCCTCGTTCAATTACCACCTGCGGAACTTGTGAGGACGCAGCATTATCCAGGTAGACCAGTGGCTTGCCGTTGACCGTTTGACGGAGCACCGGGAAATCCGCGCGAATGCGCTCGACATCCCAGGTGAGCGCCGGCTCTTTCTCTTGAGTCACTGATTTTTCGACTGTCGCCATACGATCAAACACTTGAGAATCCAGTCGCAGCTTCCGGTTTTTATCCCTCAAAAACCTGACTTACCAGGCCGGTGAACGCCGGCAGCAACGGCGTCGTAAGTTGATCATTGCTGTTCGCCAGAGTAGTTACCAGTATGAGCTGGCCCTGTTCCAGCCGGTAAACCTCAATCCTCTGCTGATACCGATCAACTACCCAATACTCCTGCACTCCGAATTTGTTATAAGCCTGGCGCTTTACTGTCCTATCGCGTCGCTCGTTCTCAGCTCCCTGCGAAACGACCTCGATGACTAAATCGGGGGCACCGGTAACTTTTTCGCCCGACGCTATTGCCTCGATATGCTCCTTGCTCACAAAAACGATATCGGGTATCGCGGCGTTGAAATTGTCAAAGATGACCCCCGGATTGGGCCATACCTTGGCGATTGGATGATCCTTTAAATGAAGTTCGAAAAGAACAAGCAGGTTAGTGAGGACTCGTTGGTGAGGTAGACCGGGAGCGCGCGACACGAATACTTCTCCTTCAAAGAGTTCGTAACGGTTATCGTCGTCTGGCATGAGGTCCAGGTCAGCTACCGTTAGGATGGGATCAACTTTAGTCGCCAATGCAACCTCCACAACGATTCATGCTTCCAGCCGCGCATTGATCCGATTCAAGACCGCTTCATCGAGCTGGGCCCTTATCGAATCAACCTTTATCTTGCCAATCACTTCTTCTGCAAAACCGTAGGTGAGAAGATTCTTCGCCAGCGCTGGATGAATCCCCCGGGTCTCAAGATAAAACAGCTCTTCTTCTTCTATCTGGCCCACGGCTGCGCCGTGAGCGCATTTAACGTCATCGGCAAGAATCTCCAGCTGCGGCTTGGTATCAACTCGAGCTTCGTTTGAAAGCAGTAGATTCTTGTTCGTCTGCATCGCGTCGGTTTTCTGTGCGCCATGGCGCACAAAGATCTTGCCATTGAAAACCGCGCGCGATTTACCATCGAGAATTCCTTTGTAGAGCTGGTGGCTGGTGCAATGCGGCTGCTGGTGATCGATGACAGAATGCGTATCTGTGTGCTGGTCCGAACTTACGACGTAAAGTCCATCAACCCAGCATTCGGCTCTTTCATTTGCCATTTTGACGTGGATGTCATGCCGCGAAAGCTGTGCGCCAAAGTTGATGCTGGTACTGTTGTAACTGCTGTTTGGACCAAGCTCGGCGCTGGTCGTGGCGACATGGTAGGCGTCAACGCTTTCGCGCTGAACTTTGTAATGCTCGAGCCGCGCTCCGTCTTTTAGCACGATCTCAACGACGGCGTTTGTAAAATAGACTGCATCGCTAGTGCTGGCGTAGCTTTCGATAACCGTCGCACGCGTGTTTTCTTCTGCAATGATTAGAACGCGCGGAAAACTCGCCGAATCTGGATCAGATGGATCGGCGACAAAGTTTAGATGGATCGGAAATTCGAGCTCAGTTCCCTTGCGAACCAGAATAAACGCACCGGAAGATACAAACGCCGTGTTCAGGGCGGTGAAACCGTTGGCATTGTAATCGGCGCTGCGCGCCAGGTGCTCCCGAATAAGTTCCCCGTACTTCGCATCTGCTATCGCTTCAGCCAAATCAATCGCGACGACTCCGGGTGGAAGGCTGGTCAATGAACTAAGATCATTCCGCAGAACCCCGTTTCGGAATATCAACTGACTGCCTTGGGTCTCAATGTAACCAGACCCTGCCACCTCAGCCGAAGTCACCAGGGCATCAGCATCGATAGGGGGTAGAGCCGGCTTGAAGTTCAGCTTACTAATGGGCGCGACGTTGGTGTACTTCCATTCCTCCTCTTTTACCGAAGGAAAGCCCAACTGTTCGAACCGATCCATCGCGCTCTCGCGCAATCGTGCAAACCACGCCGGTTCGCTGGCTGTCGCGCGTTGCTGAAGCTGCTGGAACGCTGCCTGATACTGGTTTTCTTCTTTTACTATTTGAGACACCATTTCTTTTAAACTACGCTTGCAGCGCTGCTCCCACTCCCCCAACCGACGAAGTAATCCAGTCGTACCCCTTCTCCTCCAGCTCCAGGGCTAATTCTTTGCCGCCTTCGCGCGCAATGCGTCCGCCGGCAAGCACATGTACGTAATCGGGCACTATGTAATTAAGCAGGCGCTGATAGTGTGTAACAAGAACGACCGCGTTCTCCGAGTTGTGCAGCTGGTTGACGCCCCCCGCAACAATCCTCAACGCATCAATATCGAGACCGGAATCCGTTTCATCCAAAATCGCCAGCTTCGGCTCCAGCACAGCCATCTGCAGAATCTCGTTTCGTTTCTTCTCCCCACCGGAAAATCCTTCGTTTACCGATCGGGTCATGAAACTCGCATCCATTTCAACTACCTTTGCGCGTTCTTTCAACAGGTCCTTGAACTCGAGCGGGTCCAATTCCTCTTCGCCAAGGTGCTTGCGTTTTTCGTTGTAGGCCAGCCGCAGAAACTGCGCATTAGAAACGCCAGGCACTTCGATCGGATACTGAAAAGCCATAAAGACGCCTTCGCGAGCGCGCTCGTCGGGCGCCATCTCCAAAAGGTTCTTTCCTTCGTAAAGTACCTGCCCTTTCGTTACTTCATATGACGGATGGCCTGCCAGGACTTTGGCCAAAGTTGATTTCCCCGATCCGTTGGGGCCCATAATGGCGTGAATCTCACCCTTCTTGATGGTCAGATCGATCCCCTTAAGAATCTCCTTACCATCAATGCTTGCATGCAAACCTCGAACTTCTAACACGTGTTATTACCCCTCCTTAAGACAGACGCGGCGAAAGGGAGAGGGGGAGAAGCGGCGAAGGGCGAAGAAACCTCAGGTCTTCGCGTACCGCGTCTCCGTTTCGCCCCATCTCCCTTTCGCCCCTTCTCTCCTTCCCTTTTCTAACCGACGCTGCCCTCAAGCTTCATACCGAGCAGACGCTGAGCCTCGACCGCAAATTCCATCGGCAACTGCAGAAACACATCCTTGCAAAAGCCATTGATGATCAAAGAGACTGCGTCTTCCTGAGAGATACCGCGCTGTTGCAGATAGAACAACTGTTCCTCGCTGATTTTTGAAGTGGAGGCTTCATGCTCCACTGCCGACGAGTTGTTCATTACCTCGATATAAGGGAAAGTGTTTGCACCGCTGTTTGAACCAATCAGCATCGAGTCGCACTGCGTGTAATTACGCGAGTTCTCGGCCTTGGGCATAACCTTCACCAGGCCGCGATAACTATTATTCGATTTGCCTGCGGCAATACCCTTGGAGATGATTGTCGAGCGCGTGTTCTTCCCCAGATGAATCATTTTCGTTCCCGTGTCAGCCTGCTGCGCGTGATTTGTCAGCGCCACTGAGTAGAACTCCCCGATTGAGTTGTCTCCCAGCAGAATACACGAAGGATACTTCCAGGTGATTGCCGAACCCGTTTCCACTTGCGTCCAGGAGATCTTGGAATTGCGACCCGCGCACTTGCCGCGCTTGGTGACAAAGTTGTAGATCCCACCACGACCTTCTTCGTCACCCGCGTACCAATTTTGCACGGTAGAGTATTTGATTTGCGCGTCGTCTAAGGCGACGAGCTCGACCACCGCCGCATGCAACTGGTTCTTATCAAACTTGGGCGCAGTGCATCCTTCGAGATAAGAAACGTAAGACCCCTGCTCGGCGACGATCAGAGTTCTTTCGAACTGGCCGGATTCTGAATTGTTAATCCGAAAATAAGTCGAGAGCTCCATCGGACAACGAACGCCTTTAGGGATGAAACAGAATGACCCGTCGGAAAAAACGGCGCTGTTAAGAGCGGCAAAGAAGTTGTCGTTCGTGGGCACAACGGAGCCCAGGTGCTTGCGAACAAGATCCGGGTATTCGCGAATAGCTTCGCTGAACGAGCAGAAAATTACGCCATGCTTCTTGAGCTTCTCTTTGTAAGTTGTTGCTACGGAAACCGAGTCAAAAACAGCATCTACAGCAACGCCGGCAAGTTGCTTTTGTTCGGTTAACGGAATACCAAGCTTCTCAAACGTTTTAAGCAGTTCGGGATCCACCTCATCCAGACTAGCTTTCAGCGCCTTCTGCTTGGGGGCACTGTAATAAATCATGTCCTGATAGTTGATCTCAGGATAGATGAGGTTAGGCCAGTGCTTAGGTTCGGTCATTGTTAGCCAATGCCGAAAAGCCTTCAAGCGGAACTCAAGCATCCACTCCGGCTCGTTCTTCTTTTCGGAAATGAGACGGACGGTCTCCTCTGAAAGTCCCCGGGGAATGGTGTCGGACTCGATGTCGGTTACGAAACCGTACTTGTATTCCTGGCTGACCAGGTTTTCTGCTGTGCTCATCTTGTTTTAAGTATCGCGTCTATTATTATGACTTCGCCCCGTTGTTATCAGGCCGTTTGTTCCGTTCGCTGTTTAGTGATTTGAATTTGATGCAGTGTCGCATCCACGTTCGCTTCCGTACCCAGCAACTGAGACAACGTAATGTCGGACAATGCGTTGTCAACAAGCTGATGAAGCTCGACGATTACCGGTCGTATTCCGCAATCGCCAGTGTGGACGCACGCCTCGAGCACACCCGCGTAACTCTTGCAGTGTGAGTCAACCCGCTCCCCATCTAGCACGCGAATTACCTGGTTCAGATGGATTTCGGAAGCCGGCCGAGCCAAATGATAGCCACCTTTGATTCCCCGCTGCGATTGCACAAGTCCAGCTTTATTAAGAATCCACATCAACTTCCCGGCGTTCGCGACCGAAATTCCTTCACGCCCGGCAATCTGAGAAAGGGTTAGAGACTCGCCAGCTGCATCGGCTCGCGCCAACTGCAGCAAACAACGCAGTCCAAATTCCTCTTGTGCCGATATCTTCATTCGAGTTGTTATACGGCCCTTGGCTGACTCGTCTTCCGGCCGGCTAAGCCCTACTCCTCGAGCCTCCTGGTCGATCACTTTTTCGTTCCGGGGGCAGTCTAGCTAAACCTTACTTTAAAGTCAACTTTAAGTAAGCTACTGTGCGCCAACCAGATATAGGAGATCTTCGTAATACAGGACGCCTTTTGGTGGCAGGCTGCCGTATGAGGAGTAGAGGAGTGCTGATAACTACAAAGCTGAGACCGGGAGCGACTGTCGGACATCAACCCCAACCGGACTCACTCAGCCGACAGAACCATTTGCGGTAGCCAATGGATCCCAGCACTCAACAGGAGTAGGTAACTCAGCGCACGGAACCGCGGTATTCTATTGATCCCACCAGTCGCACGAACATTAGCAACTCAGCCTGAGCAACAAGCGGATGTGCGTTTCTGTGTGAGTGGATCTGTGTGTTTTGAGTGCTGGGATCCATTTGCTACCGCAAATGGTTCTGTGGGTTGAACACAGGCCGTTGCTGAGCGACCGAGGCGCAGGAAGATGGAGAGCTTAAAGCGTGAAGTTAAACTCGATGAATCCGGTGAGTCCGAAGCGTTTGTCAGCCACAATGGCCGGCTGAAACCGCCATTGGCGCGCTGCGAACTCGGCTGCCTGCTTCAAGACGGGAGGGCCTTCAGAGTTGGAAACAGTGATGACTCTGCCGTCGGTGTCAGTGGTTACATAAACCTTGACGACGCCCACAATTCCCGAAGCCTTTGCCAGTTGCGGATACACCGGCACCACTCTCTTGGTGGCCCAATGGTTTAGCGAGCCAACGCTTAGCGTGTTGGAACCAGCAACGTTAGTTGGATCCGCAGCATCGTTCTGTGGTGGAGTTTTAGGTGACGGCGTTTCACCCTTCGGGGTTGCAGGGGACGTGGCCTTGCCCGCAGCCGGGGACCTCACCTCAGGCGAGGAAAGTGACGGCATACCGCCGAGTGATGCGACCTGCTTTTGCGATGAAGAGAGACCCTGGCGTGCGCTTGCATACTCATTTGCCCACTTTTGGCTGTCTTCACCTTCCCGCGCCAGCGACAGACGGATACCTAAAACGTCTTCGAGCAGCGCCAGTGAGTCATAGGCTTTCGAATCGTCTTTTGTTAAACCGCGCGCTTGCGCAATCATCCTTTCCAGCAATGAACGCATCCGATTCAAATCGCCTAGAGCCTCAGCCGGAAGCCCTACGTCCGATACATCTATCCCGAAATTTCGATAGCGGGCGATGTGGGCCCGGGCACCGTTTACCGCCTGCCCGGCAAGCGCAAAATAGGTACGAATTGATCGCTCTTTCTGGGCGGCGCGGGCACTAAATGTTTCCTCGAGCAGCGATTCAGCGCGGGTATAGTTGCCCTCTTCCAAATAGATGCTCATCAGCATTACAGAAGTAACGTTGTGCACCACTTCGTCGACAGCCGTGGAACGCAAGGACTCGAGTTCGCTGGTAGCCTCTTGCAGCCTGTGGGCAGCAGCAAGCGCGCGCGCCCGCTCTATGCGCACATGAACAGCCGCGGCGGCCTGAGTCTTTGTGACGTTCGTGTATTCCGAGGCAGCCACGCCGGACAGAGCTTTTGTTGCGTCACTGGATTCCTGGGCAGATACCGGAGTTAGGACAATGGCAAGAAAGGCAAGAAGGACTAGCGGCAAGAAAATTCGTTTACCCAGGGGATTGCCAATTAAAATACTTTTTGCCTTCAATACGTTGTCTCCTTAAATAAAAAAGCGAGCTTAGAAAGCTCGCTTAACAGTTACGTCGATCCGACAACCTATTATGGTCCTTTAGCGCCTCCCGAGGCAAGCCCGAGAGCTATGGCAGAACGTTTTTAACTATTTGGCTACTTTTCCAGGGTTGGTGAGACTCTTCAGAATTCGCTCGCGAAAAAGACGGGCGCTGGCTCTAATGGCTGGCTCGTCAAGCGTTAGGAGCCGCCGGTTTCGCATGACGATGCGGCCATTGATGATTACAGTTTGGACGCCTGAGGCTTTAGTCGCGTAAACGAGGTCAGAATAGAGGTTGTAGGACGGAATCTGGTTCAGCTCGCTACGCTCGACAAGTACCAGGTCAGCGCGCTTTCCGGTTTCAATAGACCCAATCTCTTTTTCAAGATGCAGGGCCTGCGCTCCACGAATGGTGGCCAGCTCAAGAGCCTCCTGCGCTGAGATCACCTTTGGATCACCGCTGAAGACTTTGTGGAGTTTGGCAACCGTGTCCATCTCTTCCCACATGCTAAGGTCGTTGTTCGAGGCCGCGCCATCAGTTCCTAACCCGACTAACAAACCCTCTCTTAACATCTGGGGCACCGGTGCCACACCAGCGGCGAGTTTCATATTCGATTGTGGATTGTGAATAACGCCAACTCCTAAACGCTTCAAGATGCCCAGTTCGTTAGCCGTTGGCCAAACGACGTGCGCGGCGATAACTCGCTCGTTAAGAAAACCGATGCGCGCTAGATATTCGACAGGGCTCGTGCCCCTGGCCTTGATGCTGTCATCTACTTCTCTCTTCGTCTCGGAGATGTGGGTCACGATCGGAGATCCGGTGCGATCGGAGAACGCCCGAGCGGCCTTTAAGTGATCCTCGGAAACCGTGTAAGGAGCATGAGGCGCGATCGCGGGGATGATCAGGTCGTGACCCTGCCATTTTTTTACGAAGCGCTCGACGTAAGCCATCGCTTCAGCATTTGTCTTGTTGTCAGGTGCGGGAAAGTCGATGACGGTCTCACCGAGAACAGCCCGCACTCCTGCTGTAGCAGTTTCGTCGGCAATCGCGTCTTCGAAGTAGTACATGTCGCAGTAGGTTGTAGTACCACCGCGAATCATCTCCGCCAGACCCAGACGTGTGCCGGCTCGCACAAACTCTTCGGTAACATTTTTAGCTTCGGCAGGAAAGATGTACTTCGTTAGCCACTCTTGAAGATCGAGATCGTCTGCCAGCCCACGAAACAGAACCATGGGGATATGGGTATGTCCATTGATTAAGCCCGGGATAATTGTTTTGCCAGTCGCATCGATAGTCTGACGTCCTGTATATCTTCTGGCAATCTCAGCGCGCGGACCCACAGCCACGATACGTCCGCCCTTGACCGCGATACCGCCATCTTCAATAACCTGACGGGTAGCGTTCATGGTGACAATCGCGCCGCCCAGTAACACCAGGTCGACCCGCGCGACGTCAGTTCGTTTCTGCGCGGAGGCGTCCGGCAGCGAAGCATTGAGAGTCATGGCAAGTAGAATGAGCCCGGACAGAAGACGGTGTGACATGTTATGAATCCGAGAGGAAATGCTCCAATAGCTGGCTCAAGTTCCGCTAGACATTGGGTCTTTTCAAAGGGCTACCTGTGCCCCATGACTTCCTTTAGAAATCTGGCGTCAAAAGCGCGCGGCAAGAGTTCTTTAATGGATACAGTCTCTCGTTGTCCTCGGAGGTTCGCTAGGACAACTGTCGCATGCTTGGCGAACTCCCAAATAATCTGGCGACAGGTACCACACGGCGGCGTCAAAGATTCGGTATCCGCGACGACCGCCAATTCCGTGAATTGCCGCTCGCCTTCTGAGAGAGCTTTCCAGATTGCGACCCGTTCAGCACACACCGTCAAACCATAGCTCGCGCTTTCCACGTTGCAGCCGGTGTACACCTTGCCGTTTTCCGTTCTTACGGCGGCACCCACCAGAAAATTGGAAAACGGCGCTACTGATTGCAAACGCGCCGCGGTCGCCGATTCTATAAGCGACTGTAAAGTCTCTTCGCTCAATGTTGGCCTCCCGCCGAAGTTAAAGCGCCGGCCAGTCTCTCGCGAATCTTTCCACTTATCAAATCAATGCTCACTAGATTATGACCACCTTCCGGAATAATGACGTCTGCATAACGCTTCGAGGGTTCTACAAACTGCATGTGCATTGGCCGCACGGTGGCCACGTACTGCTCAATGACCGACTCCACGGTTCGACCTCGCTCGGCAATGTCGCGCCGAAGCCTGCGAATGAATCGAATGTCGTCCGGCGTGTCAACAAACACTTTGATGTCCATCTGCTCCAACAAACGCGGATCGGCAAAAATCAGAATGCCTTCCACGATCACAATCGGTTTGGGCTCCACGCGGCGCGTCTCGATCATTCGGGCGTGCGTCTTGAAATCATAAAGCGGTAGATCGATAGGTTCGCCTGCTTTGAGCTTGCGGATGTGATGGACCAGTAGATCGTTGTCCAGAGCATCAGGGTGATCGAAGTTGGCGACCTGGCGATAATCCAGGGGAAGATCTTTAAGATTGCGGTAATAGGAGTCCTGTTGTATGAAGACAACTTCGCTCGCACTGACCGTTTCCAGGATGCGGTTGGCCACCGTAGTTTTGCCCGACCCGGTTCCGCCGCTAATACCAATTATCATGCTAATCCTAATACCATCCCGCGTCGCCAATGGCACGAACAAAATTTAGCCGCGGATTCACGCGGATAAACGCATCTGAAAAAGTCTCAATCAAACGTCTAAAGTTGTTTCCGAAAAGTTTGTT
The DNA here is from genome assembly GCA_046261995.1 of Pyrinomonadaceae bacterium. Taxonomy (GTDB): domain Bacteria; phylum Acidobacteriota; class Blastocatellia; order Pyrinomonadales; family Pyrinomonadaceae; genus PSRF01. Next base: position 146,344 of record JBHENP010000002.1, read on the forward strand.
CTGACCCGCGTTCTGCGTAAATCCTCGGCCAATGCTTTTCGTGTTAAGTAAGACGACCGATGATGCTACGCAGTAGTAGAGTAAAAGTGGCTCTTACTCTCTTTCCTGTTTCCATCACTTCTTCGTGATTGATTGGATTGTCGCTGATTCCGGCAGCCATGTTAGTGATGCACGAAATGCCCAGAACCCGCATTCCCATGTGACGCGCTACAATTGCTTCCGGCACAGTGCTCATGCCGATAGCGTCGACCCCAAACGATCGCAACATGTGAATTTCCGCAGGTGTCTCGTAACTTGGACCGGAAAGCGCGGCATAGATGCCACGCCTTACTTCGATCCCCGAAGCACTTGCTTCTTCGACAACCATTTCCTGCAGCGCGCGAGAATAGACTTCAGTCATGTCAGGAAACCTGGGCCCGAAGCGCTCGTCGTTAGTGCCGCGCAACGGATTCACACCCATCAAGTTCAAGTGATCGCTGATTATCATGAGGGTACCCTCGCTCAACTGAACGTTGATGCCCCCGGCGGCATTCGTCAACAAAAGCGTCTCTATTCCCAGCAGCTTGAAAGTCCGAATCGGAAAGGTGACTTCTTCCAGCGAATAGCCCTCATAAAAATGCACTCGACCCTGCATGGCCACGACTGGAGCTCGTCCTACCTTACCGATAACCAAGCTACCGGCATGCCCGGCAACCGTGGAAGCCGCGAACCCCGGAATATCCGTGTACGGTATCCGCGCCGACTCCTCAAACTCGTCTGCGAAATCGCCGAGTCCGCTCCCCAGCACTACAGCTATTCGCGGATCCAGAGCGGTGCGGGCACGAATGGTACGTGCGGCGTGTTCGGCGCGCGAATAGAGATTGGAAGCTGCTGAACCTTCAAGCATTTTTTCTTAGCTTAGCGAAATAGTTGCAATAAGTCTCGCAGTGTCAGAACCGCGAGCGGTAGCGACCGGGTTGCATCCTTCCCACCAAGACAGATAGCTACCGCTCCCTCGTTCTGACAGACTTCCCCATTGGTCGCTTCTCTTACCGCTCCTTCTGATAAGGAATGCCGAGCGCTTTCGGGGGCCGGGATGAGCCAATGAAACCCGCCAGCACAATAATGGTCAGAAGGTATGGCACCATGTGAATGAATTGAACGGGGATGTCTTCACCCGATGGAAGTTTGACGACTCCCTGCATCTGGATCGTCACAGCTTCCGTCAAACCGAACAACAAACACGCCAGCATAGTCTGCACCGGTCGCCACTTCCCGAAGATCAAAGCAGCCAGCGCGATAAAACCTCTGCCTGAAGTCATGTTGCGAGTAAACAGCGAAGACTGGCCAATCGAAAGATATGCGCCACCAATGCCGGCGAGTACTCCTGATAACAACACGCCTATGTACCTCATACGCGCGACGGGCACGCCAGCGGCATCAGCCGCCTCAGGATTTTCACCAACTGAGCGCAGTCTTAGTCCGAAGGGAGTTTTGTACAGCACGTACCACGCGATAGGCACCAAAGCGACGGCAATCACAATAGGCGTCCAGGGTATCAACTGCTCCTTGGGAATCTGGGGAGTCGACCCTGAGGAAAGGAAAAATGCCCCGCTAAGGAAACCCGGCACGCCAATCATCAGGATGTTGATGGCCGTCCCAGTTACAACCTGATCGGCGCGATATCGAATGCAAGCAATCGCGTGGACCGCAGCGATCATCATTCCGGCGCCCATCCCAGCCAGCAATCCAACAAAAGGACTGCCGACCGCATAAGTAACAGCCGCGGCCGTGAATGCGCCGGCGAGCATCATCCCTTCAAGGGCTATGTTAATGACGCCCGAGCGCTCAGAAAACATCCCTCCCAAGGCGGCCAGAATTAAAGGAGTGCTCAGGCGAATGGTCGACCAGATCAACGATATTGTGAAAAGCTCAGCCATGATTTAAATCTCACTGCGTGTCAGTTTGTGCAATATCAGCGCGTACTAAACCGAGAGCGATAGCGACCGGATGCCACACGCAACGGGCCACACCCAGTTCTATAGAGAGGGCACAATTGCGTGTGGCATCCGGTCGCTATCGCTCTCGGTTCTGTAAGGATTCCATGCTCGATGCTTTCATTAACCACCTGCCGGTTTCTACTTTAGATCTTTGACCGTTTTAGCAAACCAAACTTCGCAAACGGACCACGAAAAAAGGCTTCCGCTGCCACAAACAGTATTATCGTGCCTTGCAAGACTTGCACAATGTCCTTGGTCACATGTTCGGTGAAGGCGTCGACGGGAATGCCGCCGCGCTGCAGAATCGCAAAGAGCAGCGCCGATATGATTACACCCACTGGGTGGTTCCGACCAAGCAAGGCCACGGCGATTCCGGTAAAGCCGTAGTTATCAGAGAAGCCATCGTAATAGCGATAACGATATCCAAGCACTTCATTGATACCGACGATTCCCGCTAGGGCTCCTGAGATCGTCATTGCCACAATGATCTGCTTGCGGACCGATATACCACCATACTCGGCTGCACTGGGATTTGTGCCCGTAACCCGCAGTTCGTAGCCCCATTTCGTTCGCCATAAAAAAACATAAACCAGCCCGCAGCAAATCAGCGCCAACACAAACGCAATGTTAACCGGAATAAACTCAGGAAGGCCTGGAACGAACCTGCCGAGGCGCGCGATATGTGCGCCCTCTCCGATCGGTACCGTTTGCATGATGGGGTCGCCGGGTGTCTTATAGTGGTATTGCGTAAAGTAACTCAGCAGCGCAACGGCGATGAAGTTCAACATGATCGTGTTGATAACTTCATGCGATCCGAAGCGCGCTTTCAAGACCCCGGGAATTGCGCCCCACACGCCGCCGCCTAAGATCGCTGCTATGAAACAGAACGGAATCAGGAGCCAGGGGGATAGATTTGCGAAGGTAATTCCCACCCATGCTGTAGCAAATGCCCCGATGTAGAGTTGGCCCTCGGCTCCGATGTTGAGTAAGCCGCAACGGAAAGCAACCATGACGGCCAAGCCCGTGAAAATCAGTGGCGTGGCGTAGAAAAGCGTGTAGCCGATACCCACAGGCCAGGAGAAAGCGCTCCCGAAGAGCAACCCATACGCTTGCAATGGATTGTCACCAATAGCAAGGATCAGAATGCCCCCGAAAATAAAAGCGGCGATAACGGCGATTAAAGGAAAGAGCAATTCGCGCAAAAGACTCATTTGATTTTTGATTTTAAATTTTTGAATTTTGATTTTTTGGCTTTAGAACTGCCGCAGTTTCATGCAACCCGACGCTACTTGCGAATCCCAGGTTCTAGATCAAGTGAATTCCAATCAACAATCACAAATCAAAAATCAAAAATTCTTTTCAGTGGCCGCGTGTCATTAGCAGGCCGATTTCTTCAATGGTCGCGACCTTCGGGTCAACTTCACCGACGATGCGTCCTTCGTGAACGATCAGCAAGCGATCTGAAAGTGACGTGACTTCTTCCAACTCGGCTGACACCAGTAGCACCGCGCAGCCGGAGTCACGCAGGGCAACCAGCTTGCGATGAATGAACTCGATAGCCCCGATATCAACGCCTCGCGTGGGCTGCGAGACGAGCAAGAGCTTCGGATCAACCTTGACCTCGCGGCCGATGATCAATTTCTGTTGGTTGCCGCCGGAGAGAGCCCGCGCCGGCAGATCCGGGTTCGCCGGGCGAACGTCGAAGCCTTCGATGATCTCGTTTGCACGCCTGCGAATAGCGCCGTTGTTTAGAAACGCACCCGCGAAAGCAACTATTGGCGGGCGATAGTGAACTCCGAGAATCGAATTCTCAGCGAGATCGAATTCGAGCAGCAAACCACGCCGATGTCGGTCCTCCGGTATGTGTGCAATCCCCAACTCGCGCCGCAGTCGCGCACCCTCGTGGGTGATGTCCCTATCTTCCATTCGGATCTCACCAGAAAGCTGCGTGGGGCTTATTAATCCAGCCAGAGCTTCAATCAATTCCGTTTGACCGTTTCCCTCGACCCCGGCAATGCCGAGAATCTCACCTTTGCGAACTTCAAACGAAACGTCCTTGACCGGCTTACCTCCACCTTTGGCCGTGACTGAGAGATTACGCACGGTTAACTCAGCGCTGCCTGGCTGGGCTGGGGTCTTGTCGACTCGCAAGAGCACTTCACGACCAACCATCAATCGCGCGAGTTCGGCGGCGTTGGTGTCTTTTGTCTGCAAACCACCCACAACACGACCATCGCGCATCACGGTAACCTCATCCGAAATTGCGAGAACTTCAGTTAACTTGTGGGTGATTATTACTACTGTCTTTCCCTGCTCACGCATCCTTCGCAGGATGGAGAAAAACTCTTCGACTTCCTGGGGGGTCAGGACGGCTGTGGGCTCGTCAAGAATTAGCAGGCGCGCGTGACGATAAAGCGCTTTCATAAGTTCCACGCGCTGTTGCTGGCCAACTGACAAGTGCTCAATGAAGGCACCCGGGTTAACGGCCAGCTTGAATTCTTCGGAGAGTCGTCGAATCTCAATACTTGCCTGCGCCAGATCAAGCTTGACTCCACTACCGGGTTCAGCGCCCAACACAATGTTCTCAGCCACAGTCATCGTGTCGATCAACATAAAGTGCTGGTGGACCATACCAATTCCCAGAGCGATAGCATCGTGAGGTGTTTCAATGCTATGAACATGACCGTCAACCAGGATCTCACCGGCATCCGCCCTGTAAAACCCGTACGCGATGCGCATCGCCGTGGACTTTCCGGCCCCATTTTCCCCCACGATTGCATGAATCGTCCCCGGCCTAACGACAACGTTGACGTTGTCGTTCGCCAAAACGGCACCGAAGCGTTTAGTGATGTTTCGTAATTCAAGCATTAATACGGTCAGTTGTCAGTTGTCAGTTGTTAGTTGTTAGTTGGTTCATTGCCAGAGCGGTTTCGTCGTTGAGTCGTGCCTAAACTGCCCGAGCGCTTTCCTGAAGCATCACCGATCGAGTTCAAATAAGCATTTAGAGTGGGAGCAAGCTCCTCAATGAGGGGCTTCAAGCTATCTATCTGACGCTTGGTAAGTAGACTACGTTTGTAAGCTCTTCGGAGCCAGTGCTGCGTTTCATTAAACGAACCTCTAGCAATCCTTACAAAACGCTTGTTATCGAGAAAGCGGCCCCGTCCGGCGCCTTCTGAGATGTTTGCTCCGACACTGTCAGCCGCACTTACGAGTTGCTTGCCAACTGTGATTCGGGCGAAGAAATTCCAACTAAGCACAATCTCCCATACTTGGTCCGCCAGCTTTTCTGATAATTGATAGAGCGTAACTTTTCAAAGTTTGTCCTTGCCATTTTGTCCTCCTGTGGTGAGGGTCACGGAGTGACCAAGAGTAAATTAACTATGGACTACTGAACCCGACTACTATTGACGAGTACTACTAACCCCTGACTGCTGACAAGTGACTACTGACAACGGACAACGGACAACGAACTACTGACCACTGACAACTGACTATTTAGTCATCGCATCAGTAACCTTAATCTCGCCCGAGATAATCTTCTGCCTTGCTTCTTCGGTTTGCTTGATCGTTTCTTCCGAGATCAGGTCCTTGTTGTGGCTATCCATCGCATAGGCGACTCCGTCCTTGTCCAGTCCATAAACATGGAAGCCCGCTTTAAATTGTCCGTTCACCACGTCCTTTACAATTTCATAGACGGCATTGTCGACGCGTTTCACCATGCTCGTCAGAACAAATCCTGGCTTAACCATGTTCTGATTAGCGTCTACTCCAATGACGAAATGAGTTGCACGTCCGTTTTGCTTTCCCTGCTGCTCCACGGCGTCAAAAGCGCCCAAACCGGAATTACCCGCCGCAGTGAAGATCACGTCAGCACCTTTACTGATTTGCGCGAGGGCGATCTCCTTGCCCTTGCCCGGATTGTTCCAGGCCGCATCGGTAACGCCGACGTAGTTTGGTATGACGCGAATATCAGGATTAACGGCGCGAGCGCCTTCTTCATATCCTTCCTTAAACCGATGAATCAAACCAATATCCATGCCACCAAGAAAACCAATCGTCCCGGTTTTAGTCGTCTTCGCCGCCAGCATTCCCACCAGATACGAGCCTTCGTGCTCCTTAAACACCATCGACGCCACATTCGGAAGATTACTGACACCGTCAACTATAGCGAATCTAATGCTGGGATAGTCTTTGGCAACCAGTTCGATGATGGGAGTTTGCGCAAAGCCAACTCCAATAATCAGATCGTACCCGCGCTCCGCAAACGCGCGCATGGCCGGCTCTATGGATGTGGGATTACCTGGTTCGATATCACGCAGCACAATGCCAAGCGCGGGCTTGCCACAACTCGTACCATCGGGCCACTTGCCAGTTTCGGCACATCTAGCTCCGGCCCATGCCGCGGCATTAAACGAGCGGTCATCTTTGCCGCCGATGTCAAAAACAATTCCCACACGGACCTTCGATTTATCATCAGCGCCGTAACCCTCGCTATTGCAACCCGACGCAAATAAAGCGAAGAGACAGACTAAGAGCAATAGAGACAAAAGGTATAACTTCATTCGTTTATTACTTCCTTGATAAGTGTTGGCAGGTCCTTAAGTTCTTCACCAACCTGGTACGCCATCTGAATGCGACTGACAGCTTCTTGAGCGCTGGGCTTATCGCGGCTAAATACCACTCCCAGGGTTTGACCGGCAGTGACCTTGTCGCCAATCTTGACTTCCGAGAGAAACCCCACGGTCGCGTCTATCTGGTCTTCGATTCGTACTCGTCCGCCGCCGAGCGATGCAATAGCATGTCCGATTTCGGCAGTCTCGACTGCTGTAACATCCCCTGAGCGCCGGGATTCTACCTTAAAGGATTCGCTCACCAAAGGAAGTACTCCGCACGGATCATCACACACACGCGGATCACCACCCTGCGCCTCGACATTCTGCCGAAAACGCTCGAGCGCCTCGCCTGAGTCGAGAGCTCGGTGTAAACGTTGCCTGGCCTCGTCAAGTGAGGCGTCGACGTGGGCCAGAACCAGCATGTGAGATGACAGTTCCAGTGATAGATCAAGCACCGGCTGCGCACTTGGCGCGAACTCGCCGCGAAGTATCTCAATACACTCTTTGACCTCGAGCGAATTCCCTACGGCGCGTCCCAGTGGTTGGTTCATGTCAGTCAAAAGTGCACGCGTGCGAATACCGCAGGAGTTACCGGTCTTGACCAGGGCCTGTGCCAAAGCCCGGGCGCGTTCTTCGTTTCGCATGAAGGCGCCGGAACCAACCTTGACGTCTATCACCATCGCCTCCAGGCCTGCCGCTCCTTTCTTGGAGATTATTGAAGCCACAATCAGGGGAATGGCCTCGACCGTGGCGGTAGCATCGCGGAGGGCGTACATCTTCTTATCAGCGGGCGCAATTTCCGCTGTCTGACCGGCCATCGCATAACCGACCTGCTCCAGGACGTTTTGAAACTCACTTGCGGAAAGACCAACTCTGTATCCGGGAATTGATTCGAGTTTATCGAGTGTCCCGCCGGTGTGGCCCAGGCCGCGACCTGAGATCATCGGTACGCAGACACCGCAAGCCGCCACGAGCGGAGCTATGATAAGCGAAGTCTTATCGCCGACGCCGCCGGTGGAATGTTTATCGGCTTTTGGTTTGGAGATATCGGAGAAGTCCAGGATGCTGCCCGATTGAAGCATGGCCTCTGTTAGGCATTGCTGCTCCGCCTCATTCATGCCATTCAGGTAGATGGCCATGAGCAGCGCGCTGATCTGGTAGTCGGCGATCTGGCCGTGCGTGACCCCGTCGATGAAGAAGTTGATCTCCGCGGGTGTGAGTTGTTCGCAGTCGCGCTTCTTACGAATGATGTCTTGCGGTCTCAATTGGTCTTGTTAACTCCCTCTCACTGCTTGACCTTAAACGTGACGTGATCGTTAACCGAGCTTCTGTGAACCTCAAACACTTAGGCTAACGAAACGTGGTTTCACGCAAAGACGCAAAGGGTGCAAAGACGCAAAGATATGAAATGTCGCAGCGACGAACTCATTTGCAAGAGGCCCTTCTTTGCGTCTTTGCACCCTTTGCGTCTTTGCGTGAAACCGACTCTGTGAGGTCGACTTCGAGTTTTCCACCCAGTCGCTAAGGCTCCTCGGTTATACCTCGCCACTCATTAACACTACCGCCTGGGCTTTAACCGCCAGACCCTGGCCCACTGAACCTACTCCCTCGCCCGTCTTGGCCTTTACACTGACGCAGCCAATTTCGATTCCTAGTGTCTCGGCAATATTCTCACGCATTGAAAGCACGTAGGGACTAAGCTTCGGTTCCTCGAGCATGACCGTCGCATCGACGTTGACGACAAACAGGCCGCGCCCTCGGGCCAGCCACATCACGCGCGAGAGGAGTTGCAGACTGTCCGCATCTTTCCATTGCGGATCCTGATCGGAAAAGTGAGCGCCCAGATCACCTTCGCAAAGCGCACCCAGGATGGCATCAGCAACAGCGTGCGAAAGCGCATCGGCATCCGAGTGGCCCTCGGCTCCGCGGGCGGTCGGAATGTGCACACCCCCTAAGACAAGCAGCCGGCCAACAACCAGTCGGTGTGTGTCATTGCCTATGCCGATGCGAAACATGAAATCTTTGTGCTTTGTGCTTTGTGCTTTGTACTTTGTACTTTGTACTTTGTAATTTGAGCTTTGAGCTTTGTACTTTGTGCTTGGTGCTTGGTGCTTGGTGCTTGGATTCAGAACAAAGTACAAAGCACAAAGTACATAGCTCAAAGCTCAAAGCTCATTCCTTTTAGGAACACTTCCCCCAGCGCCAAATCCTCAGGCCCAGTAATCTTAATATTCCGCGAACTGCCTTCCACGATGGTCACTTTTACACCCAGTCGTTCGACGAGCGAGCTCTCGTCGGTCAGTTCAGGGTCCAGGACATCAACCTGATCGTAGGCCCGACGCAACAATTCAAAGCGAAAACATTGGGGTGTCAAGGCGCGGCGCAAAGCAGTTCGAGGCAGTGTTTTGGCGACAATCCCATTCCTAATCTCCTTTATCGTATCGGTCACCGAGGCAACCAGGATTGCAGCCCCGCTCTCTTCGGCCGCCTCAACCGTGTGGGTAATTTCGTCAGCAGTCACAAAGGGACGCACGCCGTCGTGCACGGCAATTATTTGAGCGGTAGCTGGACTAACCGCGAGCAGTCCCTTTAGAACAGACTCGGCCCGCGTCGTTCCTCCTGGAACAATCTTCGAAAGCTTGCGCAACCTGTTCTTTTCCGCAATGGCGAGAAAGTCGGCTGTGTCCTGAGCTGGTAAAACTAGAATGGTTTCCTGAATGGCCTCACACGCCTCGAAGGATCTGAGCGTGTGGATAAGGATCGGTGTGCCTGCGAGTTCCAGAAACTGCTTGGCCCGGTTGCCGCCCATCCGAGTGCCCTGCCCGGCAGCAGCAATGATTGCGACATTCATAGAAAAGTGACAGGTAACAAGTGACAAGTGACAAGAACGACCAGGCTAATCTCTTGTCACTTATCACTTGTCGCTTGTCACTCTTTTCGTCTCCCGTTGCCCCCGTTGCTTATATATCTCTCTATTACGTTGATTAGGGTGTTTAGTCGTTCGTCTGTACGCGCCTGAGCCGCGCTTTCGCCTTTCACTTGCGCCTCGCGCAACAGCTCCATATTCTCGGAGAAACTCTCCTGCTGCTTGATGATGAACCCCATACTTCTCTGTATTTCTTCGTTCGTCATCTAGACGTCCTTTTAGCGAAATTGGCAGTTATTCCAACACCGGTTCGCTGTCTGTAACGCGCACCGGTACGGGCGTGCCACGCGCGTCACGCTGCGGACGGCGCACGGTTCCATTCGTGCGGTGTTCACCATTGCCATTCTCAGCCTCTTCCCAGAGACGGCCAAAAATCATTTTGCCGGCAGTAGTCTGCAGTACGCTGGTGACGGCAATGTCGGCATTCTTCCCGATTAATCTCCGGGCGTTGTCAACTACAACCATCGTCCCATCATCAAGATAAGCCACACCCTGGTTATATTCCTTACCCTCTTTCAAAATGAAGACGCGCATGGCCTCGCCGGGCAGCACTACCGGTTTCAACGCATTCGCAAGCTCGTTGATGTTGAGCACGCTGACGCCCCGAAGTTGCGAGACTTTGTTTAAATTAAAATCGTTGGTGACGATGACTGCGTCCAGTTGCTTGCCGAGTTCAATCAACTTCAGGTCAACTTCGCGCACCGAGGGAAAGTCTGTTTCTACAATCTGAATGTCCAGCGAGCTGTTGTTCTGCAGCCGGTTGAGCATATCCAAACCGCGCCGGCCTCGTTGTCGCTTTGACGAATCCGGGGAATCCGCGACTTGTTGGAGCTCTCGAAGAATGAACTGCGGGATGATCAGCGAGCCGGTAAGAAAACCTGTCTCCGCAACGTCCGCTATGCGCCCGTCGATGATGACTGAGGTGTCCAGGATCTTTAAATCACGGCGGGAAGCCTTGTCAGTGAGGATGCCGCCGAGCGCGGACAATTCCAGGTAATCGCCCTTGGCGGCACCTACCATCAGTCCGACATAGGCCATGAAGAAGGTCAAGGCCAAGGTGAGGAAGGTCTTGACTTCAGGAGCCACAGCCATCGATTCCTGTCTGCTGATCAAAGATCCAATCAGGAAAGCGCCAATGATTCCCATGATGGAACCAACAGCGGCTCCAATGAGTGTCTTTAATGATGCCCGGCGGATTCGGAGTTCGAAAAGGATAATACAAATGGCGATCAGGGCGCCCACGCCGGCAGAAATCCACCGGTCACGCGCAATGGGTCGGAGCACGTAACCAGCTGATACTAGAATGGCGGTAAAAACTAGTCGTATGATAACGACATCGGCGCGCATGACAGGCCGAATCTTATCACGGCCTGAACTACCAGTCACCCAAAACCTTTTGAAATTAAGCGTTTTGGCGCTGTTCCTTCAGGTATTTTAAGAGTATCAGTCTGGCCTGCTAACTCAGCTCGACCCATACGACTGAGGCGTCCGGCGCTTTCATCTGCCGAAACGATGAGTGTGCTCGCCGCAGGTTATGAAAGCTTTCACCATCTCCGCTTCCACGAAGTTGCCGTTAAACTGGTCCAGCTTGTTAAGCCAGAACTGCCAACCTGCGAAGTCGCTATCGGGCGGCTCGTCCGGCTTCCGACGCAGATATCCGAAGTACTGCATTATCACAAAAGCCCGGTTGAACTGACGCCTGCCAAACTCGGGATTCTCAGCTACCGCACGCACGACCTGGGCGCGCGTCTTCGTGCCCGAGGTTAAATCGGCAACCAGCGCATCGCGCTCCGCTGCCGTAAGAGCTCTGCCAGTGTTGGCGTTGAGAATATCCACAAATTGGGACGGCGCCATCGACAAAGGAAAGATCCTGGTGAACTCCTGGCTCAGGACAAAATCGTTTATGAAGGATTGCTTGTTCGCCTCGAGTTGTTGCTCCCAGTCCCCAACCCCTACCGCAACGCCGCGGCCAATCTCCTGTGTGTCCATTGGCTGCCAGTCCGGAGAAAACTCGTAGTAAATGTTGTTAGTGAGTCGCTGCTGCGCGCCAACGGCATCGATCGTGTAAATCTCGTTCGCCTGGACAAAAACAACCTTCGTCCCGTCCGGCGACCATGAGCCTTGTTCAGCTTGGTTGATGTTGAGCAAGCGAGTGAAACCCGAACCGTCCGAGTTGATCGAATAAAGATCTCTATTGTTGTTTGTAGATCTCGTAAAGAGGATCTTAGAGCCGTCGGGAGACCAGCGCGGGTAGGAATCAGTGGTTAGGCCATCGGGGGTCTGCTGCATTGTCGTGACTTGCGTCTGGCCACTTCCGTCGGCATTCATCACGAAGAGTTCGCGATCAGTCGCGTAGACAAACTTAGATCCGTCGGGCGACCAGTCCACCGCTGTTAGAAGCGTTGGGCTAGTAGGCAGTCGATAAGTACCACCGCAGTCTGTGTTAGCAAAGGAGACCACACGGAATGTCTCCACGTGTTGGCCATCGCCCTCCCCGATAAAAGCTATATGTGCCCCGCCGGGTGACCAGGTAATTCGCTGGTTGAAACTCGAGACGTTTTCCGCAATTTTTAAAAGCCCTGAGCCGTCCGCATTAATAACGCTGATTTCGTTTAGACTACCGTTCCTGTGCTGGAAGGCCAGCCTCCTGCCGTCAGGTGACCATGAGGGACGGAAGGCATTCAGAGGAATGTTGGGAAACAGACTCTCACCCGTACCGTCCGGATTGATAGTGTAGATACCGCTCGGCCCTGAAACGGGAGTGAAGGCGCGGTCGGCGGCGAATGCTATGAGACCATTTGACCTCTGGACTATCGGGGTGGCGGTAACTGTCACGCTGGCCGTAGAGGTGTTGTTTTGCGGATCCGGGTCTACCAACGTCGCACTTGCATTGGCGGTGTTAGCAATGACAGTTCCCGCGGTGACGGCGCTGCTCACATTTACGGTAATCGTTATGGCTTCCGAAGCCCCAACAGCTAACGACGGGAAAGTAACGCTCACGTTGTTTCCGGCCCCGCCACAAACACCGCCGCCGGTCGCCGCGCATCCAACCAATGCTGTACCGGCCGGCAGGTTATCGGAAACCGTCACGGGTGTGGCTGCAATGCCGCCAAGGTTTTTCACGTTCAGCGTGTAAGTCATATTGGCGCCGGGAGCGACAAGAGTGTGCGGCGCTTTCTTGACAATGGATAAATTAGCGAAATCGACCAGGGTATCGGTGGTAGCGGTATTGTTGGAGGGAACCGGATCGCTTTCAGTGAGACTGACCGTGGCGGTATTAGTAATGCTCCTAACCGCAGGCGGCTTTATCACGATGGTTACAGTAGTCGCTTCGCCTGAATTCAATGTTCCGATGGCGCAAGTTATTGGTCCAGTGCCGCTACACGTTCCACGAGTTGAAGCAGTCGAGACGACCGTAGCGCCCGCAGGCAGAGTATCGGTTACCGTTACATTGGTCGCCGGGAGCTCGCCGTTGTTCCTCACGTTGATTGTGTAAGTTAAGTCGCTCCCAAACGCCACGGGATCGGGCAAGTCTGTCATCGTTACCGCAAGCTCTACTCCAGGGCCGAGCTTCGTCACGAACGCGTCGACGTTCTTAAGGGTCGACTGAAAGGGATTTGCGGTAGGAAAGTTGTTCGAAGAAGTCACGCCTATCACATAGGTGTTGCCGAGACTATCAGTTGCGATACCGTTGCCCTGATCCGTACTGGTTCCTCCGAGGTACGTAGAGTAGATGAGCGACGTCCCCGCCGCATCTAGCCTCGTGACAAACGCGTCCAACGTACCTCCGGCAAAAGTGGGCTGCGGCCCAGCCAGGGTAGGAAAGTCTGACGAGCGTGTCGCGCCCGTGACGTAGACACTGCCACCTGTATCCACCGCGACACCGAAGCCCTGGTCCGTATTGCTGCCACCGAGGAAGGTGGAAAAATCCGCTCCATTCCCCGCGGGATTTAGTTTGGTCACAAATGCGTCAGTGTCGAATTGAGCCAAAGTAGGCTTGATGGGATTCACCAGAGGGAAATTAGACGAAGTCGTCTGACCAACCACATGGGCGCTCCCCGAGCGCACGGCGATACCCCTCCCCTGCTCGCTACCGTTCCCGCCGAGATAAGTGGAGTAAGTAAAGCCGGTCCCCGAGCTGTTGACCTTCGCCACGAAGGCATCTGATAAGCCACCGACGGCTGATTGAAACGCATTCAGAACGGGGAAGTTCTCTGAGTTCGTAGAACCTACTAGGTACGCGTTGCCGTCCGCATCTAACGCGACGCCGCGAGCTTCGTCGTTCTCGTTTCCACCGAAGTTAAACAGGTATTCGAGTGTGGAGCCTGATGGGCCGAACTTGACGGCGAATGCATCGCCGCCAATGACTGCTCCCACGTACAGGATCGCGGGATTACTGCCAACGACAGCAACGGCATTTATCGTAGCATTTACTAATCCTGTATTACTCTGGGTCCAATTGGCGCCACCGTTCGTACTCTTGAAGATGCCTGACCCGGTCGTGGCTGCGTAAAGTGTCGTTGGAGTAAGCGGATCAATTGCCAAAGCGTTAATGGCGGTCGCGGGCACCCCAGTGCTACTGCTCGTCCATGTTGCGCCGCCGTCAGTCGTTTTGAAGATCCCAAAAAAGCCTCCGGCGTAAAGTGTTGACGGATTAAGTGGGTCAATCGTTAGAGCCGTAATCGGCGTGAACGAAAGCACTCCGGAGCTGTCGGGGGTCCAGAGAGCTCCGCCGTTCGTCGTCTTGAACATTCCGCTGTTTGTGCCCACATAGACAATTGCGGGATTCGTTGGATCAATAACGACTTCGTTCACGCGGGGGGTCGTGTGAAATCCGTTGCTAACGTCCACCCAGCTATCCCCTCCGTTGGTGGTCTTGTACATACCAAATGCCGTACCTGCGTAGAGAGTCGCTGGTGTAATCGGGTCAATAGCCAACGCGTTCACAAACGGAACTTGGAACCCGGTATTCCTCGCTGCGTAGCTATTCCCACCATCTACACTCTTGTAGACGCCGCTGAACGCCCCCGCGGCATAGATAACATTAGGGTTCGACGGGTCAATGACAACTACATTTGTAGACTGAGGCGCGGTCGAGGGACTGCCGGTTCCCGTTAGACTCCAGCTTGCCGCCGCGTTGGTGCTCTTAAAGACTCCGTTATTCGTGGCGGCGTAAAGCGTGTTCGCTGTACTCGGATCCAAGCCGATGCCGTTGACCACGCTGCTCGTCAACCCTGAACTACTGGGAACCCATTGGACTGCGCCGTTGGTACTCTTATAGGCAGGGCTACCGTTTCTTGGTGTCGGAAAGGGCAAGGTTCGGAAACGTGTGGACTCTGTGCGGCCGACGACATGGGCGCGACCGTCCGCGCTGACTGAAACGCCGTATGCAACATCGCGGTGGTCACCGCCAAGATAGGTTGAGTAGCTTAGGGACGAACCGGATGGGCTGAGTTTCGTCACAAAACTATCGGTAGAACCGTCTTTTGCATCCTGGAATGCTCCTGGCGTACGAGGAAAGGTACTCGAGAATGTGGCGCCAACAACATACGCGCTTCCCTGCGAGTCGACTGCGATGGCGTTACCTATTTCGTCTGAGTCGCCGCCTAAGTAGGTCGAGTAGATGAGAGCCGTCCCTGCAGGGTTCAGCTTCACAACGAAGACATCGCCAAAACTGTCAAGGGTGTTTTGAAACTCACCCGCGAGCGGAAAATCCATCGAGGTCGTGCTTCCCGTGAGATAGGCGCTGCCTTGTGCATCCACTGCTATACCAAGCCCCTGCTCACCGTTGGTGCCACCGAGAAAGGTGGAGTAGATCAGCACGGGGTCAATGATCAGCGTCTGGTTCGTGTTATAGGCGCCCACCTCAAAGCTGACCTTGTTGCCCCTGACGTCGTAACGTACCGCCACCTCATGACGTTCGCCATCAATATCCTGATACGCAATGGGCTTTGGCTGACGCACCTCGCCGGCGGCAGTGCCTAACACCAGGGTGCCGTCGGGATCAACGGTAATACTTTCCATGCCCTTAAAGGCCATCTTGATCCGCCGAGGGGACCTACCAGGCGCAATGAGAAAATCGTACTCGAGTTGACCCTGACTCCCGTGATAAACCATATCGATGCCCGGATAGACGTCGCGGTATTTCACTTTCGAGTATGCCGCAACTCCCTTCCGCCATTTTCGCGGATCGGTTCCAATAAAATAGTTGAGCTTGCCTGGCAATTCGTCCAACCCAATGATTGCGGAGCGGGATTGCGCGCCAACTAACTTCATTCGCAAAGCCTTGTAGGACTCTCGTGACGGCGTGCCGGGACTTAATTCACCTGAGTCCGATGTTCCAGACCGAAGGGTTAATACGGTCTCGTTCGAAGTTAGAAACAGACCGTAGCCAACCCCGCGAGCAACAAAACGTACTCGCCTATCAGCTTGGCCCATGTTTGCTTCGAAGCTTAGAGGCAATTTGCCGTAGGCGCCGGCGACCTTCGCATTCGTATCGGGAGCGGATTTGCCGGCGTCGGAGGTCATGTTAGGTTCGGGCCCTTTCGCGGCAGAGTGGTTAACCCGGAACACAAGCGACGAGCCGACGAAAACGCCCGATAGCAAAAGTACGAAAGAAATAGATGAAAGCCGTAGCTTAGTCGGGTAAAGCATTAGATTAGTGTGAAGTCCCTGGAACGATGAGTTTAGGATGAGGCGGCTAGAAGAAAACCAGCGAGAGGCTTGGGAGATGAAGATTCCGCCTTAACTTCGCTCAATAAAATATCACGATATGGATGTTAACCAAACCTTTAGTCGGCAGTTCTATTGATGCGAGTTGTACTCAGATCGACTACTTCCTCCTGCCTCCCGTTGTCTTATCTTTGACGACCTGACGGATCGCCTCAATAATCAGCTCCGGCTGATCCTGGTGAATCATATGACCGCTCTTCTTCGCGATGACTTGCTTGCCCTTGGACGAGCGGCGCATGAGGTCTCGCTGCAGTGCTAAGTGGAGTTGGTACGCTTTGGGAGCAATGGACGGAACCGCAACCGTGTCAGGGCCGTAGGGCCGCCCTTGCGTCAAAACAATGAGCGGAATGTCACTATGCCAATTCAACGCGTTCATCAACGCCCTGATAGAGCAAGTGTCAATGCGCTCTGGGACTTGAGGCACAAGGTCACTGGGCTTTGATTGCCTCAAAATCTCCTTCAAAGTTTCGCCAGGGATTAGAGCAATTCCGCGGTCGGGTTCATCCTCATGCGAAGAATCAACTAGAACCATGCCGGCGACCTCTGCCGGATAATAGGAAGCATATAGTCTGATTAATATGCCGCCCAGCGAGTGCCCCACTAAGATGTACGGACCGTCAGCTTTCGAGTTGATGAGCAGCGTGCGTAAGTCCTCTGTGACTGCTACGACAGTACGCGGTGCGGGGACAGGATCACTGCTGCCAAGGCCGGCGCGGTCGTAAGAGCAAACGCGGGTGAATTTCGACACTTCAGGCTGTACGCGATTCCATACCGATGAATCATTCCCTGCGCCCGACTCCAGCACAACCGTAGGGATTCCTGACAAGCTAGTTCCTGTGCAGTTGATGTGCAATCTACGACCGCCGCCCACATCTACTAACGTGTCAAGAGCAGCAGAACTGCGTCCGTCGCCCTTAACGCGCTGGGCTATAGCGCCCTGAGCGAACATGCTAGCGCAGAGCAACATCAGCACAAATTTTATTGCGACCAACATGGTGCAAGTTTCACTTTCAGATAGAGTTGCTCATTAGCGGGGCTGGAAGAAAACGATCCACGAAATCACACGAAATGTCACTAAATTCTTCGTGTTGGTTCGTGTGATTTCGTGGATCGTCCTGTAAGACTCAAATATGACACTACCGACGTCAAACACATGGGAATCACTTACTTCCGTCCGATCGCGAACAAGCTTGCCGAGGTGCGCACGTACATCACCCCATCCGACAAGGCCGGGGTGGCCATCAGCAACTCTCCCATCGAGTTCGTTGCCACGTGAGTAAACTTCTGGCCGGCTTCGATGACCAGCATTTCCCCATCTTCATTCGAAAGGTAGAGCTTACCGTCGGCTGCCACCGGCGACGCGCTGAAGCCGCTGCCGACCAGTGGGAGTCTCTGACGATAGATTTCCTCGCCGGTGCGAAAGTTGTAGGAATCCAGGAGGCCGTTGTTAGCGAGCACGTATAGAATGCCGTTGTATACCAGCGGCGTGGGCATATAGGATCCACGACCCGTGCGGCTCCAGGCGATCGCCTCACTATTGGCTTTGCCCTCAGGCAAGGTCAGGTCTGCTCGAGCACCCGCCCGCACCACAAAAATGGGACGTTCCGGGCCGCGGCCACTAACGACGACGAACATATCATCGGTAAAGATGGGCGTGGGTGCAGTGATCTTTGAGCTTCGCCCGAGCCGCCACAACTCCTTGCCCGTGCGAGGGTCATAACCGCGGATGTAATTGGACGCGTTCGTCACAAGCTCCGGGCCTGCCGATGTTATCGCCACAGTCGGGGATCCCCATGATGGAAGCTCGTCGCGCTCCGTCATCCATACTGTCTTACCCGTGTCAGCATCAAGGGCCAATAGAAATGAATCGTCCTGAGTGTCGCATTGAAGAATAACGAGGCCGTTCCAGATGATGGGCGAGCTCGCGGGTCCCCATTCATACGTCGGAATGTCATATGCGCCCAGGTTAAGTCGGCCGAGATCGACCTTCCAGAGAAATCGTCCGTTGACATCGTAAGCGTGGACACCCTGCGAGCCGAACCACGCGACGACCATGCGCCCATCAGTTGCGGGAGTGGAGTTGGCGTAGGTCGATTTGATGTGTCGCTTGTCAACCGGCACGCCCTGGTGGGCGGCGCGCTCCCAAAGAATTTTGCCGGTTCGTTTGTCCAGTGCGTAAATCATCCATCGGTGGTGTGAGCGATCTGCTGCTGCATCGCCGTCGCCATACAGACCGGGGCGGAAGGTGGCCTTTGGGTCACTGCTGGAAGCGCTAGTCACAAAAATCCGGTGCCCCCAGACGACCGGGCTCGAGTGTGCGAGCCCAGGAATCGCGGTGCGCCAGAGAATGTTCTCTCCAGTCGTGCCGTTCCACCGATCCGGAAGATTTTGCTTGTCGGCTATACCTGAAGCCTGCGGTCCGCGGAAGGAAGGCCAACTCCCCTTCGAGTTATTCGACTTTGAGTCCCGGCGCGCACGCGGCCTCCCTGCTGTCCTGATGATGCGCCGTGGAACCTTCGGTTTTACTTCTCCGACGGGCGACCATGTGCTGCGGTCCAGAATCATTCGTCGTGGCATGCACTCGTCTGAGACAAGGTCGAAGCTGACGCGATTACCGTCGATACGAACCCGATATCGCCCCGGTCCTTTACAACCTTTCGGGTCATCGGACGGGGATAACTCGATCTCATCACCTTTGCTCTTCCAGCTGCCAGTCAGGGTGGGCCAGCGGTCGCCCTCCACCTTGAAGGTGCCGCCAGAATCGAACCGCGCGACAAAGACGCCAAACGTGAGTGGGTGAGGTGGGATTAGCACATCCGACTGTTGTTTAGCGACCGCGGTACTGGAGACGCCGAGGGCGACAATTCCGATCGCGAGCACCAGTATGAGCCAAAGGTTTTTGCAGTCTGTTCTTCTCATACGCATTGCAACCTTCGCTAGCCTAAAACCAACCAGGTTTAGGGAATTATCATTGAGGTCAGTATCACTCACTACAGAACAGGATCTGGCCGTCTCGGAGCCTCTAACACAATATGAGTCTGTCGCAACAGCCAGGTGGCTACCACTTCCTGTTCTGTAGTTGAGCACGATCTTAAGAGTTGATTACCCGACATATCTCGGTATACACGAGTCTGGTCTTGGGCGTTTAGTCTGGACAGTTAACCGTCACAGGAAAGCAACTCTATTGACCTTTCGTCCTGACCCCTTCAGCGCGATTGACGGCTGATAATATGGCCTGCCAGCCCGTACTCCTTCTTAAATACACATCCATAAAACTATACTGACCTTTGTAAGTCCCATCTTTGGAGCGGCCATCCGCGGTGGCCTTGCCCGTAACGACTGCGGTATTGTCGAGGACCCTTACTTCGAGCTCATCGATTACTAATGATTTGAATGAAACGGTCTCGGCTTTCAAATCTGCCAAATAGCGTTCTTTCGTGAAAGAAGGACCATTCGGGTCCGTAATAATAAACTCATCAGCCAGGATACGGCTTAACGATTTAATGTCACGTTTAAGAAACGCGTCCACTAATTCATACTCCAGTTGTTCTATTATTTTTTCTTCTTTATTCATGAGACCTTATCTAGAATTCGCTCTCGCAACGGTCGCCACGCTACCAAAACCAACCAGTGAGAGCCACCGATTAGGGCTGCAGCTGCCAGTGGTAGCACGATCGTATCGCTCAAGCGCCAATCGGGCCGCAACCAACCGGAGGCCATTTCCGCCGCGCCTCCTGCAACCGCGAATATCCAGAACGGCAGACGTATCCTCTCCACAGCAGTTTTAGAAACGCGCGTGAAGCTTAGTAAGAGGGCACCGTAAGTCAAAAAAGCCAGCGAAACACGGAGCACCTTGGGCCAATTTCCTTCCCAGGCAAGTTGCGTGACGGCCAGCGCAATTATGAATCCGAGCACACTGATACTCACAATGAGATCTCGGCGGGCGCCATTTCTACCGAGCGCCATCATGACCCCCCCGGTGACATTTAACAACAGATCGCTCCATCTCGCTTGACAGCTTCTTCATCCCTTCCCTGATGCCCTGCTCAAACCCTTCACCCATCTGCGCCGCAAACATATCCGACTGTTCCCCAGAAGGTGTGATGCTAGAATCAGCCGGGTTCTCTCCTCGGCCAACTCTTCGAACTTCCGGGCGAAGCGCGCTACCGCCTCCGGCATCGGTATCTCGATCACCGCACTCTCTCCCGGACTCACTTCAGCAATCTCCCATAGCACCAGATCAGCGCCTCTCGTCTTAGTTGTACCTCGGGCGCCGGCTTTAAAGGGACCGTCTAGCGTGACCCACTCGATGTCCGGCTTCAGTACCCAGTTCTCGACGTTGATCCAGTTCCCGGCCTACGCCGACTTCCACCGAGTGTTCAAATTGGTAAGCCATGGTTCCATCGTCCTCACTTCTACCCAAGGGCACGTAAAACTGCACTTTCAACGGCAGGCGGGCCTTGCAACAATTGGTTTGCCCGGGACACGGAAAATCATTCAACAGGCGGAGTAACGATGAAAGATTTGGTTCCGGGCGAGGAATTGAATGACCGTCAGCTGGCGTCCTTCGATGACACCAACTTCTTCGTCATTGGGACACAAGATATCTCCACGCCCGAACGCAGACGATACTTCGATTCTTTCTGCGCTACATACCCGGCCCTCAAGTAAAAGGACACTGCATTCATCGACGCATTCAACGACAGCTCTTGTAAACCTAAAGCGCGCGCCTTCTCCTCAAGCCGGTCCAGGATCATCAGTCCCACTCCGCGTCGCATGACATCGGGACTGACGTAGACGGCCTCAATCTCACGGCTCTCCTGGTTAAGCACACCGAACCCAACGAGCACTTCGTTCTCTACCGCAACGTAAAATTGTTTGCTATGGATCGCCTGCTTATATTCATCGGGCGAGCGCGGGGCGGCCCATGATTCGATCTCTTCCGGCGTATAACGGCTGTTTTGAAATCGACCTGACAGCACTGGTGTGGACCTGTGCAATTGATGGACAGTCTTTGATGCCGGCCTTGCGAATGGTTAGCATGGGATTATATCTATGGTGGAACAACGCGGCGAGATTCCATGAGGCAAAAGCGAGCGGTGCGATAAAGAGGTTGGCGCTCCTGAAAACAGGATGAATTGGCTAAAGCCTTATCCTGACGCCCCGACTTAAAACCTCGAACACCGGTACTTGGATCGATCGTCACCGCTCGGGCTCATTATACTCAAGGAAAGCGCAAAATATAAGGCACATACGCCGCGTTATCGAGCCAAGGAGCAAGTTGTTCATGCGGAGTTCACAACTTTGTCAGGCATTTCCCCGTATAAGCAGGCATGAAAGAACAATGGCCGGAGATTGTGAACATCAACAGAGGAGGAAACTCTATGCCGAAAGGCAAATTTTTTATCGCCGTGGTGGTTCTGATCGTCATCGTTCTCCTGATCGGAGCCACGGTGACCTTTAACAATATCAAGTATGCACAGGAAGGTACGGTGCAGGTCGTAACCAAGTGGGGAGCGATTGAGCGCATCTACACTCCATCGGACGGGTGGTTCACGACGATTGCTCCGGGACGCAAGAGTTACGATGTCAACATCAAATCGTTTACAGAGAGCGCGCCCGTGCGCGTAACCAGTAAAGACAACGCGGCCTTACAGGTCGACATCTCCCTGACCGCTTACACTGACCCCGCCAAGGTAGCGGAGTACGTGCGCAAGTATGGCTTTTCGGAAGAGGAGAGACACCGACGCCGCAGCGAGATTTTGAAAGGAATCGTGCAAACGGAAGCGCGCAATTCGTTCGCAGATTACGGAGCCTACGAGATTTACGCTAATCAGGAGCAGATTCAAAAGCGAATCTTAGATTCCTTACGGCCGCAACTCGGTAGTCAACTCTTGCTTGTCACCGAGTCCGTGCAGATCGGTAATCCCGATTTCCTGGATGACAGGGTCGAGGCTGCCGCTTCGGGAGTCGTTGCCAATGAAAAACAAAAGCAGGCGGAAGAAGCCAGACTTGAAGCCGCGAAGGTGGCCGCTCAGACCAAGCAGATAGAAGCGCAGACTTTCGCTAATCCGGCTCTGCTCGAAATCAAGAAGCTGGAATTGCAATTAGAGATCGAGCGCGCCCGCGCGGACGGCATCAAGAATCATCAGGGCGCACTGACGATCATGTATGGCCAGCCGGGTGTTCAATTGCAAGTTCCTGCGGGGAGGTAATGTGAGACTCTTATTCCTGATATGGTTGGTGGTAGAGGCCTTGCAGCTCGTGTTGATCGGGATGCTGGTGGTCGGCTATCGCAAATTGCAGCGGCGGATGGATGAAGGTGCCTATCGCTTCAGGACTCATCCGCCGCCTTCGGTGACGGACGAGTAAAAGCAGCATGAGTCCCCGATAGATCATTTCAGGGGTCGCAACGCTTCCGTTCCCTTAGCAACAATCTCATCTGTGACTTCAAATTCTTTCTTTACTTCGCCAAATTCCTTGGTCGCAAAACTAAAGACTCGCGCGACCTTTTCGCCGTCTTACGAACCGCTGACGGGGCACTCGAGCTCAAACCTGACCTCACCCTTTTCCGTGATCCCTGCACGGGTCCAACCTAAATGTGAGTAAAACCCCTCCGCCCGGCTGCCGGGCTCCGTAGTTAGCGAGATGCTAGCGCAACCTTCAAGGCACAACCAGTCGACGGCCCGCTCAAGTAGCTGTCTGCCGAAGCCCTGCCTCTCCCACTCGGGAAGCAAGAACAGTGCCCAGATGATCGACTCCTCGCGGTCTGCCATGCTGAACCCAATGACTTCGCCTTCGTGTTCGGCGACCCAGCCCTTACCGCGCACTTCAAGCCCGGCCACAATGCGCTCCTGCGGGATGTCGCTGGTAAGGATGTTTTCTTCAACGGCGCCGCGAACCGCCATTAAACCAGGAACATCGTTGCGAGTTGCTTCACGAATGATCATGTCGCTTCAACCGTATGAGAAAGCAACCGTAGTGATCATCAACAGTACTGCAGAATGCCAGTGACTGTTAACCCGCCTCTGGCCGGAACAATTCAATACTGATATGTGGATTTGGATATACCGCCGGGTGACGAGTCATCTAAGCCGCGTCATGTGAACTCCGCCGCTTCAACACCTGAATGACAAGGTAACCTACAACTCCGACGATTAGAAGACTAAGCCTGAAATAGAATTGCGGCGTCGTCTTAATCGGGCTCGTGTACCAGAGGTATCCGGTAAACAGAACGGTGAATACACAGAACCATTCGATATGCCCCACCCATTTTGGTTTATCTCCGTCAACTTTCTGTCTGTTGGAAGAAGATGGTTCGTTCGGGCTTGATAGTGGCGCTTTCATTGTTACTCCTTTTATTAGTCATTAACGGGGAAAGTTGGATGACCTTAATAAGGTGGTCGGGGATTAGAGGCTTTGATGCCGAGATGAGGTCGGGACACCTTTCTGAAGGTACCAGAGCCCGGATGGTCTTGGATAGTGGTTTTTTCTGAAGAGTGCTCCGTCATCAACCGGACGCCCGGACCGCGTCTTCGTAAGCTGCTGAGAGTTCACTCTGGTTGGTGATACATATGTTTAGATCGCGCAGCAGCCCGTCTCCGATCCCGTAAATCCAACCGTGCACTGCCAGCTCCTGTCCCCGGCCCCAGGCATTCTGCACAATCGTCGTCCGGCTGACGCTCAACACCTGTTCGATGACATTCAACTCACACAGCCTGTTCAGGCGCTCAACTTCATCACTGATTCCTGAGAGCAGCGCCTCGTGGCTATGCATAACGTCCTGTACGTGGCGCAGCCAGTTATCTGCCAGGCCGAGTTCAAGATTCTGCATCGCCGCCTGCACGCCGCCGCAGCCGTCGTGACCGCAGACGATCACGTGACTGACCTTCAACAAGTCTACCGCGAATTGAAGGACGGAAAGGCAGTTGAAGTCGGTGTGGACAACTACGTTCGCAACGTTGCGGTGGACGAACATCTCGCCGGGGGAGAGTCCGACGAGTTGAGTTGCCGGCACACGACTGTCCGAACAACCGATCCACAAATACCGCGGAGTCTGTTGCTGGGCCAGGGCCTGAAAAAATCCCGGATCCTGAGCCTTTATACGCTCGGACCAGGCCCTATTATTCTCAAGCAGTTCTCTCAAGTCCTTCATGTCAGCAAATTACGGGCCATAGGTAACTGAACATCTAACGCTGATGCGCTTCAGCGGCTTGGCGACTTCATTCTGCGGCAAGTTCTCGATGAGGGACCTGCTGATCCCCGGTCCGCTGCAGGTGCTTGTCTGGCGGGCGGCTACCGCTCAACAATATGATGACTCAGCCATTCAGCCAATTCCATTTTTGACGTCTGGCCGCTTGCAACGCCAAGGACGATTCTCTCCTGGTCGTCAACCGACGCATCGAGCTCATAACCGTTAAGTATGAGAAATACTTCCATGGCAGCATGCCCCACACGTTTGTTGCCATCGACAAAAGGGTGATTCTGAATGAGCGAGAATCCGAGGGCAGCAGCTTTGGTCGAGATCATTGGATACAAAGATTGTCCCGCAAAGCTCGCGTCCGGTTGGGCCACAGCGGATTCTAAAGCGCCGCGATCCCTCAAACGAAAGAGCCTCCACTTTGTGCTATCAAGAGGGAATGTAAGGAGATTACTTCCTCAACAGACAAGTAGCGCATCAGGCGAGGCGGCCATAAAGCTCAGCGTTTTTCTTGAGCACATAATCGGAGGAATCGCGGAATTCCGCGTCGAGCTGAGCGAGCTTCTCTTCAACACTCATAACCAACAATTGTTCAGGAGAGACATTTAGACGCTCAGCAGCTTCCTCGAGCTTGGAAGCGGTTTGCTCAGGCAACTGAACTTCGAGCGTCTTCATGGGCGTAATTTACACCAATAAGGCACCTTCCGGCTATGCCCAAGTTGCCTGGTGAACGTCGCGGTTCCGGTAGCTGGAATCATTCACTGCCGAAACCATATGATTCGCCACGAAAATCGGTCGCTATCCTTCTAACTAAGGGGTCAGGATCATTGCTGGCTCGTCTTATTAATTCGGGAAATGGGCCATCATTTACACCATTCAGCCAATCATGAACTTCAATGCTTGCGCTTAAGGAGCGAGCGCGAACGGCAGACTCAGAACTCTCGAAACCTTCGGCTGCCGTGTCCGCGTAATGACCATAGATAGCTGCTGAATATCCGTTACCACACCACGCTCTGTGATTATTGTGCAACTCTAAAGAAGCGGGAATTTCTGGTGAGGCATTACCATACACATAGTGACGAATCTTCCATTTAGAATGAAGAATCATGGTTTGGTCGTAAGCGACCACTGTTGCCAGAAAAAAGAAGAATATGGCGATCGGCGCGTATCGAAGATGCGTTACCAGACGGGGAAAGGGATTCTGTTTGAGACAGGCGGTTACCACCTCCAGTATTATCCAAGCAATCAGCCAAGCACGCTGAACGTCTACCCAAGACTCCTCAGAGAGACGTAGCCGCCAAAAGATCGAACCGAACAGCACAAATGAGTAAGCTGATAAAAAGCCGGCCAAGACTCTGAGGAAAACTCGCACCATGTTTTCATCCTCAATAAACTGAGGTCTCCAACACGGTTTTAGACAACTAGAGAGGCTATTTGTTCCAAAGGCATCCGAGTAAGAACGCCAGCAAGTTCTTTGAAGGGTATGCCATCAGCAAGCTTCTTCTGGGTGAACTGGCCTTCACCTTTTGAGACGTGAGAACTCTCTCTCCAATGCGGCGTAATAACCAGCCTTCTCACTGCCGCGTTTAAACTGGAGATAGACCGATCCATTCTTGTAACCACTGGTATCAATCCGGTGATTGACAGGGCGTGCCATCTCGGCGGAGGAATGATGTTTCCACGAATAGACTAAAAAGCCCTCTGGACCATAAAAGAACATGTACTTCTCGTCCACAAAATATAAGAACGTCTTAGCGCCCGGGCGTGCCTGCAGTTGCGAGTCGTATCGCGACCACACGCTTCGTCGCGGATCGAATGCTAAACACCCAGCCCATCCGTCCCCATCCAAATCTTGCCGCCAGATTCGAACAGCCCCCACAGATTATTGCTCGTATTGGAATCATCGCTCTTCTTATGCCAACCTGCTCTGACGGCGAGATCGTAAGGTTGATATACCTTCGAGGGCGCCGTGCCGCCTTCTATGAACAGACCATCCAGGATGGCATCGGACCAGTAGTAGTTTCGGCCACGGTAGGATAAGGCGTCGTAGTGGACTGATACGTCACCCGCAGTAGCCTCGACGCCTTCGTACGGGATATTAGAACCGATTAGCCTGAAGGAGGAGGCTCTAATGAGTTCTTTTTCCGGAGTCGCAGCTGATGAACCGTGGGATGAAGCTATTACGGCCGTAAATAAGAGGGAAATACTCAGATATACAAACTTCATAACCGTAAGATTGTTCCAACTTCTAAATAGGTTGTATTGCCCAGGTTGCAACACGACAGTTTCATAAGCACAACCTTGCTACGGTCGTGGAGACTCTCAGTCGCGAACGGCGCTACGCGATCGCGGCCCCCCTTGAGAGCTTCAGACCTTGTAACAACAATGACTACGCTATGGTTGTTGACCATCGGACCGAGGGGGCTTAACCACAACCGCCGGGACGTTCTGCTCCTTTACGAGTTGATTGAAGGCGGGCACATCGGTGCTCATGACCCGGGTCATGCGCTGGAGTTGAGCATCTATCTGCGCCACTAACTCGTCGTAGACCGCGTAAGACTGAGCCGTCGGCGCCGCATCTCCCCGAGCAACCACTCCGCCGAGTGCGGCCAGTTTGTTGTTTAGCCGGATAGGAAAGTTCAAAGGATCCTGGCTGCTCTGGTTCTTCGTCTGGTAGAGCGTTTCTTCGATCTCTGCGAGGCTCTTATTCAGGGCAGTGGCCGCCTCGTTTATCACCTTGAAGTTAGATTGGTCCTTAACTCGTTTAAGCAAGTCTTCCACTTGTTTGCGGACATCGCGGATCTGGATCACCGCGTTGTGCGTCTCAGAGACCTTGTCTCGAATCTTGAGCGCGAGTTCCTGCTGCTTTGCATAG
Organism: Pyrinomonadaceae bacterium; assembly: GCA_046261995.1. Classification (GTDB taxonomy): domain Bacteria; phylum Acidobacteriota; class Blastocatellia; order Pyrinomonadales; family Pyrinomonadaceae; genus PSRF01. The sequence continues at coordinate 173,669 of JBHENP010000002.1, forward strand.
TCCGGAGCGGTTGCCGAAAGACGCGGATCCGGTTTCACTTCAAAGTTTTCCACCATAGTCGCGCCATCGACTGTGAGCTTCACCTGATAACTTCCCGGCACGATTCGCGGCCCACGAGTTTCCCCCGCCCAGAGAATCATGCCCGGGAAACGAACCGCATCCGGATACCGCATATCCCAGACGAATCGATTGAGTCCAACATCGGTCGGCACACGCGCCGGTGCGGCACCTCCGCGAGGGCCACCTTCTTCCGCCTCTGCAGGCTGTTCAGACGATGTTGTTCCCTGACCAGGTGAGGGAGACGGCTTGGCCGACGCTGTGAACTTCCGTATCGATTTCCCACCCGCATCGAGAAACTCAAGCACGACATCACTCGTTGGCTTTGCTCTGAGTGAGTAGTACACGACTACGCCGTTAGGCGGATTCTTTCCGACTGTCGCAGTAGCCGGAAGCGGGCCGCCTCCGCCGCCTTGCATGCGATACGCGACCTCGGGTTTGAAGAGTCGGGTCGCAGACGCGGCGGATTTGGTCTCCATCATTTGGTGAAGGAGGGGCAGATCATCAAAGATCCAGAACGACCGGCCCTGGGTTGCAGCCACCAGATCCTGCTCGCGTTTGTGCACCGCCAGATCTGTAATGGGAACCACTGGGAGATTGAATTGCATCGCACGCCACTCGCCGCCGTCGTCGAATGACGTATACAAACCGGTTTCCGTTCCCACGTAGAGTAAACCGCGCCTGTTCGGATCTTCGCGGATCACCCTCGTGAAAGCATTATCGGGGATTCCATTCGTGATCTTTTTCCAGGTCTTACCATAGTCACTGGTCTTATAAAGATAGGGTTTCAAGTCATCCCACTTGTACATCGTCGCGGCGACGTAAGCTGTGGCCGGATCGTTGGGCGACGCCTCGATTGAATTAATTTGAATCCACTCCGGCATCAGACTCTTTGGTGGTGTCACATTTTCCCAGTTCTTGCCGCCATCTCGGGTCACGTAAACCAAACCATCGTCGGAGCCGGTCCAAATCACACCCTTCTGTAACGGCGACTCCATCGTCGCAAAGATCGTGCTGTAGTATTCGACGCTGGTGTTGTCTTTTGTGATTGGACCACCTGATGGTCCCTGCTTCGACTTGTCATTCCGTGTGAGATCCGGACTAATGATCTCCCAGCTCTGGCCCTCATTAGTCGATTTGAAAAGCACATTTCCCGCAGCATAAAGCGTGTTGGGATCGTGCGGCGAAAAGAGAATGGGGAAGTTCCACTGGAACCTGTATTTCAAGACGTCTGCTCCGGCGCCCATCGGATTGTTCGGATATGGCGAGACATCCCGCAGCGCCCCCGTTTTGTGATCGTAACGCGTCAGCAAGCCGCCGTACGAGCCGGCGAAGACGATTGACGAATCTTTCGGCGAAGGCGCGATCCAGCCTGATTCACCACCGCCGACGTCGTGCCAGTCCTGTTCGGTAATACTGCCGTCACTGGTCCGACTGGCGATGCGCACGGTCGAGTTGTCCTGTTGCGCGCCGTAGATGTTGTAAGGGAAATCATTATCGACGGCGACGCGGTAGAACTGCGCGGTCGCCTGGTCCTGCTCGGTCCAACTTCGACCTCCGTTAAAGGAAACGTTTGCACCACCATCGTTTGCGTTAATCATACGAGCAGGATCGTCTGAAGCTATCCATAGATCGTGGTTATCACCGTGAGGTACGGAGATTGCCGTGTAGGTCTTGCCGCCATCATTGGATTTGTAGAACCCTGTGTTCAGCACATACACGGTGTCTGCATTTTTCGTATCAGCATAGATCCGCGTGTAGTACCAGGCGCGTTGGCGCAACCGCCGCTCTTCATTTACTTTCGTCCAGGTACGCCCGGCATTGTCGGAGCGAAACACACCGCCATCCTCGGCCTCGACGATCGCCCAAACACGATCCGGATTTACCGGCGATACGGTGACTCCGATCTTCCCAACCATTCCCTTCGGCAGACCTGGATTACGAGTAATCTCGGTCCACGTGTCACCGCCATCGGTCGACTTGAAAATTCCGCCGCCTGGCCCACCACTTTCCAACGTCCAGGGTTTTCGATAAACCTCCCAGAAACCTGCGTAAAGAATGTTCGGGTTGGTAGGATCGAAAACCAGGTCGATTGCGCCCGCCTTGTTGCCTCGTTGGAGAACTCTCTCCCAGTTCTTGCCACCATCCTTCGATCGAAAGATCCCTCGTTGCTCGTTTGGTCCAAAGAGATGGCCGAGGGCCGCGACGTAAACGACGTCCGGATTGCGCGGATGCACACGGACACGTCCGATTTGACGCGTGTCTTCGAGCCCCACCCGCTTCCAGGTCTTTCCCGCATCCATCGACTTGTAAACGCCGTCACCATGCGAGACGTTGCCGCGCACCGGTGATTCGCCCATGCCAACATAAATGATGTTCGGATCCGAATCTGAAAGACCTATGGCGCCCACCGATCCAGTGCCGAAAACCGTACCATCTGTAATCGGTTCCCAATTGATGCCACCATCCGTGGTCTTCCAAACTCCTCCGCCGGTGGCGCCGAAGTAGTAAACAAGTGGTTGCGACGCCACGCCGGCAACGGCCGTCACACGTCCGCCGCGAAATGGACCGATGCTGCGCCATTGTAGCGCTTTAAGTGGATCAGCAGGGGTGGGTGAGGGCGTCGGCGTTGGAGTTTGCTGCGCCCCAATGAGAGCTGGGGATAAGCCAATGCCGAAGAGCAAACAGATCATTATCAAACGATGAGACGTGCGATACGTCTTGAACATTCGGGTAGACTCCTTTAATTTGGCTTCCGAATTAGACCGCGCAGAAAAGGAATGGAATGCTAACACCGGGAGTAACTCAAAAGAAATGGCAAAAACAGCACGCCCTCCGCAGGCCTTCATGAACGCGGCACTCTTTCTTGTCCTCATGTTCGCATTCACTCTCTCAAATAAGGCACAGGCGAAGCTGGAGAGTGTTTACAGCGACCTCTCTGAGTCGAAGTGCCGAACCATCGAGGTTGTTAAGGAAACTGGTGACACCACGCAAGCGTGCCCGGGCATCGGCGGCTACAAACTTCTGGTCCTGGAAGGCGATCTCAGACAGTCGATTACGGTGGTAACTCCTGGTGGCGATAACCATCCATTGGATTTTTGGCCGGTCATCACCGGTGCGTTTTCCAGTGTGGGAAACTAAAGCCGAGTGGCGCGTGGCCAAGAACAATGGCAGAGTCTCACCGGTTGCCTTGATTGTGCGCGTCAACGCCAGCGAGGACGTTGAGCATCCCAATCGGCTGACGTCGTACCTGGCGGTGGCGAAAGTGACTCCGGAGAAAATCTGCGTGACGCATAAAATTCCACCCGGCGCGAAAGCAAATGAGAACGCGCGTCGTGCCGCTGACAGTTCACAAACGGCTGCTTGCTTAAAAGAAGTCTCGCGCTAACGCTTGGAGCAGAGATGTTTATCGGGACAGTTCAACAGATTTGGCGTCATCCGGTGAAGTCGATGGCCGGTGAAAAGCTCAACGAATGTACCGTTGGTCCCTTAGGAATTCCCGGCGATCGCGGTTGGGCGTTGCGCGATGAGAAGACCGATCCGGTCGAACTGCTTTAATCGGCCGCGGATTAACGCGGATGGACGTGGATCAGAAGAAAACAAAAACAACGTGGTAAGCATTTACTATTCTCTTCGTCTTTATCCGCGTCTATCCGCGTAAATCCGCGGCCCATATCTTCGCTTCCTTGTCCGGATCTTGCGTGAAACTAGAACAGCTCCTGCAACGCATCTTCGACGGAACGAACGCCGACAACTCTAACGCCCAACAGTCGCTCCAGCCCGGAAGTGTTTGACGAGGGAATGACGATTCTCTCGAAGCCCAGCGCCTGCGCCTCGCGCGCGCGCGCACTCGCCTGCATTGTGCCGCGTACTTCACCCGTTAAACCAATTTCACCAAAAACTGCTGTGTGAGGATCGATAGGAACGTTTTTAAAACTCGAGGCGATCGCCGCCACGACCCCCAGATCCGCTGCGGGTTCATCAACCTCCAAGCCACCGGCGATGTTTACGAAGACATCGTCGCCAAGCATCTGCAGTCCTCCGCGCTTTTCCAGCATGGCTATCAAAAGCGCGACCCGGTTCTGATCGACTCCCTGCGTCATTCTGCGGCCGGTCCCGTATTTTGCTCCTGAGACCAGTGCTTGAATTTCTACCAGGAGCGGTCTCGTCCCCTCCATGCAGGCGGTGACTACTGAACCCGCAACATTCTGCGGACGCTCCTGCAAAAACATCTGAGATGGATTCGCGACCGGCATGAGTCCCGCGCCGGTCATTTCAAAGATGCCAACTTCATTCGCAGCGCCAAAACGATTTTTGGTGGCGCGCACAATGCGATGGTTGTGATGCCGTTCACCTTCAAAATACAAGACCGTATCGACGATATGCTCGAGCGTCTTTGGTCCAGCAATGGAGCCGTCCTTGGTGATGTGGCCAATGAGGAACACCGGTATCGTCCGGTTCTTTGCCAGCAACAGGAATTGGTGGGCTACTTCCCTCACCTGCGAAATCGAGCCGGGCGCCGATTCAATCAGCGCCGAGAAAACTGTCTGAATGGAATCCACGATGATGGCGCCGGGGTTCAGACGATCAACTTCGTGAAAAATGTTCTCAAGGTTGGTTTCGGGCAGCAGATACAGATTGTTGGCTTCTATTCTCAGTCGTTCGCCGCGGAGTTTTATTTGCCGCTCAGACTCCTCTCCGGAAACGTAAAGCACCACTGTGCCACCTTCACTTAGCCTATCCGCCACTTGAAGCAGCAAGGTGCTCTTGCCGATGCCGGGATCTCCACCAATCAGCACCAGCGTTCCCGGCACGATGCCGCCACCCAGCACCCGATCGAATTCAGTTACACCCGAAGTGATGCGCACATCGTCTTGCGATTCAATCTCGCTGTAGGCAACTGCCTCAACGTCTCTCAGCCTAAATCCGTTTCGCGCACCTCCCTTTTTGGTCGCACGGGCACGTTCCTCGACAAGCGAGTTCCATTCGCCACACTCCGGGCATTTTCCCAGCCACTTACGCGACTGGTGCCCGCAGTTTTGACAGGCAAAGATTGTTTCAGGTGTTTTCTTCAATTGTAGTCAGCGCCGATGACCGAAATAAGGGGTTAGCGCAAGCTGGTCTTTGTTCTTTGTGCTTTGTTCTTTGTGCTTTGTTCTTTGATCTGAGATCTGAGATCTGAGATCTGAGATCTGAGATTTAGGCTACAACAACTCTTTCACATTCTCGGTTGGCCGACCCAGAACCGCGCGATCCCCGCGTTCGACGATCGGGCGCTGGATAAGGTCAGGATGTTCAATCATCAACGAAATGACTTCGTCCTCAGTAAACTCGGCCTTGCCTAAGCCGAGCTCACGGTAGACCGGCTCGCTCGTACGCAACAACGCGCGCACCGGCAGCTTCATCTTCGCTAACAATTCGCGAAGCTTCTTCTTAGTAAGCGGCGCGGTGTAGTAGTTAACTCTTTCGAACGCTATGCCACTCTCCCGGAGCAGGCGATCCATCTCTCGGCACTTCGTTCAAGTGGGTTTTTCGTAAACTGTGATCTTGTCTTTCATAATCAATTGGAACTTAGTACTTTGTACTTTGTGCCATCCACTCTCATAGGCTTACCGTTAAGATCAAGAGCTACCTTGCTCAGACAACAAAGATCTAAGTACGAAGCCCAAAGCACGTTTTTCTTAAGGGAATATCCCGCGCACTCGCGTTGCCTCAGCCACGCGGTCGACTGCAAGAATGTACGCTCCCGTTCGCATGTCGGTGTCGTAGCGCTCGGCTGTTTCGTGGACCGCTTTGAATGCCGTCCGCATCGACTGCTCCAGCGTTTCATTGATCTGCTTTTCAGACCAGAAAAACGAGTACTGATCCTGCACCCATTCATAGTAGCTAACGGTAACGCCGCCGGCATTCGCCAGGATGTCAGGGACAAGGAACACGTCTTCATCCGCCAGAACGCGATCGGATCCAGGGGTGGTTGGTCCATTCGCCAGTTCCGCAATGATCTTGGCCTTCACCTCGCCCACATTTGCTAGAGTAATTGCATTCTCCAGCGCCGACGGCAACAAGATGTCACAATCGACTGTCAGCACATCGTCGCACCCTATCTCCTTGACTCCGCGCAGACCGGTCAATGAACTGGTCTTCGCTTTGTGCCGAAGAGCTTCCGCAATATCGATTCCACCTTCCGCATAGAGGCCCGCTTTTGAGTCGCAAATAGCTACGACGCGCGCCCCGTCCGCAGCCACCAGCCGCGCGATGTTCGCCCCTGCATTACCAAAACCGTGAACAGCGACGCGCGATCCCTCGAGGCTCATGCCCTTCACCTTGCACGCCTCGCGCAACGCATAGAGACAACCGCGGGCGGTCGCTTCATTTCGTCCCAGTGAGCCACCTAGCGATATTGGCTTACCGGTAACCACGCCCAGCTCAGTGTGGCCACGCACCATTGATATCGTGTCCATGATCCAGGCCATGGTTTGCTCATCCGTATAAACGTCGGGTGCCGGGATGTCGCGATCGGGACCGATGATTGGTGCAATCTCAAATGCGTAACGGCGGGTCAGGCGCTCCAACTCGTCTTTTGACATTCGTTTCGGATCACAAATGACTCCGCCCTTGCCGCCTCCGTAGGGAATACCCACCGTGGCGCACTTCCACGTCATCCACGAAGCCAGCGCCTTGACCTCGTCAAGCGAGACATTCGGATGGTAGCGGATTCCTCCCTTGGCCGGTCCGCGGGCGATGTTGTGCTGCACGCGGTATCCCTCGAAGACCTGCACATCGCCACCGTCCATCTTCACAGGAATGGAAACGATCAGTTGACGCTTGGGGGTTTCCAGGACGCGCCGCGTGGAAGGATCGAGATTGAGGTAATCCGCGGCAATGTTGAACTGCTGCTTGGCGATCTCAAATGGATTTAGTTGCTCCTGAAAGGCCTCTATGGTCGCCATTCGGCTAACTCCTTGAGGAAGGGATGCGAGAGCGGTGCAATCCTAGAAGGTTAAATGATCAAAGTCCAACCTGGATCATTGCCGCTTGCGATTGCCAATTGCCGATCGGAAGAACAGCGCGAGTCGCGAGCTGCTGTACGCATCATGGGCACAAGTACATTTAGGCCTGGAACGGAGCCCTTGAATCGGCAATCGGCAATTGGCACTTGGCAATCGGCAATTCGAATGACTCTGGGGAACATCCGTGCCGCTATCGGGGTCTAAGATAGCGGAGTAAGCTCCCGCGACCCGAATGGCACCGGCATGGGAGGACAATATGTTCAGTAACTTGATTGAATCGAGTTCGCACGGCGGCGAATTCAGGAGGCGCGGGTCATTTCTTCTTTTCACCACGGCGAGTTACGCCCTATTTTTCGTGATCGCCGGGGTCGTCAGCATTTATGCCTACGATGCCCGCATGGAAGACCAGAATCTGGAGATCGTTACGATGATGCCCCTGGTCGATCTTCCAGTACCTGAGCAGCCACCGGCACCCGACTCTGTTAGGAGGCCCATCAGCTCGACAAATCCGGTCAATGACAGAACCGACTTTCATCGGCAAATTGCGATGGCTGATGTGAATGAACCAACCATAGTTCCGGATAAAATCTCAACTGCGGCCAACACTAATTTACCACTGCCGAAGCACGGTACTGTGCGACTGGGACTCGCGGACAGCGATCCTGGTCCGGGCAACTCTGGAACCCGAAGTGGCGGAGAAGCTCAAGGCAATTCTGTTGTGGTCGTACCTATCGAGACTCCGCCTCCACCGCCCGCTCAGATTCCTGTTCCAAAGGTGATAACAAAGCGGATCATCAATGGCGACGCGGTATCTCTACCAAAGCCTCCTTATCCGGAGATGGCGAAGCAGTTAAAGATTCAGGGAGTGGTGAGTGTCCAGGTACTTGTCGATGAAACCGGGAGGGTTGTTTCGGCGAAAGCGGTTTCCGGACACGCTTTTCTCGTACGCGAGGCCCAAAAGGCAGCGCTGCAAGCTCGCTTTGCGCCCACGCTGCTTGGTGACCAGCCGGTGAAGGTATCAGGAGTGATCACTTACAACTTTGTACTGCAACAGTAGCACAGGCTGACTGACCTTTGCCGGAGCCGACAATCTCATTCGAAATCCTACCAAGCCAAAGAGGTACGTCAAATCATTTGAATCGCGTACCTCTCCCGCCGGACGGGCCCAGCAGCAGTCATTCAACACACAGAACCATTGCAGTAGCCAATGGATCCCGGCACTCAACACGAGCCAGCAACCACCCGACGCAAGCGGTGCTTCCGCTGACAATCGCCAAGCCTGCGGTTGGGTGCCCCTGCTGTTGAGTGTCGGGACCATTGGCTACCGCAAATGGTTCTGTGTCTTGAGTGACTCAACACGAGCAGGAGTCACTCAACCCACTAGGAGCACCATCAACGCACAGAACCAGTTGCGGTGTAGTCAATGGATCCCTGCACTCAACACGAGCAGGATTCACTCGACCCAATAGAAGCCAGCCAACGCACAGAACCATTTGCGGTAGCCAATGGACCCCTGCATCAACACGAACATGAGCCGCTCAACCCACGGTTAGTGTCGAAACGAGTTCGATCAGATCCCGAAAGCGATGATTGGAGCACATGGTAGCCCAGGCAACCCGAGATTTGAATAGTCACTGGGCCAAGCCCTTTCACTCCGTAGGAGCGAAATGTTTATAGACCGAGACACGATGAAATTACCGCGCGGTCGAGGGGCGGATTGACACCAGATGAACACCCGTGAAGTTGAGTTCCGCCCCTCCGAACGGCTGGAACGGCACGGATGTCTGCCGCTCTATAAACATCTCACCCCTCACGGGGTGAAGCAACTTAGAGAAGGTTGCCGGGCCTCAACTATTCCTGATCACACCGCGCGTCTGTCCGGTCATTACTTCTTTTCCGGCCTGATTGCGGCAGACAAACTGCGCCGCCACTCGCGTGTACTGATCACCTGGGTCAAACTCTACCAATGTCACCTCACACTCGATCGTGTCGCCAGCAAACACGGGCCGGTGAAACTCGAAGGTCATCTGACGGGCAATATAATTTATATCGCCACCAATCTTAGTCGGCAGTGTGGCAGTGAGTAAGCCGTGAGCCATCAGGCGACCCTGTTCGTCAGCCACGAGATGGTGTTCACCCACATCACCTGACAATCTCGCGAAGGCACGGATCTCTTCTTCAGTAAACGTGCGTCGCCAGGAAACTACGTCTCCAGTTTGCATGGTGGTCGCGAAAGAATTGCCGATTGCCATTAGCGCTCAGGACACGTTGAGGTGAACTGGCTGTAACACGCCACACACAGTGTCGATCACAATCGGCAATCGGCAATCACATATCTCCCTTTAGAGCGAGTTTTATCACCTGTTTGCGGGCTGCCACGAAGAGCTCATTCTTGTCGTTGAAAATCATACTAAACGCTGAATCATCGGGCTTCAGTACCGTCGCCAGGTAACGCCCGCCGGCATCGAACACTTGGATGCCCTTGATATCACAAATATAGATGCGCCCCTGGCCATCGACAGCAACGGAGCTCGGAGCCTTAATCTGACCGGGCTGATCCCCGGTCCACTGAAACGATTTACAAACTTGCCCTCGGGTGTGAATTTGAAGACCGCGTTGTTGAAAGTTCCCAGGGCGTAAATGTTGCCTAGACCATCAACAGCGACACGAGTGTTAAGTTCTGAATCCCCACTGGCCGAACTTATCGCCTCGCCAATAGTTCGGACAACGTTGCCATTGGAATCGAACCGCACAACATCATCGCGGTTTCTGTACGACGAAGCCACCAACCCGCCATCGGCTGCGACCGCGACATCCTCGAAGCTGGACCGTTCCTCATACGCCAATTGCCCAAGCAGATTGCCGGTTTCGCCTTCGTAACGATGGATGTTTCCGCCGTGAACCACGTAAACGATGCCTTTGCGATCCGCAGCAAGACCGCGCAAGATGGTCTTTCGATCACCAATACTCCATTGAGTAAGAAATTTGCGGATGGGTCAAACACCTGAATCCGTCCGCCGAGGTATTCGCCCACGTAAATTCTGCCTGCGCCATCAACCGCGATGCTGCGAGCGTCTTTAAACATTCCCGGCCCGATTCCTTCGCTCCCAAACTTCATTACCACCTCGGCGAAACCATTGGTGGTTGCCGTGGTTGTCGAACTCTTGGTCGGTTGTTTATCGGTTCGGCTGATGGAGTAGAACACTGGCGCCAGGACTCCAACCATAGCCAGCACGCCTAACAGCAATCCAAACAGGGGTATGGCCACGAGTACCCAAATCCATTTCGTAGGCTTGTGACGGGTGATGCTCCTCAAGTCGATCGTGATCGGGACGACGCGGGCGGGCTGCCCGTGTAACTCGTCAGGAACTATTAGTGAGCTATGGCAATAGTCACAGCGAGCGGTCGCTTGCCTGGCGCCGGGCATGTCGTTGCGTTGATACGTTACCGGCGCACCGCACTTGGGACAGTCAAAGGTTCGGAACATATGAGCTCTCTCGAGGCGTTTCGCCGAATCTCAAGCCCGCACGTAGGCCGAGATGTGCATGTGATCGCTTGGCGTGTAGGGCTTACGTTGCCAGTTGCTCCAGCGCTCTCGCAAGCGCAGTCCCGCTTTTCCCGCCATCTCGTCAAGTTGCTGGACCGTCGCGTAACAGAGCCGAACGCGATATTTCCGCGGCCCATTGACTGTCTCGACTACTTCTTCAGTTAGGTAAATTTGATGATTGGTTAGCCCATTGCCAGTAACAGGCTTCGCTCCCAGCGGCTCGAAATTCTCCAGCACAAAAAGCCCTTGATCGCTTAACAGCCGGGCCACTGTGTTAAAGCATCTTTGTTGTTCTTCATGCGAGCGCAGCAGAAAAACAGTGCTGACGACGGCGAAGACAAGAGAAAACGGCCCATCAATCTCGCCATCCGCAAAATTGCCCTGGACAACCTGCAACTGAGAGCCGCCTGGCTTGGCGCGCAGCCTCTCTATCATCGAGGGCGAACCCTCGATGCCACTGACGTCTATGCCTCGGGCAGCAAGAGGTAGCGCAATCCGGCCGGTGCCGATGCTCAATTCGAGTACGCGTCCACCCGCGGACATTCGCAAAGCCGGTTGATCAAGTTGGGGTCAGCGCCGCGGTAGAGTTGATCGTAAAACTCAACACAGCCCTCTCCGTATTGCGCAGCAGCAAACTCCGCGTTCTGTGACTGCATATTTTAAGGGCGGGTTGTATCCTGAACTTCGTTAGGCTTATCCTCGGCCACCAATTGTACGCAATCATCTTACTTAACGACAACTATGAGTGAAACAGCAGAGGTTGTGATCATCGGCAGCGGGATTGTGGGCTCAAGCGTCGCCTACCATCTGGCGCAAGCTGGTTGTACGGACGTCCTGGTTGTCGAGCGCGAAGCTCATCAGGGCAAAGGCTCGACCGGGAAAAGCATGGGCGGTGTACGCGCGCAGTTTTCGACGCCCGTAAACATCCAGATGTCGATCTACTCGATCGATTTCTTTGCGAGCTTTGATGAAGTTGTAGGGTACCCCGCCGACTACCGCGCCCATGGCTATCTCTTCTGCGCCACGAACGAAGATCATCTGAACTACCTTAAAGCAAATCGGGAACGGCAGATGGCGCTGGGTTTGAAGAACGTCGAGATGGTCAGCCGCGACGACATTGCGAAGTTTGTCCCGCAACTGCGCGTCGATGATGTGCTTGGCGGCACTTATTGTCCTACCGACGGCTTTGTCGATCCTCACAGCGTGATGATGGGATTCATGCTGAAAGCGAGAGAAAGCGGCGTCAGGTTGTGGCTCGACACACCGGTTACCGGTATTGATGTTGAGAATGGTCAAGTAACCGGAATTGAGACAAAACGCGGGCGGGTTGCGACTCGGGCGATCGTCAATGCAACCGGCCCCTGGGCCGCCGAGGTTGCAAACATGGCCGGCGTTAATCTCCCGGTTGAGCCCTTGCGGCGCCAACTCGTTCCCACAGAGGCGTTCGATAAACTACCGAAACGATTTCCAATGGTGATCGACATGTCTAGCGGTTTCCACTTCCGGCGCGAGGGTGCGGGAATTCTGTTAGCCTGGAATGATCCTGAGGAAACCGCGGGATTCAAAACCGACTTCGATCCGACTTTTGTGGAGAAGGTATTAACTCGGGCCGCCGATCGCGTGCCCTGCCTGGCAGACGCTGCGGTTAATCCACGTCGCTCATGGGCCGGGTTATACGAGATGACCCCCGACCATCATGCCATCCTCGGATCCGTTCCCGAGGTTCGCGGCCTGTTTTTCGCGAATGGGTTCAGCGGACATGGCGTAATGCACTCACCTGCCTCCGGTCGCATCACGGCTGATCTTATTCTGCGCGGCCACTCCGATCTGATCGATACGCGTCAGCTTAGTCTCGACCGCTTCGCGCGCGGAAAACTATTGGAAGAGACTGCGATTCTGTAGCTGCAACCCCTTTCTCCTTATCCCATTTTGATAATTGTCCAGTCTCAACTGTGAGCCTCTTGTTCGTGTCCGTTCGTGTGACTTCGTGGATCGTTCCTTCATCTGTCGGTCAGCACCAAACGATCCACGGAGTATCACGAAACATCACGAAAAGAGATCAGTAAATACCCAAATGAAAAATTCAAATGAGAAATTATGAGAAATGGAAAAGAGTTCGGTTGTTCCAACTACAACTGGTTGGCGATATCAAGGTACACGTTCTTGATGCCTAGTTCGTAGTCTCGAATCGCGGTGATTATGCTTGTCTTCCACCAGGCGAACTCTCTCATCTCGTTGAGGTCCCACCAACCAATTTCATTCAGATGATCCGCACTCACCGGAAAGCGTTTTTGCTCAACGTGCTTTATGGCGCCTTGCGGCGTGACCAGCTTCGATTTCCAAAGTTGTGAAGTTACGGAGACAAGGCCGTCATTATCACCTTCGCTGTCGTTAATAATGTCCCAGGATTTCTGCAACGGCGTGAATACGAGTTTCTGTCTCTGCGAAGCGGCATAGGCTCGGTAGACTACCGAATTTGCGGCCTCCTGCTCTGCTGCTTGCTCATTGAAATCATTGCACGCTCCCTGCGCCAGGTCTCTGAATCCACCCAGGTCGATAACCCTGCCGATGATTTCAATAAACTCGTCCCCTTGATGAGCAAGCCCCCAGTCGGCGAAAGAAGTGCCCAGGTGAGGGGTTCCGATCGTGGTCAGACTGCTGACCTTCCCCGACATGTCGTGGTTGACAATCATGTGGCGAGCATCGAGGCCACCCATACTGTGAGCAATGATGTGGACTTTTTCCTGATTCTTTAGACCCAGCACTTTGTTGACTTCAATGCGCAGATCTTCCGCTCGTCGTTCTACGCCCCCCGCAAAACTTACTGACGACTGATAGACGTCGAATCCATGCATCCGCAGGTGACTCGCGATGCCTTTGAAATAATGCAAACTGTCATTGGCAGTAATCAGGCTGAGACCGAGGGCGTCAAATGTCTTACTGAAGTAGTTGAGCAGGAAATCAAATCTGGCAATGCCATGGGCAAGGATGATTGGGTATTTCGAGTTTGACATCGGTGAGCCTCGCTAATCAGTCAAAACCAAGCTATTGGAAAAGATCTTTGACGCCCAGTGAAAAGAACAGGGTACCGTTGCCTTCACCGGCTCTCGGCTTAATATTCCAAGCGTAACCAGCCGTAAAGTGGACGGCACTGGCGAATTCAACCCTCAACCCAGCCCCTGGACCATAACGCACCGCCCCGAATCCGCCCCTCCCCGAACCGACTCTTGCCACATCAAACACAAACACGGGGCTGATCGAATACAGGTTCACTTCGTTGAAGAGAGTGCTCAGTGTACGTCGCGTAAACGCCATTTCTGCTTTCGCCTTGTTCTCAGCCTGACTCTGATCAATCTTTGCGAATTCCGCCTCCATATCGCGTCGGATACTGTCCAAGCTGGCGCTAGCTGTCGCAATTGTGGTGTCGACCCCAATCGTCGCATTCAGTTCCGTAACGCAGGTCATCACTTTCGCTAGCCTGTTCTCATCAACCTCAACGGAGGGAGATAAGAGCGCCCTCACGGAGCCATACTTCTGACCAACGTCGCTGGACTGGACGGCGCTCCTGGTCCTCCTGGCCGCGGTGCTGATCGCTATCAAGCATTCCTCAAACTGCGTCTCAAACTGTCCCGGCCGCGCCTGCTGCGCGTTCTGCGCCGCTTGTTTCAAGTCCTCAAGCGCTGTTGGGAGTCTCGGAAGAATCTGAGCAACCAACTTGTCATAGTGTGGGTCCTTTGTGGCGTGAAAGTTCTGTAGGCTACCGGTTACGACATCGATCGCATTCTGGAGCTCAGTATTGAAGTCTGCATCGTTGACGATCTCTGAAGGCATTAAAGGTTTTCGCCAAAGCGTGTACGAGGCCGTTAGGTTGTAGCTGAAAAATTTGTCACCGCCGTCTCCGGCATTCGTACGATAGAGCCTACTTCCAGGAATTGCTCGGATGACCGGGTTCGCCCGGATTTGCCAAGAGTCCCCGGGAAGAAAAAATTCTTCGTTGTTTCCACCAAAGAATCTTTTAGGCAATGGAATCTTCCCTGAAACCCGAATCGTCCCTACTGTGAATCGAGATTCCAGATCCAAAATTCGATGATCCCCGAGCGGGTACCAGAGTTCATGCCTGATGTCGCCGATGTGCTTACGCCAGTCGACACGCGCAGATGGACCAACCGAGCCCAGTTCCAGTCCATACGAAGCCGAAAAGATGTTGTGTCGGAGCCGAGAAGCTAAACCAGCGTAAAGCCGAAGAGCGCCGAAGGCACTGCTGGGAACTGTATTCTCCGCGAGTCGCTGGTTACGAATATCACTTTGACGGTGTCCTCCTTCCAGTAGCCCTCCGAACCTGATCGTCAAGTTGCCTTTGGCTAACGCCTTCGTTACACCCATGAACTGCGCGGAAACGTCCCCTCCCTTGATGTTTCCTTCACCGGTGGGAAAAGAATAATAGTTGTAGTTTACTAGCCACTCCGAATGCGCCAACCAACCTTCGGAATCCTTTGAACCGGTGAGAGCTGCGGAAACAGTTCCCATCTCAGAAGATCCTCGGGCCTCAACGAACAGGGAGTTGAAGGGAAGCTTCCATAGGCGCTTTGGAGTTATTTCGAGACGGCCGCCGCCAAACAGCTTGTTCGTCGAGTCGTAGCCGGCCAGCGGGGTCAAGTGGATGGGACTGCGAGAAGGAACATCAACGTCCGTCATTCCCGCGGCCTCTTGCGGGGACTCCCTCTCAATTGTTCGGGCTTCCGGCAAGCTGCTTAGCACGGGCATTATCTGCGTTGAATAAACCCGGTAGACTACATCAAGCATGCCATTCGAGCAGTTTTCGACGCTTAAGAGTTCCAGCCGGATCTTCACCCGGACATCGCTCGTATCCGGAAGGAAATTCTGGCGCTCGATGATTTCGCGTGCCTGATCTCTGGCGGTACTGTAAAGAAAGGGTTTGCCGTCAACCAACGCTGCAATTTCGGACGCCGCGCGCCGCTGCCGAATTCGCACCCACGGCAAGAAGTCGAATGGGTCCTCAATGCGAGAAGTCCTTACTCGATATCCCTCTCTTTCAAAATTGATATCCTCACACCCTTTGAGCGGGACAGTTCTGTCTGCCTCTGCTTCGGTCTGACTCAGGCAGGGCGGTGCGACTCCCAGGAACAGAGTCAGGAGAAATATATGCACGGCGGCCAGGGCGTGAAACTTCATTTCTGCCTGAGTGTGTTTGCGACGGTCTCCTTAGCTTCATCCTCATCAATTTCTCCCTCTTTGGCGGCCTTTACATCATCCGCCGCAGGCCCAAGTACATGGGCACTTTGGCCCGCGGTCAAACCCTTCAAGGCCTTTTCCGCTTTGGCGTTCAGCGCTTTCTCCAACTCAACATGGAGAACAATGATGGCTTCATCCCAGGGATCTCCCTTCTTGTCCCGCTCGAATAGTTCGAAGTCAATTTTCCACATAACCACGTTGCCTTCTGTGTCCTTCTCCAGGCCAAAAACAACGCGACGGAGTTTGTCCTTGGTGATTAATTCAAAGCGAACCTTGACGCCAATGACACTCGATTTCTTAGCGGCCGCAGCCGTTTTGGTAGCCATACTAGAGGTCTCCTAATCTTGGGAAAGTCGTTGTTAGCAGCTTTTCAATTAAATTCTGAACACCAGACCCAAATATTTGGAATCTAGATCGTCCGCAAGAGTGAATCCTCAGTTTGCTTTGAAAGCATGATGCTCTGTTGGCAACGAAGTGCGAGGTCACAGGCTCTGAGGACCGCCTAAATTGAGTCCAGCAAGGCGGCAATTTAGATACTCCAGTTTCGATTTTGCGTCAATTGTTTTTGCAACGGTTGTCTAATTTCATTTTTAACGCCAGTCCATCGCTGAGGCAGCACAGAAATCAAAAACGATCCACGAAATAGCGAACGATCACGAACACATTTTCGTGATCGTTCGTGTGGTTTCGTGGATCGTTTCCTCCACAAAGCCAACGCTCAACTGAAGACATAATATACTTGCCTCACCCCCCATTCACGTACGCAGTCAATCAACCTCCTGCGGCACGGCCGTTACTGTTTCGGTTGATAAGATCTGACGGCGCAATGCACGCAACTCTAATTCATGAGTCAAATAGGTTATTGCCCAAGTGAAGACGCCAATGATGGGGAAACCGTTAAAACGGTTCCGCGCGTCGTAGCTCGCTTTGACACCAGGTTAAAGCCGCGGTGAGAATGAGAGTTCAAAGCAATCGACCTACGACTGCGACAGTTGGGAACAGTAGTCTAGGTAGAGGCTCAAAGCTTACTGCCCCACTGGAGGAACTCATGAAAACACTCTATTTCGCTTTCCTTACTCTTCTCCTCTTGATCGGATCCGACACACCCCTTTCAGTGAAAGGACAGGAGAAGAGCAAACCTCGCGTCCGTGAGTCCATGATAGTTTCAACCGAGTGGCTGGGTAAGCACTTAAACGATGATTCACTGGTGCTCTTGCAGGTCGGTGAAAAGGATGAATACGTCGCTGGTCACCTACCGGGCGCGCAGTTCATAGCCCTCGCGGATATTTCAACTCCCCGAGGCCAGGGCCTGACGCTCGAGCTTCCCCCAGTTGCTCAACTCAAAGCGGCTTTCGAAAAACTCGGCGTCTCCAATAGTTCGCGCATAGTCATCTACTTCAGCAAAGACTGGGTTTCGCCAACTGCCCGTGTCTATCTCACTCTCGACTATCTTGGTTTAGGTGATCGCACCTCAATTCTTGACGGCGGATTACCGGCATGGCGCGGCGAGGGCCGGCCTGTCACCACCGATGTGAGTGAAGCTAAGCCTGGAAAGCTTGACCCCCGGCCCAATAATCAACTGGTCGTCGATGCCGCATGGGTCAGCACTAGTTTGAATAAACCCGGAGTCAAGATTCTGGACGCGCGGGCACCACAGTTTTACAGTGGCGCCGAAGTTGGCCGAATGCCTCGCGGCGGGCACATCCCGAGCGCAAAGAACATTCCATTTTCGAGTCTGGTAGAAGATTCAAACAATAAGTTCAAAAGTGCAGGTGCGCTGCGGCAACTTTTCGATGCGGCGGAGGTCAGGCAAAGAGACAGCGTTGCAACCTATTGCCATATCGGCCAGCAAGCCAGCTTGCTTTATTTTGCAGCCCGATACTTGGGGTACGACGCGCATCTCTACGACGGCTCGTTCGAAGACTGGAGCCGCCGACCGGAGTTGCCGGTGAATAAAACGGTCGGGAAATCGGAGGATGGTGAAACGCAAACCAAGCCCTGAACCAAAGCCTTAGTTCAGGACAATTTTGATCGCGACCAGGCAGCAGTTTTGTCCATGATTGACTCGTAGACTTCCTGCTGAGACAAACCCGAAGACTTGGGAACCTTGAAGGAGTGATCTCCACCTTCTATTTCGTTAAGAGTTGCCGGCAAACGATCCCGCTTGATTACCGCGCGCAGCTCGTCTGGCGTTCCGAAAGCATCTCGTGACCCCTGGACGAAGAGCATTGGCGCGCGAATGTCTTTCAGATGCGCGTCTCGTAATTGTTGGGGCTTTCCCGGCGGATGCAATGGATAACCCAGAAAAACAAGTCCGCTGATCTTGCCGCCGTCGACAGCAGCTACTTGCGAACCAATGCGCCCACCCATCGACTTGCCGCCAATAATAAGATGGTTCGTTTTTAGTCTTTTCAGATTCAGGGCAGCCTGAATCACCGAGCGGTAACAGGACTCCAATTTGGCCTTTGGATCGGGTGAACTCCGACCTTGCTCGGAGTAAAGAAAATTAAACGTGATGCTGTCAAATCCTCGATCGGCCATACCGCCCGCAAACATGCGCATAATCGAGCTCAACTGATCTCCTCCGGCGCCGTGACCAAGCAACAACGTGATGCCCGCTCGATCCTTTTTTGCAGCAGCGTAAAGCATAGCTGTGACGCTATCGCGGTCGTTGATACTAACTGTGAGTTTATCAGCTACTGCTGACTCTGGCATAGATTTACTCGGAAAGAGCCTCGCTTTTCACTCCGTTAGGAGTGAGATATCTATAGCAGTACGTCCACCCCCACCTCCGGTGCCGTTCGGAGGGGCGGAATTCAACCTGGCAGGTACTCATCTACTATCATTCCGCCCCTCCGAACGGCGCCAGAATTTCTATTTAAGCAATGGGAGCATATTCTTCTCAAGGATATGGTATTCGTCGAGAACCGTAGCACCCCAGCTTATTAACGGCTCCGGTTTCACCTTCCACTCTGCTTCCGGCCCATAAAGAAAGTACGCATCCCACACAATTCCAGGGTCGATCTCGGCCGGCGTTTCGTGCTGCGCATACCACCGGCCGACCACTTTTTGATCATCCCAAAAGTGGACAACTCTGGGGTCGGTGATCACGTTGCCGGTCCATCTCCAGGCGCCTCGAGCATCAGTTGGTATCATGGAGAACCAGACGACGTAAACCTGCAGTCCGGCAGTAGGGTGTTTTTCAAGCAGATCGTTTTGCACCCGCCGGGCGCCGGCTAAACAAGCGGCTCATGTGGGAGCAAGAAGGAGAATGAGTCGTGATTTTCCCTTGTCTTGATTAAATCTTGCACGAAGATCTTCCACGCTTTGCAGGTCTGTGAGTGGGGACTCCGGGCGCGGAGACGCGAAGAGACCCAGACCAATGGCCGCAGCAAACAACGCTACAATCAGCAGCCATTTCCAACCGCGCCACTTGCTGATAACCATGTTCGATTCCCACTCGTTAACCGGTTTCACACAAAGACGCAAAGGGGGCAAAGACGCAAAACAACGCTCAAGCAAACGGGTTCATCGTTGCGACATTTCATATCATTTGCGTCTTTGCCCCCTTTGCGTCTTTGCGTGAAACCCTTTTCGTAAGCGCAAATGTTCGAATTTTCACACTCACGTTGACTTATGGACCCTCGGGACTCGCTCACCAATCCCACAGGTGACTTCGTAGGAAAGTGTGCCTGCAATTCTTGCAAGTTCCTCAGCCGGGATCTCCAAGTCTCCGACTCTTCCAAGCAACGTCACGGTATCGCCAATCTCCACATCTTCGACGTTTGTCACGTCGAGGATCGTCAGATCCATCGATACTCGCCCCACGACAGGAGCATACGTACCACGCACAATCACGTGGCTGCGATTCGAAAGCCCACGCAAATATCCATCGTCATAGCCAATGGGAACGGTGGCCACTAGCGATTTTCGCGAAGCCTCGAACGTACAGCCGTAGCCTATGGTCTCTCCCTGGGGCACCGACTTCAGTAACATGATGCGAGAGTGAACCGACATTACGGGCTGTAGCTCATTGTCTTCAGTTGAAGGTGGAAGAATGTCTCGCCACAGGCCATAGAGTACGCCGCCGGGGCGCACCATGTTTCCCAGTGCCTCCGGATGGCTGAAGATACCGGCCGAGTTCGCGCTATGCTGATACCTTGGTGTAAAACCTTGAGCACGAAAAAGACTGCCCACATTTTCAAAGCGCTTTATCTGATCTTCGGTCAACTTCTCGCAGGTCGGATCGTCAGCGGCAGCGAAGTGAGTCATCAGCCCATCGACGCGAATGTTCTCGAACCGTTTTAAGGCATCGGCAAATTCTGCTGCCTCGTCAAAGCGCACACCCAGGCGGCCCATGCCGGTATCAATCTTGACGTGAACATCAGCGACAATTCCAGCCTCCCGAGCCGCAGCGTCTAATGCCTCGATCAGATCAAAACGATAAACGACAGGTACCAGACTGTTCTGTATGCAGGCGGCCGCTTGACCCTCCCAAAAGCCGGCCAGACAAAGAATGGGTTGAGTGATACCCGAACTCCTTAGTGCAATTCCCTCTTCGGGCAACGCCACCCCAAACCAATCGGCGCCCTCGTGAGCCAGCCTGCGTGCACATTCCGTCGCGCCGTGCCCGTAAGCATTCGCCTTGACTACGGCGATGGCCTTTACGCCCTTGTTTAAATGATTCCTTATGGCGTGAAAATTTGAAGCTAGTGCATCGAGATCGATGGCTGCCCAGGTGGGCCGATGGTGAGCCGGCATATTCTGTTTATCTAAAGGAACCGT
The DNA here is from genome assembly GCA_046261995.1 of Pyrinomonadaceae bacterium. Lineage (GTDB taxonomy): Bacteria > Acidobacteriota > Blastocatellia > Pyrinomonadales > Pyrinomonadaceae > PSRF01. The sequence goes on from JBHENP010000002.1 coordinate 194,321, forward strand.
CATGCGATAAAGCGTTCTCGGATTGCCAGCACAACGGAGTGCTTTTGGTTGCTGGACATAAGAAGTTCGTCCGCTCTAACCGCCGCAAGGGGCTGCCGTATTCCTTCTGTACGTATTCTTCGGATCTATGTCCTTCAGCTTCTCGGAAAGACTCCGGAAGTGATCTTCCACGATGCAAACCACCGAATCGACTTTAATGACCACCATGCCCTCGAGTCGATAGGGATTGGCGTTTGGGTCGGCATCATTGATGAGATCGCGAATTCGGATTTCCTTTACCTGATCAGGTCTCTCGCTCCTAATCTTCTTGTAGACTTCCGGGTCAACCTCGCCGGAATCTCCAATCAGGATGAACTGCCGGTGCGGAAACCTTTTCATAAGCTTTGTAATTTCCTCTACCTTATGGTCAAAGGTAGATTTAAAACCGCCGAGCGCGAGTCTCCGCGTGTCTGCTGATAAAAAATTCTTCGGAAAAAAGTACAGATGAAAGGTTCCTTCCGGGAAACCTCCGGGGTCAATGATCAGAAAATCGTAAAGTGGGCCAAACATCTGCTGCGGCCCTCCTGAAATGTAGTGGACGGGAACGTCGCCCAGATCACTGTAGCTCTTCGCCATTTCCGGCAGAGCTTTGAAATCCCTGCAGAAGGTATTTCTTAGAACGGTTTCTTTGCCCGCTGGTATGTCAGTGACCTTGATGGTGTCGTCAATATCCGAGACCAGCGATACTCCCTCGGGTTCGATTAATCTGATCCGCCCCCGACCGGTATGGTCGTCAGAGACAGCGCTGAAAGTTAGCCACCCGTTGGCTGATTTCTCGCTTGCCAGCAATTGCTTTGCTCGGTCGTCGGCTAAAGTTAAATCCAGTTCTACAATCCCGTTGGCACCGCTTCGCTTATTAAACTCGTACAACTTTGCGTCCGGGTCAGAGTCGAACTTGATGATCACCTTCTCGAGCGACTTATCATCATCCTCAAAGTCATTTGAGCGCGATTGAAAATTGCTCATCTCTGCTGAGTCGCATTTGTTTCCCACGGTCGCGAGCGCAGTCACCAGCTTCGTGACGACCTTGTTCACTTGCGACCTGTTCTGATGTACCCAGCCCCGCAGGTTAATATTCCAGCCGTTCCCCTCTCTGTAGCCGTAAGCGGGGAAAAAGGTGACTTCTTCGCCGCTGCCAGCCTGGAGCCTCTGAGGCGCCGTGCTCTTTATCGCAGGGGCGACTGACGTAACGCTATTCCCTTGTTTTGGAGCATCACTTCTGGAGCACCAGCCCGAAACTAACGCGACCAGAATGGTGGTGAGGAGCAAAGGGCGGTTATCGAGTTTCATAAAGGCCTTCTTTCGTTGTGTGAGGCAGCATTACTCCCGATACAGATTATCGAAACGCATGCTTGAAGGCGTAAAGCGAAGATCAACTGAGCCGGTGGGGCCGTTGCGCTGCTTGGCGACGATTAGTTCGGCGACGTTCTTCTGATCTTCCGGCAGATTATTTCTCTCTTCCGGCGTCTTGTATTGCTCCTCGCGGAAAATGAAGGCCACGACGTCAGCGTCCTGTTCCAGCGCACCTGATTCCCGCAAGTCTGCCAATTGCGGGCGGTGATCCGAACGCGATTCCGGAGCGCGCGAGAGCTGCGAGAGCGCAACGACTGGAACGTTCATCTCCTTGGCCAGCGCCTTTAGCTCGCGTGAGATCTGCGAGACTTCCTGCTGCCGCGACTCGACGCGTTTTGCGGAACCTGTCATCAACTGCAAGTAGTCCACAATAATCAAATCGAGTCTCTTCTGTTCAGCGGCCAGACGACGCGACTTTGCCCGCATCTCCAGCACCGAGATGCCGGCCGTATCGTCGAGAAATATCTTCGAGTCAGCCAGGATGCCAAGCGATTTTGCGATTTGGGCCCACTCGGGCCGCGAAAGGAAACCATTCCGAAATCGTTGCGCATCGATGTTGCCCTGCGAACAGAGCAAACGCATAACCAGCGCTTCCTTCGACATTTCCAACGAAAAGATTCCCACCACTGCGCCCGCGTGAATCGCTGCATTTTCCGCGAGCATCAACGCGAAACTGGTTTTGCCCATCGAGGGACGAGCAGCGACAATTATCAGATCCTGACGCTGTAACCCCGAGGTCATCTTATCGAGATCGGCAAAGCCCGTAGTCAGCCCCGTCAAGACAGCCGCGCGGCCTTCCATCTCCTGAATCTTCTCCAGCAGTTGTTCGGCAACAGGCTTTACGTGAACGAAGCCCTGACGGATGCGCTCGTCAGCCAACTGAAAAATCGCCTGTTCGGCATGGTCGAGAATGACCTCCGGTTCGTCCTCCTGCTCCAGCGCCTCCTGGGTAATCTTATTGGAAGCCTTAATGAGCTGGCGCAACATCGACTTGCCGCGGACGACTTTCGCGTAGTGCGCGATGTTTGTTGAGTGCGGTAGGCCGTAGGTGAGATTGGTGATGAAGCTAATGCCGCCAACCGATTCCAGCGCACTTTCCTTCTTTAGTTCCTCGCCAATCAGAATCGGATTGATCTCGGCGCCGCGTTCGAATAAGGCAATCATCGCCAGAAAGATGCGACGGTGCGATGGGACGTAGAAGTCTTCCGGTCGCAACAGCTCAATTGCCTGGCTGATTAAGCCGTTATCGAGAACTACGCCACCGAGGATGGCGCGTTCAGCTTCAGCGCTGTTTGGTAGGGCACGTTCGAGCGATTGCTCGCGAGCAGGATCAGGAGTGGCCATTGATTGCTGATTCTAAGAAGGACTAGAGATAAACGTTGCGCGATGCATGCAATAAAAATGACGCTGCAAGTAACTTAGAACTTGCAGCGTCTCGGACTATACTACAGCGCCCAACAGGGCACCAAAATTTGATACTGGCGGTCGTTGTTTTTTGACTTGCTTACACTGCTAACTCCTGGGCTGAGTCGGATTCTTCTTTCTTCGCGAGTTCCGCTTCCTGTTCAGGGGTCATGTGTCCCGCAATTAGCTGCCCTTCGGCCGCCACTTTTACCCGCAGATCGACCGTTACTTCACGATGCAGTCGCAGTGGCACGGTGAAATCGCCCGTGCGTTTGAGCGGCTCACGCAGATGGATGCGGTGACGATCAATCTCGTAGCCTTTGGCCTTTAGCGCCTCGGCGATATCCATCGAGGTTACTGATCCATAGAGTGCGCCTTGCTCGCCAGACTTGCGTTCGAAGCTCAGCACCAACGAGCCCATTTGTTCTGCCTGAGTGTCAGCTGTGGCGCGCTCACCGGCTTCCTTCTTCAAAAGGACGGTTCGTTCGCGCTCAATTTGTTTGACATTGCCGGCAGTCGCCTCCACTGCAAGTTTGCGTGGGAGCAGGTAGTTGCGCGCATAACCAGCCCTGACTCTTACTATTTCGCCACGAGCACCGAGATCATCGACGTCTTCGCGTAAAAGTATCTTTGTGTGTGCCATCTCTCGCGCTCCTTTCTTAGTCCGTTGAATAGGGAAGCAGCGCGATGTTGCGCGCCCTTTTGATCGCTTCCGCAAGCATGCGCTGGTGCGTGGCGCAGTTGCCGGTGATTCTTCTGGGAATAATCTTGCCGCGCTCGGGAATATAGTTTTGCAGCAGCCTCACGTCTTTGAAATCAATGAGATCAGCTTTTTCAATGCAGAACCGGCAGATTCTTCGTCTGTGCATGCGACGGCCGCCGCGTGACTGCATCGGCCGCCCTCGATCCATATCCTCATCGCCGTTGTATCCGCGGTTGCGGTCTCGGTCTTCATAGTTGCTCGACATAGTGTTTCCTCGTCAATCGTCAATCGCTAACCTTCATCATTCTCGTCAGCAGCGGCGAATTCAGGTACCGAAGGCCCGCGCGGCGGCCCACCCCGGGAGGTTGGTCTCTTCGCGGCTTTGCGAGTCCGGCGGTCCTTAAACTTCTCAGCGCGACGTCGATCCTCATCGACCCGCACTGTCAGATAGCGGATGATGCGATCGTTGACGCGCATGCGGCGTTCCAGCTCGGCTATCTCGCTACCCGAGCCTTCGATCTCCATCAGCACAAAGGTGCCTTCCGTCTTATGAAGAATCTCATAAGCCAGCTGCCGTTTGCCCCAGCTTTCTGATTTGGTGATAACGCCGCCCTGGTCAGTGACGATCTGTTTGTGGTTCTCAGTGAGGCGATTGACCTCATCGTCGTCAGCGCCTGGATCGACGATGAAAACTACTTCATATTGCCTTGGTGTATCCAAAATCATCCTCCTTATGGATGTCTAGCCTCATCTCGTTGGATGAAGCAAGAAGGGTCTTGCCATTTTTGATTTGCGATTGCCGATTTAAAGACCATACGGCCCAGGAATCTGGTGATACCAATCGGCAATTGGCAATTGGAAATCGGCAATCAGTTATATTCCGTCATGGCTTT
>JBHENP010000003.1:0-154108 GCA_046261995.1 Pyrinomonadaceae bacterium
GAGCAAAAGGCAGAAAAAGCATCTTCTGCTTGCCCTGAGCGAATCCCAAACCATTTGGCCCGCCTGAGCCTACGGCAATAAGTGACTGTACGACCTGGAACCCACTGCCCTGTGGATCCGCCCATGGATCGAGAAAAGTGATCAGACGCCGCACTCGAAACGGAACAAACATGAGCAGTGCCGCGACTGCTAACAGCGCCGGCGCGGCCATCATTGCCAGGTGCTTAAGACGAGCGCCGGCCGTGTAGATAACGACCACAAAAATAACGCCGAGCATCATTGCCGTACCCAGGTCCGGCTCGATTACGATCAGGGCGGCCAACGCGCATGTGACAATCGCGCATGGCAAAAACGTGGTCCAGAGCTGCCCTTCCTCACCGGCCCGCCTCTCAAGAAAATAAGCGAGGAAGATCACGAGGACCGGTTTGGCGAGTTCTGAAGGTTGAATCGAAAACTTGCTAAGCTTGATCCAGCGATGGGCACCGTTCGTGGGAGGGAATGCGAATACTGCCAGCAACATGATCGTTGTCACTGCCAGCAAACCGTAGACGACACGACGATTTTTTAAGTGCTTGTAATCGACCTGCATAGCCGCCAGCATCACCACGAAGCCTATTCCCGTGCAGATTCCCTGCTTAACAACGTAATGGAACTGATTCCCGTTTTCACGCTGGGCCATGACTGCCGATGCGCTGTAAACCATCACCACGCCGAAAAGCGCGAGACCAACCGTGGTCGCAAACAGCCATTTGTCCGGATATAGTTTTCTTGCCATTGCTTAGAACCGCCCAATGTCCAACGTCCAATGTCCAACCTTAGCTGGTAGGACGTTGGACGTTGTACTTTAGACTTTGGACTTCGCTTTTAAAGACTTTTCCCCGCTGCTCGAAGCTCTCAAACATATCGAAGCTTGCGCACGCCGGTGCGAGCAAGACGATGTCTCCGGGCTGCGCTGACTGAAACGAGATTCTGATGGCTTCCTGCATATCAATCGCTTGTTGGCTGGGTGCGTACTCGCCCAGTTCATTTGCGATGGTCTCGGCGTCCTCACCAATCAAAACGAGTTGTCGGACGTGCTCGCGAACGAGTTTGGCGAGCGGAGCGTAGGGCGCTTTCTTGCCACGGCCACCAAGAATCAAAACAACCTTGCCGGCATCATCACGGAAAGCTTCCAGAGCTTTTACCGTCGCATCGACGCTGGTGGCCTTTGAGTCGTTGTAAAACTTGACACCTCGAATTTCAGCAACAAGCTCGAGACGATGCTCCACCGGCTCAAAGCGACGAACCGTATCTCGCATAGATTCGGGACTTGCGCCGCATGCGAGACCGGCTGACAGAGCCGCCAGCACGTTTTCTACATTGTGAAGGCCGCGGAGTTTCATCTCGTCACGCTTCATTAACGTCCGTTCACCGCCGGGGGTGCGAGAAACCAGGTCGCGCCCGCGTAGGAAGAGCCCTTCCGGGAGCTCGCGTTGCACGCTGAATGTAACTACATGAGCACGCAGACCATTTGCCCAGGACGAAACTACTTGGTCATCGCCATTGAGTATGGCCACGTCGCCTGGCTCCTGGTTCATAAAAATGCGGTGCTTGGCAGCGGCGTAGTCGGTAAATGCTTCGTATCGATCCATATGATTCGGTGTAACGTTCAGAACTACTGCAACGGCAGGGTGAAATTCCTGGATCGTCTCCAACTGATAGCTCGATAGTTCGACTACCGTCCAACCCTCATCCGTTGAACTCTCGACCAGCGTTATCAGCGGAGTGCCGATGTTTCCTCCGACCTGCACCGGCAGTCCCGCATCTTTCAACAACTCACCAGTCAACGCCGTCGTGGTGGTCTTGCCGTTGGTTCCGGTGATTGCCACCATGCGGCCCTTTAGAAACCGTGAAGCCAGCTCCACTTCACCGATGATTTCAGCCCCCGCTCGCTCCGCATACCTGATAGGAATACTTTTGACCGGCACCCCGGGACTAACCACCACAAGGTCGATATTGTCGAGCAGCCAACTCGGTGTCTCCCCAGAAAGACAACCTACTCCCTCGTCTTTGAGGCCGATTGCTTCCGGGATCCACTTTTCTATTGGCTTCTCATCGTTGAGCGCGACGGTTGCGCCACGCGCGGCCAAAAACTTCGCGCAGGCAATTCCGCTGCGCGCTGCGCCTATCACTAAGACTTTCTTGCCCGCCAGCTTCAAAGGATTGCCAATTGCCCATTGCCGATTGCCAATCTTGTGGTTCGCGATTGGCATATTGATTCCCATACTTGACTCCACATGGGGGCAAACGACTGTTGAAAATCGCAAATTGGCAATTGGCAATCGTCAATCGGCAATGTGTTACCTCAACTTCAACGTCGAGAGGCTTAAGAGCGCAAAAAGTATTGCCAGGATCAGAAAGCGAAAGACGATTTTCGATTCCTTCCAGTCCTGCATCTCGAAATGATGGTGCAGTGGGGTCATCTTAAAGAGTCGTCTGCCGGTACCAGTGGTTCTCTTGGTCATTTTGAAAACACCTACCTGGAGCATCACCGACAAAGCTTCGAGGACAAAAACGCCGCCCACCATGACCAGCATAAATTCCTGTTTGGTCAAAATACTGACGGTTCCAATCGCTCCGCCGATGGCCAGACTCCCGACGTCTCCCATGAAAACTTCCGCGGGCGGCGCGTTGTACCAGAGGAAACCAAGGCTGGCCCCGGCCATCGCACCGCAGAACACAGTTAACTCTGAGGCTTCGGGCCGATGAGTCAGTTCCAAATATCTTGCCCAGCGCGCGTCGCTGCTTAAGTAAGTGAAGCCTGTCATGGCGGCCATAGCAATAAAGGTCACGCTAATCGCCAGCCCATCGAGACCATCTGTCAGGTTAACGGCGTTGGACCAACCCAGCAGTACTATGACAATCAATATCAGGTAGAGATAAGGCCCTATGAAACTGATCCCGAAAGGCTCCGCCGTATCCTTGAGAAACGGAATGCTGACATTCCATGAATAGTCGCTGGCTAAGTACTTGGTGGAAATAAAAAGAACCATCCAGACTCCAATGGCAATCAGGAGTTGGGCCAGCAACTTTTGTCTGCCGGTTAGGCCCAGGCTTCGCTGCTTAGCCATCTTGGCGTAATCATCAAGAAACCCAATCGTGGCGAACAAGAGAGTCGCGATTATGATGGTCCAGATGTAAATGTTTGTTAGACGTGCCCAGAGCAGAGTTGAGATAAGCACGGAGCCAACTATCAGCACGCCTCCCATGGTGGGCGTGCCTCGCTTCACTTTGTGCCCTTGCGGCCCTTCTTCGCGAATCTGTTGTCCGACGTTCCATCTCCGTAGGGCTTTAATGAATCTGCCGCCAAACAAGAGGGAAAGCATCAGGGCCGTGATGGTGGCGTAGGCAGTGCGGAAAGTGACGTACTGGAAAACGTTAAGCGCCTTAATCAGAAACCAATCCTTCTCCTTGAAATGGTTGTGGAGCAGTTCGTATAAGAAGTAATAGATCATCTTCGGCGTTCTATCCGGGATCAGGAATTAATTGTCTCAAACATCTTTACCAGATGGTGAGTGTTCAGGCGCTTCAACCTCGTCCGCCAGTTCAAACCGTCCGCGAAGCGCGCTCACTATTTTGTCAGTAGCTACTCCTCGTGAACCTTTGACTAAGATCAGATCGCCTTCCTTCACTTCGCCCAAGAGAGCGACTGCGGCCTCCTCAGAGTTATCGAAAAATCGAGTTGCGGTTAAGCCCGCGGCTCTCGCCCCGGCGATCATTTCAGCGGCCAGACCGCGGATTCCCCAAAGGAGATCTATACCGGAACGGGCAATTTCATGTCCCGCGTCCCGATGCAGTCTTGCTTCGCCAGGCCCCAGTTCCAACATCTCACCGGCTATAACAATCCGTCGTTTCCTCGCTTCCGTCGCTTCGGCGATAGTCCGAACCATGCTTATCAAAGAACGTGGATTCGAGTTGTAGGAATCGTCCACAACGGTAAACCCAGCGTCAAAGTTTAGCGTTTCGCCCCGCATGCGTGGAGGCTTCACCTCTCGCAGAGCGCCCGCGATTTGATGGGGTTGAACCTTCAGGCATGTCGCCACTGCAGCAGCAGCGAGCGCGTTCATCAAGTTATGGCGGCCGCTCATCGGCAATGCGGCCGACACCTCACCCAGAGGCGTCTTGAGTAAAAACTCTACCTGACCCAGATGCGCGGTTTCGATCTCCGTGGCGGTAACGTCTGATTCGTGATCGATGCCGAAGGTAATCGTAGGGCCCTGGTGCTTGTCGCGCATTTTAATCACCCACTCATCGTCAGCATTCAAAACAGCGGTTCCCCCAGGCTTGAGACCCTCGATTAGCTCGGCTTTTGCGGCGGCAATGTTCTCGATACTTCCCAGGTATTCCAGATGAACCGGAGCTATCATCAACTCTACCCCGATGTCCGGTGGGGTAATTTCACACAGCCGTCGGATTTCATGCGTTGGCGACGACATCCCCATCTCCAGCACTGCAACATCGAATTGCTCCGGTGATCTCCCCTTGCTCACCATTTGTAACACCGAAAGCGGAAGGCCCAGGCCGTTGTTGTAATTTCGCTCGCTTTTCAGAATCCGCCGTCCGGTGCTATCGAGAACCTGCGCCGTCAACTCTTTCGCCGTTGTTTTCCCCGCACTGCCGGTGATACCTACGACCGTCTTGCCCCAGGCTTCATAGACACGACGAGCCAGCGTCTGCAACGCCGCAATTGCATCGTCAACCAAAAGCAGCCGCGCTGCCTGTGCCCGGAGACGCGCATCATCACGGAACCGGTCGGCACGGGCGACTGCAGCGATGGCGCCACGGTCCAAAGCATTTGCAATGAATTCATGTGCGTCGGCAAACGTCCCATTGAAGCCGGCGCGGGCGTAATCTTCCTGCGATAACGCAAAGAAGAGTTCGCCCGCGTTAACCGAACGCGAATCGATAGAAAAGTCTGCAATTTGTTTGTCAAACAGCTCGGCGCTTACCTGTGCGGTATCAGCGCCCATCAGTATCGACGCTTCTCGGACATTCACGTTATTCCAGCCTCGTCCAGCCTTTCCGCTCTCACCTCGATGACACCCGGACCAGGCGACATCTGGGTGCAACCCTGAGCATTGGAGGCGACTGATATGCCGCCCGGCTCAACCGTTTCAATCGGACCTTTGTGATTAGCGCGGATCATACGCAATCGCTTCCTACAGGCTTCCACTCTAGAGCTTACTCCATTTTCAGAACTGTCTCTGCTCGAGCTGGATGGACCGTCTTCGGCCAAACGCAGATCCTGCTTTGTTGAGTGACTCCTCATAATCAGACGGGCCTAATCGGTTCGAGCAAGTCAGTTGTCCCGGGCGAAGTCCACCGAGACTACCTGGCCTGATCCGACCTCTGCCCCCGGCGCCGGACTCTGGCGTATCACGTGCCCGTCACCCCGGGCCTCTACTTGCAGTCCCAGTTGCGCACATGCGCGCGCTACGTCCCGCACACTTTGGCCGCGCAAATCCGGCATCAAGACCCCTTTGCGGCTCGCCACCGCGTAAACAACCTCTCCGCCCTTTCCGTCGTGACGGGCGACGCTCGGCAAAGTGGCTTTGCGCGCGTTTTCCACTCGGGTCCGCTCTTCCTGAGCTTTAACTGCGTCGCTACTCTGCACTGCCGATTCTGAATACGCCATTTGATCCGACTCTAAGTTGAGCTTAGTATCGGGAGCAATACCCAGGGCCGGCAAAATCTGTTCGGCTATTTCCCGGAAGACCGGTGCAGCCACGTCGCCTCCGTGATAAGCGCCCGCCGGCTCGTCAATCACAACGATGATTACTACTGCCGGATTTTCCACCGGAGCGAAACCAACAAACGATGCTACGTGCTTCGTTCTCGAATAGGTCTTCGTCTTCGGATCAATCTTCTGCGCGGTCCCTGTCTTGCCAGCGGCGCTATAACCGTCCAGTTGAGCGAGCTTAGCGGTCCCATGTAGGGTTACTTCCTCGAGCATTCCCCGCAAAGCGCGCGCTGTTTTCGGAGTGACCACCCGCCGCTCTTCCGGATTTGAGCGATATACGCTCGTTCCTGAGGACGTTCTAATCTCGCGCACCAGATGGGGCGCTACCCGCACACCATCGTTTGCGAGGACGCCGAACGCCGCGGCCATCTGAAGAGGAGTCACGCCAATTTCCTGACCGATGGCAATGGATCCAATCGACGACGCCTGCCAGCGTACCACTGGCCTGAGCAAGCCTGGTGTCTCACCCGGTAGTTCGATACCAGTGCGTGAACCAAAGCCAAAACGAGTGATAAATTCATACATGGTGGCGTCGCCCACGCGCAATCCAAGTTTAATGGCTGCAACATTGCTCGATTTTGCAAGTGCGTCAGCGATAGTCAAAGTGCCAAAGGCCTTATGGTCGCGAATGGTTCTCCCGGCAATGGTAATTGCGCCCATCTGGCAATCGATGCGATCCTCAGGCTCGACCAGACCTTTTTCGATGGCCGCTGAAAAAGAAACGATTTTGAATGTGGACCCAGGCTCGTAGATATTTTGCAGTGCCCAATTGGATCGCGCTTCTGGCGAGACGGTTCCGACATCGTTAGGGTCGAAGGTGGGTGCGTTGGCCAGCGCCAGGATCTCTCCTGAACGGGGATCGAGAACAATCGCGCTCCCGGACTTGGCGCGGCTTTTCCGGACTGCCGCAGCGAGTGCCTGTTCGGCTCGATACTGCACCGATTGATCAATCGTTAGAACAATCGTCTGACCGGGCTTTGAGGGAACTTCAAAACTCTCATAGGCATTCCCACTTGAATCCTGCTCGACGAAAAGTTTTCCCGGTTCGCCGCTAATCTTCTCGTTATAGACCTGCTCCACACCTCCCAGTCCGGCACCATCGAGCCCAACAAAGCCCAGCGCATGTGCCGCGAGTGAGCCGTTGGGATAGAAACGCTTTGGCTCGTTCCGAAAGTGAACTCCAGGCAAGCCGTAGCCGCGGATCTTTCCTGCTTGATCTGCGGACAACCGCCGCGCCAACCATAGAAATCTGCGACCACCATCCTTCGCCTGCGCAAGCTGACCAACCAAACTCTTTTCGTCTAGCTTGAGCACTGCAGCGACTCGACTTGCAACACAAGATATGTCGCCCGGTGTTTCGAGTTCTGCTGGATCGACGAAGATGGATGCGGTTTGAATGCTTCGTGCCAGCTCACGATGGTGCCGGTCGAGGAGTTGTCCACGTTCGGGTCCCGTTTCCAGGGCAAATTGCTGCTGCCTTTGCGCGCGCCCAGCTAATCTGTGGTGATCGGAAATCTGCAGATAAACAAGACGGACACTGATTGCCAGCATCCAACAGATAATAAACGCCGCGACAAAAAGCGCGCGGCGTATTGAACCGTCAGGTCGAGTTTTCGATTCAGCAGAAAGGCGTCCCAACATTGCCGAAATGTATCCCTTCTAACATCAACCCGGAGGGAACAGCACCACTCAATCGACGTTGCCCATGGCGACGTGCGAACATCTGCTAACGCTTGAACGAAGCGGCAGGATTTATAAGGGCCGTGGCCAGGGGAAACCGACTCTGTTCGCTCGCCCGCTGAGTGCCAACCTGACCCGCCTTCAACGGTTTCAGGCCTAATTCGCGTGCCGCAGATTCCAACCGGGCCGGGGCCGATGCTTGTTCCTTCTCGAGCAGTAATCGCTGATGCTCCGCCAGTAGCTGTTGCCGTTCCTGGCGCAGACTTTCGCTCTCGTACCCGAATTGGACCGCCGCGAAGTGCTGCCGGGCCGCAAGTACAAAACCAACCGCCAACACGAGGCCGCAACCAAGCAGCAGTACCAGTCGGGAGAGCGCGCGAAAGTCACGTTCGCGACGGACACGCGTGTTTCGCTGATTTAAGGGAAGTCTCTGCATTTTACGCTCCAGGTTTACGGGGGCCAGGCATTATTAAACGAGTGCATCTACTGGGACACTCGTTATATTGAAGAGAGCTTCCGGCAAGCCCTTAACTTTGCGCTACGCGCGCGCGGATTCTGCTCTACCTCGGTATCATCAGGAACAACCGGACGCCTTGTTAGGATTTCGACTGACCGTCGCGCTCCACAGGAGCAAACAGGAACTCGGGGCGGGCACTGGCAGTACCCGGAAAACCGACGGAGTTCCTGCTTAATAATTCGATCCTCGAGCGAATGGAAACTGATCGCTACGAATCGTCCGTCCACTTGTAAAAGATCTATCGCTGCGGCCACGAAATGATCCAGCCCTTCGAGTTCGCGATTGACTGCTATGCGCAGGGCCTGGAACGTTCGCGTTGCCGGATGAATTGCTCGGCTCTTGCTATAGCCGACAGCGCGCTGCACTAGCTCAGCCAGAGCTTTGGTTGTTTCAATTGGCTCCCCTCGGTCCCGACTTTCAACGATCCACTTCGCAATGCGGCGAGACCGCCGCTCGTCGCCATACTCAAAAAGAATTCTCGCTATCTCTGCCTCCGACTGCTGCAGCAGCAACTCGGCGGCGGTTTCTGTCTCGCTCGCTGCATTCATCCGCATATCTAACGGAGCATCGAAGCGAAAACTAAAGCCGCGGGTAGCGGAATCAAATTGCAATGAGGAAACACCTAAATCAGCCAGCACTCCCCGCGCTTGTGTCGCGCCAGCCTCATAGACGATCGAGCTGATCTGCCGGAAGTTTGCCTGGACGGGACGAAATCGGTCTCCAAACCGTTCCAGGCGTTTACTCGCATAACCGAGGGCCTCCTGGTCGAGGTCGATCCCGATGACCCGAGCTTCAGTGGAGCTTTCCAGAATCGCTTCGCTATGACCGCCAAGCCCAACCGTGCAATCGACGAAGAGACCTCCGTGCTCAGGAGCCAGAAATCGCGTCGTCTCTTCTAGCAGCACGGGGCGATGGGGCGCGCCTTTGCCCCCCAAAGGCGGTGCCATCACCACCGCCCCGTGATCTCGTTCAAAGAACTGACTGAGCGTGAACCGTAAATCGGAATTCCTGATTCGCGAGTTCTTTCCATTTACGATTTACCATTTCCGATTTACGTTTCTATATTCCCAATCTCGCGATTGCCGCTTCGTCTTCTTCCGTATAAGGGTCCGAAAGCATGCGCAACTTAAACTTCTCGAGCTCCCAAACTTCGAGGTACGTCAGGTATCCCAGAACTGCCACGTCACCTATAACCTCGGCACTCTTGCGCAGCAACGGATGGATCAGCAATCTCCCCTGTCCATCTATGATCGCCTGTTGGCCGTAGTAGTTCGTTCTGTCAAGGAACTTGCGTCGCGCCGGATCCATCGTTGGTAGAAGAGAAAGACGTTGCTCGATCGATTCCCATTCTTTCAGTGGGTATATGCGAACGTTTTCACCCGTAAGACTCGTGATATAGAATTCGCCACCCTGTTTCTCCTCAATCAGGCGACGGAACGGCGTCGGCACCTTGAGCCGACCCTTTGGGTCTATCCGGGCCGTGTAGTTTCCCCGCAGCATAGCGTTGGAACATTCAGAGATTTTTTGGGTGGCCGTTAGGAAAAGTTATTTATGATCGGCCGTAACGAGGTTGGACCCACTTCCGACCACTTTCGACCACCCGAATCGGATACTACGCTCCTCACCTGTGTCGTGTCAATAGCAAACCTTGGAAATACTTAGGGTTATCGACTCTTTGGTGCTTGGGCGACAAAAGTTCTTGTTCGCCTGTTGTCAGCCCCTTGGGGGCCTAGTAGGCGTAAGCAGACGGCAGGAAAGCAGAGCCAGGAGCCAAACCGATTCCCGGCACCTGACCGTGCTTCCTTCCCGCCGCGTGCCGTCTGATTCCAACCTAATACAAACGACTTCATAGGCAGGTGGGAAGTCATGATGTATATTGGCCCGCCCCCGTTTAAGGTCCAACAATTCTTGACCGAGTAGCATTTGGATGGAGTCAACCCTGGGACGACTGCCCGAACTTCTCCTCTTCGGCCTGATTGCCGCGGGAGCAAACTTAGTAGGCGGTCTTGTATTAATTAAAGCTGGTGCTCACCGATTTGGCGAGCGCTTTCTGAAGTATCTGGTTGCGCTCGGCGCGGGTTTCATGCTCGCTGCCATCTTCATCGAGATCCTTCCCGAGACTGTTAGCCTTTGGACGAATACCCGTTCAGGCGAAAACGCCGCAGAGTCGGTGGTTGGGGCAATGACGCTCCTCCTCGCGGGCTATCTGGTCATTCAACTCTTCGAACACACGATTGCTCCCCACTTCCACTTTGGTGCGGAGACACATCCAGAGTCGTTCATGCGGCCCTCAGCCGCTTATGCGGCAGTCGGTGGACTCTGGATTCACACATTCTTCGACGGGGTCTCGATTGCGGCGGCCTTCCTGGTTAACTTCCGAGTGGGGCTGCTAGTCTTTGTAGCGATTCTCCTCCATAAGATGCCCGAGGGTTTCACCGTGGCATCAATCATGTTGGCGTCGGGACGCTCTCAGAAGAAGGCCCTGCTGGCTACTGCGGCGATCGGTGCGGCCACACTTGCGGGCGTGATTGGAGTCGCACTACTGCAGGCGAAGATTCAGTCGGCGGTTGCTTACGCCCTGCCCTTCTCTGCGGGGGTCACCCTCTACGTTGCTGCCAGCGACTTGATACCTGAAGTGAATCACAACGAAGAACGAAACCCCACAGTATCGATCGTCGTTTTTGTGGGCGTGGCGATGTTCTATCTTTTACATAAACTGATTGGACTATTGGACGGACTAACGGCTGTTCCACTTGGTTAAGTACACATGGTTTTCAGACCCGGGTTGATTCTAAAATTCCGCGTTGCTTTTTTGGCCACCGCTTTGGCGACTGTGGTTTGGTGCCCTGGTCCCGACCTCCAGGCTCAACCTACAACCAAATCGCCCATTCCCCTTCCTGAACCATTCACTCCGATCGTTGACTACTCCAACGTCATAGATCCTGATACTCGGACACGCCTGGAGGCGATCTATAGAAATCTTAAGGAGCGGGCCAATATCGAGTTTGCGGTTGTAACTGTTCCTACAACTGGGGACCGTGACATCTTCGAATACTCGTTGGATGTTGCTCGAGGCTGGGGCATCGGATCAAAAGAGGGTGAGAAGAACGGTTTCCTGTTAGTGGTAGGCGTCAATGACCGCAAGTATTTTACCCAAGTCAGCCGTCACCTCGAGGGCGATCTGACTGATGGTTTAGTTGGACAGATCCAGCGCGAACGCCTGGTCCCGCAGTTCAAACGGGGAAACTACAGCCAGGGAATCAACGATACTGTTCAGACCTACGTCGCCACCCTGGCAGAAAAACGTGGATTTACAATTGAAGGTATAGATCAGAGCTACGCTTATCGCCCCCCGCGGGGACAAGTGGCGCGGGAACGACCAACTAGCCAACCCGCATTCGGAATCTCTTCCTCATGCTGTGCCCTCGGTGTCATTGTTATTGTCATTATTATCCTCCTCTCCATGCGGGGTGGCCGCGGGAGTGGGAGCGGCTGCTTGAACCTGTTCTTACTTGGGTCGTTGCTCAATAGCGGGGGCCGCGGAGGTTGGGGTGGCTCCAGCAGCGGCTGGAGTGGTGGCGGATTTGGCGGTGGCGGGGGAGGCTTTGGTGGTGGTTTCGGTGGAGGAGGTGATTTTGGAGGTGGCGGTTCCGGCGGTAGTTGGTAGTGGACCACTGTCCTGCCCGGTGATGACAATGCCTCCGACGTGGTCGCGACTTGAGTCTGGATTCTGCTACTATCCACGGCATATTTAAAAGAGATGATTAAGACACTAGTTAAGGAAGCGCTGAATGGCCTGGTCAGCGACTTGCGCGCGACGCATGGGGATAATCTCGCCTCAGTAGTACTTTACGGTTCTGCAGCCGCAGGGGACCAGGTAGAGTTGCGCTCAGATTACAATTTGCTGATCGCGCTAAACAGGATAACTCCCGAAGATCTTCGGCAAGCGCAGGCGCCGATGCGTGAATGGCGCCGGTTGGGACATCCGATTCCTGTTTACTTCACGGTCGAGGAACTATCGGACGCTGCTGACGTATTTCCGATCGAGTTTCATCAGATGGCAAATGCGCGCGTCGTACTTTTTGGAAGAGATCCGTTCGAGTTCGTCAGGCTCTCTGACTCTCACCTACGGCACCAGGCGGAATATGAGCTTCGGAGTAAGTTGATTCAGCTCCGTCGCCTTTACATTCCCGCGTCGGGCTCAGTCGAGAAGCTCTGCGATCTGATGAGCGACAGTCTGGCAAGTTTCGCGTCCCTGTTTCGCGCAGTGTTGATGCTGCACGGTAAGGAGGCACCGGTTGCGAAACCCGAGTGTGTGCGAGCTACGGCCAAACTACTGAAGCTCGACCCTGAACCATTTGAAAGAATATTCGCGATGCGAGCCACAAAGGAGCGACCTTCCACCGATGAGGAAGCGAATGAACTTTTCGCGGCCTATATGGTCCAGATCGAACATGTGGTTGAGGCAGTGGACGAAACTAAGCTCGCAGAAGCGCACTAAGCTGGATCCAAGGCTGGGCAGCCTCGCTGGGGTGGAGTGAATGAGTTTAAAACCATAGGGAGATCAACATGACCTACAAGCGAACTTTGTTACTAACTTTAGCCATCTTCGTATCGCTAACCGCGAGTGGTTGCGGCTACAACACGCTGACGACCAAGCAACAAAATGTGAAAGCCAAATGGGCCAACGTGGAAACTCAGCTTCAACGCCGTGCCGACCTGATTAATAACCTCGTCGAGTCTGCGAAACTTGCCGGGGTACAGGAACAGGAAGTCTTCGGAAAGATCGCTGAAGCGCGATCGCGGCTTTTGAACGCGACGAACCAGGCGCCCCAGGGTGAGGGCGGCGATAAGTCGCCGGAGCAAAAGCAGGCGGTGATCGACGCGGCGAATAGTTTCGGCGGAACGATTGGCCGGTTGCTCGTTCTGCAGGAGGCGTATCCCCAGTTGCAGTCCAACCAGAACTTTTTGAAACTGCAGGACGAGGTGGTGGGAACTGAAAACCGGATCGCCACAGCGCGGAAGGATTACAATGACGGGACTCAAGACTACAATACGACCCGCGCCAAGTTTCCCACAGTAATCTCGGCTAAGCTGTTTGGCTTCAAGGAAGAGCCCTACTTCAAAGCCGAGGAAGGTGCGACGCAGGTACCCAGGATCGACTCAAACACCCTGCGTCCCGGCGCCACCCCCACGAAATAGCGCCTTGTTGGCGTCGTAGAACAAAAGGCCGCCTGCGAAGGCGGCCTCTTTAGTTTGAGAGTTAGTTGGAAAATAAAAAGGCGTTCTATTGGGTTGCCCGTATTCTGGCACGAAGCTCTTTCGCCGCAGTCTCTAGTTTTGTGGCACGAATGAGTCCTTCTCCTCGCCGCTGTGGCGTTCCAATGCCTTGAGAACTTGACGGTCTCGGGTCGTTGCGAGAGCTTCGGCAGCTTCGACTCTGACGCCGAAGTAGTCGGACTTATTCGTTAGAGCATTTAGCAGAGACTGCTTATTACTCTCGGGATCAATCTGGCCCAGCGACCTTGTGCATAATCGCGAACACCCTTATTAATGTGCTGGTCAAATAGGATTTGGGTTAGCAATTCTATTGCTCGCTTCTCCTTTAGCACTCCTAACATCCTTATCGCTCCAGCAAAATAGAGGTATTCCTCTGTCCCAGGTTCAGATTGCTTATACTTTCCAGCCATCTCGAGCAGAATAGATTTCACTTCTTCTGCTTGTCCAAGTTGTTCAATTTTCGCTTTGGCGTTCTAGTTCTCTCCTTCAATGGGTTGGTACAGGAGAATCATCTGGATTCTCTTTTCTATATCTGTTTGACATTGAGTGGGCACGCAAACCGCCAGCACCAAAAATAAGGCAATGATCGGTAAGGAGATGTTTTCACGGTGTTTTTCTTACTATCTTTAAAGAGCTCCTAATATGTTCGTCCTTATTATTGATGAAAAGCGCGGAAAGACTTGGAGCAATTTGTGAGTGTTAAGAGGTGGTTCTCTCTCAGCTAAAAGCCCCTGGAGCTACACATCGCGCAGTGGTCACACGGCTTAGCGCCGGGTTCCAGGCTGCAGGTCTTTTCCTTCTCAAAGAAGTCCACTAGTTCGGCTACTGTCGCTTCCTCAACCCCAAACTTCTGCTGACTAGGATGAGCTACAGAGGCATTTACCCCGACCAGCCAGGGCGAATGGGTCAGGGGGATGGGTCTTTCGCTTGTGCCCGTACTGGAGGATGTGAAACCCATCTCCGACGTAATTGTATCTCGGGTGTTGGAGCGAACTTTCGATTCAATCTGCGCCAGCCGTTTCTGCAGTTCGCTCAATCCCGCGCGCATGGCAGCCAACTCAGCGCTCAAGTCGGAAGGTGAGATCAAAGCGCCACTCGTAAATGGCTGGCTTCCCGAGCCGCCAGATACACGTCTGGCGATTCTTTCCGCAATCAACCGCGCTTGTTCAGATTCCGTGTTCATCACCCTCATCTTCCAGTAAATCAATGCGATCGACCACCCCAACAATCGCCGAGTCAATGGCGGCACCGCTCTTTCCGGTGGCCGCGGTCGAAGCGCTCCAGCCCTCCTGCACAATCAACACCGTGTCGCCCACGCCCGCATCAACGGCGTTGAGGGCCAACACCGTGTATGCGGTTTCTTCGCCCTCGGGAGTTATCTGTTGGCAGAGCATCACGCTGGCGTTTTCGTAACGATGATTCTTTTGCGTTGCGACAATGTTTCCCAGGACCTTGGCGAGAAGCATAGCTAGCCTTGAGTTACATGCGCATTCGAATCAACGATCGCGATGATCGTGCAGTCTGTCGGAGTATCTTCTCTCTTGAAAGGAAAGCTGGCTTCTTTTCCGCGACACCAGAAAACCAGCTCGCCCACTCCCGCCCCTACCGAGTCCACCGCAACCATTGGCTTCCCCGCCGGCTCCAGATCCTTGTTTAGCGTCTGGACCACGAGGAGTTTTCGCCCTTCGAGTGATTCGTTTTTTACTGTGGCCACTACCGTGCCGATAACACGTGCAAGCTGCATGACGCTCTCAAGTGCGACCTTCGGAACCTTCTTTTCCATTGCGGCTAATGTATCTCTCGACAACATCAATGAAAAGGTTCACGCGTTCAGCGAGTTCCGCGACAGTTGCGTCGGTGCGGGTTAGTGCTTGAGCAAGCTTTGCGACATTCGCGTCGGTGCGCTCCTGCGTCTCGGCTAACCTCCCTACCAAGCTTATTATCGTTGTCCCTGCACCAGTAATCGTCTGGTAGGACTCTCTCATGAATGCCGAGTCAACGGCCTGCGCTTCGCGTAGCGCCTGGATATCGACGACAAATTGCGCTTGGTGTTCTATTATGAACGCGATCTTGTTTTCGATGTCCTGGTTAGTCATATTCCTATCCGCCTGAAAACTATCTCAATTGCTCACATCGACTGCGTCAATCACCCCGACAATCGCGGCATCAACGGGAGTGTCCTTCAAGCCTTGTGCCAGGCGAGCGCTTGAGCCGGCCACGACCAACACTCGCTCGTGAAATCCTGCGCCCACTGTATCGACGGCGACTACGTAGCCCGTCGTGTCGGTCCCATCGACATTGATTGGACGAACGATTAGCAGCTTCTTGCCAACTAGCCGTTCGTCCTTTTGCGTTGAGACGACCGTGCCGAGGATGCGCGCGATGATCATGCCTAGCCGCGACTGAGACCGATGGGAAGTGTCTCGTCGACGCTGCCGTGCGGGCGTGGGATTACGTGGACGCTAACCAACTCGCCAACGCGACGTGCCGCAGCAGCTCCCGCATCTGTCGCCGCTTTGACTGCTGCAACATCGCCACGGACGATGGCGGTCACAAAACCGGCCCCAATTTTTTCGTAGCCGATGAGCGTGACGTTTGCAGCTTTGACCATCGCATCCGCTGCCTCAATCATCGCCACCAGTCCTTTGGTTTCGACCATGCCCAATGCTTCTTGTGGCATCTGCTATGCTCCTCTAGTCGGGTAAATGGTAAATCGTGAATCGTGAATCGTGATGACGATTACTTTCTTAACTCGGATGGTGATGTTAGTTCGTTCGATCCGTCATCCACTCTAACAAATCATCTTTAAGTAACCTAATAAACCTTCAGTCAAACCACCATTCCCGATTCCCGATTCAGGATTTACGATTCACGATTTACTATCAACTGCCTGCGATAAAAGTTCAACCAGCTCTTCTCGCGTTAATGCAATCTTCCCTGAACCGTTTTCAGATAGGCCTTTATATCCGGTTGAGGCAGGTCGATCACCGGAGGGACACGACAACTGAGTTTCATGCAGGTAACCACATGCCTGACAACGCCCTCCTTCACCCAGATAACCGGCGGCTTCACGCACATTGATTAACTTCTCGATTGCGGCGGTCGGAAGGTTTTTTGAGCCGCCGAGGATCCGCGAAAGTATTGCAATTCGTGCCGTGTGTTCGAGCGTTTCCAAACGATCGAATGCTTGCCACAAATCCGCGCCATAAGCGACAGCTCCGTGGTTGGCCATTAGCAGCGCGTTATGGTGCTTCACAAGGGGACGCATTGCCTCTGTCAGCTCGTCGGTCGAAGGAGTTCCGTAGGACGCGAGGGGTACGCATCCAAGCGTCAAAATCACTTCGGAGAGGATCGGCTGATCGATTGCCAAACCCGCAACCGCGAAAGCTGTTCCATGGGGTGGATGTGCATGGCAAACCGCTCTTACGTCGCTCCGCTCGCGATAGATTAACAAGTGCATTGCTAACTCACTGGAGGCCTTACGATCAGTCAGCGGTCTGCCCTCTGCGTCTGTTAGCGCCAGGGAATCCTCTGTCATCCGGCCTTTGCACGTCATGGTTGGAGTCGCCACAATGCGCCCGTCGTCAAGACGCACGCTGATGTTACCGTCAGAGGCGACGACGTAACTTCGTTCGTACATCAGATTGCCGATTTGAACTATTTCTCGTCGGGCGCTTTTCTCATCCATTACGGTTTGTCAGGTCCAGAATTAGCAGCGCCTGTTACAACTCTTGTTCCTGAGATTCAAAAGTCTCTTCAAACTTATTGCTGCGGCGGGGATTGGTGACGACGCTAACCTGCGGGCGCGCCAGGAAATACGATAATGATTCCAGCGAAGTTGTTAAGTCGACGGTTTTGACTTTTACTCCCAAACGGGCGCTGAGAGATGCGGGCGCGAAGTTGAGTACAGCTTTCACACCTGCCGCCATCACCTGATTCAAGACTCGCTGCGCTGCTCTAGCGGGAACGGCAATAACTGCAACGTCGACGTCCTCCTCTTTGACTATTCGAGCAATCTTCTTGACGTCGTGCACCAGGACCTCGCCGCTGCCCAGGTGCTGGCCAATCTTGGAGGCGTCATTGTCAAAGAGGGCCACTACCGTGAAATTCGATTTTTCGAATCCGTGATAGTTGGCCAGCGCCGTACCCAATCTTCCTGCACCAATGATGGCTACCCGATGAGGATTGTCCAGGCCCAGGATCGTGGTAATGTTCGATTGCAACTCCTCAACGAAGTAACCCACGCCTCGCACACCAAACTCACCGAAGTAACCCAAGTCTTTGCGGATTTGTGCGGAATTGAGATTGAACTGCTCGGCAAGCTGCTGCGATGAAATCGTCTTAATCCCTGCCGCTGAGAGCGTATTCAAGCAGCGCAGGTAAACGCTGAGTCGATTAGTTGTGAGTTCTGAGATTTTCTCTGACTTCATTAAGGGCCTGTTGGCGTAAGTATATCCCTAATGCGACGTGAATGGTAAGGGCATGCTTTTCAGGGTGGTGTCCTAGTTTGAGAGTTCGGCCTGATGGAAACAACGATCCAGGAAACCAGACGAACTAGCACGAAAATCTTTCCTGATATTTGGTGGATCGTTTTTGACACCGTGCTCCTCACGAGAACAGGACGGTGAAGAAAATCAAATCAGAACACTTTTCAGGCGTGCGTTGCTGGATCGCGGGAGCATCAACTACAATCGCGGGCGTTTAACAAACTTGCCAGCGTCGACCTTGTCTTGTTCGTCAATGATTGCACATCTCTCGGGCACACTTCTCTCCAAACAGGCGACCACGGTGATACTTGATGTCGCCGGCGTCGGTTACGAAGTCACGATTCCGATTTCAACTTTTTACGAGTTGGAAGAGCCGGGCGCGACTGTTCAACTCCGCATCTACACGCATGTCCGCGAGGACGCGTTGCAACTTTATGGTTTTAAAACGGCTCGAGAACGTGAGCTCTTTTTGCGTCTGATCTCCGTCAGCGGGATCGGTCCGAAGCTCGGTATAACTTTGCTCTCGGGTATGAGCGCTGATGAGATGATCGCTTCAATCCGGACCAACAATCTAGCCCGGCTGACGTTAATTCCCGGGGTTGGAAGAAAGACTGCTGAGCGACTGGTGATGGAGCTGCGGGATAAGGTCGCTTCGCTGTCGTCACCGCAGTTGGAAGAAGACTTAGGCACGCCGTCGGAAGCGGCAGCTCCACCAAGTGAGGATTCGGTACGCTCCGACGCGCTTTCAGCCCTTTTAAATCTCGGTTATCAACGCAGCGCGGCTGAGAAGGCCGTCAGTGGCGCGCTTAGCCAGGGTGGGGACGTGTCGGTGGAATCAATCCTACGACAAAGTCTCCGGAGACTGGCGAAAGGCTGACCGCACCGACCGGATTGAGCCTGTTGATTCGCGCTTTAGCTTGTCCGCACTCCAACCGCAACTAAAGGTTGAACTAAACTTCGGTAGTGTCATATTGGGAGTGTTACAGGAGACGATCCACGAAATTACACGAACCAACACGAAGAACTTAGTGACATTTCGGTTTATTCGTGGATCGTTTCCGCGACCAGCTATAGCGACTACCTAGAATATGACACTACCCAAACTTCCGAAGCTTTGTGTTAGTTCATTTTAGCCTTACGATTCGAGCGACGGATCACTTAACATGTCAACTGAGCAACCCGCCCGAGTACATGACGAAACTCCCAACGACGAGGAGCGCCAGTTTGAACTGACAGTACGCCCCACACGGCTCTCTGAGTACATCGGACAGCGCCAAGTCAAAGAGAACCTCCGCGTTTACATGAAAGCTGCCCTGGGCCGCAAAGAGGCTCTCGACCACGTGCTGTTGACAGGGCCCCCAGGTCTCGGCAAAACGACGCTCGCCAACATCATTGCGAACGAAATGGGTGCTGAGTTGAGGTCGACCGCCGGACCTGCGATTGAAAAGGCCGGCGACATTGCCGCCCTCTTGACCAACCTCCAGGAGGGGGACGTGCTTTTCATCGACGAGATTCATCGCCTACTTCCGGCCCTCGAAGAAAAACTATATCCCGCGATGGAGGACTACAATCTGGATCTACTCATCGGGCAGGGCGCTGGAGCCAGGTCCATCAAATTGGAATTACCAAAGTTTACGCTAGTGGGAGCAACTACTCGCGCGGGCTTGATTACGGCTCCCTTACGCGGGCGTTTTGGTATCGTATTTCATCTGGACTTCTACCCCCACGAGGACTTGGAAGTCATTTGCAAACGCTCGGCAGAGATTTTGGGTGTTGAGATAGACGACGCCGGGGCCCGCGAGATTGCCAAACGGTCGAGGGGTACGCCACGTATTGTTAACCGATTGCTACGGCGCGTTCGCGACTACGCGGAGGTTGATTACGAGGGCAGTATCACCAAAGACATTGCCAACGATGCGCTCAACCGCATGGAAGTAGACGCCTTCGGTCTCGACGAAATGGACCGCAAGCTGCTCCTGACGATCATCGAAAAGTTTAATGGCGGGCCAGTGGGCCTGGGAACGATCTCCGCTTCCATTCACGAAGAGAAGGATTCGATCGAGGAGATTATTGAACCTTACCTAATCCAAATCGGTTTCCTTGACCGTACTCCCCGCGGCCGCATGGCAACCAGGCGAGCTTACGATCATTTGGGCATTAGTCCTTCCACCCCCCACAAACCCAGCCTGTTCGATTCTCATTGAAGATTTTGGTAGGGTGTTAAATCCATTGTTGAAGTAGCACCGGGATTTAGCTCACATGAGAAGACTTTCATCGTTCTCTCGTCACTCGCTCGGGGTTGTAAATCGTGGGCCGTGGCGCTCAATCTTCAGTCACTCACTCCACCAGTTTCACGAGAGCGACTTATTCACTTCCGCCGCAGCGATGAGTTATTTCGGACTGTTGGCACTTTTCCCCGCGCTCTTGTTGCTTCTCGCGATAAGCAATCAGATTGATGCGGCATCGGATCTCCTTAATCGGGCGGTTGACGTTTATCCCGGCTCGCGCGCATTTTTACGAGACACTATTCGCTCACTTAACACGGTGGGTCCGGGCGTGATCATTACCTGTTTCCTCGTTGTTCTGTGGGCCGGTTCGTGGGTTTTTGCCGTGCTCGAGCGTGCCTTAAACCGCATCTGGAGGACAACCTCTCGAGCCTTCTGGCACGGTCGCGCGATAACCGTTGGAATGATCGGAATTGTCGGACTTCTGTTAGCGTTGTCAGTGTTGGTAACTTCGACCGTAGTTGGACTACGAGAAATAGCCGGTAACCTATCTCCCAGACAGATGGCTCGTTATCCGCTTCTCATGTCCGTCGGTAGCGCTTTCTGGCAAATCATTTTCGCGGCCTTAAGCTATGTCGTCACCGTGGCGCTCTTCATCGTGGTCTATCGCTTCCTACCGAAGGCAGAGGTAAGTTTGCGTGACACGCTGCCGGGCGCATTTTTTGCCGGTCTCTTGTGGGAACTAGCGAAATACATATTCGCCTGGAGCGTTAACTATTTTCATTACGATCAGATCTACGGCTCTGTGGGAGCGGTCGTTGCGGTTTTAACCTGGAGCTATGTCTCAAGTTTGATCCTTTTGTTTGGGGCCCAGCTAACTGCGGTGTTCCATTGGGAACACCCTCACTACCCTGCCCCTGCTCCCGATCCTGTTCCCGCCCCCGCTCCTGCCCCTATCCCCGAGTGAGATCCGCTGGTACGTGTTGCGCAATGCATATTTCAGAATTTGATTACGAACTGCCGGAAGAGCGAATTGCCCAACAGCCGCTTCCCCAACGCGACGCGTCGCGGATGCTGGTGGTGGATCGGGAAAAGAAAACCTGGGCTGACACCTTCTTTTCGTCGTTGCCTGACTGTGTTCGCGAAAACGACGTCCTCGTAATCAATAATACGCGCGTCTTTGCAGCACGCTTGGTTGGTCAGCGGGATCCCTCAGGAGGTCGCGTCGAAGTTCTGCTTGTGAGTCAGCTTGGGCCGTCAGTCTGGGAAGCGCTGGTAAAGCCCGGGGCTAGATTGAGGCGAGGCGCCCGGCTAACGTTTGGAGACTCGAGACTGCGGGCCGATGTGCTTGATGCTCCCGGAAATGGACTCCGTCAACTTCGCTTTGAGTACGAGGGCCCATGGGAAGCCCTTCTGGAAGAATTAGGTGAAACGCCACTGCCCCCCTATATCAGCCGCCCCGCGGGAGTTTCCACGGTCGATCGCGACCGGTATCAAACGATCTTCGCACGCCACAGAGGTGCCATTGCGGCCCCAACGGCTGGCCTCCACTTTACTTCACAAATTTTTGACCGTGTGTTGGCCCGAGGGTGTCAAGTTACTGAAGTTACACTTCATGTTGGCTACGGAACATTCGAGCCAGTTCGTGTAAATGATGTGGCTCAGCATCGCGTCGCGTCTGAAGAGTTCGAGCTTTGCGAGAAGACTGCGAATACCATCAACGCGGCGAGGGCAGGAGGGGGACGGATCATAGCTGTGGGAACAACCACGGCTCGGGCGCTAGAGGCCGCAGTGAATTCCAACGGACAGCTTGAACCGGTTCGAACTAAAGCGGCCTTGACTATTGTACCGGGTTACCAGTTTCGTATTATTGATGCGCTGCTAACCAATTTCCATCTCCCGCGGTCATCATTGCTCCTTTTGGTATGCGCGTTCGCAGATCACGATTTCGTGCTCCAGGCTTACCGGCACGCCGTCTCTGAGGGCTATCGCTTTTACAGTTATGGCGACTGCATGTTACTAATTTAGTGGTTCTGAAAACGATGATGTTAGACTAAGACCGGAAACGACCTTTCTCTAAAATGGCTGTACTTAAAAAAATACGTACTCGATGGTGGACGCAACCGTCGCCGGCAGATAGCTATCCTCGGCCTCAGCAGGAGCCGGCTTTGGTTCCAAGCGTGGCAACCAGGTATGACGTGCGACCCCTCACCATTTCGCAGCTCGACGAATGCTGGCATCTTGACCAACGTTGTTTCGTGGACGGAGAAGCTTACAGCCGCGAAACGTTTGAATATCTGTTAACGGCACCAGAATCCGTTTCCTACCGTGCGGTGACGGCCGGCGGTGTCATGGTCGGATTTGTCATCGGACTTGTTGAACCCGATCACACGGGACACGTAACAACAGTCGGGGTAGCACCCGAACATCGACGTCGTCACTTAGGAAAGCGGCTTATGCTGCAGGTTGAAGAAGGTTTTCGCCGGCGGAATGTGCGGCTAGTGAGGTTAGAAGTGCGGTCGTTGAACACTGCTGCCCAGAAGGTTTACGAGAATTTGGGATATGCCGTCACACAACGGCTGCCTAAATATTACTCTAATGGCGGAGACGGCCTGTTGATGCTGAAGTCGCTCGACTAGGCTACTAGGTTACCCCTTACGCAGCTCTGTCAAAACTTGCTTGGCAACTGCTTTCAAGGTATCGAAAACACCAGCCCCTGAAGAAGCCACCGCTTCGACAACAGGCTCACCTTTTCGCTGCAACTCGGCGGCAAGATCCTCGGCGGGAATAATGTTCGGTAGGTCGCGCTTGTTTAGCTGGAGCACGTAGGGCATTTTCATGAGGTCATACCCCTGAGTCCGGAGATTCTCTTCAAGATTGTAGAGCGATTCAATGTTCGCATCCATGCGCTCTTCTTGCGAGTCGGCCACAAAGACAACCCCGTCGACACCCTTGAGGATGAGTTTACGAGAGGCGTCATAGAAGACCTGGCCGGGCACAGTGTACAAATGGAAACGAGTTTTGAAACCCCGAACGGTTCCAAGTTCGAGGGGCATAAAATCGAAAAACAGGGTTCGATCCGTCTCAGTGGCGAGACTGATCAGTTTGCCTCGGGCCTGGGGAGCCGTCGAATCAAAGATGTATTGCAGGTTGGTCGTCTTACCACAGAGTCCTGGGCCGTAGTAGACGATTTTGCAGTTAATCTCCCGTGATGCGTAATTGATAAAAGTCATAGTCGTTTTTCTCTAACTGAAGAGACTATCGATGTCTTCGTCTGTTATTCCGGCAAACGGAGAATCGAGATCCTCGTTGCTGGCCTCGGTGATGGCTAGGAACATTGTTGCAATCTGACCTGAGATCTGCCTGCTACGCAGCTTCACAAGTCCGAGACTGGAACGCTCATCAAAGACGACCATGAGGAGAAGCCGACCGATGACACAGATGTGGATACTCTCTCGTTCGCCTTCGTGGGAAAGGGTTGGGAACTCTTTTTCGCCAATCAGCTGAGCCATACCTCCTGTCGCCGCGACGTTGCCCGCCGCGAGTGAGGCAAGGCTGGTTGTGTCAAGACTCCCCACTTCGCCTTGTGAAGCTATTTCCTGCCCATCTTTATCGACAAGGAAGACAACCTTGGCGCAGGAGTCCATCCGCAGTCGAGCTAAGACAGCTTTGATCTGATGGTACTGCTGTTCACGCAACAGGATTGGAGTGTCTGGCATTAATACAGCTTTCTTTGGGATAGTGTGAGCAAGCCCTTGGTGGGTCTGTCCTGGGTCGGCTTGCTGTCGCAAGACATTGATGTCTAAGCGCTTCTCAGAGGGCTCCTTCGCGCTTAGACGCCGAAGGTGAGTGACGCCGAAGAGCCTGTGGCACTGTAACATAGCAAACAATGACGTTCAAGTGTTTTTCTATGTTGACCAAAAGTGATTCAGGCAGGTTCCTTGGGAGTTAATTGTGCCCGCAACTCCCCTTATTACGTTGATTTACAAGGGAAGCTATGTTAAGCTCGCGCCCGTTCCTGCGGCCTTTCAAGAGCCGACCTGGCCTTTCAACTTCTGATGAGTAGCCCCGTGACTAAAGGTATAAGACGATCGACATCGCGAACGCCAACGCGACGGTCGTCATTAAAGTCGTCTCCCAAGGGACGCTCAATTCAGACGAAGTCTAGTCGACCCAAAGCGAAAAGGGTGGCCTCAAAACCTGCAGTCCGTAAAGGTTCCAAACCTGCAACATCTAAATCTGCAGCAGCCAAAGGCCGAGTTAAGAAGCCTTTAGCCAAGCGAACGCCAACTGCTTCCCAGAAGAAAACAGCAAAAACCGGCAAGAGCCTGACTTCACGCCCGGCAGTAAAGTCCAAGGCGACTGTAAGTCGTCTGAAGAAAACAGCTGTTCCTAGAGTCAAAAAGACTCAGAAGCTCGCAGCCGTCCGTGCTCAGCGACCCACAGTAGTTGCGCCGCCGCCACGCCGACAACCTACGGTTGATGAAGCAGCCGCCTTGATGGCTTTCGAACGCGCTCATCGAGAGTTTACACACGGCCGATTCGGCGAAGCACGCAACCAGTTTCGGGCCCTGCTGGACAAGTATTCGCAAGTTTCGGAGGTAGCCGCGCGCTCTAGAACATATCTAGCCATCGCAGAGGCCCGTCTTCGTACTGAGAATATGCTTCCGCGCGATGCTGACTCTCTTTACGATCGCGGTGTAATTGAACTCAACCGCGGTGAGTACGTAGCCGCGCAAGAGATGTTTGAGCGGGCACTAAAGAGGGAACCCGAGGCAGCCCATATCCATTATGGTTTGGCAGCAACTCGCGCTCGTTTGGGCTCGGTGGATCTCGCGTTGCAGTCTCTTCAGCGGGCGCTTGATCTTCAGCCAAACCTCCGCGTTCGAGCACAACACGATCACGATCTGACCTCATTGCGGAATGACCCGGACTTCGACAAGCTGGTTTTTCAACCGCGACCGTAACATTTTCCCCCGCCGGACTTCCTTTCTTAACCTATTTGCCTAATTCGGGTAGTTGGAAAGCATTCGGCGTTTAGGTATGATTCGAATGCCAACACGCGAGTGCGCGTGACCTCTGAGGAAACTTGAACTTGCATTATCCAGCCGACAACGAGAACGGTCTGAGAATCGTCGCCATTGGCGGGGGCACCGGACTCTCAACACTTCTGTCGGGTTTGAAGCAACGGGTAGGTAAGCATCAAGACGACGGGGTTTGGATTGAGAACCTCGCGGGCATCGTAACCGTCTCGGACGATGGCGGAAGCTCCGGACGTTTACGGGACGAACTCCAGATGCTCCCGCCGGGCGACATTCGCAACTGCATGATCGCCCTCTCGGAAGACTCGACTCTGATATCCCGCTTGTTTCGGTATCGATTTCGTGGCGAAGGCGCGCTCGGCGGGCACAGTTTCGGCAATCTCTTTCTGGCGGCTCTGACGGAAGTTACGGGAGACTTTGTCGAAGCCGTTAGACTTTCCTCCGAGGTCCTGGCCAGCAAGGGACACATTTATCCCGCCACAATCAACGACGTGCGTCTAGTGGCGCAACTGGAAGACGGCACAGTGGTTCGGGGTGAAACGCAAATTACAGCATCACGTTCCGCCATCAGGTCATTACGACTGGAACCCGAACAGTGTCTTCCGTTGCCGGAAGCGCTTGCCGCCATTCGAACGGCTGATGTAATCACCGTCGGACCCGGTTCGCTTTACACCAGCATACTGCCAAACCTCCTTGTAGCGCGGGTAGCTCAATCCATTGGGGATGCCCAGGCGACGAAGATCTTCATTTGCAACCTAATGACACAACCCGGGGAAACAGACGGGTACACTGCCCGTCAGCATCTGGAAGTAGTTAAGAAGTATGCTCCGGAGATTCACTTTGATTTCGTTATCGTAAACAGCCGCGCCGTTAACGAAGAACAGCGGCTGCGGTACGCGGCCGAAGGTGCAAACCAGATCGGATTAGATGAGGACCCCATTGACAAGGTCTTCAATGGTGACACTGAGGTTGTTCGCGCTGAGCTTCTTGCCGTGGGCGAAAAGGCGCGACACGACTCCGAAAGCCTGGCTAAGGTGGTCATCTCCTGCTGGCAACAAGCTGTCTCACAATCGCCTGTTTCTGCCTAATTAGAAAGAATCCGATTGATTCCCCAGGAACAACAGCACCCTCTTGATGTGCTAATTCTCGCCGCCGGATTGGGAACTCGTATGAAGTCCCAAAAGGCGAAAGTGCTCCACGAATTGGGCGGCCACCCCCTGATCGCACATGTGATCCGCAAAGCCCACGCGTTGAATCACGGGGAAATTTACGTAGTTGTTGGACATCAGGCAGCCGATGTAGAGGCGGCAGTTCGCAGGGAGCTCGGGAGTGATGCCGACGTCGCACGGTTTGTCACACAAAAGCAGCAACGGGGTACGGGCGACGCCGTTATGTCTGCCCGCGAGGCGCTCAAAGATTCAAATTCGACCTTGCTTGTCTTATCCGGCGACGTCCCCCTGGTACGCGTTGAAACCCTGGAAAAGTTTGTTGACTACCATCGCGCCAATGGGGCGGCGTGTTCGATTCTAAGCGTCAAGCTCGACAGTCCAACTGGGTATGGACGAATCGTGCGGGACGCGCTGGAGGGTTTCTCTAAAATCGTCGAGCAGAAAGACGCTACCGCAGAACAGAGGCTCATTCGCGAGATCAACTCTGGCATTTATTGCTTCGAGACGGCCAAGCTTTTCATTGCGCTTAATGAAATCAAACCGGCCAACGCGCAAGGCGAATACTATTTGACGGACGTGCCTGGGATTCTTGCGAGCGGTGGTGAAAAGATTGCCATATATCTTCATCAGGATGGGCGAGAGGTCTCCGGCATTAATACTCGCGCCGACCTTGCCGAGTTTGAGAATTTATTGCGACGCGGCACGATTCGCGGGTTGATGACGGAGGGCGTCACTTTCATCGATCCTTCTCACGCTTACATCAGCGCTGAGGCGCAAATTGGTCATGACTGTGTGATCTACCCGGACGTGTCGATCGAGGGAGACACAGTCGTTGGAGACGGATGTGTGATCCGATCCGGCAGCCGAATCACAAATTCAAAGATCGGCGGCAACGTAGTTATCAAAGACCATTGCGTGATCGTGGACTCCGAGATCGAATCCAACTGCACAGTCGGTCCGTTTGCTCACCTGCGGATGAATACGCGATTGGAAGAGGGTTCGGCTATTGGCAACTTTGTCGAAGTCAAGAAGTCACGAGTAGGACGAGGTTCAAAGTCGATGCATCTTACGTATCTAGGCGATGCGACTATTGGAAAGCACACCAACATAGGCGCCGGCACAGTTACTTGCAACTATGACGGCAAGAACAAGCACGAAACGATCATCGAGGACAATGTTAAAATTGGTTCGGATACGATGCTGGTCGCTCCGGTCACTGTGGGCAGCGGTTCGGTGACTGCTGCGGGATCGGTCGTCACCCGGGATGTCCCCCCCGATTCTCTGGTCGCTGGAGTTCCTGCGGTTGTGAAGAAGAAACTTAAGGCCAGTGATAAGAGATAAGTAGCATAGACTTTAGTCGGTGTAGAGTTTGAATGTCACAACGATCCACAGACTAAAGTCTATGCTACTAATCACTTATTACTGCACTGGGAGAACCTATGTGCGGAATTGTCGGTTATGTCGGTAATAAACAAGTAGTGCCGTTGATCATCGATGGGCTGCGCAAACTGGAATACCGCGGCTATGATTCCGCGGGAATTGCCGTCGTCAATGAGAGCCATGGTCTTTCGATTCGCCGCGCCGAGGGTAAATTACGGAACCTCGAGGAAGTTATCCGGTTAAATCCGCTGGACGGCACGTACGGGATTGGGCATACCCGCTGGGCCACTCATGGCCGTCCGACTGAAGAGAATGCGCATCCGCACCGTGACTGTACCGGTCGCGTTGTCGTTGTCCATAACGGCATCATCGAGAACTACCTGCAACTGAAAGAACGTCTACGCAAGAATGACCACCAGTTCGTAACCGAAACCGACACCGAAGTTATCGCTCATCTGATTGAGGAATGCCTGAAACGAGGCGATAGCTTTGAAAAGGCGGTGCGTGACGCCACCCTGGAACTGCGTGGGATCTTTGCCCTTTCCATAATCAACTCGGAAGAGCCGGACATGATCATTGCTGTCCGTCAGGGCCCTCCCGTAGTAATCGGCCTTGGCGACCGCGAGTACTTCGTCGCTTCAGACATCCCGCCAATTTTGCAGCACACGCGCGACGTTTTCTTCCTCGGTGATGGTGAGATTGCCATTCTTACAAAGGATGCTGTTCGGGTTACAGATTTTGATGGCAACTCAGTTCAGCCGGTCATTCAGAGGATCACCTGGGATCCCATCATGGCTGAAAAAGGTGGTTTCAAGCACTTCATGCTTAAGGAAATCTATGAGCAGCCGCGCGCAGTACGTGACACAGTTCAAGGCCGCATCTCACTTGACTCCGGTCGTGTCTTTCTCGATGAAATGCAGAACATCACCGAAGCTGACTTCCAGCGATTCAGCTCGATCAAGATTGCCGCGTGTGGCACGTCATGGCATGCCGGCCTGGCCGGCAAGTACATGATCGAACAACTCGCGCGCATGCCGGTTGATGTCGATTATGCCTCTGAGTTTCGTTATCGCGATCCGGTTATGGATGAAAACACCTTGTTGCTGGTCATCTCTCAATCTGGAGAAACTGCGGACACGATCGCGGCGTTGCGGGAAGCGAAAGAACTGGGCGCGAAGGTGCTGGCGATTTGTAACGTGCAAGGTTCGATGATCGTGCGCGAAGCAGATGGAACGATTCTCACTCACGCGGGACCTGAAATCGGCGTCGCCTCGACCAAAGCATTTACCTCACAGATGATTGCCTTGTACTTGCTTGGGCTTTATCTGGGTGAACTGCGTGGGGCGCTCTCGCCCGAACAGGCGCGACATCACGCGCAACAGTTGGCGGAGTTGCCGGTGAAACTCGAGCACTTGTTGAACGAATCTGACGAGTTGGAAGAGCTGTCCAAGGAATTCTTCCGCTCTACAGACTTTCTCTACCTCGGGCGCGGAATCAATTTTCCCGTCGCTCTTGAGGGTGCCCTGAAGTTAAAGGAAATCTCTTACATTCACGCGGAAGGCTATCCTGCCGGCGAGATGAAGCACGGCCCCAATGCCCTGATTGACGAACGATTGCCGGTACTCTTTATAAATACTCGCGAACAGGGCAACCGTGCCTCGGAACTGCGTTATGAAAAAACGCATTCCAACATTGTCGAAGTGAAAGCGCGGGAAGGCATAGTGATTTCGGTACTAACCGAAGGTGACACAATGTCCGCCGGGGAGTCGGATCACGTAATTGAAATTCCGCCTTCGAGTGACCTGCTCTCGCCAATCCTCTCCATCATTCCATTGCAGCTGCTGGCGTACCACATCGCGGTCCGTCGCGGCTGCGATGTTGACCAACCCCGCAACCTGGCCAAGTCTGTGACCGTTGAGTAAGGTCATGATCCGCAGCTAAAGTCCTCCGGCCAGTACCTCCTCTAATCCGGGAAAAGAGATCCGAAGACGGGCAAGCGAAGAAATCTGCGTGCGTTTTGCCACTCGGGAATTAGCGCAGAAGCAGGAACGCGCCCTTCAGTACTTCGGAAAGTATTTAGACGTAATCTCGTAGGG
Organism: Pyrinomonadaceae bacterium; assembly: GCA_046261995.1. Classification (GTDB taxonomy): domain Bacteria; phylum Acidobacteriota; class Blastocatellia; order Pyrinomonadales; family Pyrinomonadaceae; genus PSRF01. The sequence goes on from JBHENP010000003.1 coordinate 29,656, forward strand.
GCGTTTCTCCGAGGGCGCCCCATCGCCGTATGCCCAGCACAAGTAACGATGCGACAAGAATTTCTATGATGGGGCCCCCACGGAGAGACGCCCCGTACAGTCTTAGCCCTTGCTCCCCTTCTCCTGTGCCAGCAAGGCATCTTTCCGTTTCAGGCCCCACCGATATCCACCGAGGCTTTGGTCTTCCCGAACCACGCGATGACAGGGAATAACCAGGGCGACCGGATTGGTGGCACAAGCGCGGGCGACGGCACGCACGGCGGTCGGTTGGCCCATGGCTTTGGCGACCGCGCCATATGATCTGGTTTCCCCATAAGGGATCGCGCGCAGGTTTTCCCACACCCGCCATTGAAAGGCCGTCGCTTGAATGTCCAATGGCAGTTGAAGATCGGGCTGCTTGCCCGCGAGGTAATTCAAAAGCTTCGCCACCGGTTCACTGAGCGTTGAGTCAGCGCGAGAAATTTCGGCGGACGGGAATTCCTTTGTTAAATCACCGGCCAATGCGGAGTTGGAATCACCAAGTTTGACTGCGCATACACCGCGATCAGTAGCGGCTACGAGTAAGAAACCAAGTGGGCAGGGGACGATGGTGTAGTTAATAACAGCGCCTCGGCCGCCGCGACCGTAAGTTGCTGGCGTCATGCCCAGCTCGGTGGGAGCCCGTGCGTAAAGTCTGCTGCTAGAGCTGAAACCCGCGTCGTACATCGCCCCGGCTACCGAACCGCTTTCGCGAACACGCGTTTTGAATTTTCCAATCCGGCACGCATCAGCGTATTGCCTCGGCGTAATTCCCATCACCTTTTTGAAAACTTTCTGTAAATGAAAAGGGCTGATACCGATGTGGTCCGCAAGGTCCGCAAGCGTCGCCGAAGTTTCATCCTGTGTTTCGATGTAACGGCAAGCACGCTGGACCATCTGGACCTGAGGATTGATAGACGTCGCCCGCTTCGGATGACAGCGCCGGCAGGCGCGAAAACCTGCCTGCTCGGCGGCTTCCGGCAGACGAAAATAGGTAACTCGTTCCCGACGCGGCCGGCGGGAAGGGCAAGAGGGCCGGCAATAAATCTTTGTTGAGCTAACCGCAAATACAAAGGTCCCGTCAAACTTTGAATCTTTGGCGATAACGGCTCGCCAAAGTTCATCCTGACCGTCTTCCCACATGGTCATTTGCTGATCCAGCATCGCGCTCATCGTAACACCTCCGCTTCGAATTAAGTCCACTTCAGCTGCTGCATGTTAGGAGTTTGTGGATGTTGAATCTATCCGATTCTTGCGTTCAAATCTCGTTCCATCAAGCCTCGTTATTAGCTTCCCACACACGAAACCGGACAACACCCCGAATCTTGCTACCCGGATTTAGTTTTGCTTCGGCAGAACGAATGATCCACGAAACCACGCGAAAGGAACTCGAGGTTGTTGTTTGTGATCTTTCGTGATATTTCGTCGAGTCATTTGATTTCCTGCACTTATTGAGACGGCCTTGTGATTAAGATGAAGTTCCGTCCGATGGACCACTTTTGCGAGGGTCACATTCGTATGCTTTAATGAGCACTTCAATTCAATTTAATTTTGATGACTGATTTTCTCGCTTCACTCAATCCCGAACAACGCCTCGCGGTTGAACAAACAGACGGCCCACTCTTAATCCTTGCCGGCGCTGGCTCTGGTAAAACGCGGGTCATCGCTCATCGCATTGCTCATCTGATCGCCGAAAAAGGGGTGCGGCCGTGGAATATTCTCGCCGTCACTTTTACCAACAAGGCGGCCGGGGAAATGCGTTCGCGCGTGCAACAACTTCTGCGGGGTCAGGAATCGTCGAGTGTGCCCTGGGTCTCGACCTTTCACAGCCTCTGTGTTCGGATGCTGCGCCAGGACATTGAGAAATTAAACGAAGGTTATAGCAAGGCCTTTACCATCTACGATCAGGACGACTCTCTTCGTCTCGTCAAAAACTGCGTTAAGGAGCTCGGTTACGACGAAAAAAAACTGGCGCCGCGCGCTGTTCAGGGCGCCATCAGCGGCGCCAAGAACCGGGGTGAAGACGTCGACGCATATGCGGCACAGGCTGAGTACGTTGATGAACGGCGCGCTTCGATAGCCCGAGTTTATGAGCTTTATGAGAAGCGACTCCACGCCAATAACGCGCTCGACTTTGACGACCTCCTGATCAAAACCGTGCGGCTCCTGCGAAAAGACGCGGAAGTGCGCGAGAAATACAACAACAAGTTTCGGTATGTTCTGGTCGATGAATACCAGGACACAAACTCGCTACAATTTGCTTTGATCCGTTTTCTAACAGAGAAACAGCAAAACATCTGCGTGGTAGGGGACGAGGACCAGTCGATTTACAAATGGCGCGGGGCAGACATCACCAACATCCTGAATTTTGAACAGCACTTCCCGAACACCAAGGTCTTCAGGCTGGAACAGAATTATCGCTCGACCCAGACGATTCTGGACGTCGCCGGCGCTGTCGTAAAACACAACATCGAGCGTAAGGGAAAGAAGCTATGGACATCAAATCCCGCCGGTGAACGTGTGCGCTACTATCAGGCTTTCGACGCTGAGACCGAGGCGCGCTTCGTCGCGTCAAAGATCCTCGAGCAGCGCCGCGAGCAACATGACCTTAGAGCCGCGGTGCTTTACAGAACTAACTCCCAGTCGCGCGTGTTTGAGGAGGCCATGCGCCGGGCGGGTCTCGCTTACAACATCGTCGGTGGTTTCTCATTTTACGAACGGATGGAGGTGCGCGACATTATCGCCTACCTCAAGCTGGCGCTTAACCCGCATGACTCGATTGCGTTAGCGCGTGTGATCAACAGTCCTCCGCGAGGTATCGGCAAACAAACCCTCGAAGAGATTGACCGCCGAGCAAGAGACACGGGCCTTTCAACTTGGGAAACAATCGCGCTGGTGATTGAAAAACCGGAAAACTTGAGTGTGCGCGCGATCTCGGCACTTAAAAACTTCCGCAGGATTGTCCTCCGCCTGGGAGAGATGGCGAGAAGCGGAGATGGGGAGAGGGGGAGACACGGAGATGGGGAGACAGGGGGATGGGGAGACGAGGAAATGAAACAAGTTCAAGTGACTATGGGTGAGAGCGAAGAGTTCTCCCCATCGCCCCATCTCCCCATCTCCCCGTCTCCCCGTCTCCCCGTCTCCGTGTCTCCCCGTCTCCCCGTCTCCGCGTCCCCCCGTCTGCGCGTCGCCCCGCCTGCGCGTCCTTCTGCCCCTTCGCTCTCTCTTTCGTCCGCGGCCCCCGTTTCAGATATCGTTAAAACCGCAATTCTTGATACTGGCTATGAGAATGCACTCAAGTCTGAGAACACTGACGAGGCGGAAGCGCGACTTGAGAATCTGCAAGAGCTCGTCAACGCGGCTGTCGACTATGACGAACAAGGCATCGAGGGTCTGCGCGAGTTTATCGACCATTCCGCTCTTGTTTCTGACGCGGACCAGTACAAACGCGATGCGCCTGTTACGCTAATGACGGCCCACTCCGCGAAGGGACTTGAGTTTCCGTTGGTATTTATCGTGGGACTCGAGGATGGTCTCTTTCCCCATTCGCGTTCGGCCACCGACCCTGCAGAGTTAGAAGAGGAACGACGTTTATGCTACGTCGCCATGACACGGGCGGAGCGATATCTCTATGTCACCCACGCCATGAAGCGGCGCGTCTATGGCGAGGAATTGGCGTCGGAACCGTCACAGTTCCTGAATGAGATGCCGCTCGAGCTATTGGAAGATGTATCGCTCGGCAAGTCCTGGCTCTCATTCGCTCGCGGATCCTCAACCATTGAGTATGAGCAAGGTGAGTATCGAAAGGAACGCAAAAAGTTTAGCGGTAAGACCTATGACAGCGTCGACTCAATCGCCGAATTCTTTAAGCAACGGAATCAACAACTCGGAAGACCGGTCCCCGAAACGCGACCGGCATCTACGATTAAACGGCATCCGGTATCGGGTATGCAATCCGCAGCCTCCGATTCACGACCCTCAACTACCGATGCCCAATCAATTACCCCGTCAGAGTTTGTTCCCGGCTCTTACGTCCGCCATGCCAAGTACGGCCGCGGGCTAGTCCTCCACCGTGAAGGTGCCGGCGATTCGCTGAAACTAACCGTGACTTTTCCCGGTTATGGTCAAAAGAAGCTCGTGCAGAAATATGCGGGTCTCGAAAAGGCTTGATCCGGCTCTTTGTTGCGAGACAATCTGGCCTGCAAGGTGAGTCTGTTCTTCATTTTCCATATCCCATTTTTCCAGTTCTCATTTGCCATTTTCACTTCTTGTTCTTGTCCGTTCGTGGGACTTCGTGGATCGTTCTTGTCACCTTAGCCAAGCGAACGATCCACGAACAAACACGAAGCACCACGAAATGCGATCCAAATTGACCAATGGAAATTGAAATGTGAGATATGGAAAATGGGTTCTTCTTTCACGCGGCGTTGTATACAGCCACCTTACCTACCCGCCTCGCTCGCGCCGCCGCTGAAGTGCCGCCTCCGCAGCGTCCGACTGTCCATTCAGATTGAGCAGCTTGACGGCAGCACTGGAGACCTCGAGTTCGGGATGCTCTTCGATTGCCTGGATCAACGGCCGACTGTGGCCCGACTTTGCCATGACAAATAGGAGAGACAATGCTTTGTAGGTGTCTTCGCGACTCTGAGCGCTAAGATCTTGCAAAGCCTCACTGGCGAGGCCCGAGTCAGCGATGGCAATTCCGATATTTCGTGCACGTGCTGGAGATCCTTCCTCGATGGCCCGGGTGAACGATTCGACGGTGCGGTCTGGTTCAAGATCTCGCAACGCTCGTGCTGCAGCATGACGGACCTGCGGTGAGGGATCATCGAAGCAACCGGCAATTAGACCAAAGTCTTCTACATTGCCCTGCGGCGCTAGACCGGCCAAGGCCGCGATGCGTTTGTTGGGATCCGCGCTTCTCAAGTCCAACAGGAATGACTCTCGCGAGACTGACACTTTGCTGACTTCAGCGACTACCGAGACGTTTTCGGAAGGGGCGCCGACCTGCTCATGGACAACGGAGCCCTCGTCAATGGACAATTGGCTTACCGCTTGGAGATTTTCGACCGGGTTGTCCAACACCTCACTCGCTTCTTTTGTGTCAGGCGACGACCCAAGCAGAAACTCAATTTGCGACTCAGCTTTAGCCAGGGCCTCTACCTCGCCCTTGAGGCGTTCCTTTACACGGTGCAGCTGTACCTCTGCTTCGGCCCGGCTACTACTAATCTCCGCGATCTTGTTACGCTCTTCCTTCTCGAGCTTCCGTAAGACTTCGATTTCGTCTTTAAGGTGCTTTTATTGGTCCGCTCTTGCCTGTGCTCCAAGATCCAGGTTGCGGCGGGTTTCCTCCAGCTTGTCTAACACGCGTTGGTCTTCCATCGCGCTGCGCCGTGCTTCTGCTTCAATTCTCTGGATTTTCTCGGCGGCGACGTGAAGCGTCTCTCCGGCTCTCTTTCGCAAGGATTCGGCTTGATCGATACGTGTGAGCGCTTCTCGCTCGCCAGCGCGCAAGCCTTCGACCTCGCTGTTAAGCCGGTGCTCTTTCGCGGTTCGTTGCTGGGACACTATTTCCATTTCTGCTCGCAACGCCTCTAACTCCGCCAGGCGACGGTCCTGCTCCTCAGCGCGCAAGCGAGAAGCTTCCTCCACCCGCTGTTGTTCCGCTTCTGCGCGGTGTCGAATCTCTGCAAGCAGACGCTGCTCCCTCTCAACTTGTTGGGAGAGCTCCTCCTCCCGCTGCGAACGCTCCGTTTCAGCCTCGCGTCGAATTCTCTCAGCGGCCTGCGTGCGTTCCTGCGCTTCTTTGAGGCGCTCAACCTCGTTGAATGCTTTCTGCTTTTGAGCTTCTATTTCAGCTCGACGCGTTGAAATATCCTCGTTGACCCGAAGCACGGCTTCAACTTGCTGGTGGATCTTTTCATGTTCGACACGGGCTTTGGCTTCTGACTCGCAAAGAAGTTGCGCTTCAGCATCGAGGGCGGCTATCGACTCGGCAAGTTGTTGCTTTTCTCCAGCGAGACGCCGCGCTTGTGCTTCGGCCTCACGGCGCAGCACCTCGACTCCGATCCGCTGTGCCGTAGCCTCTTCCGTGGAGCGGTGCAACTCTTCTTCCTCGTCGCGCAACCGTTTCAGTTCTGCGTGGTACCGTTCTTTTGCGATGCGCAACGAGTCTTCTGCTTCCAGACGTCGGGCTTCTGCGGCTGTAGCAAATTCGGAGGCGTCCACCTCGGCTCTCTCTCGTGTGATCTCGCCAGATGTTTGCATGAGACTGCCTACCTCACGTCGCAGTCGCTCCTCCTCTTCAGCAAAGCGTTGTGCCTCCAGCTCGGCCTGGTGGCGACCCAACTGTTCGGCGGCCATTTTCCGATCGTCTTCAGACCTGCGGCGCGCAGCTTTCTCTTCCGCTCGTCTACGGACCTCCTCATCCTCTCGCCGGCGCACCGCGACTTCAGCTCTGAAGGCGGACTCCTGCTCAGCTCTCACCAGGACCTCTTTATCAGCCTCCTTTCGGGCCGCAACAGCCTCGACCAATAGGCGCTCCAGTTCCACAATGTCTTTTCTAATCTGGTCTAATTCCTTGAGCGCCGGTGAAGTTTTTGCCACAGCATTGTCAACTGTCAGCTGCTGAAGCGAAGACTTCCCTCCGATTTCAACATTAGTTCCAACTTCACCAACCGAGGTGATTTTGGATTCTTCGACCGGGGTCGCTTCGGTATCCGATGGTCCAACGACATACGGACCCCCGTAATCCATCTCGCTGCTAATCAAGGTGCTGATGGGGCCAATCGACACGGAAGGGTCACCGATGTTGCCGAGCGCTTTCTCTGCAGCTTCCCGAACTTGCGGCGCATCGTCGAAGAGGGCCGCAACGAGCGGTGCGGTTCCCCGTTCACTGCCGATGATTCCCAGAGTCCGGGCCGCTTCAGCGCGCTCTTCGGGAGATTCGTTGGACCGCAAAGAATTTATCGCTTGGTCAAGATAACCGTAGTCGATAAACAATTGCCGCGCGCGTTCCTCCTTCTGATGACCAGAGCTATGATCTCCAACCGGGCCTGGTTCACCACGGTCTTGATGGTCGAAAGATGAGGTTGGGTAATCTTGAGAACCGGCGGGGGCGTCTGAGCCGGTTATTGCTGCGAGAAGTTCAGCGGCTACGAGTGGGCGAACGTAGGCGGCGTTTGAGTCCGGGATTGGTGGCGGGGTCGAACCACCGGAAAGAAAGTCCTTGAGCGCGTGAATTGTAAGGTCAACTTCTGAGCTGGAGGACGATCCAACTGTGCTGTTCACCAGGTTGTTTGGCGCCGATCGATTACTGTCCTCATCAGCGTTCTTAAGGGCCTGGGTGTGCGTATTCCCTGACTCGGGATTTCGATGTTCAGCCGCGCGCGCACTTGAACGAGCAGAAGAATCTGGACTGGTCTTTGGACCATGGAGCTCAGGATTTTGGGGACACACTTGTGGTTCAGGCCCCTTTCGAAGACACGCTACCTTCTGAAGGCCAAGCCGCGTTTGGTAAGTATAGCTAAGGCATAGCTGATTCGGAATCCAGTTTTACAAGACCGGCGACTTGTTGTTGTCACCCCACCTCTTCACGAAGACGCCTACATATAGCATCGAGGGTGAGTTTCGGCTGATCGACGTGAGGGCTGTGTCCGCAGTCTTCAAGGAGAACTGTTCTCACCGGTGCCTGACACCTCTCTTGAATTCTATTGACCTGTAGAATCGTACCGTACTGATCGGCCGCTCCCTGGATTACAAGAATCGGGACCCGAATTTGCGGGAGATATTCCTCGATGTTCCAGGAACGAAAAGCGGGATTGAGCCATACATGGTTCCATCCCCAGAATGTCTTGGGGTTTAGCGCAACCGCAACACCATTCAACGTTCGCCTAGCGTCATGCTTATAGTTTCCAGAAGAGAGTCCAAGTCGAAAGGTTTACCGAAGATTTCCACGCAACCTGCAGCGCGAGCCTCCGCTTCGACCTGCGAAGTCAGATACGCGCTGACGGCAAAGATCGGTATACGGGAAAGTCCAGGCGTGTCGTGAATGCGCTGCGCTGCTTGGATTCCGTCCAGTCCGGGCAAGGCTAAATCAATGATGATTAAATCAGGAGGGCTTCCACTTGCCTTCAAGAAGCCTTCCACGCCGCTTTCGGCCTCTACGACTTTGTACCCTTGCCGGTGAAGGAACATGGAAAGCAATTCGCGAGTGTCAGAATAATCGTCTACGACGAGAATCGTTGGAACGGCCAGGGCGGGAGCTGGAGTCATCGTTGACCTCACTACTTGGAATCCGGATAAAGAATTCCTTGTTTAGACGTTGGAAGTTAGTGAGATGGCCGGGGCAGGAACGATTGAAAACTGATTATGACCGACAAGAGGGCGGGTAGGCAAGGCTGGCTCCGAACGCACGTTAGCCTGGCAAACGGGGGACGCGGCCCAACCCCTGACTCGCAAGTCAAAAGGAGCAATGCAGCCCCTTTGTGCCTTGCAATTACGCCGCCTCTTTGCTCTTAATACTTTCGCAGGGATTTACGCCTTGGCAAGCTCATCCACTATTTCGCTGGCATCGAAGACCCGCCGCAACACTTCCCACATCCCGCGCACGTCGACCGAGATCGAGCGATTAATCGATTCATCATAATCGAAGTTTCCGACCAGGGATTGAATATTGCCGTCAAAGATCAACCCTACGAGTTCGCCTCTCTTGTTAATCGTGGGGGAGCCGCTGTTGCCTCCAACGATGTCGTTAGTGGAAACGAAGTTGAATGGCGTCTTCAGATTAACCATCGGCTTCCGCTCAACCCAGCGTGGTGCTAAGACATATGGAAACTTGTACTTGAACTTTGCCGCACGAGAATACAGTCCTCCCAGCGTGGTCAGCGGTGACACGAACTTTCCGTTTTCCCAATAGCCCTTCACGGCTCCGTAGGAAAGTCTCAGAGTAAAGGTTGCATCCGGATAAAGCTTGGTCCCTTCACTCTCGAAGAGCGCCCTCGCAATCTTTCCATAACTGGTGCGCTCCACGCTGATCACTTCATCTTCGTAGCGCTTACGGGCCTCGCGCGCCTCGTTATCAACGCTGCGCGCCAACTCGATCATTGGATCGTTGGCGTCCTGAATTGCCTTAAGACCACCGGCGGCGAGTTGTTTGCGATGCTCAGGGTCCTTCAGTTTTGTCCCATCGATCAATTCTGCGGCCCGCGCTTCCGGAGTTTTGCCCTTTAAGACTCTTTGGACCAAAGGAAAGTTCGGTCCATAAACGCTCCGCATGTACTCCAGGGAGTTTGTCAGTTTGAGTTTTTCAAAATCCTCATGAATCGGAGCCGTGGAATAGAGGGTGAGTTCCAGCGACGCCCTGCGTGAGTCAGTGAACTCCGGCAGACGCTCAGCGTTTGGTTTCTCACTCTCTTCAGCCAGCCGCACTATAGTGCGCGCATAGCCGAAAAGCACACTGTTAAAAGCGGCAGCGAGATCAAGCATGCGACGTTCGCGAGCATAACTTGCGTAGTCTTTGTGAGCTTTGGCTATCGCATCCCACGCCTCGCCGTACTCCTGCTTCTTTCTCGCGTCGGCGTTGACTGAAGCACGTAGCGCCTGCTCTACCTTGATTTTTTTGGCCATCAGGGTTTTATCTTGAAGTCCACCTATCTGACCTTTGTAAACTTTGATCGAGTTTTCAACGCTATTCAGTTCATTCTGCGCCAGACGGGTCTGCTCTTCACCCTGTGTCATATACTTCTTCAACATGTCGCGGCGCGTTTCGAGCATCCGTAGCACCAGGGGAATGCTCACGTCACGCAACGACTCGAGGTGAGCCAGGGTATTAAGTCGAGAAGTTGACCCCGGGTGTCCGGTGACAAACACCAACTCTCCGGCCTTCGCTCCGGCTTTTGACCATTTAAAATAGTTCGTGACCTTCACTGGCTGGTCGTTCTCGTAGACTCGCACCAGGGCCATGTCGAGATTAAAGCGAGGGAAATTGAAGTTGTCCGGATCGCCGCCGAAGAATGCAGACTGGAACTCCGGTACAAACACCAGGCGCACGTCGGTGTACTTTTTGTATCGATAGAGGTTGTACTGTCCGCCCTGATAAAGTGTGACTACGTCGCTGCGCAGCCCGGTTGCCTGCGTAGATTCGGATTCGATAGCACTGATCTGGGCGCGCCGGGCAGCATTGGCCTCGACGGCGGTCATTTGAGGATTAACAGCGCCATTTATTCGGCTGGTGACGTCCTCAATACTCTCCAGGACGTTTAACTCGAGGCTTGGCGCCTTTAATTCGTCAGCTTGAGTACGGGCGACGAACCCTTCTTTGGCGTAGTCTTTTTGAGCGGAGCTGAGTTCCCCCACAATGTCTTCGATGATGTGATAATTGGTCAGCACCAGACCGTTCGGTGAAACGAAGGAACCAGACCCGCCATTATTGAAACGCACTGAGGCGAGTTGCAATTTTCGCAACCACTCATCCGTAACTTCAAATCCGTACCTGCGTTTGATATCTGCCCGCGGCACGTTGTTGAAGGGCCACATCCCTTCGTCAACAGCAAACACCGGCTCAGCCTGCAGCGTTAATAGCGCCAGGATCGGCGCACACAACAATTTTCGAAACATCATAATTTGCCTCGTGAAACTAGTTCTCGGGAGAAGGTCTTAGAGCGATTTGATGTCCAATTGGATGCCTCAGATTAGAATAGTTGGGCAGGTTGGTGTCAAGGCTACGAGCAGGATTGGCTGGATGCTCGATGAGAGGGTTGGCCTCGCCCTGCTCAAGTACATCAAGAGTGATCCACGAAGACCACACGAAGTACGCTAAGAAGAAATTTTGTTGGTTCGTGTAATCTCGTGGATCGTTTTATCTCGGTAGCAACTGGGTAAGACGCCACGGAATCGCGGACTTACCTCAGAGTGGCGGACTCTTGTAAATCATGTAAATCCTGTCTTCTCTCCCTTGCTTTTAGGCAGGATTTACATGATCTACAAGATTTTTTATTTGAGCCAAAGACCTGCTTTCGCAATGTTAGTTCCGCCAATGTAGCGACCGACTTAGGAGGGGTGGGCGGGTAAACCTAACGTTGACGTAACGTGACGAGTTGACGGTCCTCCGGCGACGTTTGACAATCACGTCGATGAAAACGACAACCTCCAAAAGAAAGTCCACTATCCCGGGAATCTCTGATTTCGCGGGATACCTTTTTCGCTCATGGCACTCCCTCGAGCTCCCAACCACCCATACTCAGGTGATTGTGGCTGTTTCGGGAGGAGCGGATTCAACCGCCTTGCTTTTGGCGCTGGACGAATTAGTGAACGCGAAAAAGTTGTCGCTGACCCTCGCCATCGCTCACCTTGACCACAGTCTGCGAACAGCTAGCCGGGAGGATGCGCTCTGGGTTGAGAATCTGGCGGGCGAACTGGGACATAAGTTCGTAAAACGGCGCACAGATGTTAAAAAACTTGCGACCAGGCGCGGCGATAATCTTGAACAAGCCGCGCGCCGCGTGCGGTACGAGTTTCTCAAGAAGACCGCCAAAGTGAACCGCTCGCCTCTGGTCCTGACTGGGCATACGCTGGACGATCAGGCGGAGACCATTCTACTGCGCCTGTTGCGAGGCAGTGCCGCAGAAGGTTTGAGCGGAATTGAGCCGGTGCGCCTGATCGATGCGAAATCCTCCATTCAACTGGCTCGCCCCCTGCTTACTTGGGCTCGTCATAGCGACGCCGAAAACTACTGCAGCTTGCGGAAGGTCGAGTTTCGCAGGGACGAGATGAATCAGGACGAAAGTTACGCCCGCGTGAGAGTTCGCAAGCAACTTTTACCGCTAATGCACTCGTTTAATAGCAAGATAGTGGAGGCCCTTTCTCGGACAGCTACCTTGTTGCGCGAAGATGCCGGAGCACTCTCAAATGAGGCCAAGAAACTCTTGAGGCTTGCCCGTCCACAGATTTTGGGCAAAAAGCGGGAAAATCCGGCCCGCCTTAACGTGGACGTCCTCGCGAGCGCTCCCGCGGCCGTGCGAAGGCGGGCCCTGCGGCAATGGATTTCTCAAGGGCGAGGAGACCTGCGCCGGTTGGAAATGGTTCACCTGTTAGCTGTTGATAGCTTGATTGAAGGTAACCGTGGCGGACGTATTGCAGAATTGCCCGACGGCGGCAAGGTCGTGAGGAAGCGAGAATGGCTGGAACTGCATGCTAGGCTGAACGGCAAAAAGGGTTGAAAAACCCTGTCTTAATCTCTAGAATCTGAAAGGTGACCGCCGGTTTTAGTAGGGACGGCGGTTTCGCTTTTTCGGAAGTGCTGGACCCGAGAGGTGAACTGGTACAGTGAGTATTCCCACCTCTCGTTCAGTGGCCCGCGGTGCAATAGTGTTACACAACCTGCTACCGGCAAAAGCGCATCCAAGCCTCGCTTGTTTTACAGGTAGCGTTGGAATTTTCTGGCCGAGCTTGTACTTGAGTTGCGAGAAAGACAAAGGACGCCCATCTGGGTTATGATCGGCGTCGGAGGCATTAATGACACTGAGTTCTACTGCTAGACAAATAATCTTCTGGTTGCTAATCGTGGCTGGAGCTTTACTCCTTTACAAACTGGTAAATCCCAACAGCAAAAATTCTCAGCCAATCGATCTAACCGCGCTGGAGCAGAAGATTTTGACCGTCGGCGAATTGAAAACACTGACAGTCAAACAAAATGAGGCTATCGCGATTGACAGCCGCGGAAACCAATTCACCGCGCAGCTTACTAACGAACACACGAAGGCCGAGATTCTGAAAGAGGCGCGCGAAGTCGTAAACGGACAGAAGCGGGTTGAAAAGGTTGAAGACGAGTCAGGGAGCAGCAACTATTTTTGGCCAATGCTGATTACCTGGGCGCCGCTGCTCTTTATTATCGGTATCTGGGTATTCATGCTGCGGCAGATGCAGTCGGGTGGGAACAAAGCCCTCAGCTTTGGAAAGTCGCGAGCCAAGCTGCTTAACAACCAGCAGAAGCGCGTCACGTTTAAAGACGTCGCCGGCGTTGAAGAAGCTAAGGAAGAACTGCAGGAAATCATCGAATTCCTTAAAGAGCCACAAAAGTTTCAGAAGCTCGGTGGCCGCATTCCCAAAGGCGTTCTAATGATGGGCCCACCGGGAACCGGAAAGACCCTGCTTGCTCGCGCGATTGCGGGCGAAGCAAACGTGCCCTTCTTCTCCATTTCGGGTTCTGATTTCGTGGAGATGTTTGTGGGCGTGGGCGCCTCACGCGTGCGCGACCTGTTTGAGCAGGGCAAGAAGAATGCGCCGTGCATCATCTTCATAGACGAGATTGACGCAGTAGGACGTCATCGAGGCGCAGGTCTGGGCGGCGGTCACGATGAACGTGAACAAACATTGAACCAATTGCTTGTCGAGATGGACGGGTTCGAGTCGAATGACGGCGTGATCCTGATTGCCTCGACTAACCGACCCGATGTACTGGATCCGGCGCTGCTCCGGCCCGGGCGATTCGATCGGCGTGTCGTCGTGTCACGGCCTGACGTGCGCGGGCGCGAAGGTATCTTGAAAGTTCACACTCGCAAGATTCCCCTCGGTGAGGACGTTGACATCAGTGTGATTGCTCGCGGCACACCGGGCTTCACTGGCGCCGACCTGGCGAACCTCGTGAATGAAGCGGCACTAAATGCGGCGCGGTATAACAAGAAATTAGTGGCCATGTCCGATTTCGAGTTGGCCAAAGATAAAGTCCTGATGGGCGCCGAGCGCAAGAGCATGGTGATCTCGAATGAGGAGAAGCGAGTTACGGCTTATCACGAGGCGGGGCACACCCTCGTCGGGTTGAAGGTGCCCAATGCCGACCCGGTGCACAAAGTGACAATCATCCCGCGGGGGATGGCGCTTGGTCTGACGCAGCAACTGCCTGAGGGCGATCGGCACAATTACAGCGAAGAGTACCTGCTGGGTCAAATTGCGATTTTGATGGGTGGCCGCCTCGCTGAAGAGACCTTTCTCGGCAGCATCACCACTGGCGCTTCGAATGACATCGAGCGCGCGACGGAGTTGGCCCGGGCGATGGTCTGCGAGTATGGCATGTCTGAGATGGGTCCTCTCACTTTTGGGAAAAAGGAAGAGCAGATCTTCCTGGGCCGTGAAATTGCCCAGCATCGAGACTTCTCTGAAGATACGGCCATTAAGATCGATCAGCAGGTGAAACAAATCGTCACCGCTCAGTATCAGCGCGCGCGCGACATCATTGAAGCCAACCGCGACGTCATGGTTCGGCTATCGGAATGCCTACTCGAACGGGAAACGCTCGATGCTGTCGAGATCCGGCGGATCGTCGCTGGCTTGCCGCTCGATGAACAGCAGCCGGTGTCAGTGTCAGACTCTGATGGTGAAAATCGGCCGCAGTTGAAAGAACCCACGGCAAAGCCGCTGAAGCCGATTCTGCCTCCGATTACCGGGGGGAATCCGGCGCCTGCGTAGCACGGGGAATAAGCAACAGTTAAGTGGGGAACGGGTCTTGGACCCGTTCCCTTTTTTCTTTGTGCCCCCCGGCACGGGCGCTCGTACCAGGAATGAAACTCCTTTTGTAGATTGACCGACGACGTTAACAACGGGTTTGCGTCAGGGAGATCGACGCAGCCGACGCTGCGTAACGTCCTCAACCAAAAGGAGTCCCAAATGAAGAAGAGAATTAGTCTAGGAAGCATCTTTCTGCAGCTGACAGGCGTGATTGTGTTTCTGCCTGCAATCGGGTTTGCACAAGGGCAGGTGCGAGTCATCGATAAAATATCATGGCGTACCGAGCCAATAAAAATACTCAACCTAAGAACCAAGAATAAGGCCGTCGAGTTAGGCAAGAAATTCTCAGAGGAAGATGATTGGCTGAAAGGGTTGACGGTGACGGTGGAAAATGTCTCCGAAAAACACATTTCACGCATCGAGCTTGATTTGTCTTTCCCCCGGCCACAGGGATCTTCTGAGGAGATACCGACTTACACTGTTAAATTGATATACGGGCGTGACCCCTCAGACCACTGCAGATTCCGAAGTGCAGAAGCAAGTTTTTCCCGGTGAGCGGGTGGACGTTAGGATGCTTGACGTGAATTTGCCTCTTATTAAGGAAGACCTAGAAACTCTCAACTATCCAAAGAAAATCACGCACGCGCAAATAATGGTAAGTTCAGTCACGTTCATTGACGGGACTATGTGAGCTGGGGACGACACCATACTCTACCCCGATCCTGCTGATCCTAAACAGAAGATCAATCCAAAGTTTCCGCTCCCGGAGAAATCCAAACTACCACTGCGTCAGTCGGCAGTTCCTCGCAAGTCAACCACTCCGTTCTTTCGGAATGCCAGTTTTCACAATGTAAACGAGCCAGCTGTAGTAAACCATAGTAACTTTTCCCTTAAGAGATTTTGGTTGCTCCAAGACCCTACACTGCCTTGCAACACGGTTCATGTGACAACGCTAAATCCTGCCTGCGGGGTTGGCGGAAGCGGTTGTGCACGCCAGGAGGACGTTTACGACGACAGCATCCATATGCTTGGACAGCGTAACGCACGAAGAGTCCTGGATAGCGTGCGATGTTTTAGAGGTGACGGCACCCTTTGCACAGCTACGCCCATTAGCAACTTTAGACGCTTGCCATGCGGTGTGCAGTTTTCGGGGTGTGGAGGACCACTTGCGCCGCTGAGGAAACGGTCTGCGGAAGACCCATCCCCTTTGCTCGCCGACCCGTATTGTTGTAACCCTGAAGCAAGCAGAGAATGCCGCGACGGCGGTGGCGAATGGAGCGACTTAACTTGCACCTGTATTTCGCCGATCGTAATAGATGTCGCAGGCAATGGTTATGATCTAACTAATGCCGATAACGGAGTGATGTTCGATATAATCGGCAACGGCGTTGCAGAAAAGATTTCCTGGACATCCGCTAATTCTGATGATGCCTGGCTAGCGTTGACCGCAACGGGAATGGCATGGTTGACGATGGTACAGAATTGTTCGGCAGTTCCAGCCTGCAGCCTTACTTAACGCCCGGCGAGTCGAAGAACGGTTTTCGCGCCCTGGCTCTTTTCGACAAAACGGATTTCGGCGGAAACAATGATGGACAAATTGACGAGAAAGATAGTGTTTTTTCAAGCCTGAAGCTGTGGCAAGACCGTAATCACAACGGTGTTTCCGAAGCGGAAGAATTGCAGAGCTTGTCTAACTCCGTCATTCGCGTTATCGAAACTCGTTATCGCGAGTCGAGACGACAGGATGGGAATGGCAACTGGTTCAGGTATCGGGCGAAGGTCAGGGATGCTCGCGGCGCACAAGTGGGACGCTGGGCATGGGATGTATTCTTACACAGAGTGCACTAAAGACCCGTGAATATTTAATTAGAACACCCGCAGTCTCAAAGCCTGCGGGTGTTCTTCGTTGTGGTGCTTGGCAGAGGGAATTACGTCTGCTGGTGTACTACTTATTTTCCTCTTTTCCTGCTTCCGCTCTATCATGCCGACATGGTTCAGGAATGGCACATCGTTGGTCGCATTCTACCAATCGGCACTCGCACACTGATCATGGGCGTGTTGAATATCACGCCCGACAGCTTCAGTGACGGTGCACAATTCCTCGCACCTGATAAAGCGCTGGCACGCGCCGAACAGATGATTGCTGATGGGGCGGACATCATCGACGTAGGCGGCGAATCGACACGCCCAGGTGCGAACCTGATTTCCCCCGAAGACGAACTTCAGCGCGTATTGCCGGTCATTCAAGAGTTAACCAAACGCTTCAGTGTTCCGATTTCTATCGATACAACCAAGGCCCTGGTGGCCCGGGCGGCGCTCGATGCCGGGGCCGCAATCGTTAACGATATCTCCGCGCTGCGATTTGATCTTCATATCGCCGATGAAGTTGCGAAGTTCGGGGCGGGCCTGGTGCTCATGCATTCGCGCGGCACCCCTGCCACCATGCAAAGGCTGCCCCTGATGGCTGATGCCTTTGAAGAAGTAACCAGCAGCTTACGCAGCAGCGTGGCGATGGCGGAACGGCGGGGAGTCAAACGCGAATCAATCGTCATCGATCCGGGTATAGGCTTCGGGAAGACTCAGGAGCAAAACATAGAACTGATAGCCAGGCTCGATCGGCTCACCAGCGCATTCCCCGATTTTGCTATCCTGATTGGCACCTCGAGAAAGTCTTTCATCGGGCGTCTACTTGCCGATGAGAATGGCGAACCCGCTTCTTCAGACGATCGCCTCCATGGGACCATGGCTTCCATCACCGCTGCCGTTTTGCGCGGTGCCCACATCGTTCGCGTGCACGACGTGAAAGCTGCCGCGGAAACCATGCGCATTGCCGATGCCATCAATGCCATCCGTTGAGGTGGTGATCCTGGTGCAGCTTCGAACTCGACCCTTACAGAGCACGATCCACGAAATTACACGAATAGACACGAATAATTTAGTGAGATTTCGTGTTGTTTTCGTGGATCGTTCGCGCTGAGTCTCGCTACAAACATGTTGACGCTTAAACCCCACACCAGCCGAACACCTGACACCTTGCCTAACTGACTCGCGTGAGAGAGAATCCCAGTTCAAATTTGACAGTGAACACCCATTCCAGAGAGAGCTTCTAATGCGTACCACCCTTCGGCTTCTGGCGTTTATCGTAATGCTCATTTGCGTTTCGGGTTTTACCGAGTGCTATAAGCCCGTCACCAAGAACCAACTGCCCTCACGCATCCGCACGGTGGCCGTGCCGGCATTTCAAAACAGCGCCCTGCGTTTCAAGATCGAATCAAGAGTAACGAAGGCGGTGATTGACGAATTGATTCATCGCGGCCGCGGCTTGCGCGTGCAAGGCGATCGCGAAGGCGCAGATGCGGTTATCGAAGGCATCATCAAGAGCTTCAGTTTCGCCGGCGTTTTGCTCGATGACAAAGGCCGGGCCAGAATTTTCGAAGTGACTATTGAGGCCGCGGTTACCGTGCGCGACCAGGCCGAGAATCGTGTGCTCTACGACAATCAGAATTTTGTCTTTCGTGGCGAGTTTGAGTTTGCTAATGACCCACGTAACTTCTTCAGCGAAGAAGATCCGGCTGTGCAACGTATGGCTCGGAGCCTCGCTGAAAGTATCGTTTCCACCCTCATCAATGCCGTGGAGACGGAACCAAAGAAATGACCACTCTTTCCCGCGCCCAGCTGGAACGTTCGCTTAGAGAGGGACGGCTGGCTCCCGTCTATTTACTTGTGGGTTGCGAAGGCTTCATGCGCGACCAGGAGGCTCGCGCCATTACCGAAGCGGCGTTGAGCGGCACTTTGTTGCGTGAATTTAATGAGTCGGGTTTCAGCCTCATCAGCGGCGGTGCGCAGGAGGCAATCGCAGCGGCCAACCAACTGCCGATGATGTCTTCAAGGCGAGTCGTGAAAATTAAGGACTTCGGCAAACTTCGGGAGGCGGACGAAGAGGCGCTGGTTCGATACATAAGCAACCCCGCGGAATCGACCGTGATGATCTTCAACACGGAGGATCTCGACAAGCGCAAGAAGCTTGCCCGGGCCCTACTGGAGAAGTGTCAGGTTGTCGATTGTCCAGCTCTGAAAGATGGCGAGGCCAAGGCCTGGGCCAAGTCTCGCTTGAGAGAACTAAAGGTGGCGTGTGACGACCAGGCCTTAAACGACATTATCATGCTGGTCGGCACAGATTTGCAGACTCTTTATTCGGAGTTGGATAAACTGGCATCCGCCGCGATGCCGTCAAGTCACATTACGGTCGAGTTGGTGGACGACTTGATTGGCCGGTCGCGTGAGCTTTCCAATTGGGACCTTGGTGATCACTTAATTGCCCGGAATCGCACGCAGGCGCTGGAAACACTGTACCTGTTGCTGGAAGGTGGCTCGGAACCTGTAATGCTAATTGGCGCCATTGCGGGAAACTATCACCGACTCGCGCTTGGGAAGGAAGCTCTAACTCGTGGGTCGCGCGACGACGTCTTTCGCTCTGTGTCAGTGCCTTTCTTCAAACGTGACGCTTTTATCGCCAACCTCAGACGGAGTGACGCTGCGAAGATCGCGCAAGGAATTAAACTGATCGCCGCCGCTGATCTGGCCATTAAGACCTCGGTCGGAGGAGGGGGAGCTAAGGGCGCCCGCCTCCAGCTCGAGATGCTGGTGTGTGAGCTCTCAGGTTAAGGCTTTTCTTTACAGATCCTTCAAGTCCGGAGCGACCCATCCGTTCCTTGTCTCGTCCGCCCACAAGAGTTCTTCACTGTAGTACTCAAAAACCAAGCCCGAGTCTCCCAATGATCCAACGACCGCGTTGGTCTTCTCAAGTAGTGTATGTTTCCGGTCTAAACGCCCGAGAAAAGCCGAAACAGTTCGAATCCAAAACACGGTTAAGGTTTCGTGAAATTTTGCCCGGCCTACGCCGTGGTAATCGAGAAAGTGATGCAAGCCGTTCCGCATTCTTTGGGTGGCCTCAGATTCATTGGAGCTGTGGAGATAATAAGCGGCCACAGTGAGATGACTGCGGTGAGTGAAGTCGTCCTTGGCGGTGGTACACGACTCGAATCCTTCTAGAACAGCTTCGATCTCGCCAACGTCTTTGTAATAGTGAGCCACTCTCTAACTCCTCGTTCACAAGAACATAAACTCCGGGTTTCACTACGTAGTAGTGAGATGTTTATAGATGGGAACCTAAAGAAGTATTATGCGCGGTTCGGAGGGGCGGAATGAAAGCAGATAGGTACTTGTCAAGTTGAATTCCGCCCCTCTGAACCGCGCGGGGCCTCGGACCCACGAGCTATAAACATCGCACACTAACGGGGTATAAACCGACGTCATCCGCGACAGACTTTTAGCCCTACTAGGTTGTATTCGCGCGGCCGTGAACAGTCCCGGTCTCGGTAAGAACGACATCACACAGGTCAAATCCTGATGCTTACGTCGCAGTAAAAAGCGAGGCGGACCAAACTTTCGGTCCGCCTCGCCACATTTCGTATTTGTTAAAGTTTACTTGACTGCCGCCTTATTTGCGCTCCCTGTCAAACGCGACTTATAGCGCGCCGCAGTGTTCTTGTGGAGCACACCCTTTTGCACTGCTTTGTCGATAGTAGAAACCGTGGCCGGTAGGAGCGTGGTCAACTCTTTCGCGTCGCCGGACTCGAGTGCTACCCGCAGCTTCCTGATAGAGCCTCTGACACGGGTGCGATTACTCCGATTGATCTGCTTGCGCGTTTCGTTCTGGCGCATTCTCTTCTCTGCTGACTTATGATTTGGCATCAAACTCTCCCCGATAATTGCTTGCCGTCTGATATTCTTGAGGTTAGTGTTTATGACTATGACGCGACTCAGAGCGTCCTGCGCAAGGGACGGAGTATAGGGCCCACCACCGCGAGTGTCAAGCAGCGAACTGAACCAATCGACCTTTAAATCGGGCGATATTTGACACCTAAGAGACCGTGTAGTAGCGTGCCAGCAGTAGCATATGACAACACGCTTTCCGCACTTTTATCCTGTAGCCCTCCTCATAATCCACCTTGAAGTGAAAGCGAGCGTTCTTGAATAAGATTGAGCTTCCGCCACGGGGCCTGGAAACGCTGTTCGGTGTTCACGACCAGAACATAAAGTACCTGGAGTCGCTTCTGGACGTGCGTATCAACGCCCGCGGGCAAGACGTTTCCATAGACGGAGATCCTAAAGACATCGAGACTGCGGAGCGCATTCTCGAGGACTTTGCCGAACTCTTTAAAGAGGGCCGGCAGTTTACTGACAAGGAACTGCGTGAGGCGTTCGCGCAGATCGCGGAAGATCGCGCCTTCAGCCTGCGGGATTATTTCACCGTTGCGCGCTTCAATCCGGCTGGGAAAAAGCAAGTAGCTCCAAAATCAGCGAACCAGCGCAAGTACATCCAGGCAATACAAGAAAGAGACGTGGTCTTCGGTATCGGCGTAGCTGGTACTGGTAAGACATATCTAGCAGTAGCGATGGCGGTGCAGGCTTTGATGCAGAAGCAGGTTAACCGGATCGTGCTGGCGCGACCCGCAGTCGAGGCGGGCGAGAAACTTGGTTTCCTCCCCGGTGATTTGCAAGACAAGGTGGATCCGTATCTGCGGCCGCTCTACGATGCGCTCTTTGATTTAATAGATTACGAACGCGTTACCAGGTTGCTGGAGAAGCGGGTGATTGAAGTGGCGCCGCTCGCGTTTATGCGGGGTCGGACTCTGGCGGACGCATTCATTATCCTGGATGAAGCTCAGAATACCACCAGCGAACAGATGAAGATGTTCTTAACTCGCATTGGTTTTGGGTCTAAGGCTGTGATTACGGGCGACGTTACCCAGGTGGACCTGCCGGCAGGCAAGCGTAGTGGTCTGATTGAAGCTGAGCGCGTACTCTCTAACCTCGAAGGCATCGAGTTCGTCTACTTTACGGAAAAAGACGTGGTGCGCCACAAGCTTGTCCAACTGATCATCAGGGCTTACGAAGATCATTCCAAAAAGGCCAATATCTGAAAACGGTCTGAGTAACGTCTGCGGCGATTATGATTGAGGTGGTGAGCAGGCAACGCCGACGGAAGATCGACTGTGAGGGCTGGCAGGTTTTCGGCGAACAATCACTTAAGGCGATCGGAAAAGGGGGACACCACGCCACAATTGCTTTCGTCTCGGATCGGCAAATCAGAATTCTGAACAAACGATACAGGGGACTGGATAAACCTACTGATGTGTTGTCGTTTCCGGTAGGTGAGGACGAGTTTCCCGAAACATCAGAGCCGAATCTGGGCGACATTGCAATCTCGGTTGAGCGTGCGGAGAGTCAGGCAGTGGAAAACGGTCTCACCCTTGAAAAAGAGATTGCGCAACTCATCCTTCACGGCCTGCTGCACCTCTGCGGCTATGACCATGAAACTGATGAGGGAGAGATGAATCGGCTGGAACTGCGCCTGCGGGGCCAGATGGGCCTATGAGATGGTCACTTGTCAGTTGTCAGTTGTCAGTAGTCAGTTGTCGGTGGTTTCGGAGTACAACTGACCACTGACTTGGACCACTGACCACTGACATTCTTCCATTTACCATTTACGATTTACCATTTACCATCCTGTAGCGCATGCAAATTGAATTCGTACTCACCTTTCTGCTGCTCGTTGTCCTGTCCTTGCTCGCCACTGTGGATATGGCCTTTGGTCAGTTGAGCGATGTCGGGCTCAGGCGGTTAATCACTGAGGCGGAAGAGGGATCGAAAGGTCGTTCGGCGGGCTTTTTAAAGCAGGTCTTGGAGAATCGCCCCCGATTTAGTTTCGCTATCTCCGCCACAATTCAGATTCTGCTGGTGGTCCTGGCGGTCTTAATCACATCAATCTCACTTAAACTATTCTCAGAACGCCGTTCTGTATTAGTGGGTCTGCTTGCCGGTCTGTTACTGGCGGGAATGTTTCGTCAACTTATTCCGCTTTTCATCTCGACCCGCGACCCCGAAGCCACTCTGCTATTCCTGTTACCTGTAATCCGCCCCTTTCTCCCTTTAATGGCCTTTGCCGCGGATCCCTTCCACAAACTTTTCGATCGCACGCGCCGCAAGGAGCAAGCGCCCGAGAACGGCGAAGAAGACTACGAAGAAGACATAGGCGACGACATTCAGGCGTTGATCGATGTCGGCGAGGCTGAAGGAATTCTGGAGGAAGAAGAAGGCGAGCTGATTCATTCGATTATTGAGTTCGGCGACACTCGCGTAAGCGAAGTAATGACACCTAGACCAGACATCGTGGCGGTCCCAGAAAGCGCGACCGTTCGTGAGGCCCGGGACATCATGATTGAGTCTAAGTATTCCCGGCTGCCAGTCTATCGTGAGCAGATCGACAATGTAGAGGGTCTAATTTACGTTCGTGATCTCCTCCAGCGCTGGTCCGAAGGCAAGGAAGATGAACCGATTGCACCGCTGGTGCGCCCGGTTTATTTCGTGCCTGAGACTAAACCGGTTGCGGAGTTGCTCGAAGAAATGCAAAAGGCCCATGTGCAACTTTCAATCGTGATAGATGAATACGGCGGCGTCGCGGGACTGGTCACGGTTGAGGACATTCTCGAAGAGATTGTCGGCGAGATTGAAGATGAGGACATCGGGCGGGAGGATGAAGAGATCTTCGAAAGTCGTGACGGCGCTTACGAGGTGCTGGGATCAACCGAGATCGGAAAAATCGAGAGACTGTTTGGAGTGGAGATAGAAGACGACGACTTCACGACGATTGCCGGGTTGGTCATAAACGAATCGGGGAAGGTGCCACGCTCTGGTGAGCACTTAACTTTTCGGGGCATCGATGTCGAAGTCCTGGAAGCCGACGACCGGCGTATCGGACGCCTGCGATTAAAACGCGCGTCGCCAGAGAATGGGAGTGAAGGTCAAACCAGTTGATGACCACCATGCTAAAGAGATTTGCGGCGGTTATTTCCCCACGCTGGCGCGAGCCGTCCACGTGCGAAGCGTGTGGGAATCAGTTTACCTGCGGCATCACACTTGCGGGTTGCTGGTGCTCGGAATTAAAGCTGAGCGAAAGGCAGCGGGCTGAGTTAAAGGATCGCTATCGCAGTTGTCTATGTAGCGAATGTCTGCGGGCAATAGCTTCGATCCCAGGAGAGATCGAGAAACCTGAGGTAAGCGTCGCAACGATCGATGGAGAATGCTTTATGAAACTCACTGCAATCTATGAACAAGCTGGGAGTACATTGAAAAGTAACCATGGCGACTAAAAGCAAATTCCTGGGCGGACGGAAAATCGATCCCGCTCCAATAACCTCGAAGACAAGCGTGGCCAGTTTGGTTGACGAAGCATTTCTAGCTTACAACGCTGCGCGTTTGCGGGAAGCCTGTCAGCTCTTCACCCGGAAGATGCTTGAGCCGGAAGTCACCGTAGGTCTCTCGCTAACCGGCGCCCTGACGCCCGCGGGCCTGGGTATCTCAGCCCTGATTCCTTTGATCAAGGCGGGCTTCATTGATTGGATTATTTCCACGGGCGCGAACCTCTATCACGATACGCACTTCGGAATCGGACTCTCGATGCACGAGGGCAATGCGCAAACGTCTGACATCGTGCTTCGGGAGGAAGAGGTGGTTCGTATTTACGACATCTTCTTCGATTACTCCGTTCTGCTTGATACCGATGCTTTCTTTCGAAAGATCATTGAAGCCAAAGAATTTCAAAAAACGATGTCCACGGCCGAGTTCCACAACCTCTGTGGCCGTTACGTACATGAGCGCGAGCGAAAATTGGGACTGAAGGAAAAGTCCCTACTGGCCGTCGCTTACGAGTATGCCGTACCAATCTACACTTCCTCGCCTGGTGACTCGTCCATTGGCATGAACGTGGCCGCAAAAGCTCTGCAGGGGAACCAGCTGGCATTCGATCCGTCACTTGACGTAAACGAGACGGCTGCGATCGTGCTCGCGGCCAAACGCAATGGCGGTAATGGAAGCAATAACGGGAAAAAAAAAACTGGGCCGCGCAAGCGCAAACCTGGCCAGTCAGCGGTGTTCATTCTGGGCGGTGGATCCCCAAAAAACTTTTTACTCCAAACAGAACCACAGATTCAGGAAGTACTGGGAATCGACGAGCGCGGACATGACTACTTTCTGCAGGTAACCGACGCCCGTCCTGATACGGGTGGACTTTCCGGAGCAACACCCGGCGAAGCTGTCTCATGGGGCAAGGTTGATCCTGATCGTCTACCCGATGCAGTTGTCTGCTATATTGACGCCACAGTGGCGCTACCGATAATTACGGCCTATGCTTTGGCGCAGCACGCGCCACGTGAGCCTAAGCGACTCTACGAACGTCGTGAGGAGTTCATGACGCTGCTGCTTGCTGAATACAAGAAATCGAAGCGGCGGTAAAGCTTCAGAAGTAACTTAGGAAAGGCAAGGGCCTGAGTGTTTATGAGTACGACCGCCACGAGTTACCCGGCAAGTTATGACTGTAGCAAATGCCCGGCCTATTGCTGCTCAATTTATGAACGCGTTCAGGTTACAAAACGGGATATCAACCGGCTGGCAAGACATTTTCAAGTGGATTACGAAACCGCTCTGGTGCGTTATACGCGCACGTACAACACTACTGAAAGAGTCTTGCGTCGCAGGGCGGACCCGGTGCTGGGACAATCCTGCGCGTTCTTGAATCCGGTAACGCGGCAGTGCAAGATATACAACGCCCGCCCGTCTGTGTGCCGGGAATTTCCTACCACCGAGCGCTGCGCACACTTCGATCTCATCGAGTTCGAACGAACGCAGCAGAACGATCCCGACGTTCTGCCGTTGATTCAAATTACCTTTAGGAACGGAAACGGGCGCTAGTTATATCTAATGTCTCGCTTGAACCAGGGATGAATGCTAATGACTGATCTTCTTTCAAAACTTGTGGGTAAGAAGGTGGACCTCCGCTGTGGTGTTGCGACGAGTATCCGGGGCGAGATTATCAAGGTAGAGGGCGGCGTGGTTCAGCTAAGAGATTCTGACGATAAGATCTGCTTCGTGGCGATAGACAAGATCGTAGTGGTCTGGGAAGCGCCAGAAGAAGGTCAACGAGCGGGCTTTGTGTCGTAGCCGATAGAAAAGATACCGCAGTTGTAATGAAGTCAGTACCACAACGCGGTACCGTGTGGCTCCCTGACGGCCTACGATTCGAGTTCCTATCCGAGCCACACCCTACCGCGTTGTGGTACTGATTTAATGATCACTCTGGTTGCGGCTCTGCTGCGATGAGGAATATGAAAACGCCGGCACTTCGATGAAGCGCCGGCGTTCTGACTTGGGGGAATAATAGTATCGTTAATCGACCATGGTCTCAACTTGCACTGGCAGGGGCACGCGACGAAAGCCATCGATGCGAGACAGCCAATAATTATTGAACGGTGAATAGACGACGCCGTGAGTTCGCGATGCATGATAGAAGCCGTTTTCGTCAGCGATAATTCCAATGTGCTTGAGCCCGTTGAAGAAGACCAGAGTGCCAAACTTGTACTTCTCTTCCGGCGTCGGCGGGGCAAAGCGTGACCAAAGGGTACGTGCGTTGCTGCGCTCAAAATCGATACCTACCGATTTAAATGTACTCCAAACGAATCCTGAACAATCGAATCTTACAGGTCCGGCAGCACCCCACGAATAGCGTGCCCCAAGCCTCTGATCGATCGCCGAAGAAATCAATTGCTGGAAATTGAAACCGGTATTCGGCGTGAGAGTCGCCGCGGCGGCTGCCTTGATTTCCTCTGCGGAGGCCTCCGAGATGATGATGGGATCATCCGCCGAAATAGGGATCAAATCGTTTGTTAGGGTATTTCGAGCGACTTGTCTTTCGCGGGTCTCGATGCGAGTCTCTGAGTTCTGGGCCAGCGCCGAACTGAAGCAGAGAAGCATTAGACAAAGGGTCAGCGCAAAGGGGAACAGCTTTTGTAAGTGCATTAAGGGGAACTACCTTCTCCGAAATTTTTATTTCTTTCTTAAGTGAGGGGGCACTGCTGAAAGCCAGACGCAGAATAACGGCTGCAAAGGGATGCGGCAAGCGGCAATGTGACTGTTTTGTGACGACTCACATTTCGGCTCTCACCTGCGGACCAAAAGAAGTCACGAAAGAGTTGTCCAGATAAGATGTCGCCGCAGCGTTACAGCGGAAACGTTCCATCGCGGTTCACAACGGTCAATGTGATGGAGGTTTACACCTCAACACAGAGGTTTAGGCCTTCAAAGGGAGCGTGCTCTCAGATTAATGGCTATTCGAGCTACGAATCAAATACCTTCACGTTTAACGTGCCGGTAGAGATTGAGCGCGAAAAGCAGTGTGAGCGCGAGCATCATTAGGACAGCCGCCAGTTGGATTAAGCATTTAGGGTACAGGAACAGAAAATGATCAATTCTCCGCGAATTCCATTCAAGGACCCTATTGAAGCTACGTAACCTGACCGGAGCCCTGATAGTTCAAGCCAACTGTGATTATTTTTTGAAGCAATTGATCGTAAGGAAGGCCGGAGTGTGCGGCCGAATCGGCAAAATCCTCGTCTTGGGCGATTTGAGGGTTGGGATTAGCCTCCAGCAAGTAGAATTGCCCTTCTTCGGTCATCCGGTAATCCAGACGCGCATAACCGCTAAGGAAAAGATAGCGGTAGATTCGCTTGGAAAGACGTTCCAGGGTCTTATGCTGCTCCGGGGTAAGCTCTGCCGCTCTGGTTGCCAATCCCACTTTCACCTGGTAGGCCGGGTCCCACTTAACCTTAAGCGTCGCTATATTCTCTGAGCCCTCAGGCAGTTTCTCCATGACTAACTCCCAGGGCGCATAGGTCTGAATATTCTGGTTGCCCATCACACCCACATAAATTTCGCGGCCTTTAATGTATTGCTCTGCTATTGCCGCGGTATTGTTCTGACGGTGGATGAACTCCACTCGCTGTGTGAGTTTTTCATCATCGTGTACGAGCGAAGCCTGGGCGATACCGACCGAGCCTTCTTCGCTGATCGACTTCACTAGTAGGGGAAACTTAAGACGCTTTGGCCGCCTCACCTTGCGATTTATTGGGAACACTGCAAAGTTCGGCACTTGCAGGCGATGATAAGCCAGAATCATCTTGGTCAGTGCTTTGTCGTGGGCGAGGGTCAAACCGCGCGGATTACATCCTGTATACGCTTGTTTCATCAACTCGAGATAGCTGACGACGTGTTGGTCGTAGAGAGGGTAGCCATGAAACTCTTCGAGGAGATTGAAGGCGATGTGGGGCTTGTGCTCCATCAGAGCATTCCCAATTACATTCAACTGGTTGTAGAGCCCGATCGGGTACACCTCGTGGCCCATCTTTTTCAAGGTCGAGATGACGTCATACTCAGTTTTGACTTCCAGTTTGTCTTTGTCGCTCAGATCATCCAGCGAATCCGGCGGCACCAGGTCCTGGTGCACCAGCACGATTATGCGAAGCTTCTTTTTGGGTTCGAAGGTCATACGGCTATGCGATGGTAACCCGAGTGAAGGACGTTCATTACCTGGACAGTCAACACAATCATCATCCGTCGACGAGCTTCACGTGGCGGCGTGACCAGGCGGAGCTTCAACTCCTTGCAGCGATCGATCATATTTTGCAAGACATGATCAATGGTGTACTGATGAACTCCGGTCCCATCTGCAACGATTTCGCGGACCTCGCGTCGAACGCTGCGAAGGAAGCTGGCAGCGCTGGGACGCAACCGATCCTGGGGATCGTCCGAAAAAATCCGCTTTAGATCCCGATCATAAACTGCCGGCCAATCAAAATCATATTTTTCTCGCTTGCGGCGGTAGTGCTCGCGCAGAGTTATTCTTAAACTCGAAAGCGGCTCCACCTTCGTTCTGGTCCGGTTGCGCGGTTTTGTGCCGGCCAGTTCCTGCATCACATCATCGATATATTCCAGCTTGCGCAATGCCGGCCACCCTTTGTACCGGCGTCGCCAACGCGAGCGCGGAGTGAGCCAAACCGCAAACGTTTCAGCAAAGTCCTCGGCCGGATGTGCCTGGGCGTACCACGCTCGCAAGTGCAGGACGTAGTTGCGGCTTTTTGGTTTGGGCTTGTAG
The DNA here is from genome assembly GCA_046261995.1 of Pyrinomonadaceae bacterium. Taxonomy (GTDB): domain Bacteria; phylum Acidobacteriota; class Blastocatellia; order Pyrinomonadales; family Pyrinomonadaceae; genus PSRF01. The sequence goes on from JBHENP010000003.1 coordinate 58,223, forward strand.
AAATCGGGATAGGGTTGCGCAAAGGAACCAAACAGCTCGCGCCATTGACGTTTGAAGTGAAGCCGGAACGCAGTGTCGAGCGCATGACCCGCTTCGTGACGCAGGATGCGCATGCACTCCGTATCGGTGCCTCCTTCAACCTCGAGCATTTGCTTGCGCTCCAACCTCATCAGTCGCGGATGGGCGAGGTAAAAAGGAATTGCAATGCCGGGCACGCCGTCTGGTGAGAACCATTCCTCGGACAGCCAGACGTGGGGCTTAAAGCGGATGCCGCGCTCGTTTAGCTCGCGGTAGAGACGTTTGATATGCGGTTCGAGGAAGGAGTCCTTGATCTTGATGGGCAGATCAGAAATCCGCAGGCTGAGCAAACGCTCGTCGGTCAGACGGTCCCACTGAAACTTGTAGCTCAAGCTGCGCCAGCCTCCCTCTCCGGATCTGGGGAGCCATGAGCGGGCGCTCGGTCTGATGACAGGATGGTGTGCAAGAGGCAGAAATACTGAATAACCGGCATTCTATATGCGGTGAAATGACCAATCGGGAAATCAGGATAATGGAGCGCGGCCCATTGTAGCGGCGTTCAGCGGGATGCGCTAGCAGGGCAAGGTGGCAGCCGGCAGTGTTGAGCCCGGGCCAAAACTTTATATCCCTGCCTCGGGTCAGATGATGACAAAGATCGCAAATACTACCAGGATACCGAAATTCGCAGGTTGGGAAGGGCGGTTTACCCCCGCTACGTTACTAACATTCAACAGCAATTCGCCCGCGCGCACCGACGGTAGTACTCAGGAACAAAGAGATTAGGCTTGAACTTGTCGAATCGGCGGGGGTAAACCGCCCTTCCTAACCTGGGAATTTCGGTATCCTGAGTGCGTTCTAATAACTTCCTGGTATTACACCCGTCTTCAGATACGACGAGGGACAATACTTCTCGATAACACATTCGGCGCAGAGCGGATTCCGGGCCTTGCAGATCTTCCTACCATGCGCGATGAGTAGATGGGAAAAGATCACCCAATCCTTCTTAGGCACAATCGCTAGCAGATCGTTTTCAATTTTCTCTGGATGCTTTTGTTGAGTCAGGGAGAGCCGTCTCGAGAGTCGCGTCACGTGAGTATCAACTACGATTCCCGATGTCACCCCAAATGCATTGCCCAGGACCACGTTGGCAGTCTTCCGAGCCACACCTGGCAGTTCGAGCAGAGCTTCCATTGTCTGAGGCACTCGCCCGGAGTACTGTTCGGTTAGCATCTTAGCGGTGCCCTGAATCGATTTAGTCTTATTGCGAAAGAAACCTGTTGTGCGGACATCGCTCTGCAACACGCTTGCAGGAACCTTCAGATAGTCTTCCGGCTTCCGATACTTTCGAAAGAGATCAGCGGTTACGATATTTACGCGCTCATCCGTGCACTGGGCGGATAGGATAGTGGCAATCAGCAATTCAAATGCGTTCGAGTGATTCAGACTACATTTGGCATCAGGGTAAGCGCGTTTGAGCAGTTGAATGATTTTCTTCGCTCGGGTTTTTAGGCTCTTACGGTCGATCTCAAAGGTGTTTCCGATTTTGCCCTGGCCGGTGAGTTTCGTGGTCATATTAGAAATGTCTAGCGCCGCGCTTATAAACAAAACACGATCCACGAATTCGCACGAAACCTCACGAAATAGACGCCTTATTTCGAGTTGCTTCGTGCATTTCGTGGATCGTTCTTAGTTGCTCAGTCAACCGTAACATACCTGACCGCTCGGAGTTGCGTACGCATCATCCTGTTCGTTTCAGCTTGCCGGTTCGCTTGGCCCAGGTTTCAATCCTGCCGAAGATCCAAAGGCCCAGGGGCATCAGCACCGCGCCCATCAGCGCCAGTATGATCAGCTCCCTCATCACTGCTGAAAGCGGAGCGCCCATCAGGTTGCCGGGAACGGACCCCGGGTTTCCGAGGCCCACTAGTTTGCGGCAAGCCGACAGAGTATACGTTGCCGGCGACAGTGCCGACAGCGGCTGTAACCACCGGGGTAGTACGTCGACCGGATAATAAACTCCGGAGACCAGCAATAGTGAACCTTGGAAAATATGCGTCGCCTCAGCGCCGCGCTCCGGACTCATAACCGGCAATGCCGCCGCCATCAGCCCTAGTCCCATGAAAGCAACGGTGCTTACCCCGAGCACTACCACCACTCCCGGCAGGTTTGCACCGCGCAGGTTAAGGTCGGTAAACAGCAACAGACCAATCAGCACAATCAGAGTCTGCACGATGCTATTGAGCAGCGAAAACAAACTGACACCGGTGAGGTGGATCAAGCGTGAAACCGGCGCCATAAATGTGTACTCGAGAGTACCCTCCCACCGTTCGTAGGCTATAGACATGGCTATTTCGTTGTATAGAGATGACATGAAATTCCACATCAATGCCCCCACGACGAGTGTGAGCGTCAGCTGAAAGTCGCCTGCTGCCACGCCGATGAGGGCAACTGTCGCTGACGTTACCAGCGCGTAGAAGTTGAATACGATGACCCAGGATATGTATCGCCGGGTCAGATGATAGCCTCTGAACATGAAGGCCCATGTTTGACGAACTGTCGTTTCCATTACACGCCCTCCAAAACCGCAATCTCCTCGAGTGGCTCCTCCTCCTTCGAAAGTCCCTCACCGGTTAACTTGATAAAGGCATCATCCAGAGTTGCCGCGGCAGCCTGATGTTTCAAAGCGTCAGGCGTACCTTCCGCCACGAGTTTGCCGTGCGCCAAAAATCCGATGCGAGCACAGAGTCGTTCAGCTTCCGCCATATCGTGGGTCGTGAGTAGGATCGTCGTTCCGCTCCGTTGTCGCAGTTCCTCAAGAAACGACTGCACGTCACGACGACTCTTCGGATCGAGTCCGGTTGTGGGCTCGTCAAGTAGTAATAGCGGGGGATCTATTACCAGTGCTCTGGCGATGCTAATCTTCTGCTGCATACCGCGGCTCATCTCCTCGAGCGGTGTTGAAAACTTCGTTTTCTCCATTCCCAACTGCTCCAGGATCTCCATCGCCCGGCGCTCTGCTTCGCCCGGCTTCTGGCCATACAACAAGGCCGTGTAAAGCAGGTTCTCCCGTGCCGAAAGTTTTTTATAGAAAGCAGCGTCCACGCTCACCCGCCCAATGATCCAGCGCACCATCTCCTGCTCCTCTGGAAGTGAGTGACCCATTAAACGTACCTCTCCTCCATCAGCCGTAAGCAGAGTCGAGAGAATACGGATTAAGCTCGATTTGCCTGAGCCGTTAGGACCTAGCAAACCGTAGGTCTCGCCTTTGTGGACCTCGAAGGAGACGTCTTCCAAAGCCCATAGCCGAGACTTCTTGAAGAGGCCCTCTCTCTTTTGGAAGCTTTTCTTCAGATTGCGAACCTGGATGGCTGGGAATTCCATTAGTCACCTCAAAAAGTGGATCGTCAAAAAATGACGCCACGGCAAAAACCAAGTTGATTGGATTGGGGAACGAAAGGTAGGCCTGAGTAGTGCAACAAGTCCGGTCCGCAAGGGCTGCGAACGTTGACGCACACTGCTTGTCGAGGGAACGACAGCGCTGCGTACGGGACCTTTACGCTGACTCAGTACTTAATGATGGAATCGCATGCTAATCACCTTGGCCGCAAGACTAGCGAAAGCTTTTGGATTTTGCAAGGTGAGGCTGCAATGCATAATGGATTTACTGTTACAACTCGACACCGTGAATTTGCAGTCAGGAAGGGGACCCGACCGCCTCAAGGTTGAGAGCCATTCAAGCGATAAGAGCGGGGACAGGGTCCCCTTCCTGACTGCAAAAGCAAGGCTTGAACTCTAGCGTCGCCCCTGCGCGATTTTCACCGCCTCCGGAAGACTGCGCAATCGCAGCATAGCTATAACTCCCAGCAACGGTCCCGGGGCCAGAATGACAAACGCATAACGCCAGTGGACGAGGTCGACCATGCGAGGAATAAGCTCGATTGATATGCTGGTCAAAAGGAACCCAATGCATGTTTGTATCGTCAAGGCGGTACCAATGTATTGCGGATTCCCCAACTCAGTAACACACGTTGAAAACTGCGCGGAATCGGCCACTACCGTCGCTCCCCATATTGCGGCGACGAATACGAGCAGTACCGGGTTCGCTTCAAACAGAAATCCGATCAGCAAACAACAGCTGCCGCTGATGGCCATGGCCCATGAGGTTACTAGCGTGCGGCCAACCCGATCTGCTATCAAACCCGCCACCACGCAGCCGATAGCGCCGCAACCGATCACCAAAAACGATGTAACTTCAGCGAGATATCCCGGGCTACCTTGAGCAGTCAGACTCGCCCGAATCATTACCGGCGCCCAGGCCCACATTGCGTAGAGCTCCCACATATGCCCGAAGTAACCGAAGTTAGCCAGACGCACACCACGATTGCTGAAGACCTTGACAACCTGTTTCCAATCGAAGCGGGCCGCCGGCAGACTAAACGGTCCTTCCCTCACGAACAACAGCACCATCACTGCTCCCACCGCCGCGAGCAGCGAGCTAAGAAGAATGTTCTGACGCCAGTTCTGGCTGCCTAGGCCGTTGATCAGATACGGCGAGGCCTTCCCAAGCGTAAGCGCTCCCACGAGCACTCCCAGCGCTGTCCCCCGAGAACTGCGAAACCACGAGGCCAACATCTTCATGCCGGGAGGATAAACCCCGGCCAGGAAGAATCCCGTCAGGAAGCGCATCGTGATACCCAGCCCGGCGCCCTGAGCGAAGTAACCGAAAGTCGCGTTCGTCATGGCTCCGGCGAAAGCACATCCAGCGACCAGATACCGGGTACTGATAATGTCAGGCAGATTAAGAAATGCGCTCAACAGCGTGCCGCAGACAAAGCCGAGCTGGACCGCAATCGTCAACCAGATGGCGCTCGAAGCAGAGATGTTCCATTCTCCGCGCACCGCCGGCACGACCGCCGAGCCGCTGAACCAGAGGGACATTGCCAGCAGTTCCGCGATTGAGAGCAAGGCGAGGACTCGCCATCGCTGCGGTGGGTTAGCGTCGACAAAGGCTGTCGCATGGGCCCGGGCGCTCATAATGAGCGCAGAGGATACTACAAAAAAAGAACGGCAGGTTTTGGAAAACCTGCCGCGGAAGCGCTATAACTGAATTGGCGATTAGGCTACAGCTTCATCGAAATGTTCGATTTCCGGCGGCGGAAGTGTCATCTTCCGTTTTCGCTTATTCTCGTACATGGCCTTGTCCGCACGGGCCATCAGTTGCTCAACTGTCTCGGCCTCATCGGGATTCAAGATCGCGAGTCCGACGCTGATTGAGAGCTTGTACGGCGCGGTTTTGCCCGCATTGAAGGCAGCAAACTTGCGGTCCAAACGGGCCAACGCACTGTCGACACCACCGTCAGGTTCCACGGCCGCAAAGACGGTAAACTCATCGCCGCCCAACCGACCAAGCACATCCGAGGAGCGGAACGTCTGGGTTAAGAGTTCCGCGGTTTTGGTCAACGCTCGATCGCCTTCCATGTGACCGAACGAGTCGTTGATCTGCTTCAAGCCATCAAGATCCGCATAGACCACCATAAGACGCTTCTTGGTTCGCTGGATCGAAGTGAGATGTTGCTCGGAAAACGCCAGAAAACCGCGGCGATTGTAGAGCCCGGTCAGCTCATCTACGACAGATAGAGCTTGAATTGCTGCCTCGGCACGCTTTCTTTCCGTGATGTCTTCTATCTGAAAAATGAAGTGCAGCGGTGCGCCTTGAGCGTCGCGCACCAGTGATGCGCTTGTCAGGGCCCACACTTCGTGACCATGTTTGTGAATGTATCTCTTCTCAAGCTGACAAGTGAGAATCTCTCCCGCCAGCATCCGGTAGATGTGAGCCAGATCAGCGCCCAGGTCGTCTCGGTGCGTCAATTCCTGAAAGTCACAATTGAGAAACTCTTCTTCACAAAACCCCAGGATGTCACAGAGCGATCGGTTCACTCTCAACCAGCAACCTTCGGGTGAAACCAGAGCCATTCCAATCGCCGCATAATCAAACGCTGTCCGAAAGTGCTCCTCACTCTCCTGTAACGCCTTACTGATTCGTTCCTGTTCGGCAATGAAGCGATTGAGCTCTTCGACGTGGAGCTTCGCCTGCTCTGCCTGTGCTGCGGAGGTTTCAATATTTTGCAGGTAAGTTCGGTAAGTCAGATAAATAATAGCGATAATCGGAGCGGTAGCTACGAGAGCGAAGAAGCCCGTCTGTTCAATCACGCGCGCAACGAACCCTGCCGCTGAAGCTCCGGCAAAATAGGTAATGGAGGTCCATAGAAAATTGGTGCGCCAGGTGAACCATACTGGCTGGTCAAGTTTCAGGGCGGCGCTCACGGCAACCAAGCCTGAGTTTAAGCCATACTGCATCAGGGCCATCACACAAAGCGCCATCACCAGGGTATGTAGTTGTGCTTCTGGCAGGTCGTGAAGGGACCCGAACGAAAGACTCACAACCGTTGCCGTGATCGCGGTGGAACAAGCCATGACCCCGGCGTTGAAAAGGCCCACCATTGTCCGCTTGCTAAAGCGGATGGTAGAAGTGAACGCTTCCGTCGTAGCGAGTAATATTCCCGCCTCGCCGCCAAACATCAACATGGTCAGAAAAATGAATGTATCAGAGACCGAAATAGTTCCTTTGGCGCGGGGGATCTGAACCGTGATTCTCGATCCAATGATGATCGTGACCAGCACGAGGAAAGGGTATCTGAGGTCGAGTTCTTGTATCGGCAGTCTGTAGATACACACCAGCGTGACTACCGCGCCAAGAAGCGCGATGGTCTTCATAAACCAATTTCTAATGGTCAGCCGGCTCATGTGTGTCTTTGGTTTTCCAGAGTGTGTCTTTCTCATGGGCCTGGGTAGCCCCACCTATCCGGAGCTACTGAAAGCAATTGGCATTCCCGAACCGATCGTTCTCGCACAAAGCTGGTTTCGTAGGGTATCTATCGCTTTGGGCGGTTTTTGACAGCTTTCCTGACACGTACGGTCACGCGGTCAGTCAATTTGAGGAAGGTACTTATCAATTTGACATGAATCGCGCCGTTAGACACAAGCTTAGGCATTACCGATTTTCGATTGCCGATTGCCGATTCGCCACCCTGTTCTTAGGGCTTAGTACTTTGATGAGAGTTCGGCGCGCAATTCCGAAGCTCTCGAACTCTTCAATCGCTGACAATCGCCAATTGGCAATTGGCAATTGGCAATCAAAAATGCTCAGGACCCAGGGATTCAAGTCCAAGAGACTTTCCGAATCGTGATATTCTGCAGCCAAATTTCCTTAACTGGCCGCGCCGCGTTACACGAGGAACAATTATGTAGCGGGTCGCTCTTTTCAGCTTTCACAGCTTTTTACGGTTATGGTTGATTTTTTCGCAATGCTGAGAAGACGAACGTCCGACTATGGTGACGAACAACCGATCCGTGAAGAAATCTTTAGCGTCGAACGCCTTGAGCAATACGCGCAGTTTCTGGCTGCCGAACATAGAATCGTCAGGAAGAGGGCGCGTCCCTACCTGCTGCCTCGGCTCGAGGACAACGGTCGAAAACTTGTTGGTGCCTACGGGGCGCTGGTGGAGGCGCTACGCGACGGCCGGTCGATTTCTCCAGCCGCAGAATGGCTGGTCGATAATTTTCACATTATCGAAGAGCAGCTCCGCGAGATCCGCGAAGACCTGCCCAAGAGCTATTACTACGAACTACCCAAACTTGACGATGGAGAGCTGAAAGATTACCCGCGAATCTATGCAGTGGCCATCGCTCTGATTGGCCATACGGACAGCCGTTTAGAGACCAATACGCTCCGCAGGTTCATTTCCTCCTATCAAACGGTCTCACCTCTTACGATCGGTGAGCTGTGGGCAGTAGCAATCAGCCTTCGTTTAGCGCTCGTGGAAAATTTGAGAAGGTTGGCCACCAGGATTGTTGGCGCGCGTGAGGAACGCGAGCAAGCCGACCAACTGGCCGACAAACTACTGGAACTCGCAGCCCGGCAGCCTTCCGCACTGGTGCCTCTGATTACCGAGCGCCTGGGTAAACGAGACAAGCTACCCCGGGCGTTCGTAGTTCAGCTAACGCAACGCCTGCGTGAACAGGACCCTGCCTTAATGCCGGTGACTGAGTGGCTGGAAAAGCAACTCGCCCGGCAAGGGGCCAGTATCGAACAAGTTATTCACAGCGAGCATCAGCGGCAGGCGGCCACCCAGGTTACGATCGGCAATATCATTACGAGTATGCGTCTGCTTTCGACGCTCGACTGGCGTGATTTCTTTGAGAGCGTGAGTTTGATAGATCCGTTGCTGGGACAGGATCCCGCTGGCGCATATTTGAAAATGGAATTTGGTTCCAGGGATCGCTACCGCCATGTAGTCGAACGGATAAGCAAGCGAACCTTGTTCTCGGAGTTGGAGATTGGCGAGGCAGCAGTCAAGTTAGCAGCGAAGGCGTCCGACGGAGACGAAAACAGTGCTCCCCAAGCTCACGTGGGATACTACCTAATTGACCATGGTTTGGTTCAGCTGGAAGCCGCTTTTGGATACAGGCCGCGACTAACAGAGCGGTTACGTCGATCGTGTTTGCGACACCCGACATTCGCTTATTTAGGCACGCTGACTTTGTTGACCGCCCTCATAATCGCGGTCCTGCTCTTCTCGATGTACATGGCGGGCGCGGGTTGGCTACTTTTGGGGGCCACTTTCCTGCTGGCCCTAATTCCGGCCAGCGATCTCGCCCTTAGCATCCTGAACTGGGACATAACCCATCTCTTCGCTCCGCGCCTGTTGCCCAGAATGAACACTTCCGCAGGCATTGGAGAAAACGCCTGCACGATGGTGGTCGTTCCCACACTCTTCTCCAGTGAAGATGGCGTGCGCGAGCTACTCGAGAGACTTGAGGTCCACTTCCTCGCAAATCAGGACGAACATATTTATTTCGCCCTCCTCGGCGACTTTGTAGACGCCGATGTGGAAGAGCTGGCGGAAGACGCGGTCATTCTGGATGTGGCCCTGAGTGGGATTGATGGCTTGAACGAGCGCTACAACAAGCACCACCCTCAACGGTTTCATCTGTTTCACAGGAACCGTCAATGGAATCCGGCTGAAGGGAAATGGATGGGTTGGGAACGAAAACGCGGAAAGCTTCACGAATTCAATAGCGCTCTCCGCGGCAGCCGCGCTACAAGTTTTAGCGTTCAGACGGCGGACCAGGAACTGCTCTCGCAGGTACGATTCGTCATCACGCTCGATTCCGATACCCATCTACCGCGCGAGGTTGCGCGCAAACTCGTGGGCACGGCCATCCATCCGCTCAACCTGCCACGCATTGACGCGGCTACCAATCGGGTAACTTCCGGTTATGGCATTCTGCAGCCCCGCGTCAGCATGTCACTTGAGAGCGCCTCCCGCTCAAGATTTGCGCGCGTTTTTTCCGGCAACACCGGAATCGATCCCTACACGACCGCCGTCTCTGACGTGTACCAGGATCTATTTGGCGAGGGCAGTTACACCGGCAAGGGTCTCTACGACGTTGATGCGTTTGAATCAGTCCTGGATGAGCGCGTGCCGGAGAATTCGCTGCTCAGTCATGATCTCTTTGAGTCGCTCTACGCGCGCGCGGCCCTGGTGACCGACATAGAACTCCTCGACGACTATCCAGCCCACTACGATTCTTATGCTCAACGCCAACATCGTTGGACTCGAGGCGATTGGCAGATCATCAGATGGCTCTTTCCCTCCGTGCCGGACGTACACGGACGTAAGGTGCGAAATAATCTCCCCCTGATTTCGCGCTGGAAGATTCTAGACAATTTGCGGCGAAGCCTGGTTGCCCCTTCTCTGGTCATCTGGCTGGCGGTTGCCTGGTCACTATTCCCGGGCTCTACTCTGACCTGGACTCTATTCGTCGTCCTGGTGATTGCTTTTCCCGTTTATCTTCACGTCACTACCAGTCTCTTAATACATCCGCGGGGCATCCCATGGACAAGTCATTTCTGGGGTGTTTGGGGCGACATCAGAACCAACACGGCGCAGGCGGCATTGTCGATGATATTTCTCGCGCATCAGGCCTATGTGATGCTGGATGCAATCGTCCGGACTCTGTTTAGAAAACTAATCTCGCGCCGGAAATTGCTTGAGTGGGTAACCGCTGCGCAAGCCGAACGTTCGGCACGTCACGATCTCCCATCGTTTTTATGGTTCATGCTGCCAGCCGAGTTGCTCACTCTGGCTGCCGCGGTGCTTATCTTTTTACTGCGGCCTTCGTCGCTCGGAGTCGCAGCTCCCTTCCTGGTCGTCTGGGCGATGTCCCCCTTTCTCGCCTATTGGGTGAGCCGGCGCACAGCATCAGCCCGCAGAGAGCTGGCGGGTGAGGATCTCCGCTTCGCTCGCCTCATAGCGCGCCGGACCTGGCGCTTCTTTGAAACTTTTGTCGGCGCTGAAGACAATTGGCTGCCGCCGGATAACTTCCAGGAGGATCCCAGACCGGTAATCGCACACCGCACCTCGCCCACTAACATCGGGATGTTGATGCTTTCGACCCTGTCCGCCCATGACTTCGGCTATATCAGTACCCTTGAATTCGTCGAGCGACAGGAGCTGACATTCGGATCGCTTACAAGGTTGGCAAAGCTTCGTGGTCATTGCTTCAATTGGTACGACACCAGAAGTCTCGAACCGCTATTGCCGCAGTACATCTCAACTGTTGATAGCGGCAATCTCGCAGGTCATCTGATCGCCCTTAAGCAAGCGTTCATCGAGATGCCCGAGGTCGGACTCCTGGACCAACGAGTTATCGACGGACTCAACGACACGATCATTGCCATCAGCGAGGAAGCGGGAAGGCTTGGGACCGTGCGGCAACGAACCCAGGTGGTAACAGTCAAACAACTGCGTGGCGAAATTGAAGCATGCAAGGAGCTACTCGCTTCAGAGTCGAACAGATCACCATGGTCGTGGCTTCTGCTCTTCGACTCGCTCACCAGGCACGGCGCGGAAATTACCGACATTGTGGAGGCGCTATCAATCGAGCATGGCCCTGAGAGCTTTCGGGACTTGCATTGGTGGGTGGGCGCCTTGCGACAGCAGGTGCGGTCATACAGACGCGATGTAATGACGCTTACGCCCTGGGGGCATTTATCGTTATCCCCGATCGAGGCCGCGATTGAAGGGCTCGAAGAAGAAACAAAAGCCCAATGGCGAGGTGTCGCCGGCCTCCTCCATGCCGTGCCCACCCCCTTGGCAATACCAGACTTAGCTGATCAGGCGTTACTCAAACTGGCGGCCTTACAAGCGCGGCTCGACGAGGCATCGGCGGACGAAAGCCACAAGGCCCAAAGCGCAAGGAGTTCGATTTCACGCCTCGCGACGGCCCTCGAAAATGCATCAGGGGCCGCCAGCGACCTGCTGTCACGACTCAGCCGTCTAGCCCATAAGTGTGAACAGACTGTGGAAGAAATGGACTTTCGATTTCTTCTTGATCCGGAGCGCAAGGTCTTTACCATCGGCTACAACGTCGGCGAGCTTCGCCCCGACAACTCTTTTTACGATCTGCTGGCTTCGGAGGCGCGCCTGGCAAGCTTTGTGGCAATCGCAAAAGGCGACGTCCCACAGGAACACTGGTTTCGCATGGGTCGACAACTCACTTCCGTGAATGGTGGTCGTGCTTTGATCTCATGGACAGGCACGATGTTCGAATATCTGATGCCCGTCCTCGTTATGCGTGATTACGAGGGCACGTTACTGAACGAAACCTATCGGTCGGTCGTGGCAAGACAAATCGAATATGGTCGGGAACGGGGCGTGCCCTGGGGAGTATCTGAATCAGCCTACAATGTGCGCGATCTGCAACTGAACTATCAGTACGGACCTTTTGGCGTGCCCGGTCTGGGGCTGAAACGAGGATTGATCGAGGATCTGGTTATTTCCCCTTACGCCATCATGCTGGCGGCGCTGATCAGACCCGCCGAGGCCGTACAGAATTTGCGCGCTTTGGAACGTGAGGGAGCGCTGGGGGCCTTTGGTTTCTACGAGTCGATCGACTACACGAAGGAGCGCCTGCCCCAGAATCAAAGACGCGTCATTATTCGTGCCTTCATGACTCACCATCAGGGCATGAGCCTGGTCGCGCTGAACAATGTCCTGGACCACGGTCGCATGGAAAATCGCTTTCACGCCGATCCGGTAGTGCGGGCCACCGAACTGTTGCTGCAGGAGCGAGTGCCCTTGGGCGTGCCTGCGGCCCATCCCCGAGCTGAAGAAGTGCTGACAGGTCGGGTCACGCAATCGTTGCCCGGAATGGTCACGCGTGTTTACCATACACCCGACCTCGAGACGCCCCGCACGCAACTGCTTTCGAATGGCACCTACAATCTGATGATTACCACTGCCGGAGCAGGATATTCCGCATGTGGCCCAAACGCTGTGACTCGCTGGCGCGAAGACGTGACCAGAGATAACTGGGGGACCTTTGTTTACCTTCGGGACGTGCGTAGCGCTACCGTATGGTCGGCGGGTCATCAGCCGGTTCAACGCCGGCCGCAGTCTTACGAAGTCGCTTTCTCCGAGGACAAAGCAGACTTCTGGCGCACCGACGGCGGCATAGTCACCCACCTCGAAGTCGTAATCTCAGCCGAAGACAATGCCGAAGTAAGGCGAGTTTCTATTACCAACAACACCGTGCGGACACGGGAAATCGAGCTCACTAGCTACTCAGAGATTGTCCTGGCTCCGCCTCAGGCCGATGCGGCACATCCAGCCTTCAGCAATCTGTTCATCGAAACTGAATTCTTTGCAATAGAGAATGCGCTCCTGGCCCATCGACGACGACGATCCTCCGAAGAAAAACAAGTCTGGGCCGTGCACGCGGTGGTTGCCGAAGGCGACGTCCTCGGGGCGGTGCAGTATGAAACGGACCGTGGTCGATTCCTGGGACGCGGGCACACTCCCGCCGATCCGGTGGCAGTGATGGAAGAGCGTCCATTATCCAACACAATCGGAGCAGTGCTCGATCCGGTGTTCAGTTTACGGCGTCGCGTTCGCCTCGCTCCCAACGAAACTGCTCGAGTAACATTCAGCACAGCCATCGCCAACACGCGCGAAGAAGCGATGATGCTGGCCGACAAATATCACGATCCCAGCATCTTCGAGCGCGAATCAAGACTGGCATGGACTAAGGCCCAGGTGGAGATGAGCCACCTGAAGCTCGATGCTGAAGAGGCACACTTGTTCCAGCGCTTGGCCGCACGCATCATTTACTCCGATCCGTCGCTACGTCCGCGACCTCATGTGCTGGCCCTTAACACTAAAGCCCAGTCGAGTCTGTGGCCCTACGCTATCAGCGGTGACCTGCCGATTCTGCTCGTGCGCATCAACCGCCTTGAAGATGTGTCAATGGTGCGCAAAATTCTGCGCGGGCACGAATACTTGCACTACAAAGGTCTGAAGATCGATTGCGTGATTCTAAACGACCACCCGGCGGGCTACATTCAAGAACTACAGAAGGAACTGGAAGCATTGGTGCGGACCAGCGGACTGCAGGGCCTACAAGATAAACCCGGCGGCATCTTTCTGAGGCGCGCGGACATCATGCCCGAGGCTGATCGCATTTTGCTTCACGCCGTCGCACGAGTAGTCATCGTTACCGAGCGAGGGCCGCTTGAAGATCAACTCGAGCGTCTCGCCGTGGGAGAACCATTGCCGGCGCCCTTCATACCCCGTCTGGCCTCACAGACTTATCCCGAACCCACTGTAGCCTTGCCGGAGTTGACGTTCTTCAACGGTCTGGGTGGTTTTAATCAAGGCGGGCGTGAATATGTGATAGTGCTGGGCGCTGATCAGTGGACGCCTGCGCCCTGGGCCAACATCATTGCTAATCAAAGTGCCTTTGGATTCCAGGTCACCGAGACCGGCGCTGGTTATACGTGGTCGGTCAACAGCCGCGAGAATCGCCTGACACCGTGGTCGAACGACGCCGTAAGCGATCCACCGGGGGAAATCATCTACCTGCGGGATGAAGATACCGGCACCGTCTGGTCCACGACTCCGGCTCCGATCCGCGAGGCAGAGTCCTACACGATCCGGCATGGACAGGGGTATTCAGTCTTCGAGCATACCAGTCACGGCATCTCGCAAGAGTTGCTGCTGTTCGTGCCCCTCGAAGGTTCGGTAAAGATATCGCTGCTGCGCTTGCGCAACCGTACTGAGCGAAAAAGGCGCCTCACCATTACGCTCTTTAACGAGTTGGTGCTGGGCACGCAGCGTAATACTTCGGCCCCGTATATCATCACCGAAATCGACAACCAAACCGGAAGCGTGTTCGCTCGTAATCCTTTCAACAATGAGTTTGCTCATCGCGTCGCCTTTGTGAGTACGAATGAAAAGATCTCCAGTGCAACCTGCGACCGCAAAGAGTTTCTGGGCCGGAATGGTACGCCCTCGATGCCTGCCGCCTTGCGGCGTGTTGGCCTCTCGGGTCGCGATGGCGCCGGATTAGACCCCTGCGCTGCGATCCAGGTGACCATCGAACTTGCGCCTCGAGAAGCTCGCGAGATTGTGTTCCTGCTTGGTGAAGCCGACTCAAAACAAGAAGCCCAGGAACTAATCTCGAAGTTCACTTTTCCCTCAGCAATTAACGAAGGGTTCGAAGCCGTTCTCGCTTACTGGGACGAATTGCTGGGAACCGTGGAAATAAAAACCCCCGACTTGGCAATGGATACGATGCTAAACCGCTGGTTGCTGTATCAAACAGTGGCCTGTCGAGTATGGGCGCGTTCGGCGTTTTACCAGTCAGGAGGAGCCTTCGGTTTCCGCGATCAGCTGCAAGACGTGATGGCCCTGGTCTACAGCAAACCGGAAATATCCCGCGATCAGATTCTGCTCGCCGCTCGCCACCAGTTCAAGGAAGGCGACGTGCAGCATTGGTGGCATCCGCCCACGGGACGTGGAGTGCGCACACGATTCTCCGACGATCTACTGTGGCTGCCCTTTGTTACGTCGTTCTACATTAATATCACCGGGGACCTGTCGGTTCTCGATGAAGTAGTTCCCTTCCTCGAAGCCCCACTCCTCGGACCGGAAGATCATGAATCGTATATGCAACCCGTCGTGTCGTCCGAGACGGGGACCATCTTTGAGCATTGTCTCCGCGCACTCGATCGCAGTTTGGCAGTTGGCTCACATGGATTGCCACTAATGGGAGGCGGCGATTGGAATGACGGCATGAACCGTATTGGGCATCAGGGCAAGGGGGAGAGTGTTTGGGTGGGCTGGTTTCTTCATACTACGCTGGGCAATTTCTCGGCTTTCTGCGATCAGCGAAACGAAACGGTCCGCGGAGACAAGTATCGCGGTCACATGCAGAGCTTGAAGAAGGCCCTCGAGGAACACGGATGGGACGGCGATTGGTATCGACGCGCCTATTTCGACGATGGCACCCCGCTGGGCTCGGTGCAGAATGAAGAGTGCCGCATCGATTCGATTGTGCAGTCGTGGGGGGTTATCTCCGGTGCCGCTGAACATCATCGCGCGGCGCGCTCAATGGCTGCCGTTGAAGAATATTTGATTCGACGGGGCGACGGTCTGGTCATCCTGTTTACTCCACCCTTCGACAAGAGCAATCTGGATCCGGGATACATCAAAGGCTACGTTCCGGGAGTCCGCGAGAACGGGGGGCAGTATACTCACGCGGCGTTGTGGACCTTAATTGCGTTTGCGATGCTGGGAGATGGTGAGCGCGCCGGCGAATTGTTTTCCCTCTTGAATCCAATTAATCACGCCTCGACTCGCGCCGGGCTGCACAAATACAAAGTGGAGCCCTACGCCGCCGCGGGCGATATCTACGCCGTCCCTCCTCATACCGGACGCGGCGGTTGGACCTGGTATACGGGCTCTGCGAGCTGGATGTATCGCGCCGGCCTGGAGTCCATTCTCGGTTTCCAATTGCGGGCGGATCGGTTAAAGATAGACCCCTGCGTGCCACGCTGGTGGCGGGAGTTTGAGATTATTTATCGACGCGGGCGCACCACCTACCGCATCAAAGTCGAGAATCCGCTGGCAGTACATCGCGGCGTGATTACTGTGGAGCTCGATGGCGCTTTGCAAACCGTTGCTGAAATCTCCCTTACCGATGACGGTCAAACCCACGCCGTGCGCATCGTGCTGGGTGAGAAACCAGCGGAGGTGACGGAAAGCCAGGAAGCTGTGAATCAGCTGAAAGGGCGGGCGGGCAGCAATCAATAGCAAACGCTGGCGGGCTCAGTTAAGAATCATCCATTAGACACTAATATAGAATTTACATTCGAAACTCCTGGAGGGGGTCTATGAGTGACGAACGCAGAAGTCAGGGACGTGTGCCCGCTTACATCGACGTGTTGTGGGAGGGCGCTTCCGGCAAATACGAGGCCAGGACGGGAGATATCCATACTGGCGGCTGCTTCATTGATTCGATCGGGGAGGTCGGAGTCGGTGAGACCATCCGCTTTAGTTTGCGGCTGCCAAACGAGGATTGGATAGAGGTCAAGGGTGTCGTTGCTTATAAATACCCGAACGCCGGATTTGGTGTGCGTTTTTTGAGTATCTCCTCGGAGGATGATCGAAAACGTCTTGAATGGCTGGTCAAAGCCCAGGCATATCGAGCAGAAAAAGGATGAACGGGCCGCAAAAAAAAAGCGCGAGACCCCGGCATTCAAGCAGGAAGGCTATGACCATGAGGACTGAGGCCATCACCAAGGTTGTATACGGAATTTTTGCAGCTGCCTATTTGCTTGTTGGCATTACCGTCTTCGCAGCAGGAACGGGTCTATTACCGGAAGCCTTACACGGGGTAGTTATGCGCGTGGGCCATGGCGATGTTGAGACGCTTCACATTATTCAGGAGTTCGGAGCATTCCTGGTTTTCATCGGGCTAATCACTTTCTGGTTCATGAGGCATTACGATCAAAGCCGGACCTTTCATTTGGCCATTACCATTGCGTGGGGAATGATTGCTCTTGCTCACTGGTTCGATGTAAGAGGGTCCCGCGAATCCCTAATCGGTCCCGTAATCAATTCGATTCCATTTCTTCTATTCGCAGTGTTGGGCTTGCTTCACCGGAAGTCCGAGGCGCCGGCCCAGTCTATATAACAGGACTTCGAACGAAGGATCCAGGGCGCGAATGGCACACTCGACTACAGAACCGCGAGCGTTAGCGAACGGATCCCACACTAAATTGGACGACCGGAGTTTTACTAGGGGGTGAGTGTTAGGATCCGCTCGCTGTTCTGAGTTTGATGGAAGCGTCACAAACCAATAATTCCATTGTCCATCATGGATTTGATCATGCGCAGGCTGTCCGCTTCGCGGAACGGACATATGGAAAGTATCGATTCGATGTCCCAATCGCCGTTAATTCGAGAAAGGACAAATCCCTCCTGCGGTCCAATCTCTTTCTTGGCTAACTCTTCGGGCTTGAGAACTATCCTGGGTACCCCGGTGGGTGGAATCTTTGCATACACCTGCGAGATAAACTTCCTCTCGGCTTCGACCAGAAGATTTTCAGCGGCGATGTTCTTCGGCTCTCTTCGCAGTACAGTGTGGATAATCGACAGCGCTCTGTCTGCCTGGTCGTTATCCAACTCACTACGAGCGAGTAATAGAAGCTCCGCCGCCGCCTCTGGCAGGTTCGGCATGTGGTTGACCGGATCCGGAATCTCCGGGAGCTCACCGGCCACATTTGCCAGGCCTTTGTTGACGAGGTCGTAAAGCTGCGCGTAAACCGCAAAAGGAGACGTGTGCATGTTGTAGCAGATTTCTGATACCGACATGCGCTTCTCGAGAAAATAAAGAAGCTGGCGAGTTTCTTTACCTATACCCAGCGATGAAGTCCAGCCGGCTCCCAACTCCATGACCGTCCGATCTGAGGGAATCAAGGTTCGGTAACGAGCGAGCTCATCAGCTCGATAGATTCCTTCCATGATCACCTTAGTAGGCTCTACGTCTACTCGGGTAAAGTCTGAGGGGAGGGGATCCTCGACAATAAACTCGAAGTGCGCTTCATTCCACAAAAACAAATCGTAGATGATCTCTAAAGTACGAATTTTGAGAATTTCTATGACTTCCTCGTCACGGAGAACACCTTGTTTCACCAGAATCTGCCCCAACCTTGGGCGACCACCCCCCGTTCGTTGGGCTTCCATCGCTGCCTGAAGCTGGGCTTCGTTTATTTTCCCGTAATGGATGAGCACTTGCCCGAGGTATTCGGTGGGATCGTTGGTGCTCGAACCGACGATAAACCCATTCTCGAAATAGATCCCCTTGGCCACTTTCCTATGGGTAAACTTCAGCGCTCCCGTTTTTCTGCCTACTGCCAGAAATTGCAGCAGGTCCGAGACACTCATCGTCGTCAAATTGCCGATAATTCCCATTTTTAGTTAGTCATTCTTGTGATTTGGCGCTCGGCTTCAACCAGACGCCGGTGAGGAAGTTCGCATAGTGGGAGGGCAAGTTGTAAACCGTTAGACCTGTCAGACACGTCTTCAGAGTACATGCGATGCGAATGGGGATTCAAGTACTAAATATTTTAGCTGGCTTAACAACGGTAACGGCTGCCTCATGAGTATTTACCCGAGGGCTGGAACCTAAGAACGACCATCATCGTTACCGATGAAAGAGGAAAACAACAAAATGAAGAAAAAGATAGTGGTCTCTGTTCCAATTATAAGTCTGGGAGTACTGGTCGGGCTTGCATGCGGGCAATCGTCTTCGGTACCAAAGGCTACTAATCAAGCCGTTAAGGCACAGCTGCCTCGCCAGGTCAGCAAACAGGTGTTGACGTCTACGACAATGCCGGCCGTCAGGCTCGAGGTTGATAAGAACTTCAAATACGTAGGCAGCCAATCTTTTGTGCTCTATGACGTGGCAAACGCCGAGCAGCACTTCTTCGTTGACGCTGACAAGGAGGGCCGTGTTAAGCGGTTTTATTGGATCCAGTTTGAAGGCTATTTACCAACAAATACCCATACTTACCGCTACAAAGCGAATAGGGTAGTGAATCTCGGAGGCCTCGATTTTATGGCCGATGCGCACGCAGTAAACATCAAGGCGAATCCGTCGCCGGCAAACTCCGACGGCAGCAGAGCCCGCTCCTTTCTTGAAAATAAAGGCTATCGCATCGCCGGCGATGACCTCCTGATGCAGCGGCTGGTTCACCTGGTTGACGAAGCCAAACGCAAAGAATTATTGATTATCTACATAGAAGATCTGAGTGGGCTCGGAGTCACTGCATCGGATCTCGCACCCGACGGTCGCGCTGTTGGCAGATGGGAAGGAATATCAAAAGATCTACTGGAGCGCGCGCAAAAAGGCCTTAAAGTTGAACGATTAGGTTCTGGACGGTAACCTCAGCCTACCCCTAAAGAACAACCCCAGCCCACTATCTTGCAGTTTAGGAAGGTTGACCGCCGTTCTACCTGCAAATACCGGTGTTTCAACCAGCTTCTAACCTCTCCTTGTTGACAGGCTGGTCTCCACTTCCCTATTATTCATCATAGCGGTTTTGGTCCACTGACCCAGTCACAGATTGTGACGCGCTTGCCTCAGCAATCTCACCTTAATTCAACGTCAGCAATTTCCCTCTGAAAGTGTGTGTCATGAAACGAATACTACTTATTTGCGCCTGTTTGTTATTGCTTCAGAGTGCCAGCCTGCTGCCGAAGAGCGTTCATCCATCCTTGGCCAAGTCGTCTTCAATGTCGGCACCGAACCCTTCGACACTCGATCACGGCGGCAAGATTGAAACGAGGTACGACGGCTTTAATCATGAGACCGTGGTGACGCTCAAGAAAATGCGAATCAACTGCGAGGGAGCCAGGGGCCTGCGGAGTACTCTTAAACAAACCTGCGTCAGTATGGTCGCATCACTTCACTGTCCGGGAAAACAGCTTGATTATGTTCGCTACGCAAAGTTACAGCTAGTATTTGAGACGAAGGATTGGGACAACCGACATCCTCTCAATGAGCGGGAATTGTTTGTCGTGGCTGACGCACAGCGGATGAAGTTGGGCACGATGGGGCTGGTGACGCAGGATGTTGCTAGCGATCGAGGGATTGACAGGATGAACGAAGTCTTGGAAGTATCGGTTTCCTATAAAATCTTCAACACGATCGTCGAGGCCAAAACGGTTGAGATGAAGGTCGGTAAATCAGTCTTCGCGCTACAAGAGAAAAACCTTGACGCACTGCGCGACTTAAATATTCGGGTGAGACTCTAATCCAGAGCCAGCTAATCCAGTCCTGGTGGAGCCTACCTTACTTCGGCGCCAGAGAAAGCCCGGCTTTTTCCCATGCCTCGATTCCGCCAAAGAGCGGATGAACATTCTTGAAACCGTGACTGGTCAGCTCCTGCGCCACACGGGCGCTTGATGCTTCATGCGGTCAAGTGCAATAGGTGATTGCCGTGCGATCGCGCGGTATTGAAGTGAGGTGCTGTTCAACTTCATCGGCGGGCACTCGTATCGCCCCAGGCAGTTTTGTTTTAGCTTCACCCCAAGCTTTTGGATTTCGCGTATCGACAAAAGCAAACTTCTCACCGCGATCCATTCTCTCCTTAACTTCATCGATCGTGATCCTGGTGGCTTCCATTTTTCCCTCCTCAACTTTCTACGCCAAATCAAACAACAGAAATTCTGCGGGTTGTCGCACCCCGATCAATAACTCGGATTCTCCGCTCACCGCAGCGCCATCACCCTGATCGAGATTCTCGCCATTGACCACAACCCCGCCTCGTGCCACTTGAATCCAGGCATGCCGGTTCGGGGCCATTTGATGGTTCAGTGTCTGGCCGTTATTTACCACTGCGCTGTACACGCTTATATCCTGGTGCACTGTGACCGAGCCCTCGCGTCTGTCGCCTGATGCAATCAAACACAAGCGGCCCTCTTTCTGCTCCTTGCTGAAGAACTTCTGCTCATAGCCAGGTTTCAGTCCCTGCTTCTGCGGGATGATCCAGATCTGCAGCAAGTGCACTGAGTTTTCTGACGAAGGGTTTGCTTCGCTGTGGGACACGCCGGTGCCTGCCGTCATTCGCTGGACATCACCGGGACGGATAAGCGAACCATTCCCCATGCTGTCGCGATGTTCCAAAGCACCATCGAGAATGTAAGTGATGATCTCCATGTCCCGATGAGAATGCGTCGGGAACGCGCGGCCACCATGCACAAAGTCTTCATTGATCACGCGCAAATCGCGAAAACCCATGAATGACGGATCGTAGTAATCGGCAAAAGAGAATGTATGATATGTGTCCAGCCAACCAAAATTGAAGTGACCTCGGTCCTTTGCTTTGCGTATTTTGATCATGGCCTTTTCTGGCGAATCAACCTCTCAATCCTAACCTCACAGTCCGGAAGGCGGACCCTGTCCCCGCTCTTCCGGTCAGTGGCTTCAAACTTGAGGCGGGGACAGGGTCCGCCTTCCGGACTGCAATTCAGTAGGGCCTTTGTTTTCCACGCAACCACCCTAATTCGAAACCACTAAAAATCTAGAACGGTTGATTCCACAAACACTTCGACCAGCTCACTCAGACCTCGCGCGTCCTCTTCATCAAAACGTGCCACCGATGGGCTATCAAGATCAAGCACCCCGATCAGGTGATTGTCTTTCATTACAGGTACTACAATCTCTGAATTCGACGCGCTGTCGCAGGCAATGTGCCCGGGAAAATCGTGGACATTATCAACGATGATTGTCTGTTGCTGTTCCGCGGCGGTGCCGCAAACACCTTTGCTGATTTGTATACGCACGCACGCCGGCTGCCCCTGAAAGGGGCCCAGCACCAACTCGTTATTTCTGTGAAAGTAGAACCCGACCCAATTCACATCGGACATCGAGTGGTAAAGAAGTGACGACATGTTGGCTGCATTGGCAATGACATCGCGCTCGTCCGCGAGCATGCTGCGCAGTTGCGACCGGAGACCTGCATACAGCTGCGGTTTCGTGGCGTCTTCATTAAGAGCTTGGGAAGTAAACATCAAATCACTGTCCTATCTGCAGTGCCTTCAGCTGACTCTGCCGTCTTGTTTTCGTGATGTTTCGTGTGATTTCGTGGATCGCGCCCACCTTGGGCAAAGAATCGATCCACGAAATCACACGAAACATCACGAAATACAAATCACGCTTCTATCACCGACCATGCGTGACTGTAAACAGCTGACCTCTAAGACACGCACTAACATCAGTCATCCGGCGGCGTTATCATAATCAAACTTCTCGCCCACAATGGCTGACGGCTTGATGCTGATCACCACGGACTTCGACACCGGTGTGTTGCTTTTTTCCGCGACGCTTCTGACCGGCACCAGCACGTTCGTTTCAGGGAAATAGGTCGCCGCACAACTACGCGGGATACTGTAGGGCACCGCAGTGAAACGACGCGCCACGCGCTGTTCTCCTTCGAAGTGGCTGGTAAGATCGACCCACTGCCCTTCGCTCAAACCCTCCTGCAGCATATCGTCCTTGTTAAGAAGCACGACTCGCCGTCCGTTGTGAATGCCGCGATAGCGATCGTTCAGCCCGTAGATTGAAGTGTTAAACTGATCGTGGCTGCGAATTGTCATCATCAAAAACTGTCCCGGCTGGAGGTTGTGAGCGGGCAGTTCATGAACAGTGAACACCGCGCGTTCGCTCGGCGTCTTAAAAACTCGCTCGCGTGGAGAACTGGGCAGATAGAAGCCTCCCGTTTGGCGTACGCGTTGATTGTAATTCTCGAATCCTGGAATAACTCGAGCGATCAGTTCTCTAATCCGATCGTAGTCCGCGATTAACGCTTCCCAGTCAACGGCGGTGCGACGTCCCAGGGTCGCTCGAGCAAGACCAGAAACGATCGCAGGCTCGCTGAGCAATTCGGTTGATGCCGGTGGCAGGAATCCGCGCGACGCCTGCACCACAGCCATAGAATTCTCGGTTGTCACGAACTGCGGTCCAGTGGCCTGCTGATCAACCTCTGTGCGACCAAGACACGGCAGAATTAGCGCCTGCTCGCCAGTTATTAAATGTCCCCGGTTAAGTTTGGTTGAGACTTGCACGGTCAAGCGGCATCGCCTGAGCGCCTCAGCCGTGTACTCAGTGTCAGGAGTCGCGGAAAGAAAGTTTCCACCCAGGGCGAAAAACACTTTCCCGCGGCCGCCATGCATTGCCTGAATTGCCTGGACCGTATCCAGGCCGTGGGTCCGCGGTGGCTCGAAATTTAGTTCCGTTGCTAATCGATCGAGAAACGCCTGCGATGGTCGCTCTGAGATGCCCATCGTGCGATCCCCCTGCACGTTGCTGTGACCACGAACGGGACACAAGCCGGCACCTGGTTTTCCGATCTGACCGCGCAGCAACATCAGGTTTACGATTTCCTGAATGTTGGCTACCGCATTCTTGTGCTGAGTTAGTCCCATAGCCCAGCAAAAGATCGTGCGTTCTGATGCGATAAAAATCCTGGCGGCTTCCTCGATCTGTGATCCAGGAATACCGCACAGTTGGATGATCTCTTCCCACTCTATTTTACGAAGAGCATCCGCAAACTCTGCAAAACCATTGGTGTGTTTCGTGATGAAGTCCTGATCGAGTACGCCCCCGCCATGCCGTTCATCTGCTGTCAGGACCTCTTTCATTATCCCTTTCAGCAATGCGACGTCACCGTTGATCCGTACCTGCAGAAAAAGATCCGCCAGTTGAGTTCCCCCGCTCAGCCAACCCAGCACGTCTTGCGGATGTTTGAACGTCGACATCCCGGCTTCCGGCAGCGGATTGACATGCACCAGGGTGCAGCCGTTCTTCTTCGCCTTCTCAAGCGCGGAGAGCATGCGCGGATGGTTGGTCCCGGGGTTTTGTCCAATCACAAAGATCGCCTGGGCCAACTGAAAGTCTTCCAGCGTCACGGTTCCCTTACCGGCCCCGATGGTCTCAGTCAACGCCCAGCCACTCGATTCGTGGCACATGTTGGAACAGTCCGGCAGGTTGTTGGTGCCGAACTGCCGTACGAAGAGTTGATATAAAAATGCAGCTTCGTTGCTGGTGCGTCCGGAGGTATAGAAGATTGCCTCGTCCGGATGATTTAATGAATTCAACTCTTGGCCGATTAAATCGAAGGCTTCGTCCCAATGGACTGGCTCGTAGTGCGTCGCTGCCGCGCGCAACAACATCGGCTGGGTTATGCGTCCCTGCTTGCCCAGCCAAAAATCGGATTTGTGTGAGAGGTCAGCAACGCTCCACTGCTTAAAGAACTCGGGTGTAACGCGTTTGGTAGTGGCTTCGTCTGCCACGTGTTTTGCGCCATTCTCACAGAACTCAGCGTGCGATCGCGCTTCATCGGGCTCAGGCCAGGCGCAGCCGGGACAATCGAATCCCCCCTGCTGATTGAGTTTCAGCAAGGTGCGCAATCCCCGCACAGGACCCATTTCGTTCCAGGCACTCTTAACGGCCGATACAATTGCCGGCACGCCACCCGCTGACTTGCTGATGGGTTTGATCTGGATGAAATCGCTTTCTTCAGGAGGTTGGGCGCGGGGCTGTGCGCTCTTAAACCGCTTATCTGGCATCTCGTCTATCATTGATGCCTAATTCTATTTGCTGGATGTGCAGGTGACAACTAGCTGGGGGCGTTGATATTGTCCGGGAGGTCGCTGCCATTCAGCAATCGCACAGTTTGGCCCACCGTAAGGCGCCCCGGCTGCACCACCCGAGCATAGACTCGTGAGTAGCCCGGATAAGCCTTCTGTGAGATCCGTTGATACTTCCCTCCTGCAAAACTCTCAGTTATGGAATTGCAGGGCGTGGTATAGGTTGTTATTTCGATCAGCACTTCATCGCCGAGGGCCAGCCTTTGGCCGGGTGTCATGCGATCCCAATCGAGTCCCAATATCGTTACGTTTTCTCCGACCGCTCCGGGGAAGATCGAGTGGCCCTCTCCCTGCAATTCAAGGATCCGATCCAGAGAGAAAAGACACAGCGCGCGTTCGGGCCCGCCGTGAATGTTAGGAAACCTATGGTCGTCGCCAACCAGACCCAACTCAGTCACCAACGCCTCCCGTACCGCCAGCTTGGGTAGACCACCGGGAGAAGTGTTCAATTGAAAGATTCGGGCTTGCATCGTATGAATCTCAGATATACGGCACGATACCGACGTCACTCATTTGCGTCAACTTGAAGATTCGACTCCCGTAGGGGCGAGATGTTTATAGCACTAGACGCCCAACCCCGCTGCGGCGCCGTTCGGAGGGGCGGAACTCAACTTGGCAGGTACTCATCCAGTATCATTCCGCCCCTCCGAACGGCGCAGGGATATTCATTATGACCCGGTCTATAAACATGCCTCCTACGGAGTACTCCTGTTTGGCTGACTGGTTAATTGTATTACTCCGCACTGTTCTAAATAATCGCTACCCAACTTTAAAAGTTGACTTATTTAGTGCATTTAGCTTAAAAGTTTTTCTGCTCCTCTTTAGATGAATTCTAACAACACAACCCCATTCGACATGAAGCCGATGCCGTCGTTAGGCAACCCTCTTTTTCCAAGACCCTGAGGATCCGAGATGAATCGACACCTTCTCCTTCGCGCCACTCTTTCGTTCGTTGTCATTGCTGCGATCGCACCAATCTTAACAAGTGCGCAGGTGAAGCCTGCCCGTGATCCCAGGCAGCCGGTGGACGAGGAATACTCGAAAAAGATTCGCGAGTATACAACCGAGACTTTCTTCAACTCGCCTTTGACCGATTACCTCCCGGCCTCACCGAACGTGCCGACGCCGAAGGCCGTCCTCGGAGACGTCGCCGGGGCCCCGGGGAAGTTGCCTTACGCAGCGGAAGTTTATAGCTACATGCGCATGCTGGAGAAGGCGAGTCCGCGCGTGAAGGTTTTTTCAATTGGCACTACTGAAGAAGGACGCGAGATGATCGCGGTCGCAGTGGCCTCAGAGAGTCTGCTGGGCAAGCTCGATGAGAACCGCGCTCGGCTTGCGAAACTTGCCGACCCGCGCACTATCAACATGAACGATGACGAAGCTGACCGCCTCGTCGCGGATTCGTTTCCCATTTATTACATCACCGGCGCCATTCACTCGACTGAAACCGGGTCGCCGACCGCGCTCATGGAACTTGCCTACAGGCTGGCGGTGGACGAAAGCCCGTACGTGCGCACGATTCGCGACAACATGGTCACCTTAATCACTCCCGTCGTCGAGGTTGATGGCCGCGATCGCATGGTGGACGTCTACAACTGGCACCTGGCGAACCCTAAATCAAACTGGCCGCCGCTAATTTACTGGGGCAAATACGTAGCTCACGACAACAACCGCGACGCCATTGGTCTTTCGCTGAAGCTGACCCGTAACGTGCTGAATACCTACCTGGGCTGGAAAGCGCAGGTAATCCACGACTTGCATGAGTCAGTCCCGTATCTCTACGACAACACGATTGGCGATGGTCCTTACAACGCCTGGGTCGATCCGATTCTCACCGATGAGTGGCAGATGATTGGCTGGAACAACGTTTCGGAAATGACCAAGTTTGGTATGCCAGGCGTATTCGCGCACGGAAACTTCGACACCTGGTCACCTGGATATTTGATGTTTATTGCTGCTACTCATAATGGAATCAGCCGTCTTTACGAAACCTTTGGCAACGCCGGCGCGGATACGGTGGAGCGCACCCTCTCCGCTGACGACTATTCGCGCACGTGGTTTCGGCAGAATCCGCCGCTGCCGCGAGCGAAGTGGTCGCAGCGCAACAACAATAATTATCAACAGACTGCCCTGCTAACCACGCTCCATTATTTCAGCAACAACAACAAGCTCTTCCTGAAAAACTTCTACGTAAAGAGCAAACGATCAGTGGAAAAGCCGAAGAAGGAAGGCCCCGCCGCTTATGTCTTCCCCGGCGACGATCCCCGCCTCGGCAATCAGGCAGAACTGCTGCGCACACTGCAAGCGCAGGGATGCGAGATTCATCGCGCGACTGCGCCATTTACTGTCACATTAAGAACGAAAAAGAAGACTCCGACCCCGGTCAGCGGCTCGCCCTCAGCAACGCCGGCCCCTGTCGAAACAGCACCTGCAGCGACTGCGACTCCGTCCGATGCGGTGCCGCGCTCGGCGGCAAGTCCATCTCCAGTGGCCGTGCAGGTAGCGACCCCGTCTCCTAAGCCAGAGATCGAGCGCCGGACGTTCCCGGCCGGCAGCTACCTCGTGCGTATGGACCAGCCCTACAGCCGCATCGCGGATGCCCTGTTGGATCATCAGTACTGGGCGCCTAACGATCCGCAGCAGGACGTCTACGATGACACCGGCTGGACCATGGGCGAACTAGGAAACGTGCAGGTGGTGCGCGTAACAGACGTCACCGCGTTGAGCGCGGCCATGGAACGTGTGACCGGAGAGGTGCGGGCACCGGCAGCAGTAAACGGCAGTGGCTCGGTCTACCTCATTAATCACAACGCCGATAACAGTCTCGTGACCTTCCGTTACCGTTTGAAGGATGTGGCGATGGAAGCAGCGGAAGAGCCATTTGATGCTGCCGGACGAAAATTCAATCGCGGGTCATTCATTATTCGCAAAGCCTTAGCCCCTGACGTACAAAAGGCAGCGACAGATCTTGGTCTGCAAGTCTACGCGGTCGATACGCCTCCGACAGTCAAGACCCATGCTGTGAAGGCGGCGCGCGTGGCGATGCTGCACACTTGGCTCAGCACGCAGGACGAAGGCTGGTGGCGTTTAGCTTTGGATCAGTTGGGAGTTCCCTACGCTTACATCAGCACGCAGGATGTGGCTAAAGATGCAGATTTGAGAAGCAAGTATGACGTGATCATTTTTGGTCCAGTTGGACGAGGTGCAGGCGCCATCATCAGCGGCATGCCGATGTGGGGAAATCCCATCCCCTGGAAAACCACTCCTTTAACTCCCAACCTCGGTAAGATCGACTCGACCGATGATATGCGCCCGGGTCTGGGTTATTCCGGTCTGATGAATCTCCAGAAGTTTACCAACGATGGCGGACTCTTTATTGGCGTGATGGACACTGCCGATCTCGCCGTCACCGCCGGCTTCACACCTGGAGTCTCCATTGCTCGATCTCAGCGCCTCAAAGCGATCGGTGTCATATTGCGCTCGAAGGTTGTGGATGCAAGCAGCCCGATAGCGTACGGCTATGGCGATACGCTCCCGATCTATTGCTTCAATGGGCCCATCTTCAACCTGAGCAATTTTGCCGGTGGTCGAGGAGGGCGGTCACGTCCGGGACCGCGTATGACGGGCAGGGGTACACCTGATGATCCTGACACTGTGCCAGGCAGGCCTCCAGTCGAAGCGCCGGAGCTGCCCACCGCGGAAGTGTGGGAGGCGATGCCTTTGACTGACGAACAACGGCGCAACGGGATTAGTGTTATTCCCCCGGCGATGCGCCCGCGTGTGGTCTTCCGTTACGCGGACAACAAGGACTTGTTTGTCTCAGGATTGTTGGATGGAGGTGACGAGATCGCGCAGCATCCGATGGTTGTCGATGTGCCTTCCGGGCAGGGACACTTCGTGCTGTTCTCAAACAATCCCATCTGGCGCGGCCAGACCAAGGGCAGCTATTTCCTGGTGTTCAATGCAATCTTGAATTTTGATAACTTAAACGCCGGCAGAAAATTGGACGAGAAGTAGTCTCCGATGCCACGACGCGATGAATCATGTCCACCTCTAACGAGGCAGGCTACTCAATATTCTCGACACTTCGAATCGAGAAGCTGTCGGCGATGCTCTCTGTTCCGCCGAACATCTGATACCAGGGCGGGCGGGATGAGCGTTGCTGGCGGGCCAAGGCTTCGGCCGCAGCGTAACGTTCCTTGTTTGCGCTAACCGTGTCTACGGCCCGCAGAAAGTAGTCGGTCGATGATCGCAATGACTGATTCCGCACCTTATCGTAGGCGTACAGAGTCTTGCCGTCCTGAATGAGTCGCGAAAGATCTGCGCCGGTGAATCCTTCAGTGGCAGCCACCAATCGGGACAAATCGAGGTCCGCGAGAGCCTCCGGTAATTGGCTTAACTTGCTGGTCAGAATTGCAGACCGTGCCTCGCTATCCGGCAAGCGCATGTCCAACCACAATTCGATTCGACCAGAGCGGATCAACGCCGGAGGAAGATTGCCAACATTCATGGCTGTTAACATGACACACACTCGTCCTGCCCTCTCACTTTCCAGCCCATCTAAAATCGTGAGCAAATAGCGGTAAAGTCCTAGCTCCTCCCCGCTCTCAAAAATCGCATCGCTGTCATCGATAAAGATGATAGAAGGCGCGTTTTGCTTCGCACCCTCGAAAACCTGGTGTACGGCTCCATAGAAATCCTGGGTCCCGGAAATGAATGTGCCATCAATCAAGAAGAACTTGCCCTTGAGCCGGTGGGCAAGGGCTCTACCGATGGTAGTCTTACCGCTGCCGGGCGGGCCCGCCAAAAGCACACCGCGTTTGGGTTTGAGTTGTAGCTCAGTTAACTCTCGTGTCATGAGGTCAGTCCGCGCGCGGGTGGCGCATGGGTCGTGGCTGCTAATCACTAACCGAGTGGAGTCGTGAATTGGGATGCACTCAACTACAGAACAGGAAGCGGTAGCGACCTGGCCGTCTCGGTCCCACTAACCCAGTTTGAGTCTGTCGCAACGGCCAGGTCGCTACCGCTTCCTGTCTGTGGTTGAGTGATCTCTCATTTAGTTCTGTAGTCACTCGCCGTGTTACGCGCGTCTCAGACTTAACGGTCTCAACCTGAGGTTTGTCTTGACGCAAGGCGAAACTAAAGCTGTCGGGCGTCAAGACTGACCCACTACCCGCCAGGGAACCTGGATGCCTCCCCCTCCAATTGGCAAATCGGCTGCGAACTATGCTACGAATCTTGTGGCGTTATCAGGCACGTGGAGAACGAGGGGTCAAGGCTTATGCGCTTTACTAATCTTAGCCGTCTCAATTCCTATCGAGGACTTCATAACCGTCGGGCCGCAACCATAGGAGTGGCGCTCTCCATCCTGTTAAGTGCTGTCGAAAGCGCAACGTTTGCGCGCGATTCCCATTTGCTACAGAGCGGAGGCGTGAAAGGCCAGGTGGTCGCCGATATACCCGAAAAGCGTAGACCGCTACCGGGCGTCGTCGTGAATCTGAGCGGCGAGCGCCTGCCGGATAAGAAGTTACAAACAGTTAGCGACGAAGAAGGCCGCTACGACTTTACCGGGCTAACGGCAGGCGATTATGCGGTTACCGTGGAGTTACAGGGATTTAAGAAATTCGAGCAAAAAATCATCGTGCAGATCGAAGCTACGGTGGAGCTGAATATCCTGCTGCAGCCCATCGCGCTGAGCGAAACGGTGACGGTGACTGAAGATAAGACTGATGCCGGCAAAACTGAATCTACGACTGCGGGCGTGATCACCAGCGCAACGCTGCGCGATGCACCTCTTACCGATCAGAAATTTCAGGACGCCTTGCCGCTGCTGCCCGGCGTCGTACGCGGACCGGACGGTAACCTGAATATTAAAGGCACTCGCCCGAACCAGAGCGGAATCCTGGTCTCAAGTCTGAACGTGACTGATCCCGTGACCGGTAGCCCCGCCATCGAGTTGCCACTCGAAGCCGTAGAAACGGTGCAAGTCTATTCAAATCCTTACTCCGCAGAGTACGGAAAATTTACCGGGGCCGTCACAACTATCCAGACCCGAGCGGGCAGCAACAATTGGCGTTATCTGGTGAGCGGAGTCCTCCCCCGGCCACGTTGGCGTGACGGCAAACTCTTCGGTATTGGCGCCGTGACGCCGCGGATAGCAGTCGGCGGTCCAATTTCAAAGGACAAGCTCTTCTTTTTTCAGAGCTTTGAATATCGATTCGTCCGGACCAATGTGCCCAGTTTAGAAACGCTCGAGGAGCGGCAGCGAGACATCCAACGTGAAAGCTTCGATTCGTTCTCGCGCGTGGATTATGTGGTGAACCCGATCCACCGGGTCACCGTCAGCCTGTCCGTGTTCCCGCAGAAGCTCGCCTTCTTCAACCTGAACACCTTCAACCCGGCTGACACGACTGCGAATTTCCACCAGCGCGGGTGGTTTCTAGCGCTCAATGAACAAGCCGCCTTCAAATCCGGCACGTTGCTGCAAACGAGTTTCAGCGTCAAGCAGTTTGACGCGGACATTTTCGCCAACAGCGGCGCGCCGTATCGCATCACGCCTGACCGAAACTTCGGTGGGTGGTTCGACCGGCAGCATCGAGAGAGCCGGCGTTACGAATGGCTCGAGGTCTATCATTTTGCGCCGAGGCGTTGGCACGGCTCACACACGCTTAAAACCGGTCTCAACTTCAGCCATACCACCTTCACGGGCAGCGATCTCGGCCGGCCGGTTCAGGTCGTTCGGAGCAACGGGACCATCGACCAACTAATCGGGTTTGTAGGCGACAGCGCATTGCGGCAAGGGCAGAACGAGTATTCAACTTTTGTGCAGGACAAATGGACTCTTAATGGGCGCGTTACATTCGATCTGGGGTTGCGCTTTGACCGTGATCAGATCGGCGCCAGAAACAATTTCGCTCCGCGCTTGGGTTTCGTCTTCCTGCCAACCGATTCCGAACGCACTGTCGTGCGCGGCGGCGTGGGTCTCTTTTATGACAAGATCCCGCTAAACGTTGGTGCCTTTGAACAGTATCAGAGCCTGTTCGTCACCAGTTTTGCGGCAGACGGCGTCACTGTGCATGACGGACCCAGACTTTTCCGGAACAGCGTCCCGAGTGACGGACTGCGGAACCCGTACAGTCTCGCGGCAAATGTCCAGATCGATCACCAGCTCACTGAGCGACTATTGCTGCGAGTTGCATATGAAGAGCGTCACACGCGCCGTGACTTCTTCGTCGACCCAGTAAGTCTCGCGCCGAGCTCGAGCGAGGGCGCACTGTTATTGCAGAACACGGGTCGCTCGCATTACCGTGAGTTTCAGACCGTGGCACGACTGCGGTTCCAGGAAGGACGAAACATCTTCCTGTCGTATGTGCGATCAGATGCGCGCGGTGATCTTAATGACTTCAACACCTACTTCGGCAATCTCCGGCATCCTATAATTCGTCCGAATGAGTTTGGCAAACAACAGTTCGACGCTCCGAACCGGCTACTCTTCTGGGGCGATTTTGGCCTGCCTAAAGACATCGTGGCCACACCGGTCTTCGAGTGGCGAAGTGGCTTCCCTTTTTCGCTACTCGATGAGGCGCAGAACTTCGTCGGCCCGCGCAACGCCGGCGGGCGCTTTCCGCGATTGATGACCCTTGACCTGCTGGTGACGAAAGGGCTCAGAATCCCTTTCCGCGGAAAGAAGTACAAGGGCCGGGTGGGCCTTACAATTTTCAATATTACAAATCACTGGAACCCCCGCGACGTGCAGAACAATCTGGACAGCGCGCAGTTCGGAACCTTTTACAATAGTCCTGACCGCGGCTTCCGTACTAAGTTTGAGTTTGTAAAGTTTTAGATGGAGAGCAGAAAAAGCAATCGCGCAAAGACGCCAAAGGTGGCAAAGACGCAAAGAAGACCGGGCGAAGAAGTTTATGCATTCACCTCCACTAGCTACATCCTCTTCTTTGCGTCTTTGCCACCTTTGCGTCTTTGCGTGAACCTTCGTACGCCCAAATACACTGAGTCTACAAAGGCGCCTCCCTTGTCCGTACTTGAAACAGAACGCCTGGTCCTGCGCCGGATGACGCCGGACGACGCCGAGTTTATTCTTAAACTCGTTAATGAGCCGTCGTTCATACGCTTTATCGGCGATAAGGGTGTTCGCAGCCATGCTGATGCCGTGCAGTATATTCAAACCGGTCCGATGGCCAGCTATCAGCGGTTCGGGTTCGGGCTGTATTTGGTGGAGCTTAAAGGAAGGCGTGTTCCGATTGGCATGTGCGGACTTCTTAAAAGAGACTCGTTACCGGATGTCGATGTTGGTTTTGCCTTCCTGCCGGCGTTCTGGTCAAAGGGCTACGCCTTTGAGGCGGCTGCTGCCGTGAAAGGTCTTGGAAAAGATGTCCTGGGTATCAGCAGGCTGGTTGCTATTACTAATCCGGATAATGAAAGCTCAATCAAACTGCTGGAAAAGATTGGCTTCAGATATGAGCGTATGATTCGACTGTCTGAAGATGCGCCTGAAGTTAAGTTGTTTGCGTCGGATGTCTAGTTGCTGGCGACTCAGTTTGAGTAACAGATAGTGTCCCAAATCTGTAGGGGCGTCCCTCGTGGGAGCCCATCGTTCGCATCGGTGTGCAACACTCTAATGATAATGCCACGATGGGGTGCCCACGGAGGGACGCCCCTACAGATCTGGAACACTACCGAGTATCATCAACGATTTGCAGGATCCACGAAATTACACGAACCGATACGAAAAGGCTGATAGTGTGATTTCGTGGATCGTTTCTCCTGCCTAACGAGCTTTGGCTCTCACGAAGTCCTGAGATCGATGCACAATCATCTTCATGTTTTAGCTGAGAAGATCTGGCACTACCATCT
This sequence comes from Pyrinomonadaceae bacterium, assembly GCA_046261995.1. Lineage (GTDB taxonomy): Bacteria > Acidobacteriota > Blastocatellia > Pyrinomonadales > Pyrinomonadaceae > PSRF01. The sequence continues at coordinate 91,729 of JBHENP010000003.1, forward strand.
GATGAATCATGAGCTTTTTCAAGCTGACGTCATTCTCGTACTCTGCAGCCACGACATGAGGGTGGCTGAAAGAGGTGCGGAACTATTTCACGAAAGATGGGCCCCGCTGCTCATCTTCTCCGGTGGTCTGGGTGTAATCACCAAAGACCTATGGAGTGAGCCGGAAGCGGATCAGTTTGCGAAAGTTGCTATCGGGTTGGGAGTGCCGGAAGATAAAATACTTGTCGAGAACAGATCTTCTAATACAGGTGAGAATATTCTGTTCACCAGGCAGTTGTTGGCAGACAGGAAAATTGACCCGCAGAAGTTAATCCTGGTACAGAAGCCTTACATGGAACGCCGGAGCTTTGCCACCTTCATGAAGCTTTGGCCGGGGAAAGAAGTCGTTGTTACTTCGCCCCAGGTCTCGTTTGATGAATATCTAGACCACTATGCCAGCAAATCCCTTTCACGCGACGAGGTGATCAGCATCATGGTTGGGGATTTGCAGCGGATGAAGCTTTATCCGGAGAAGGGTTTTCAGATTTACCAGGAAATTCCCAATGATGTTTGGGCAGCGTACGAAGAGCTGGTCCACGCCGGATATAACCAGAGACTTGTCTCGCATGATGAGCCGGATATAAAAATACTACGTGCCCAAACGGATGAATAGGATAGAACATGGGCGAAGCAGAAAACACCTACCCGTACCTAACTCACTTGAATGTGCTCTTCCGGCCGATGGAGGTTGTGGACGTGCCGGCTCTGGTTGCAGCGTGCACCGACCGCTGGTACAACCAGACTCTTTGCCAGGTGAATGAATCCGTCGTGCGACTGGGCGTGATCCAGGGAGACTACCACTGGCATAAGCACGACGATGAAGACGAATTCTTTTACGTGGTGGAGGGGAAGTTTTTAATCGACCTGGAGGGACGCACGGTGGAACTCGAGCCCGGCCAGGGTTTCGTCGTTTCAAAAGGCACAATGCACCGGCCGCGGGCACCCGAACGAACCGTGATCCTGATGGTCGAGGGTGCGGGAATCATACCGACGGGCGACGAATGAAGTGGCACAATTTAGTTATCAACCGGGGCGCAGTTTGCTTTCGTAACCCTCTCATTCACACCGTGGCTTGAGCCCGGTGTCAAAACTAGTTCGAGGTGCTGAACCGTTTTAACGGTTTCCCAAGGGCGTCCATCACTGGCACACTCCAAACCGTTAAAACGGTTCCGGGAAATCATTTGTGCGAGCTTCTTCACCGGGCTAAAGCCCGGGTGTGAATGAGAGGCAACATGAACACCACACCATTAACTGACATCGCGCCTGACATATTCAGGAAGCGACTACTCTTCGAAGGCTATTTCAGCGTTAATGTGACGGCAGAGACTCTGCGCCAGTATTTTTCCCACATCACGACCGAGCTGGGACTGCGGACCTATGGTGAGCCAATCGTTCATGAAACGGGCGGCGCGGGTAAAGATGTCAATGAGGGATTTGACGGATTTGTGCCCTTGATTGACTCGGGCATTTACATCAGCGTCTGGGTAAATCCAAAGTTCCTTTCTACGATTATTTACACCTGTGGCGAGTTTGACTCGCAGAAGGCCGTGAACGCAGTCAAAGACTTTTTTCAGATTTCGAAATTTCAAGCGGCTATTTTCTAAAGCCTGCGATTCATCGTAGCGGCGTCCCTCCGTGGGCGCCGCCTCATGGCATGATTGTCGGGACGTTACTCGCTCCAATCCCACGTTGGGGCGCCCAGGGAGGGACGCCCCTACAGAACCCTATCTTGTGAAGTAAAGGAGTCAAGATGGCGGAAGCAAAAACGAAACCAACGAAAGAAAGTGTTTCTGGTTTTCTCAAAAAGGTTCCAGACAAGACTCGACGTGAGGATTGCCTTAAGGTGCTTGAGCTCATGAAAGAGGTGACAGGCGAAGAACCCCAAATGTGGGGCAGTAGTATTGTTGGTTTCGGACGCTATCGCTACAAATACGAAACCGGCCGCGAGGGCGAATGGATGATCACGGGATTCTCGCCCCGAAAGGGCGATCTAACCCTCTACATCATGCATGGGTTTGAGCCTGTCTCGGATCTCATGACTCGTCTTGGAAAGCACAAGACCGGCAAGTCGTGCCTCTACATAAAGAAACTAGCTGACGTCGACCTGAGCGTGTTGCGAAAGATCGTAGAGAAGTCAGTTAAGGGAATGGCTAACCAGCGGGTGGGGAAGTAAAGATGGGAACCTGGGGTTCTGCACACCCCGAAAGATGTGATTCATAGCCGTGGGCGTCGCGCAACCTTCGCGCACGGCTGTTGACTTAAATACCTTCAGGATTCGCAAACAAATTGAGTCTACCTCCCGCCATTGCGAATTAAGGCTGGTTTATCACACGCGGTGGCCAGATCCTTATGACAAAATATGTCGCTTTTCTGCGGGCCATTAACGTTGGCGGCCACATCGTCAAAATGGATCAGCTGCGTCAGCTGTTTAAGGCGAGGGGGTTTTGCAATGTCGAGACCTTTATCGCCAGCGGCAATGTAATATTCGATTCGACCTCCAAAAGCAGAAAGACTTTGGAAAGCAAGATCGAGGGTGTTCTTCGGGAGACTCTCGGTTACGCGGTGGCAACATTTGTCAGGTCGACATCTGAAGTGATAAACATCGCGGAATACAAACCATTTGACGATTCTGATTTGAATGCAGATGGAAATGTACTGTATATCGCCTTAACGTCAGACGAGCCCAGCCCCGAGTCCAAACGGAAACTCATGACATTCACGACGGAGGTTGACGACTTCCGAGTGTATGGTCGCGAAGTCTATTGGCTTTCTCGAAAGAAGATTAGCGAATCCAGGTTTTCCGGAGCCCAACTCGAGCGCGCTCTCGGAATGCCGGCCACGTTGCGGAACGCAAATACAGTGAAACGGCTGGCCGCAAAATGCTCTGAGGGCCCCTGATCTTGTAGAAGTTACGACGACGGAGATACAAATTGGCAGACTCACAACCAGGTCCTAAGCGTCGCGGCTTTCTGGATCCACGAATGGTGAGAACGATCTCATTCTGGACCACTAGCGCCTGCATCCTGGTGGCCGTTTTAGCTTCCTTACTTGCGATATGGAAGTTTACCGGGACGGATATTCTCTGGCGGACAGTGGCAACCTGCGCCGTCATTGGAGCCGGCACCGTCGCGTTCTATTGGGTCAACGTACTTTTCGGCAAGACTTCCGATTGATTGTGCGGATAAGTTGCAGGGGTTGTTCCTCCGCGGGGAACCCCAACGTCGTAGAGAGAAGCGATCTCGATAGAGCGAGTTAGGTACGACGTGGGTGCTCACGGAGGGACACCCCTTACAATTCGCTAACCACCGCTTGAGACTTGAGGCGTCAACCGCGGCTTGATGGGCACCAGGGCTTCAAAATTCTTGTAGATCTGCAAGTACATTTGCGTCTCGCGCGGAATGAGGATGCGCCATGACGAACCTCCGCGCTTCAAATAACCCGGCAAACGAGCAGCGTTTGAGTTGTAGCCGGCAGCCAGCAGCTCGGGCTGCGTCGCGAGTTTCGCTTTGAGCGCGTACTGCACCTCTTCATTGGCGGACAGATCGTTCCAGGTATCTTGCATGTAGAGCAGCATCGCCTGCAGCGCGTTTCCGTGGTTGCGCATACCCGTCACAAAATCAGGCGTCAGACCCACGCCCGGGTGGCGCTGCTTCATCAGGTTGTAAGCCCAGGGAATCATCTGCACCATTCCGCCCGCGCCGGCGCTGCTAACCGAATAGCGATAAGTATCAAGTTCGTTTAGGGCAAAGAGCGAATAAATCTCGTGGAACAACGCTCCGCGGTTTTCCTGTCGAAAGCGCTCATGATCAACGTGCTCGACGAGACAAAGCCGTTCAGCGACATCGATGATCTGCGGCGAGATAAAAACACCTCTCTCACGCAAACGCGTCGCTGCCAAATCCAACATGTTGCGTACGTACATCTGGCCCGAGCGGGCCAGCTCCGGCGAAAGGAGAGCCGGATGGGCTGAGGTGTAATAAGCCAACTCACGAAAAACACCGCGCTTCTCAATCGGAAACTCAACCAGAAGCGGAGTGAGGGAGCGGCCCTGATTGTCGAAAATCGTTACTGCGGTGTTTACTCCGTTGGCACGCAGCACGCGAACGCTTAACGGCACGCCCAGCGAACTAGTAGTAGTGAATTCGGATCCTTTGGTTAGAAATGATTCTTTTAAGAGTGTGACGTGATGGATGCGGGCCGTACTTCGGTCCAGAGCCGCGAGGGTGACAAATTGAATTGAAGGGCCTATCGATGTCGGCAGCGGACGCGACTTGAACATACGCGCCGCCTCACCAATTCTGGCGCGAATCGTCGGTGGCGAAAGCGGGAGCGACGTCTTCTGTGATTCAACGGCTTCAGGCCCTGTTCCCGCCAACTCAACTGACTGTGGCGGAACTACTGAGGGTGAAAGGGTGGGCTGTGGCGCCGCGTTCTGAACCGGAACGGGACTCTGCTTTTGGGGTGTGGTTTGCCCCTGCTCAGGCGGGACCTTTCCAGTCTGAGGGGTCTGCGATAAAACTGTGCGGGGACGCGTTAATTCCGATACTTGCGGTGATTGAGCGTAAGCAGCGGCAAATGCAAGAGAAATAACCAGGGGCGTGACTGCGAGGGAACCTGACTTCATAACTATTCTTTCGGGCTCTGTTGAACTTAGACCCGCCAGGGGCGGCGAGTTGTAGTCTTAGATTCGCCCATGCCGCTGCGAGTTGTCAACAGGTTAATTAATCTCAAAACCCACATTGACGACGGCGGTGATGTCTTTTTCCAGTGACGAGGTGTCGTTCATGCCACTGTCGGAAACTTCGTTTGAATCGGCCGGTGTGATCTGCAGCACGCCCATTCTGGCGGTGCGCACGCTACCGATGCTACTACCCGTGCTCTCGGCGACCCTTTCAGCCCTCACTTTGGCATCTTTTGCCGCCTCGGCCAGCATGGTGATCTTCTCTTCCCCGAGCTTTGTGTAGTGGTACGCCGGGGCCATCGACTCCAGCAGAATGCCCTGGTTAATCAGTTCCGTTGCCTCGCGGGCAATCTGGGCGATCTTGTCCACATCAGTAGAACGTACTTCCAGTTCCTGTCGCAGGGAATACCCGGTGATTTGTCCAGTGTCTTCTCCCTGATCGGTTCGGGCGTGCAAGGTTTGGGAGGAGATGGAAGAAATCGTAATTTGATTCTCAGGAACGCCCTTGCCGATCAGATACGACTTAACGCGAGGCACATTCTCTGACAGCGAACGGTAGGCATCAGCGAGCACCGGGGCCTGATAAGAAACACCCGCTTTCCAAATTACCAGATCTGATTTGATCCGTTTGCGCGCTGAGCCGGTTACGGTAATCGTTTGATCGCCGCGCTTTCCTTTAATAAATGCCAGGCCTCCTATCGCAGAGGCGAACACTAATCCAATGGCCAGAGCCACTCCAGCGCCAAAGCCTGTTCCAAATCTTTCGATACCCATTGGGGGAACCCTCCTGTCGGAGTTCAATGTTCGATCGTTGGCACAATACACAAGTAACTCTTGCAGCTCAACAGGTTTAGTAAAGTAAGAAGTCCAATACAGAACCGCGAGCGGTTGCGACCGGATCAAATACTCGATTCTGCTTGTAAGGCTTACTCGTAAGAGCTCGCTTCAGAACCGCGAGCGGTAGCGACCGGATCAAACACCTGATTCTGTTTGTAGTCTACTCGCCGTCAATGTTTGATCCGGTCGCTACCGCTCGCGGTTCTGTAGTGGCGCAGTGCCTGGTCTATGGGGTTACATGCGAGGATCCTTCCATTATAATTGTGAAACTGAACCAGTTCGCATCACTGTCTCTGGTGCGGTGGCCCGATCTCCACTAGAATGCGCGGGCTTCATCGATCGACCCAATTCAGTTGCAAGTCGTTTGCAAACTATCAGGAGCCACAACATGCGCACCTTAAGAACAATTCTGGCTGCCTTCCTAATACTTATCGCTGGTGTTTCTACGTTCCTATCACAAGAAACTGGGAAGCAGTCTGGCGCCCTCAGGCCTGCTCCACCGCAAGGCAACGGGATGGTCGTGCTCCGGGCAGCTCGCTTGATCGACGGCACTGGCAACTCACTTATTAGCAATGCCGTTGTGATAGTGACTGATGACAAGATTACCGCGGTGGGTGCCGCTGGCGACGTCCGAGTTCCTGCCGGCGCCAGGATTATCGACCTCCTTGATGTGACATTACTGCCCGGATTTGTTGACGCGCATACTCACTTGATCGGGCGCGTGCTTGGCGATCCGGATATCGACACAGCCGCAGTTCGAGATTATGAGTCTTTTGGCGCCATTCTCAGCGTTGGCAATGCGAGAGACACACTGATGGCCGGGTTTACTACAGTGCGTAACGTCGGTGCGAGCGGCAAGTTTGATGACCTTGCGTTGCGGAAAGCAATCAATGAAGGATGGATACCCGGGCCCAGAATGCAGTCTGCCGGCCATTCACTAGGCATCACCGGAGGTCACTGCGACGCGAACGGATATCGACCCGGACTCATGGATCGGTCCATTGAAGACGGCATTGCGAATAGCCCCGACGAAATAAGAGCAGCGGTGCGTTTTCAGGTCAAGTATGGCGCCGACGTGATCAAGACCTGCGCGACCGGCGGCGTACTGTCGGAAGGCGATGCCGTGGGTACAACTCAATACAACTATGACGAGATGAAGGCAATGGTTGATGAAGCGACTAAGCTGGAAAGAAAAGTCGCCGCCCATGCACATGGTACGGAGGGAATCAAGATCGCAACCCGCGCCGGAGTGGCTTCGATTGAACACGGATCTTTTATGGATGAGGAAGGCGCCCGGCTGATGGCCCAGCGGGGAACCTTTCTGGTGCCTACTATGATGGCCGGTGAGGCCGTGGAAAGAGCCGCCAGGAGCGGCATACTTAGAGGACAACGGGCCGAGAAAGCCCTGGCCGCCGCCGCCGCAATGCGCAACGGAATCAAGATCGCGGTGGCTAACAAAGTACCGATCGCGTTGGGTACCGATGCTGGCGTGATCCCTCATGGCACAAACGCGCGCGAGTTTGTGCTGATGGTGGAATGGGGCGGGATGAGTCCAATGGAATCGATTGTGGCAGGTACTCTAAATGGCTCGAAGTTACTGGGCTGGGACAAGAACCTGGGCTCGTTGACTGTGGGCAAATGGGCGGACATCGTAGCCGTCTCGGGCGATCCTTTGAAGGATATTCGCAACATGCAAAAAATCGTCTTTGTTATGAAGAACGGAGTTATCTACAAACAGTGATGCCGCTAACTTGGCTTGTTTGTAAGCGTCCCTCCGTGGGCGCCCCATCGCGGTGGTGAAGCACAACTTTTGAATTTGAGATCTGAGATCTGAGATCTGAGATTTGAGATTTGAGATTTGAGATTTGAGATCTTCGTTCAATCCGCCGCCCGACCGTCGACGTCTAGCCAATCGCGTGTCAGGTCGCACCACAGGGCCAGGCCGCGCCATTCTTTGAAGCCAGAGTAATAGCGAGCAATCTTTTTGTCCGTTGCTTTGCGCCCATTGTTGCGCACCTCGAAAAACTTCGCCCGGGTCCAGGAATCCAGCGCCAGACCATCGTATCGTCCCAGGAGTTTGAGAACGTTCTCAGCAGCGTAATCCCCAACGCCCTTAACGCTCTTCAACTCCTTAATTAGTTCGGCGGTAGGCAAGGGGCTCTCGAGCCATGCTTCCACATTCAACAAGCCCGAAGCTACCCGTTCCGCAAGTTCCTTCAAATATGAAGCGCGATAACCAGCTCGCACTTCGTTCATATAGAAATTTGAGGGCATCAGCGCCATAGCTTCAGGCGTCGGGAAGGTTCTTCGTCCGCCGGCGGACTCTCGTCCCAAACTCTGGACCAGCCCCGTGACCATTTTCCTGGTGAGTGACCATGAGCAATTCGTGGTGCAGATCATCTTCACGAGATCTTCATAAACGGTGGGCGCGCGAAGCAAACGACCCGCTCCCTGTTCGGACACCCATGCGAAATCAGGTGTCGCTTTCATCCTCCGATAAAAGGCGGTCATGTCATCATCGAGCCGCAGCATGTGTCGTACATCCCGGATCACTCGCTCAACAGCTTTTTTCCCCAGCGTCCGGGATGGATCGATTCGCACCGCGCGCTTATTTGCCGTAATGAGGACCGTGACAGGGGCACCATCTGAGAGATCAAGGGTGCGCGTCAGTACCCACCGATCCCGATCTATCTCGAATGGCAAGAGTTCACACCAGCCATGGCTAATGACGGTTCGTTTGAAACTGAAAGTGCGCGGCGTAGTTATGGATAACTGCATGAATGACTAATAATTTGATTTCAGGATGTGACGACCGTTACGTCTGCTCAAACAGTATGACCATGGACTGACAGAGTTCGCAAACTGACAGGCGATGTGCTGGTAGTTCAAAGTTCAAGCTTTAGCTTGCCTGCATCGCAGCCGCAGCCTAAAGGTTGAACTCTGAACTTCCGAAACTTTTGATAGAGTATAATCATTGGACGCGAACATGGACCTCGAAACGATAGCAACCCCTGCGCTCTTACTTGATGTCGAACGCGTTCGACGCAACGCGGATCGCATAGGCAACCGCGTTCGTGATCTTGGGGCGCGACTGCGCCCGCATGTAAAAACACACAAGTCGATTGAAGTAGCGCGCATACAGACCGAGGGCCACTCCGGCGCGATAACAGTGTCCACTCTGGCCGAGGCCAGGGCCTTTGCGGCAGGTGGGTTTCAAGACATAACCTATGCAGTACCGATAGAGCCGGGTAAATTCAAGACAGCGGTTGCATTGGCCCGGTCCTGTGGGCGTTTAGGTTTGATCACCGACGATCCTCAGATTCCGGCTTTGCTCAACGAGACTGCACGAAATGAGAATGTCTCTATTGACCTATTTTTGAAGATTGACTGTGGCTACCATCGTTGTGGCGTGGAACCAGATTCCAAAGCTGCACGCGAAATCCCAGCACGAATCTCAGATTCTTCGAACCTTCGTTTTGCGGGAATCCTGACCCACGCCGGCCACTCCTATCACTACCGCTCCCGAGATGAGCGCCTGACCATTGCCCGGCATGAGCGAGATGTAATGACGCAACTGGCCGCAGAATTGCGGGATTCGGGAATCGAGGTCCCGACTGTCAGCATTGGATCCACGCCTACTATCACACTTGTCGACCATCTTGAAGGGATCGATGAGGCGCGGCCTGGTAACTATATTTTCTTTGACGCATTCCAAGCGTCAATCGGGAGCTGCACCCTGGACGACTGCGCGTTGACCGTGCTGGCAGCAGTGGTACACCGAGATCTAAATCGTAACAAGATCGTGGTTGATGCAGGGGCAATTGCTCTATCGAAAGATCGCGGCGCTATCGAGTTTGATTCGGCTTGCGGATACGGGCGGGTACTGGATCTTGAAGGCCGCGACCTGGATCTTTGCATTGGTTCACTATCGCAGGAACACGGTGAAATTATGGGCCGAACTGGCGAGATTTCGGGCCTAAGAGTGGGTTCGCGAGTTCGCGTGCTGGCAAATCATTCGTGCCTGAGTGCCGCCCAACACTCGCATTATAACGTCTTGGAGAGCGGAAAACTTGTGGATCGCTGGGAAATTCAGCGGGGCTGGTAGACAGCCGCCTCAACGCCGTCAGTCGGAGGAGTTGTCAGGTCAAATCAGAACACCAGTCGGTCAAGCTGAAACTTGACAGATCGGGACCCTGGGCCCTACACTGACGCCATTGAAAACAGTGTATGGAAGGCTGTACTCAGGTTTCCCTAATACTCGGGAAGGCTCTGGGAGCAGAGTCAACTAACTTAGACTCTCTACAGTATTATACGGTGAACGTACGTCACCGCTTCCGATTTATAGCCGGAGCTTTCCGGCGTCGTCAGTCGCCCCAACCGGGCAGTCAAGCAGGGCAGTCCGGATTGGGGCGTTGTCGTGTCTACCTCACATAAATGGGATTAGAGAGAATCCAAGGTTGCTCGCTGACAGACCCTGGGAGCTGAGGGAGATACAGCTCGACTCGGTAACTGCCACGTTCAGTTACTACGAATTCCTTCCTCGTCAGTCCGCTCTCACTCTGAATTGCGTTGCCATCCCGCAGTAAGACCATGCGGCTGGGAATTGGGGCCGTTACGTTTAGACGGATCTCACCTTCGAGTGTTATCTCATCACCTTGGATTCTGGTTTCGTTTGCATTTGAACCCGTAAACCGGAACCCAGACGAATCGGAGAATAAGTCAAACCCAATAAAACAATGTCCGGCAGCAAGAGCCCCTCGCAAGTTCTCCGCATCAAGGACAGCGCTATTTGGAATGAGTACGTGGACTCTTACTAATCGAAAACTTCGCTCGTAAGGATCAAGCTTGATTCCCCACAAAGTGTTTCCCGATGTGTCTTTAAGTGCCAGACCGACGTTTGCGTGAGCATCGTTTCCGGCGACCGCGACCAGTCTTTGTTTTCGGGTCGCAATCGCAGCATCCCACCGTCGCAGGCTCTCAACCGGTCGTTTATAAAAACTGGCAAACAGGAGATCGGGATAACTGCGGTACGACCAGAGTCCATCGAAGAACATTACGATCGGATTTATTTCTCGCGCGTTTGTGTAAACATTGTAAACCTCTACTCCGTCGTAGCCGGTTGAGTCCCAGCCCTTAAACTCTTCGGGATAAGCAACAAACACCGTCGCGTTCCTAACCTTCGCCTGAGTGACGACTTCCTGAGTTGAGTGCTGGTCCGTCTCAGCGGCCGTTTCGTTTCCCGGCATAAGCAACAGGCGATCTGCGCCAGCCGTGCTGACCTCATTGCCATTGATAAATAGAACGCCGCCCTGAACGCCGTTCAAAGTCAGATCTGCAGTGCTGAAATTCTTCGACGGGTGCTCAGTCATAACGACGAAGTCCAATTGATTCGACTTGGCGGCCGCGATGATGTCGTCGAAGGTTCCGGTGCTATGTCCACCTAGAAAAGAATGGACATGCATCGCGCCCTTGTACTCAAGGAAGCCATCGTGAATTGTGACGCGTTGAGAGTTTGTTTGCTGAATCGCCGCGTTGAGGCGTCCCAATTTGTACCGGCGATAGGCGAAGGGAATCTGCGAGAGCAGGATTAAGACGAGCAAAAGCAGTAAGAGCTTTTTCCAGGGCTTCATAAGAGCAGGACTGAAAGCGAGCTTCAACTTTCGAAATCAACTGAAGCCACGTGCTCGCTAATACTTCTACCCAGCTCGGCGACTTTAATGTGTGCGGGATGAATGGTGTAGGCTTCGAGCCCCGCACGATCACGAAAGACGGCCACCAGTCCCGTATCGTAGGAGCGTGGCAGCCGCAGCAAGTCGAAGCCGACTGAGAGGCTCACGATCTGAGGTATGGTACCAACCAGTTTGCGCAGCAGACCTATGTGCTCCTCGCGAACTTCCTGTTCAATATCCCCTCTATACTTCCAGATAACGATGTGAGTGAGCATAAATGTTTTCCAGGAGATTCAGGTAGTTTAGAGTTCGAGCTTTAGTTTGCCTGTTTCGCAACGCGCGACCTAAAGGCCGAACTCTAAACTACCGGCTCTATCGTTTCTATTCTTCGCACCACTCGCGCGTGACCTGATGCCGGTAGTCAAAAAGCTTCTGCAGGCGGCTTTCGATCATCAAGGGCGCAAGGGCACGTCCCACAAGTCCTAAAGGCGGTTCGTAGTCTATTTCATCTCGCAGTGTGGCTCCATCCTTGTGAGGCTCAATTAAGTGGCGATGGCGCCAGCTACGAAAGGGCCCTTTGATTTGAATGTCTTCGAACATTTCAGGCGGATCGTAGACAGTATGTTCGGCGATCCACTGAACTTTGATCGGTCCGATAATCCTCGTTTCGACTATCGCTCGCGCACCGACCTCCGAAATCTTCGCACTCTGTATCACTCGGGCGCTCTCCCAGGGTGGTAACAAAAGCACTAATGCTTCCGGCTGTTCGTGGAATGCGAAGACGCGCTCGGGGCTCGCAAGGATCAAGCTCTCCTTAATAAATCGCATTGACGAGATTCACTCGAGGTAGTGGAAGCGACAATTGATAGTTCACGCAAAGACGCAAAGGTAGCAAAGACGCAAAGAAGATGGCCGCAAACTTTTCTAGTCTTCTTTGCGTCCTTGCTCCCTTTGCGTCTTTGCGTGGTAAATCATGCTCCGCTCTCACTCTGGCAATCTGTTAACAACTCGCCTAATGCCATCCTTAATCAGGGCACCGCCGAAATTGATTAACAGCCCAAGGCGTTTATCGGACAGCCGCAGGTACGTTAGCAATTGTTATGTATGAACCGGCGCTATTGCCTCAATCGACTTAACCTCGACAATGACCTTGCCTTCAACAATCAGATCTGGCCGAAAGCCAACATTCATCCGCACTTCTTCGTAGACTACCGGGAGTCCCTGCTGATGAACTACGCATAACCCTCTCTTTGTGAGCTCGTACTCCAAGATCGCTTCATAAACCGATTCCAACAAACCGGGACCAAGTCTTGTATGAACAATAAAGGCCGCATCAACAATTACCTTAGCAACTTCATTTTCAGTCATGTGAGGACTCCTTATGGTGAGGAACGGAGCTTACGCGAACGTCAATTAACGTATCTTCTGCTCCTGGCAAGCTGCTCGTTCAGCAGTTCCCAAACCTGGCGGACATGTTTTTCCGTTGTGCGAATGTTGCCGATTGACAGCCTTAGGGTGAGCTTGTCATTCAGACGCGTGTGCGAGAGAAATGCTTTGCCCGTAGCGTTGACGGCGTGCATCACTTCCTCGTTCAAGGCGTCCCAACGCGCATTGCGCGACTTCTCATCCACCGCCTCGACTTGAGGACATGCACGAAAACACACCAGGGATAAAGGCACCGGCGCCGTTAACTTCCAATCAGTCGATTCTTCTACCCAAGATTTGAACAGTTGGGCTAGCCGGCAGTGCTCGCGAATCCGCGACGCCAGGCCTTCGTGACCAAAGTAGCGAATCACCATCCAGAGCTTCAGCGCCCGGAAACGACGACCCAGCTGAATGCCGTAGTCTGAACCGTTGCGCACCCGTTCTTGCTCCGGCGTCCGCAAGTATTCGGGAACGAGGGAGAAGGCCCGCTGCAGCAGGTCCATATGCCGGCAATACAGAACGGATAAATCGAAGGGCGTGAATAGCCACTTGTGAGGATTAACAGCAACGGAATCCGCGCGCTCGCAACCCGCTAAGATGTGTCGGAGCTCTGGTACCACCGCAGCCGAGCCGGCGTAAGCAGCATCAACGTGCAGCCACATAGCATGCTTCTCACCAATAGGCACGATCTCCTTGACCGGGTCGATACTCGTCGTCGACGTCGTGCCCACCGTGGCTACGATACAGAACGGGATCATGCCCTGGCTCTTGTCCTCTTCTATCGCTTCAGCGAGAGCCCTTGCATTCATGCGAAACTCGGCGTCGGTGGGAATTTTACGCAACCCACGCTGCCCCAAACCCAGCGTGATCACTCCCTTCTCGATTGAAGAGTGTGCTTGTTCGGAAACGTAAACTCGAAGCAACGGCAGGTCAATCCTCCCGCTCATACCTTCCTCGCGTATGCGCTGCTCCACGCCTTCACGAGCAGCAGCAATCGCATGCATGCTCGAGACGGAGGCCGTGTCGTAAATAATTCCTGTGTACCCCGCATCAAGCCCCATCATCTGACGCAGCCAGTCGAGCGCCACTTCTTCCAACTCGGTAGACGCAGGCGAAGTGCGCCAAAGCATCGCCTTGTTATCAAAGGCGGCGGACAACAGTTCGCCGAAGATGCCGGGTGCAGAGGTTGATGTAGCGAAGTAAGCAAAGAAGGACGGATGGCTCCAGTGAGTTAACGCCGGCACGATCAGCCGATCGATGTCAGCGATAATCTCTGCCATGGGTTCGCCTCTTTGCGGCGGTGATGATGGAAGCTGCGACTTGAGATCACCGGGATTTATCTGAGAGAGCACAGGCAAATCCTCGATCCGCTCGAAGTAGTCGCTGATCCAGTCAATCAGGTCATGACCAAAGCGACGAAACTCTTGGGCGCTCATATCGCCGGACGGTGGAGCGGCCCCCTCATGAAGTTGGGGTGCTTCTTTCATAGTTTTACGCGGCAAGGTCTTCGAGCGGCGGAAACCCATGTTGTTTACGTCCGGGTGGGCCATCGAAGGCTTTCGACGTTTTGTAGAGTTCTAACCGACCATCGGACGCCCACTCTGCACACTTGGAGCGGAGAGTTTGCATCTCTTCAAAGCTCAGCGGCTTAAAGTTTTGAGCTATGCGTACATTCTGACGTAGAACCTTCAAAGAATCGATGCCGGTGACAATAGCTGCGACCGGAAGAGTCATCGCATAACTTAATGCTTCCGCCGGCGTTACAACTTTCTTTTTTACCGGCGCGCCGTCACCACACATGCTTTTCATTCCAAGTGCGGCAATGCCACGCCGGTTTAATTCCGGCAACACCTGTTGCTCGAAGCTGCGAAACGTTCCGTCGAGAACGTTGAGCGGCAGCTGACACGTGTCGAAGGGATAGTCGTAATTCAGCATCTTGAGATGAATTGCGGGGTCTTTGTGTCCAGTGAAACCCACGAACCGCACCTTGCCCTGACGCTTTGCCTCCTCGAAAGCTTCGATAACTCCATCTTTCGCAAAATGCAGGTCTGGATCATTGTCGTAGACAACCTCATGAATCTGCCAGAGATCGAGGTAATCGGTCTTTAGCCGTTTGAGCGATTCGTGCAACTGTTTCATGGCCACCTTCCGGCTCCGTCCATGCGTGCAGACTTTGGTCATCAGGAAGGAGTTCTGCCGCCGGCCCACGAGTCCCTTGCCCATGATTTCTTCACTAAGACCGTCATGGTACTCCCAGCCGTTGTCCATGAAAGTGATGCCATGATCAAAAGCTTCCTGAACTATCCTGACGGCTTCGCGTTTGGTCTTCACCAAGCCGAGATGGTAGCCACCCAGCGCAATTGCTGAAACTTCCACGCCCGTCCGACCGAGTGGCCGGCGCGGAATCTCACCCGAAGACTGGTCCCCTCTTGGCATCTGTGGTTCTCCGTCTTTTTCGCGAAACTCTATAGGTCATTGCCAATGGATGCAACAGGGTCCACCCATTGCGATTGCCGATTCTCGACTTTGCCGATTGCCGATTTCGTCTGCGTCCCGGCAGTGCTGAAGGTCAGCGTTTTCACCGATCAGCTTTTGTGACTCGTCAATCGGCAATCGGCAATCGGCAATGGATTACCTCGACAGGGCCAATGAAATGGTTATAATTGCGCGCCTGAAAAGCAAACCACGTCTGAGATCTCAAATCTGACATCTCGGATCCTGAGAAGCCCAGAGAAGTTTGCGTCAGGACAGTGTCGGCGGCTATTATTCAGGCTCAGTTGAACAATCGCAAAAAAAGTCCCTCAGATTTGTTTAGGCCCGGCCTGCTTGTTCGGGATCAAACAGATCTCTAAGTTCTAACATCAGTCAAATACTATCGCCTGTGAGGACCATATGAAACGCATCCTGATGAGTTTACTAATAATCGTTAGCTTGTTAACAACTCTCGCCTGTCAACCCAGTGGCACCGGCAGCGGCGGCGACAAAGTCAGAATCGGCGTCTTCATGTCGCTGACGGGCTCGACCGCAAACTTCGGCATCTCTTCGGTAAACGGTATCAAGATGGCCGCCGACGAAGTAAACGCGGCAGGCGGAATCAATGGCAAGCAGGTCGAACTACTGGTACAGGACGATCGCTCGGATGCTTCAGAGGCCGCCACCATCGTCACCAAGTTTGTAACCCAGGATCAGGTCCACGGCATTCTGGGCGAAGTTGCCAGCTCACGATCAATCGCGGCAGCCCCGATTGCACAGAACGCTAAGATCCCAATGCTCACACCCTCTTCCACAAATCCGGAAGTCACAAGAAAGGGGGACTTCATTTTCCGTAGCTGTTTCATCGATCCCGTGCAAGGTGCGGCCATCGCGCAATTCGCCGCTCGCACGCTGGGAGCAAAACGCGCCGCCATCATGGTCGATCGTAAGAACGACTATTCCACCGGCCTGGAGAAGGTCATTAACGAAGTGTTCACGCGACTGGGGGGCCAGATCGTGGCCACGCAATCGTTTCAGGAAGGCGATCAGGACTTCAACGCCCAGCTAACCTCTCTGAAGGGCTCGAATCCAGAGGTTATCTTCGTGCCGGGCTACTACAACGATGTCGGGCTAATCGCCAAACAGGCACGCGATAAAGGCATCAACGTGCCGCTCATCGGCGGCGACGGCTGGGATTCCGCGCAACTCTACGCAATCGGCGGCTCGGCCTTGAATGGTTCCTACTTCACCAATCACTACTCGCCCTTCGACACCGATCCAAAAGTCCAAAAGTTCGTCAACGACTACAAAGCCAGGTACAACACCACACCGGACGCTCTGGCAGCAACCGCTTACGACGCTGCCAACATCATGTTCGACGCTATCAAGCGGGCCAATTCCCTCGAAGGGCCGGCTATCCGCGACGCCCTGGCGGCAACGAAAGGCTTTCCAGGTGTGACCGGCGCTGTGACCTTCAATGAAAACCGCGATGCAGTGAAGCCGATCGTCATGATCGAAATCAAAGATGGCGGCACGTATGCGGTGCGCGAGCGCGTGCAGGTCGAGGGCGCGGCTATGCCTACGGCCTCCAGCAGTGCGTCACCGTCACCATCGACAGGCGCGTCACCGACAGCAACGAGTACACCTGCTGCTACCGCATCGCCTGCGGCCAGCCCAAGGACCAGCCCCCGTGCTACCCCCAGCGCCACGCCGTGATCGTGCTCCTGATTAATGGAGTGACCCTGGCCGATTCTGAGTCTGCTACAGCGAGCTTGTAGAACTCATACTTAAAAACAAACGTCCAACTCCCGGACCACACCTATGAGTACGTTCCTCCAACAGCTGATTAACGGCGTCTCACTGGGCGCGATCTATTCGCTCATAGCTCTGGGCTACACGATGGTCTACGGCGTGTTAAAGCTCATCAACTTCGCACACGGCGACGTCTACATGGTGGGCGCTTTTATGGGCTACTACCTTGCCAATGGATTGGGTGTACGCGGTGCTCAGGCGCTGGGTATGAACCCCGATGGTCTGATCGCCCGGGGCTTGCTGGGAAGCGGCGCGATGGAACCTTCATTGATTACCGCCCTGGTTGTTATGCTGCTGGCGATGGCAATTTGTGCTGCACTTGGTGTGATCATCGAACGCTTCGCGTATCGACCCGTGCGCAAGTATTCTCGGTTGACCGCACTGATCACCGCCATCGGAGTTTCTCTGCTGCTGGAAAATGGAGGTCAGGTAGTTTTCGGCGCTGACCCGAAGTTCTTCCCTGAACTCTTCAAGAAACGTAACATCGAGCTGGTCGGCGGGGCGAGCATTAATAGCGCGGACATCATCGTGCTGGTGATCGCGCTGGCCCTTATGATCGGATTGCAACTTGTCGTTTTCCGCACCAAGACGGGGCGGGCGATGCGCGCCGTCTCGTTTAACCTACAGTCGGCCAAGCTGATGGGGATTAACACCGACCGCATCATCGCCTTCACCTTTGCCCTGGGGTCGGCCCTGGCCGCTGCCGCAGGCGTGCTGGTGGCGATTCGAATTCCACGCATCGATCCGCTGATGGGAATTCTAGTAGGCTTGAAGGCTTTCGTAGCCGCTGTGCTGGGCGGCATCGGTAACATCCCCGGGGCCATGCTGGGGGGACTCCTTATCGGGATTACTGAAACAATGGTTGTAGGTTACCTATCGCCTACTTACAAGGACGCGGTCGCGTTTGCCATACTGATCCTGATACTGCTCTTTCGACCGTCAGGCCTTCTCGGTTCGGTGTCACAGGAAAAAGTCTAACGTCGGGGAGACCAGGCGTCAGATGCCAAGAGTCAGAATGGAAAACTTCAGTTCTTTGTCTTACCTTCTGGCTCCTGACTCCTGACCTCTGTCTTCTGTCTTCTAATACTTATGCCCCGCTACTTGCGCAATCTAATCATCGCTTTGCTCGTAATCGCCGTCCTCTACGGTTTGGATTTCGTGTTTCAGGGGCGAATGATCAACCCCTACTTCAGTCGTATTCTAATGTTGTCGGGTATTGCGATCACTCTCGCTGTGTCCCTGAATCTAATCAACGGCTTCACCGGACAGTTCTCCATCGGACATGCAGGTTTCATGGCGGTAGGAGCGTACTCGTCGGCCTATTTCTCGGTGAACTACGGTGCCAGTTTCGCCGAAACACTGGGTGGCGGTAGCCTGGGTTGGGCGTTAGCTCTTTTAGCTGCCACTTTGATCGGCGCACTTGCCGCTGCCCTCGCGGGCCTGGTGGTAGGCGTGCCGTCGCTGCGTCTGAAAGGCGACTATCTCGCTATCGTAACGCTCGGTTTCGGCCAGATTATTGTCGTGTTCCTAAACAACATCGAAGCTGTCGGCGGCGCTCGTGGCTATTCAGGCATTCCCATCGTCAAGAGTTTCTTTTGGATCTTCCTGATCGCCATTGTCACAATCGTTGTCGTTCATAACATTGTAAATTCGGCGTTCGGACGCGCCCTGATCTCAATCCGCGAGGATGAACTTGCCGCCGAAGCGATGGGTGTGAACACCACGCGCTACAAGGTCATGGCCTTCGTCATTTCCTCAGCGATGGCCGGCGCCGGCGGCGTATTGCTGGCCCACTTCGATGGTTACCTCAACCCCAAATCCTTCGAGTTCATCAAGTCGTTCGAAATTCTGATCATGATTATTCTCGGCGGACTTGGATCGATCGTAGGTTCGGTACTCGGGGCAATTTTGCTCACCGTCCTGCCCGAGGCGTTACGTGGCTTTGCCGAATATCGCATGGTCATTTATTCGCTCCTGTTAATCATTTTGATGATTACCCGCCCGCAGGGATTATTAGGAAAGACCGAAGCCTTTAAGGGCTGGCGCGCACGCCGCCGCGCTAAGACGCGCACGGAGGCCGAAGAGATTACCGCCGAAGACACTCGCAACCAGGAGTCGGTGGACAAGGCTACACTCGGCGAACGTCAGCGCGAGACCTCTCTCGGAGAGGAGAAGCCGCGATGAGCACAAACGCGACTACCCACTCCGGTGTTAACACCCCCGGGCAGCCTAACAACAAGCCACTGCTGAAGACTGAAAAAGCCACCATCCTATTCGGCGGATTGTGTGCCGTTAACGAGCTTGACATGGGCGTCACCCAGGGTGAGATCTACGGATTGATTGGACCTAACGGCGCGGGCAAGACCACGATATTTAATTTGCTTACGGGCGTCTACAAACCGACCTCCGGCGAGATTTATTTTGAAGGAAAGCGCCTGGACGGCTTGCGCCCTTATGAAATCGCCGGGCGTGGCGTGTCGCGCACATTTCAAAACATACGTCTCTTCCCGAGTATGAGTGTGCTCGACAATGTTATGACGGCCTGTCATATCCACACTGACCAGACGCTCATCGATGCAGTCCTACGCACGCCGCGTTTCATGCGTGACGAAGAGGAGCATCGGGATTACTGCATGGACTTGCTGGCAATTTTTGATCTGGACCGGTTCAGAGACGAAGGGGGAACCAGCTTGCCCTATGGGAGCCAACGTCGCCTGGAGATCGTAAGAGCACTGGCAACCCGTCCCAAGCTTTTGCTGCTGGACGAGCCGGCGGCCGGCATGAACCCTTCCGAACAGGAAGACTTGATGAAACTCATTCAGCAGATTCGCGACCGTTTTGGTCTGACAATCCTGCTGGTCGAACACAACATGAAAGTTGTCATGGGCGTGTGCGAGAGAATCCAGGTTGTTGACTACGGCAAATCAATCGCTCTCGGACTTCCCGATGAAATAAAAAACGATCCAAAGGTGATTGAGGCTTATCTTGGTGATTAAATGTCAGTAGTCAGTTGTCCGTAGTCCGTTGTAAACACGAACCACTGACAACTGACCACTGACCACTGACAGCTTTTATGCTTACTTTAGAAAACGTTTCCGTGAACTACGGCGCCATTGAAGCGCTCACCGGCATTTCCATGCACGTTGAGCAAGGCGAAGTAGTAACCCTGATTGGGGCGAACGGCGCGGGCAAGACTACGACGCTTCGTACGATCACCGGCCTGCTCGAGCCGCGCCTGGGCCGCGTTATCTACGAAGGCAATGACATTAGCGGCAACCCCACTCACAAGCTCGTGGCTCGCGGTATTTCCATGTCTCCAGAAGGGCGAGGCGTTTTTGCGAACCTCTCAGTGCGTGAGAACCTTCAGATGGGAGCCTACCTGAACAAAGACAGACGTAAGATCGCCGCCGACATGGAGCGCGCTTTCAAAATGTTTCCGCGACTCAAAGAACGCGAATCGCAGAAGGCCGGGACTCTCTCAGGTGGTGAACAGCAAATGCTCGCGATGGGCCGCGCGCTCATGTCAAACCCTCGGCTACTGCTCCTGGATGAGCCATCGTTGGGACTGGCTCCCCTGGTCGTGCACACGATCTTTGAAGCAATCGACGAGATTCGGGGCAAAGGGACCACCATTCTGCTGGTCGAACAGAACGCCCACGCGGCCCTGGGCCATTCTGATCGTGCCTATGTTCTGGAGACCGGCAGAATAGTCATGGAAGGGCCATCCAAAGAACTTGCCGCGGACCCCCGCATTAAGGAAGCCTACCTCGGGGAATGATCTGAGGTTCTGCCCGTCTACTCTGTGTACAAGCAAAACCCGTCAATTCGCAAATCAGAAAGGACAGCAAAATTCGTTCTCCTGATCCTGGCCGGCGCTGCTCTTACGGCAGTTGCCCCTTCGTGTGCAAGTCAGCAGCCACCCGGCGATACCCGAGAGCGAAGCACGATTAAAATAGGCTACTTCGGCGATCTCTCAGGACCCACTTTTAATTTTGGACAATCCGCAAAAAATGGCGCGCTCATGGCCGCTGACGAAATTAATCAGGCCGGAGGAATCAATGGCCGCAAGATCGACATCGTCATCGAAGATGATGAGGGCAGCCCGGAGCGCGCGGCGACTGTGGTTAACAAACTCATCCGGCAGGACAAAGTTATTGCACTCATCGCCGGAGGAATTTCGGGCAGCAGTTTAGGCGCCGGACCCACTGCACAGTCTGCTAAGGTCCCGATGATCTCGCCGTCCTCCACCAATCCCGCGGTTACGCAGATTGGTGACTACATTTTCCGCGCTTGTTTCATTGACCCGTTTCAGGGTGAGGTGATGGCGAAATTCTCCTACAACAGTCTGCAGGCGAAGACGGCAGCTATCATGCTCGATTTCAATTCGCCCTACAGCCGCGACCTGACAGACTTTTTTGAGCTCAGCTTTTCCAAGCTTGGAGGCCGCGTCGTCACAAGCCAGTCGTACACTCAGGGTGATACGGATTTCAAAGGTCAGTTGAGCTCGATTAGCGAGGTCAAGCCTGACGTCATTTATCTTCCCGGATACTACGGGGACATCGCGGTCATCTCAAAACAGGCACGCCAGCTGGGAATAACCCAACCGCTGCTGGGCGGTGACGGTTGGGACGCCCCTGAGCTCTGGCAGCTAGCCGGCGATTCGATAAACGGCTCTTACATCTCAAATCACTATTCAGCCGACGACCCGTCACCGGCGATTCAGAAGTTTGTGCACGACTACAAACAGCATTATGCGAATCTCACACCCGATGCGCATGCGGCTCTCGCTTATGATGCGATGCGATTTCTGGCCGAAGCCATCGAACGGGCCGGGACGACTGAAGGAGAAAAACTGCGGAACGCGCTGGCACAAACTAAGAATTTTTCAGGCATAACCGGATTCATCAGTATGGATTCGGAGCGTAACGCAGTGAAACCAGCGGTGATTTTGAAGCTGCAGGATGGAAGGTATATCTATCAGGAAACTGTCCAGCCGGAAGCGGCCGGCGCGGCGACGAAGCCCTCACCTTCCCCCTCGCCCTCGCCCAAGCCCAAAAAGTCTCGGAAGAAGTGATTCACTCCCAGGATCTGAGATCTCAGATTTGAGATCTCAAATCATAATCGGACGGAGTGTTATGAAGGTCGCCTTCGTAAAAGAACTGGTTCCAGGTGGCGCTGCGCGACACCGCATCGCTCGAGTCCCATCATAAAAAATGAGAAATGGAAAATGCTGCTTTCAGTTTTTTTACACCGCCTCCGACTGCGACGTGAAGTGAAACTTCTTGACCTTTAGCGCCGGCAATAGCGCAGAGCTTCCCCCTTGCCCCTCGGCGCTCCCTACTCGCTCTGGCACGCCGATCATCTCGATATTCCCAGGCGCCAGTAGTTCCATCAAGCTTTGATTGAACCGAAAGTTCTTTACCGGATACTGCACCCGGCCGTTCTCGATGTACCAGATGCCGTCGCGAGTCAATCCGGTTTGCAGCGCCGTCCGAGGATCTACTCCGCGGATATACCAGAATCGCCCAAGGAGAATTCCGCGATCAGTAGCTTTAATCATCTCCTCGAGCGACGAAGGACGCTCGGAACTTTCCATGATGTTGTTTACCGGTCCCGGAGTCGGCTCCTTGCCTTTTTCCTTCGCCCAGAAGCGTGAGTAGATCAGATTTTCCAATACGCCATTCCGTACCAGGTAGATCTTTTCCGCGGGGATACCCCCCTGCGCGCTTGCCGAACCAGGTAACTCAGGATTCCATGGGTCGCTGTAGACGTTGATCCGCTGATCAAAGATCTTCTGGCCCAGCTTCGTCTTCCCGCCTGGCGCGGAAAATGGGCTACGTCCCTCGTCGGAGCTGCGTGCGTCAAAGCCAAACACAAGACCTGAGAGCAGGTCGGCAACTGCTTGCGGCTCCAGAATCGCCGGGTAAACGCCCGGTTCTAATGTACGCGGTTGGCGCGACTCGAGCGCCTTGCGAATTGCCTCACTCGCGACGCGTTTGACGTCGAGCTTCGCCACATCGAAATGATTTCTCAGGAAGTAGCCTGAGCTGCCGCCGTCGGGGGTGCGCGCCGTGGTTGATAAGCTGACCAAACTGGAACGCGAATAGTTGAAATTTCCGTTTTTGGTAGCTGTCGCCGCCGCCGTGCCACGGGCTTGATGAAAACCCGCGCCGACCACGCCGGCCTTTTCACAACTCGCAATGACATCGTTGATCGCGCGCGCGCGATCCTGTAGTGAAATATTTGAAGTGCTCTCGGCGTAACCAGCCACCGGCTTATACGTCTGCTGATCGAGGGTTGGCAGATATTCACGGTCTACGGGTGAAATGCGTGCGAGGCTTTCCGCCTGAGCAACAGCGGCTCGAAGCGATTCGTCGTCGATTTCGTTAGTGGACGACGAGCCGCGTTTCTTGTCGATCCAAACCGTCACCCCGACAGTCGTATTCTCTCGGGACCCGCTGGTAGTAAAAGCGTTGGCTGCGAAACGGAGGTGCGAATAGTTTTCGCTGCCGACACTGACAACCGCATCGTCAGCTTTCACGTAGCCGAGCACTTTGTCTGTCAGCTCGCGAGCTTCCTTTTCAGTGATTAACATCGAGCCTCTCCCACATTGAACTCAGTTAAGTCTGAAGTTTGTACTTCTCAATTGCGATAGTTTTTTCGTGCAGTTTCGTGTGATTTCGTGGATCGAGTCTTAGCCAACGCCTGGGAGGATCCATGAATCAAACGAAACTGCACGAAGAGAAAGCAACTTACCTGGCGGCGGTGTTGAGAACATTCACCTGACGAAAACGCGCTACCGGGCAACCGTGACTGACGGCATTTGACTGTCCCGGCTCTCCCTTACCATCGTTAAAGCTGCCGCGGATTTCGTAAGTCGCTTGTCCCCCCAATCCATCGCACGAGTTCCAGAAGTCTGTCGTCCGCGACTGATAGGCGACATCTCGAACCATTGGGCCCACCTTTCCGTTCTTGATCTCCCAAAATGTCTGGCCGCCGAACTGGAAGTTATAACGTTGCTGATCGATTGAATAACTGCCATCGCCGTAAATGAGAATTCCCTTCTCGACTCCCGCGACCAGGTCGTCCATGCTCGTGTTGCCCGGGGCCGCCTTCAGTGAGACGTTTGGCATACGTGGAAAGGAGATGCTGCCCCAACTATCGGCGTGTAAACAGCCGTAGGACTTTTTGCCGGGTGACATCTGAGCCAGGTCACGCGTGGTTTGCCAGTCAACGAAAAGCCCATTCTTAATCAGATGCCATTGTTGCCCGGGAACACCTTCGTCATCGTATCCAACCGTCGCCAGTCCGCTGCGCTGAGTTCGATCGGCAACGAAGTTCACAATCTTGGATCCGAACTGAAGCTTGCCGGTCTTGTCCGGCGTTAAGAAACTGGTTCCGGCATAGTCGGCTTCCCACCACAGCGCGCGATCGAGTTCCGTCGGATGGCCCACTGACTCGTGTATGGTTAACCACAGATGCGACGGATGCAGCACCAGGTCATACTTCCCAGGCTCGATCGGCTTCGCCTTGAGTTTGGCCACCGCGTCGTGACCCGCCCGCTCCGCTTCTTTGAGCCACGGGTACTTTTCCATGTATTCGTAGCCCATCCCCTGCGGTCCGCCAAAGTCAGATCGCGACTGAAAATCGCCTGTTGAGCGGTTGACAGCCGTCACACTGAAACTCGGATTCGCCCGAATGATGTACTGCTCGATACGCGAGCCGTCGGTTGAGGCATAGAATTTCTGTTCGTTTACAAAGCCCATCGAGGAGCTGACAAAGTTCACACCCTCGGTCTTCATCGCTTGCTCATTCATCTTCAGGAGAAACTGAATCTTGTCGTAAATGGCTACGTCAAAAGGATCTTTCTCAAAAGCGCTCTTCCAGTTCGCAACAACTTTCGACGCCGGCGCCATGGTCACTCGCTTTCGCTGGTAGACGGAATTTGCGCGCGCGATGTCTACGGCCTGTCGCGTAAGGCGGCGCACTTCCTCAGGAGACACATCGCGGCTGGAAGCAAAACCCCAGGTGCCTTTGAAGAGCACGCGCACACCAAATCCGAAATTCTGGCTGCGCGAAACATTTTGCACCTGCTTCTCACGAGTGGAGATCTGCTCGTTGCGATAGCGGTTTATCCTTATGTCGGCGTAAGTCACGCCGAGCTTGCGCGCAATACTGAGCGCGATATCAGCAAGCGCGTTTTTGTCTACCGCCGCCGCCAAAGCGGCGTCTGCTGCATCAACTTGCTTAACCCAATGGGGAAGTGCAGGTAGTGCGACAACAGCTGCAGCCAGACCTGTGGTCCTGATGAAATTGCGTCGAGAGGTTTTCATGGAAAAGCCTTCATTTGGGAAGGATTGAAATCGCAGGTTGATCTAACGCAGAGCGCCGGGAATTGTCAACAAACGATCCACGAAATCACACGAATTACGCCTCAATTTCGTGCGGTTTAGTGGCTCACTTTTTTCCAGAGCTTTCAAATTTGGGTACCAACAACTTGACTCAACGCCCGGCACGGCTCTGCCGCCGGATGTGCGGCGGCAAAGCCGTGCCGGGCATTGAGTCAAGTATGTTGATACCCAAATTAGCCTGTCAGAAACTTGCGGGCTGCGGCTAGAGCATCATCAACGCATTCAGGTGAGGTGCCCCCGATTTGTGACTTTGTCTCAAGCGTTCGTTCCAATGAGAGTGCGACAAATACGTCTTCATCAATCAGCGGCGACGCAGACCGCATTTCCTCAAGGGATAGCGCCTGCAGTTCAATCCCACGCGCGATCGCCTGCACAACTATCCTTCCTACTGTCTCGTGGGCTTCGCGAAAAGGCATTCCTTTGCGCACGAGATAATCTGCCAGCTCCGTGGCATTCATGTAACCGGTGGCAGCGGCGTCACGCGTGCGTTCCTCGTTAACGCTGAGATTGCGCAGCACCGTTGCGGTGACCCCGAGACAGGCGCTAACCGTGTCAAAGCAATCAAAGACGGGTTCCTTGTCTTCCTGCATGTCTTTGTTGTATGCGAGGGGCAAGCCTTTCAACATGGTGAGCAGGGACGTGCCGTGGCCGAAGACCCGGCCGGCCTTGCCACGCACAAGCTCCATCGAGTCGGGATTCTTCTTTTGCGGCATCAGGCTCGAGCCGGAAGCCACCGCATCACTCAATTCGAAGAAACCAAATTCAGTAGTCGAGTAGAGGATGACATCTTCCGCCAAACGAGAAAGGTGAACCATGATCAGTGAAGACGCACTTACGAACTCCACACAGAAATCACGATCGCTCACCGCGTCAATACTGTTGCGTGACACGCTGTCAAAGCCTAACTCGCGCGCGACGGACTCACGATCGATAGGAT
This sequence comes from Pyrinomonadaceae bacterium, assembly GCA_046261995.1. Classification (GTDB taxonomy): domain Bacteria; phylum Acidobacteriota; class Blastocatellia; order Pyrinomonadales; family Pyrinomonadaceae; genus PSRF01. The sequence continues at coordinate 118,012 of JBHENP010000003.1, forward strand.
AAGAAGTTCCGGCCAGTGCCGCGGAACCGAGGGGCAAAACGTTCACCCGTCTGCGACAATCCCCGAGGCGCTCGCGATCACGCGACAGCATTTCGAAGTAAGCCAGACACCAATGTGCAAAAAGTATCGGCTGTGCTCGTTGCAAGTGTGTGTAACCCGGAAGCACGGCGCCCGGCTGCGACTCAGCCAGATCCAACAGAGCCCTTTGAGTTGCAACCACGCGTCGGACCAGTTCGTCTATCGCTTCTCGCAACCAAAGCCTAAGATCTGTAGCGACCTGATCATTTCGGCTCCGCCCGGTGTGCAGTTTTCGTCCCGGGTCCCCGATCAACTCCACCAGGCGTGACTCCACAAACGAATGAACGTCCTCGAATTCAAGGTTGTCGAAATAGCCGGCGTCGGCTATGCCGCTGTCGAGAATGGTTTGAAGCTCGCCCTTAATCTTCTTCCCTTCCGCGCCGGTTAGTACGCCTGCACTCACCAGGCCGTTGCAGTGCGCGATACTGGCGCGCACATCAGCCGCAAATAATCTGCGGTCGAAACCAAACGAGCGGTTGAAATCAACAAAGCCTTGATCCGCTTCGCCAGTGAATCGACCTCCCCACAAGTTTTTAGAATCGCTCAATTCGGTCCTCCGTCCTCGCGTCGTCATGTTATCGCAGGGTGGTTGATTCAGTTTACCCACAGCACCTAGTTGCTGTGGCTAATTCGGCAGCTTCTGCCGCTAAAGGGGTAGTTCTGACAGCACCTCCTCAAGTTGACGCCAAGCATCCCTAAGTGCTAGTTTATGCATCTATGCATCTGTTATGCAAGTTCAATGCATAACCGGAGACGAGGCCGAAAATAACAGTATGAAGAAAGATACGAGGCAAAGGCGGATTCTAAGTTTGATACGCGCCAAGCCTATTAGCACCCAGGAGGAGCTTAAGTCGCTGCTAGAAAGGGCGGGTGTACCGGCGACGCAGTCGAGTGTGTCGCGCGATCTGGAGGAGTTGGGAGTCGTAAAACATCACGGCCATTATACGGTGCCGCGCGCAAATGGAGCCGCGGCTCGAGGGCTCTTGAGTCTCGATATGGCGGGCGAGAGTCTAGTTGTGGCGCGTACTGAGCCCGGGCTCGCGTCCGCCGTGGCCGTCAACATCGACGGCGCAGCGATTGAGGAAATTGTGGGAACAATCGCCGGCGAGGACACGATCTTCATTGCGGTCAATGACCCGAAAGCACAGCGGGTCGCGATTAAGAAGGTCTGGGAGTTGTTTGCATAAAAGAACTTAGTACTTGCAGCTTTGAGCTTTGTACTTTGGTTTCAATGAAAGGACTAAGTACAAAAACACAAAGTACAAAGCACAAAGTTCAAAGAACAGTCAATAAATCATGAACGATAAAGAAAACAAGATCCGTAAGATCGTCTTAGCATATTCCGGTGGGCTTGATACGTCGGTCATGCTGCGCTGGTTGAAGGAGCAATACGGCTGCGAGGTTGTTTGTTATTGCGCGGACGTAGGCCAGGGTGAAGAAATGGAGGGCCTGGAGGCCAAGGCGCTCGCAACGGGTGCTTCGAAACTCTACGTGGAAGACCTGCGCGACGAGTTCGTCCGCGAATACGTCTGGACTGCCATCAAGGCAAACGCAGTGTATGAGGGTGTTTATTTGCTGGGCACTTCCCTCGCTCGCCCTGTGATAGCAAAACGCCAGATCGAGATCGCGCGCAAAGAGAAAGCGGATGCCGTAGCGCACGGCGCTACCGGCAAGGGGAACGATCAGGTGCGTTTTGAATTGACGTATTACGCACTTGAACCTGACATCAAAGTGATAGCTCCGTGGCGTGAATGGGAATTCAAGGGACGCAGCGACCTGATTGCTTATGCACAGGAACACAAGATTCCGGTCACTGCAACGCACGCGAAACCCTATTCGACTGATCGCAATCTGATGCACGTTTCCTATGAGGGCGGAATCCTGGAGGATCCCTGGGCTGAGGCGCCGGAGAACATTTTTCAACTTACGAAGTCTCCGGAAAATGCAAAGGGCCAGGCTGAGTATGTGGAGATTTCATTCGACAAAGGCGAACCGGTGGCCGTGAATGGTCAGGGGATGGATCCAGTTTCCCTGCTCGAGAACTTAAACAGAATTGGTGGGGAGCACGGCATCGGCCGCGTGGATCTCGTAGAGAACCGCTTCGTGGGAATGAAGTCACGCGGCGTTTATGAAACGCCAGGGGTAACAATCCTGCTGGCCGCACACCGGGCGCTCGAATCGATTACGCTCGACCGCGAAGTGATGCACTTGCGCGATTCCCTGGGAGTGAAATTTGCGGAGAGCGTTTATTACGGGTTCTGGTTTGCACCCGAGTTTGAGTTGTTGCGAGAGATGGTTGACGCGACGCAAAGAAAAGTTACCGGTGACGCGCGTCTGAAACTCTATCGCGGTAACGCCCTCACAGTCGGGAGGCGGTCCCCTTACTCGCTCTACAGCGAAAAGCTGGCAACTTTCGAGGCCGATTCGGTCTACAACCAGCGCGACGCGGAAGGGTTCATAAAACTGAACGCCCTGAGATTGAGACAGCGAAACAGAGGTAACAATTAGATGAACAACACCAACGAAACAATAACCACACATTATGCCGTCGTCCGAATCGTCGAAGCTGACAAGCTTGGGTCGGCCACCTCTCCGCTTGGCCTGGCGCGAACAGTAGCCGTTACGAACGCTACCAATACGCCGCAGGCGGGCGACGTTATCGCCGTGCGCACGCTAACCGATAGCGCCACTTACAACATGCTTGAACTGCCGACCGGAAGGTTGGCCAAGATCAATCCGGGCGATGTGGTCATCGGAGTACTGGGTCGACGACGTGCCCTGAAAGGGTTTGTTGGGGACGTGCCTCAGACCGTCAATGCCGGCGATCAACTTCATCTGCTCAGCCTGGGAGGCGTTATCGGTTACTGTACGGGACATCACTCCAGCCTGGGCGATGCGATTAAAGTTGAAGTGATCGGCGTGGTCTGTGATGAAAACGGGCAGGCACTTAACATTGGGGACGCCGCATTGCCTCTTCGTTCAACTCTGGGTGAGACAGCGCCAATCGTCCTGGTTGCAGGAACAAGCATGAATAGCGGCAAGACCTACGCCGCTGCTGAGCTGATAAAGCAGGCCACTCGCGCCGGCCTCCGGGTGGCGGCCGGTAAACTCTCAGGAGTCGCCTGCCTGCGCGACACGTTGAACATGGCTGATCATGGAGCTATCGCGACCGCAAGTTTTCTCGATTGCGGACTTCCCTCAACCGTCGATGCGGGCGATCTCTCACCCGTCGCCAAAGCGATCATTTCCAAGCTTAATGAAAGCTCGCCCGATCTGATCGTACTTGAATTGGGTGACGGAATTCTGGGCGGATATTCAGTCGAATCAATCTTTGACGACATTGAATTGCGAGCGGCAACCGCGGCGATCATCTTCTGCGCTTCGGACTACGTGGGGGCATGGGGTGGCATTGAATTGCTGCGCAAACGAGGAATCGAAATCGATGTAATTTCCGGGTCGGTAACGGATTCACAAATGGGTGAGGATTACATCCAAAAAGAATTTGGCATTCGAGCTGCAAATGCAAAACGGCATAGTGCCCTTCTCTTCGAGCTAATCAAGTCGAAGGTAGAAGCGGTGGGAGCGCGGGAACTGGTTGAGGCCGGCGTTTAGTTGCGCTTACGGATCTTGAGAAACATGACCAGCGCCAGCACGAGAAAGACGATGCCCACGTAGAAAAATGTGCGTTGACCGGAAGCGCCGAGAGCCATGAAAACTATCCCTAAAGTAAGGAAGGGAAAGGGAGCGTAACGATTGAGCATCGGCTGCATTCACCTCATTGGTTTTTTTCGTTTCGTGGCCGGCGATAAGTGATCCGCGACTGCTGTAGAAGCGCGCCTTCGGATTCAGTTTCGCACGGACAGGGCCTAAGTAAAAGTGAATGATGATGACGAGCACGATACGAGTGGGAATTTTCGGCGGCTCCGGTTACGGTGGCTCAGAACTGCTGCGCATCCTGCTGCCGCATCCGAACGCCGAGATTGCTCTCGTTACTGCTAACGAACACGCTGGAAAATCCGTGAGCGAAGTGCATCGAGGTCTTCACGGCCTGACGGATTTGAAACTCAGCAAGGTGCCTGAGGATCTCGAGACCCTGACGGATCTCGATTGTGCGTTCCTCGCCTTGCCCCATGGACAGGCTATGGAGATTGCACCGCGTCTGCCGTCAAACGTTAAAGTAATCGATCTATCTGGCGACTTTCGGCTGCGGGACCAAACGGAGTTTGAGCAGCACTACAAGCGTGAGCACACAGCCATGGACACTCAAGCCGAGTTTATTTACGGTCTTACCGAAACAAATCGGGAGGCGATTAGGAACGCGCGGTTAATCAGCAATCCCGGATGCTTTGCCACCGCAACTTTGCTCGGTTTGGCACCGCTCGTGGCGGGCGACCTTATTGAGGGTCGCGTGGTAGTCGATGCCAAAACCGGCTCTTCCGGTTCCGGCGCAAAAGCAGCCGCAAACACGCATCATCCCCAGCGAATGAATTCGTTCTACGCCTATAAGCCATTTACTCATCAGCACGTGCCGGAGGTAGAGCAGGAGCTGCGGGCGGTTGGAAACTGGAACAGCGAACTTGTTTTCATGACGCATTCCCTTCCCGTGGCGCGCGGAATCTTTGCCTCCATCTATGTCGAAACCAGGCAAGAAATGAATGACGACGAAGTGCGGTCCGTTTTCGATGACTTCTATGAAGGTTCTTTTTTTATCCGAATCGTGAAAGGATCCCCGGACATTAACTGGGTCAAGACTACAAACTTCTGCGATCTTGGTTTTGCAACACGTGGGCGTCAGGTGGTCGTCTTCTCTGCTCTCGATAATCTTGTCAAAGGGGCGGCAGGGCAGGCAGTGCAGAATATGAATCTGATGTTTGGGCTCGATGAGAGAACAGGCTTAATGTTGATGGGTACGAATCCATGATCGGGCCGACAATATACAACATCAAGCATGTTCGTTAGTTTCATGAATGATGGAAAGGCGCTTTGAGTTTCGTGCGATTTCCTGCGATTTCGTGGATCGTGTCATCCCTCGGGCAAAACTCGATCCACGAAATCACACGAAGCCGCACGAAACCAAACCGTAAAGTCATTGAGAGGCACTAGACTAACAATTGCTCCTATCAAACCAACGATCACGATTGCCGATCTCGACAAGATCGACATTCGCGTCGGCACTATCCTGTCAGTCGAAGACGTGACTGGCTCTGACAAACTGCTGAAGCTGACAGTCGCGCTTGGGAATGTTCATCGAACCATCCTAGCGGGAATGAAACAGGAGCGGGAAAATCCGCAAGAGATCGTAGGTAAGCAGGCATTGTTCGTAGTAAACCTGGAGCCGAGGAAGATGATGGGCCAAAACTCAGAGGGCATGCTCTTTGACATCGGTTATGCCGATGGATTGACGCCCGTGCTGGCGGTACCGGAAAAAGAGATTCCCGACGGAACAAGGGCAGGATAACAGGCGGGATCTAGCCGCCTGCCTGACTCTGAGATTAGATCTATGGAACTCAAATGAGAGCACAACCAGGACAACTAACGGAAGTGACTGCGCTGGAAGATCAGTTTCAGCTCGCGACTTACAAGAAAATGCCGATAGTCGCCGAGCGTGGCGAAGGTGTCTGGCTTTACGCCAGCGATGGTCAGAAATATCTGGACCTCTATGGCGGTCATGCGGTAGCGGGAACCGGCCATTCACATCCGCATGTTGTAGCAGCGATTGTTGAGCAGGCGAAAACACTCCTCTTCTACTCGAACCTGGTCTATTCGCAGGTGCGCGCGCGAGCCGCGGAGAAACTCATCTCCATTGCCCCGGAGTCGCTCACTAAAGTCTTCTTTTGCAACTCTGGAACTGAGGCTAATGAGAACGCGATGCGCATGGCGCGCCTCGCCACGCGCAGGGAAAACATAATCACCTTCTCCGGCGGTTTTCATGGACGCACTGCCGATGCTATCAGCGCCTCCTTTCTGGGAAAGTATCGCGAACTGGGTAAGCCGAATGTGCCAGGCCATCTGCAAGCTGAGTTTGGCGACATACAATCGGTGCGCAAGTTGGCGGACGAGACGGTGGCGGCAATCATGCTGGAACCGATTCAGTCCATGGCAGGTGTCCGCACGGCCCCGCCGACGTTCTTTCGTGATCTGAGAAAAATCTGCGACGAACGGGGGATCGTGTTGATTTATGACGAGGTCCAAACGGGCGTCGGTCGCACCGGCGAGTGGTTTTTTGCCGGCAGCGAAGCGGGCGGTCGAATTGTCCCCGACTTAATCACACTTGCTAAGGCGCTGGGTAGCGGCATTCCGGTTGGCACCTGTTTGGTTTCAGAAAAAATCGCCTCGCATATCAAGGAGAACGATCTGGGTACCACCTTTGGCGGCGGCATGATTGCCATGGCCGCGGTTAACGCAACGCTGGAAGCAATCGAACACGATTCAATGCTGGAAAATGTAAAGATGGTTGAAGCACATCTGCGCAAGCGAATTACCGAGATACCACAGGTGACCGAGGTGCGAGGTCTGGGTTTCTTGCTTGGTCTGGAGTTCGAAGATAAAGCGGCGGCGATTCATCTGGGTCTGCTGGAGCGAAAGGTGATTACCGGCACCTCGAGTGACCCAAAGGTGTTGCGGCTCTTGCCGGCCCTATGCCTCAAGCGCGCGGAGATAGACCTCTTCATAGACGAGCTTAAGACCGTGATTGCTAAACTGAGTTCATCACGCAAAGACGCAAAGTGAGCAAAGACGCAAAGAGGACGAAGTATCGACTTTGCGTCTTTGCTCACTTTGCGTCTTTGCGTGAAATTCCTGTTCTAGAGGGAGGATTAATGTGAATCTCAGTTGGTTTGATCTAGCCGGATTCGCCGGAGTTGTGCTGATCGTAATTGCCTATTTGCTGTTACAGCTCAACAAGCTGCGCAGCTCCGCGCCCGCTTACTCGTTGCTGAACGCGATCGGCGCATTTCTGGTAATGGTTTCGCTGGTATTTGACTTCAACCTGGCGGCGTTTCTGATGGAGGCGTTCTGGTTTCTGATCAGTTTGTTAGGATTCTTTCGGGCAATCATGTCCAAGTCTGCTGTGGCGAGCGCTTAACTTCGCTACCGGCACGTTGCTCGAGTCGGTTGGGACAATACAAGCCGCAGTAAAACGATCCACGAAATGACACGAATTAACACGAATGAGGTCTCCATTTAGTGCCGTTGGTGTCGTTTCGTGGATCGTGTTTGTCGTTCAACGATCACGACGTGCAGCGTGAACTGAGTCTTCGAAGGCATGAAAAACTTTCTCAATACTGTCGATTACTCCCGCGAAGAACTGGAAAGCTTGATTGATGCGGCGCTGCGGTTCAAAAAAGGGACCGACACCTCGAGGCCGTTGACCGGCCGTTCAGTGGCTCTGGTTTTCTTCAATCCCAGCTTGCGCACGCGCGCCTCAATGCAGGTAGGTGTCTACGAATTGGGTGGAAATGCAGTAGTCCTCGAACCGGGCGGGACCAGTTGGACACTCGAACACCGCGAAGGCGCAGTGATGGACGGCGATAAGACAGAACACCTGGCGGAGTTTGTGCGGGTACTGGGTCGCTACGGTGTGGCTATCGGTGTTAGGACGTTTGCCGCCATGAAAGATTGGAGCGACGATCGGTTAGATCCGGTAATTAACGCTTTCGCAAAGCACTCAGAAGTACCGATTATCAATCTTGAGTCCGCAATGCATCATCCCTGCCAGGCGTTGGCCGACATGATGACGATTCGAGAAAAGCTCGGCGAAGGCAAAAAGAGAGTGGTGCTGACCTGGGCGTGGCACCCTAAGCCGCTGCCGATGGCCGTCCCTAACAGTTTTGCTCTGGCTGCCGCCCAGATGGGCCATGACGTCGTGATTGCGCATCCTGTAGGTTACGACCTGGACGAGAAGTTGATGGAAACAATTAGCCAAAGGGCCCTGGGAGCGGGCGGCATTGTGCAGATAACGAACGACATTGACGAGGCGGTTGACGGCGCTGAGGTTGTTTACGCGAAGAGCTGGGGCGCCAAACAGTTCTACGGGGCGCCGGATAGGGACCTTGCCGAGCGGGCGGAGTATCGTACGAAGTGGATTGTGGATGAAGTGAAGATGGCGCGCACGCGTAACGGGATTTTCATGCATTGCCTGCCGGTGAGGCGCAATGTGATTGTGACCGATGGTGTAATCGACTCCCCAGCATCAGTGGTGATCGACGAAGCGGAGAATCGTTTGCACGTGCAGAAAGCGATTCTCGTTGAGTTGATGAAAGACAGAAATAGATGGGCCGCGGATTAACGCGGTTTCGCGCGGATAAGACCTCATGGCAGGCAAGATTAAGGATCGTAGAAACGACTCAGGAACTCGGTTCAGCTTTTTTCTTCCTGATCCGCGTTTATCCGCGAAAAATCCGCGGCTCGTTTTGCGGGTATTCTTTTATTGATTGACATGAGCGAAGCAACACATGAAGTCGGCAGTCAGTTACGCCTCGATCTACTACGCGAGGCACTGCCCTATATTCAGCGTTTCAAGGGTCAGACTTTTGTCGTCAAACTTTCTGGTAAGGCGACTGAGGATTTGAACAACCTGAGCTCGCTGGCTGAGGAACTGGCGTTGCTTCATCAGGTCGGCATACGCATTTGCGTCGTGCACGGGGGCGGAAAGCAGTTGAGCGAGTTGGCGTCGCGCATGGGCATAGAGCAAACCATCATCAACGGACGTCGCGTGACCGATGACGCGACACTCGAGATGGCGAAGATGGTTTTTGCCGGCACCATCAATATAGACATTCTTTCCGCGTTGCGTAATAGAGGTATTGAAGCCGTTGGGCTGTCCGGAATCGATGGAAACATAGTCCATGCTGAACGCCGACCGGCAAAGGAGATTCTCAATCGCGAAACCGGCGAGCGGTCGCACATCGATTTTGGTCACGTTGGCGACGTAGTGGAGATCAATGCCCGTTTGCTGATGGTCTTGCTGAGGGAGGGCTACCTTCCCGTTATCTCTTCGTTGGGAGCCGACGCCGAAGGTACGGTATTCAATATCAATGCGGACACCATCGCGGCCGAAATTGCCATTCAACTTAAGGCGGAGAAACTGATTCTGCTGTCTGATGTCGATGGCATTTATCTGCGGGCTGGCGACCCGGCAACAAAGCTCTCACAACTGACTGCGGGTCAGGCCGATGCCCTGGTCAACGACGGGAGCGCCACGGGCGGAATGATTCCCAAACTCCAAAACATTTCTGAGCTGCTGCGACGCGGTGTCCACAGCGCACACGTTATCAGCGGGACAAAGCGCAATGCCCTCCTATCCGAGATTTTCACCGACAAAGGAACGGGCACAATGATCGTGGCATAATCCGCTCATGGATAACCCAGCCATCGCCCGGAGTTTCTACCGCCTGGCGGCACTGATGGAGGTTCGCGGCGACGATCCATTCCGACTGCGTTCTTATCGCAATGCGGGTGAAGCCATCGAAACATGGCCCACACCGTTGAAGACAATTGCCGCCAATGAGGGTGTTGCTGGGTTGCAGAACATTCCCGGGGTGGGCAAGGCTATCGCGGGAAAGGTTGTCGAACTGCTTGACCGTGGCACCTTCGACGCGTGGGAACGAATCACGACAGAGACACCCGCGACCGTACTGGACTTGCTTGAGATTCCCGGAATTGGCCCAAAGACTGCGGCTACTCTTCATCAGAAGTTCAAAGTGTCATCGCTGCCTGAATTAAAAAAATTCGTCGATAGCGGCGGTCTGGGACTGGTCGACGGCATTGGAGCTAAGACTGCCGAGCGGATTAAAGAAAGCTTGCGCTGATGATTCAAGCAGTTTAAAGTTCAAGCAGTTCAGAGTTCGAGCTTTAGCTTGCTGCGCGCCCACCGCGCTCCTCACGACTCAATGTACAACTGGCGTAAACTCACAAACGTACAGAAGCAGGAAGCACTAGCACTTCGTCAGTCGCGACATCTTCCCTGGCACTCTCCGCCTCACCTGGATTTCGATGGGGCTCGTCAATACCTAATCTCCTCGACGTGTTACGAACATAGAGCAGTCATCGGCACCACTGCGGAACGGATGACGGAATGCGAAACATCAGTGATTCAAATCTGCGAAGAGTTTTGTTCGCAGATTTATGCGTGGTGTATACTCCCGAATCACTATCACGCTCTAATCAAAACGGAACGAATTGCAGAATTGCGGCGCGGGCTGGGGCAATTCCATGGACGCTCATCGTTTAAATGGAATGGGGAGGATGACCGTCGCGGACGAAAAGTGTGGCACAACTGCTTTGAGCGCGCCATGAAGTCCGAACGCCACTTCCTGGCTACTTTGAATTACGTGCACCATAACGCCGTACACCACGGGTATGTTGAGCATTGGCAGGATTGGCCGTGGTCAAGCGCTCGGGAGTTTCTTGAACAGGTTGGTTATTAACGGGCCAAAACGATGTGGAAGAAGTATCCGATACTGGACTATGGGAAGAAATGGGATCTCTAGTTGACCGGGTCAATGCCTGATGTGTGCCGGCGTAGCCACAAGCTAAAGCTTGAACTCTAAACTTCTTGAATGGAACCCAATGAGCAAAAAGATCAGACGTCGTGAATTCATGAGAAATGGCGCGGTCGCCGGGATAACTCTCGCTGCCGGTAAGTCAGCGATGGGCCAGTTCCCGGCCGTCGTTCAGAGCGGAGTGAAACCCCTGGTTATAGCCTCCGCGAACGGGAACCGGTTCAAGCACGACGGCAATGAAACCTCCGTGCAAAAAGCCTTCACTATGATGACGCAGGGTGCTGACGTCCTTGATGCGGTGATTGCCGGAGTTAATATCTGTGAACTCGATCCGCTTGACGACAGCGTGGGATACGGCGGGCTGCCAAATGCCGATGGGATTGTGCAGCTTGATGCCTCATGCATGCATGGACCCAGGAAACGGGCCGGAGCCGTGGCTTCTTTGGAAGGTGTGCGCACACCATCGTTGGTTGCCAAAGCGGTTTTGGACACCACCGATCATCATCTGCTCGTCGGTAAGGGCGCGCAGACGTTTGCCCGGAACATGGGTTTCAAAATCGAGGATGATCTCAACACCGAACACTCGCGCCGTATCTGGCTGGAATGGAAGCGTCGCACCGATCCTTCCCACTATCTCGATCCCAGGACCCGCGCGGAAGTCTGGCATCGCGAAGGCTTGAAAATGGTCCGCGAGGGATTAATCGACCGCGACCACTACTACGGCACGATCAACTGCAACGGCATAAACTCAAAGGGCGAGATCAGCGGCGTGACTACTACGAGTGGACTGGCCTGGAAGATTCCCGGCCGAGTGGGTGACTCGCCCATCCTGGGAGCGGGCCTTTATGTTGATGGCAGCGTCGGAGCCGCCGGCTCAACCGGAAGAGGCGAGGCAAACCTCTATAACCTATGCTCGTTCCTGATTGTTGAGGAAATGCGTCGGGGCGCCCATCCGAAAGACGCCGGCATGGAGGCGCTCAAACGCATCAAAGCAAACACCATTGAGAAACGGCTTCTTAACAGCAGAGGTAATCCAGGTTTCGGCATAAACTTTTATATTCTAAACGCGAAAGGCGAATACGCCGGCGTCACGATGTATGAGGGTCCGTCGTTCGCGATCTGCAACGATCGGGGGCCTCAAACGATAAAAAGCGATGCATTGCTTCCAGGCAAGCCAACAGAATAAAAGTGTTCAGGTATACAGCGGTCCCCCGACACCGAAGAAAAACGATCCACGAAACCACACGAAATCGCACGAAATAGGCATAGTTCGTGTTGATTCGTGTTTTTTCGCGGATCGTTTTTCTGGCCGTTGCTGTTACTACTTTTTCAGCCGAGCGCAGACAGAATGGCACGACCAACAAATCGACTTCCTGGCTTGAGATTTCAACCGTGCACTGCCGCGCGTTGGTCTGACGTGGAAGAACTGTTTGGTGAGCGTGGCGCGTGCGGCGGTTGCTGGTGCATGTTCTGGCGCTTGCCGCGTAAGGAGTTCGACGCCGGTAAAGGCTCTGGCAACAAACGTGCCCTTAAGAAGATCGTGACTGCTAATCGAGAGCCTGGCTTACTCGCATATTTCGGCACGGTACCCATCGCATGGTGCGCCGTAGCGCCTCGCGAGCAGTATGTTGCGCTCGAGCGTTCCCGTATTCTAAAACCGGTCGATGAGCAGCCGGTGTGGTCAATATCCTGCTTGTTTATTAAAAAACCATACCGTCGAAAAGGTGTCTCCACACAACTGTTAAAGGCTGCGGTCAAGTTTGCGGCAGAGCGAGGCGCGAAGATTGTCGAAGGTTATCCGGTCGAGCCCTCGATGGAAAATATGCCCGATCCCTTTCTATGGCACGGCATACCCTCGGCGTTCAAGTCGGCAGGATTTGTAGAGGTCTTACGGCGATCAAAGTCGCGCCCAATAATGCGCTTTGAGTTAAAAGCCTTACGCGACAGAGACCGGGAACAGCGACAACCTCGCAAAAACGGCATCTAAGGCGGTTCAGTAGACTGAGAAGTCGTAATTGTTATGCAACAGAAGCCCATAGAGCTTGCTGGTACCACGGCTGAAATTAGAGGTCCTCGTTTCAAGTTATTGCTGCGATTCAGCCTGCTGTCACTTCTTTGTGCGCTACTATTCTCCGGTACTATTGGTCTTCCTCAGAGTTCGCACACGCCTGATACAGAATTACTGGAGACAGGCCGCGCGCCCACCCTCGCAAATGCACCGAAAGCTCCGGCCGAAATCAAGGTGGTTTCCTACAATATTCGCTGGCGTGGAGGCGAAGAGTTGGACCAACTGATTAAACTTCTCAAGCACGACAGCGCGATAGCTGGAGCAAGTATTGTGGGCTTACAGGAAGTTGACCGGAACAAGCAACGAACGGGAAAACTGAATACTGTGAAATTAATCGCTGAGAAACTCGGCCGATACTACGCCTGGGCCGCGCCCCCCACTGCAAAGGCAGAAATGGAGGAGGAAACGGGGGTCGCAATCCTGAGCAGTTATCCCTTGAAGGATGTTCGTCGGATCGTTTTACCGCACCCGGGTCCGGGCCGTAGACGACGCGTCGCAATTGGGGCCACAGTTGATATCGCGGGAACGCCCTTGCGAATCTACTCGGTTCACTCTGAAAACAGGATGTCCGTAAGCAAGAAGCTCGAGCAAACGAAGGCTGTGTTAGAGGATCTCGCGAATTATCCTAAGCACATGAGTGCGATCGTTCTGGGTGATCTGAATACCTGGGAGCCAGACGCGGTGAAGAAAACCTCAGAGCTTTTTGTTGGCAAGAACTTCACTACACCGTTCGCTAACGGGAAATCGACCTTCCTGCGCACCATTCTGGTAATTCCGATAAAGCTGAAGCTGGATTGGATTTGGCTGCGCGGGCTGGAAGCCACCAGCCATGGAATCGAGAACAAGATCCACCTATCTGATCACTGGCCGTTGTGGGTTGTAGTGCGCTTGAAATCGCAGGGAACAGTGAAATGAGGTGCCCAACTTGTGCCAGGCCTGTGACGTGGACCAGAACACGTTGCCGCGCGTGTAGAACCAAACTAATTCAGTGGTATGTCATTGCCGCCGCCTTCCTCATTCTAGCCGTTGTCGCCGGCTTCTTCCTTCTCGACGTGCTTCTCTAGGATGGAAAAACTCAACCGAGCGAGTTGAGTTCACACGTCTCGATATTCACCGCCCCAGCACGACAATACTATTTCCCGTCAGGGCGTTGCCCGTCGCCCGCTGCAATTCGGCAGCGGCCTTGTTCAGATCCGTTTGCGCGCGCAGTTCATTTCCACGAGCAGTAGTTAAGGCCGTTTGCCGTTCCAGCACGAGAAATACAGTCGACTGCCCAGCATCGAGTTTTCGTTGTTCGCTTGCATACTGTTGCTCGCTCGCTGCGCGGGCCGCGGCGGCCGCTCGCAGCCGCGCTTCGGCACTCCGCACCACCTGCAAAGCATTCCTCACATCCACCTGAATTGACTGTTCCAGCTGTTCGCGCTGGGTGGCTATCCGTTGGCCCTCAACCAGTGATCTGCCTAGCTGCGCCTCGGCGGTTCGATTACGTAAAGGCAAACTGATCTGCACTCCGAATCGGAAGTTGCTGTAACGATTCCCAATCAGGTTTTGCAGTGACTGGCCGTAGCCACCAACCAGATCCGCTGGAAATGTCTGAGGTGGCGGCGTGGGCAAGGGCGAGACTCCTGCCAATTCCGACAAAAGGTTTACTCGATCACGAATTTGCGCCGTTGAGGAAAATGGATTTATCGCGCTAGTGTTGATAGCTCCCGCCAGTCCAACCACGCCGTAACTTCCAACCAGATCGAGTTGTGGTTTGGTTTGATCGCGAAAATACCTCTGGTCGATCTGATTGATTTCTCTCACCACGTTCGATTGCTGCAGTTCGGCACGGTTCTCCATTGCCGCCTTCATCGCTTCCGCCAGGGACACCTTCGGCGGCGCCAGATCGACTGAATCAGTTGGAATCAGCGACACGTTCCAGATCTCGGCTTGGCGGTTTTCGGCTACCAGATTCTTGAGATTGTTTTCGCTGCGCGACACCTCTTCGAGAGCGGTGAAAAGTGTTTGTTCGAAGCCGGCGACTTGGGCTTCCACTGCCACGACATCAATCGGCGCCAACGCACCCTCCGTAACCAGACGTTTATTGTGTTCCAGTTGGGACCGAGAGTCCCGTACGGCATCGCGCTGGATCTGGAGATTTCTCAGCGCGAAGACCAGGTCCCAGTAAGCACGTTGTACGCTGGTTATAGTCTCAACCGCGCGCTGCCTAAATTGCGCGTCGGTAAGGGAGAGGTTCTTCTTGGCAATCTCAATCTGCCGGCGATTGTTGTCGATCTTTAGTCCGCGCAGTAAAGGCTGCGTATAGTTGAAAGTCAGCGCTGCCGGATACTGCGGGCTAAGCCCGGTAAACTGGTTGTCCGTAGTTAGACGGATAGACGAGAAATCCAGCCGGTAACTTCCGCCCAGCTTGGGTGCGAGACCTTCGAGGCGTGCCGTGTTGGTGAAGTCGTTCTGTGTAGTCGCGCCGTTGGAGCCGCCACTCAAGAAGCTGGAGATCGGAGTCTTGATGCGTTCGAAATAGGACGCCGAACTGAACCGGGGATCGTAAGCGCCGCGGGAGCCTAACAGATCGTATTCAGCAATCTTTACATTGTGACGCGCAACTTCGATGTCTTTGTTGTTCTCCAGGGCTGCAGCCAGGGCCTCGCGCAGCGACAGCGGTCGCTGCTGCTCCATGTCCACACCGACGCGGCCGAGCTCCGGCAGAGGCTTCGCCTCTGACCGAAAGTCAGAAGCGACGGGTGGGACATGTAATTCCGGCGCCGGCGACGCGGCCGGCTCCTGGCCTACCGCGCTGATGGCGCACAGTAGACCCAAAACAAATGTTCGCGGGAATAATCTGAATGAAAACTTAATCATGGCTTCTAAAACCTGCTTGCTACTTTCTACCGACTTACTAAAACTCATCTTTGCGTCTTTGCCCCCTTGGCGTCTTTGCGTGATAACCGCGTTAAGTCCACTCTACTTCCGGAGGCTGCTGCTAAGCATACCCACCTAGTCTCTCGTGATCACGCTCAAGAGCGACGCTGTTGCGCTCGCTCCTTTGCGCCGCATCCAGGCGAATGCGCCCGTCGTTCCTGCGCCGATTGCTCCCCAGATACGACTGCGCGCGAGATCGTCAAAGAGCGAATAGAAAACCGGAACCGCCAGCAGTGTCAGCAGCAGACACAGTGACTGCCCGCCCACAACCAGCACCCCAATCGACCGGCTCGTTCCCGACCCGGGGCCGCTGGAGATCGTTAATGGCAACATGCCGGCAACCAGTGCAATAGTTGTCATCAGGATGGGCCGCAAGCGTTCACGGTTTGCCCGAATGATTGCTTCGAAACGTTCCATACCCCGGGCACGCAATTGGTTGGTATGGTCGATCTGAAGAATCGCGTTTTTCTTAACCACTCCGAAAAGCAGCAAGAGTCCGAGTCCCGAGAAAATATTCACCGTCTGTCCGGTAACCAGTAATGAAACAATGCCGAAGGGAATTGCGAGTGGCAGTGTTAACAAAATGGTAACCGGGTGAATGAACGACTCAAATTGCGCCGCCAGCACCATGTACATAAAGACAAAAGACAGCAGGAAGGCGACTCCGAAGTAATAAGCCGTGCGGCCCAATTCCTTCGAGCGTCCAGCCAATCCGGTCGTGTACTCTCCTTCAATCTTCATCTCTTTGGCGAACTCATCCATCTTTTGGATAACTGCCGCCTGCGAACCACCTGGTTTGACGTTACCCAGCAACATCACCTGGCGTTGCCGATTTAAACGATCAATGGCCGACGGTCCGGTGCCCTCCTCAACTCGAACCAGGTGGTCGAGGCTCACCCAGCCAATCTTGGAGGAGGACACTATCATCCGTTTCAGACCTTCTACACTGGCGCGAAATTCTCCGATGGCCCGGACGCGAACATTGTACTGGTCAGTGCCCGCGTTAAAGGTGGACACCTTTTGACCGGCGACCAGGGTATTAAGTGCCTGGGCGATATCGCCGACCCGGACCCCGAGGTCTGCTGCACGCGCCCGATCGATCACGACTCGCAATTCCGGCTTGCCGGTAACCAGAGTCGAGTCAGCGTCGACGACGTCCGGAATGGTTTTCATCTTCGCTAACAACTCGTCTGAATATTTTGTCAGCTTCTCCAGGTCGGGCCCGTTGATGACATACTGGATATCAGCGTTGCGGAATCCGCCCCCGGCGATGGCGGCGACTTGTTGGACGCTGGTGCGCAGCTGTCCTGGAAACTCTTTAAGATACTTGCCGAGTACGTCGTTGCGGGCCCGCACCATCAAGTCGTTCTGGGTAACGCTGCGCTCCTCAATGGGTTTCAGCTTGACGTAGATCGTCGCGACGTTGACCTGCTCCTGCTGGCCACCGCCAATTGTGGTTAATGTATCCGTGACTCCGGGAAGCTGGCTGAGATCAACGGCAATCCGGCTGGTGATGGCGGAAGTGGCCGTTAGGGTGGAGCCCTCCGGGGTGCGTACGTTGATTTCAAACTGCGATTGATCGTCAACCGGGAGGAAGTTTTTCCCCACGAACATGAACAGAGGCACGATACTTATGATTACCAGCAAACAGGCGGCGACGATGACCCAGCGATGCGACATGGACCAGGTCAACAGGCGTGTGTAGCCGCGATCGATCGGACGATAGAACCGCGACTCCTTCGAATCGCGATGAGCCGGCTTGCCTCCCTCCGGAGTCTTTCGATCCTTGCTGCGCTTGATTAAACGCGCCGACAACATCGGGGTCAGCGTGAATGAAACCAGCAGGGAGACCGCGATAGCGAATGATGCGGTGAAGCCAAACGACGACATGAACCGGCCTGAAATGCCGCCCATAAAGCCTACCGGTATGAACACGGCGAGCAGCGAGAGCGTGGTCGCCATGACGGCGAGACCAATTTCCTTTGTTCCCTCAATCGCCGCCTGGAAAGGATGCATTCCCTTTTCTTCAATGAACCGAAAGATGTTTTCAAGGACGACAATCGCGTCATCGATCACTATTCCGACCATTAATGTCAGCGCCAGCATCGTGATTTGATTCAAAGTAAATCCCATCGCCGCCATCAGGCCGAACGTGGCTATCAGCGAAGTGGGAATGGCCAGTGCCGCTATCACCGTCGACCGAAAACTCCAAAGGAAAATGAAGACGACGATGGCCGCCAGGATGCTGCCTTCAATCAGGTGCGTCTGGATTGATTCGATTGAGGCCTTGATGAATATTGACTGATCCCCGACTACCTGAGTTTTGAATCCAGGCGGTAAGCTTTTTTGAATTTCGTTCAGACGCTCTTTCACGGCATCTGCGATGGCCACAGTATTCTGTCCTGATTGTTTGGAGACTATGAGAGTCACGGCCGGCTGGCCGTTGAGGCGGGCCTCGGTACGCGGTTCCTCGGCGCCATCTTCCGCATAACCAATGTCGCTGAGCTTGACAGAATAGGTGCCGCGATTGGCCACAACTAGATCGTTGAACTCCGCAGGCCTAACGATGCGCCCCATGGTGCGCACTGTCAGTTCGCGCACTCCTTCGTCAACTCGCCCGCCAGGCACTTCCATGTTTTGCGTCCGCACGGCATTCGCCACTTCGGCGACGGTAACGTTAAAGGCGCGCAACTTATCCGGATCTACCCAAACCTGTATCTCCCGCGTTCGGCCACCAATAATCTGCACCTGACCCACGCCATTGATCGATTCAATCTGCTCCTTAATCTTCTTATCGGCTATATCCGTAACCTCGCGCAAAGAACGCGGAGCGGAAACGGCGACACGCACAACCGGAGCAGCATCGGTGTCGAGCTTCTGAACGATGGGTTGCTCAGCGCTTACCGGCAAATCGTTCGCGATTAAATCAATCTTGTTGCGAACTTCCTGAGCCGCAATATCGGGGTTCTTCTCCAACAAGAACCCGATGAAGACTTGGGAAACACCCTCAACGGAAGTCGAGCGAAGCTCATCGATGCCGCTAATCGTATTTACCGCGCCTTCAATCTTGTCGGTAATCTCCGTCTCGATCTCCTGCGGCGACGCGCCCGGATTGACGACCGTGATGGTGATTGTAGGTAAATCAATTTTAGGAAAGAGGTCGACACCAAGTGATCGATACGAGAAGAGACCGACAACCGTCAGGCTCAAGATCAGCATGGTCGCGAAGACCGGACGCCGGACACAAATTTCAGCTAGTTTTTGCAATGTGTTTGAACTTGGTTCTTTGTACTCTGATCTTTGCTCGTCTGATCTGTAAGCGACGGTTCCGCCAGCGAACAAAGATCAAAGAACAAAGAACGAGTACTACTGCCTTACCGCTATCCCATCACTCAATTGTTCGACGTTGCTGGTGGCTACCTGTTCGCCTTCGGTGACGCCGCTTTTCACTTCCACCAGGTCGCTTTCAGCCTGCCCCAGTTGCACCAGTCGCTGTTCCGCCCGTCCGTCCTTAACGACAAATACGCGACTCACTCCTGACTCTGTCAGCACAGCTCGCGCTGGAATCAGCGTCGCCGGTTGCGAACGCGATTGCAGAATGCGCACGGTCGCGAACTGACCGGGCTTTAAGTCGCCCGCGCTGTTTTCGATATCGGCTTCCACAGACAAGGTGCGGGAGCTTGCGGTCACGCTTGGAGAAACCCTGGCAATCCGGCCACTGAAGTTTTTATCAGGCCAGGCACTCGTAGTTACTGAAACCGACTGCCCTACTGTGACTTCTGGGATTGCCTGTTCGGGAATATCAATGCGAATTCGCAGCGGATTAATACGAACGACCGTCGCGACCTTGGTAGTTGGAGAAACGTATTCGCCCAGATCGGCATTGCGCTCGGCGACGTATCCATCGATCGGGGAAAAAACCAGCGCATAGGAAAGAGACCTTCGAGCCAGTCCGAGCTGGCTTTCGGCGTTCGCGACATTTGCGCGGGCCGTCGCCACTGCCGCGTAATTCTGACGCACCATCGACAGCGCCGCTTCATACACTTCCTTTAATTGGTCGCGTTGCGCTTTTTGCTGATCGTAAGAAGAGCGGGACACGTCTCCGGATTCGATCAACTTCTCGGATCGGCGCAGGTTCTTTTCAGCCAGCTCCAGAGCTACGCGAGCGTTGGCGACCTCCGGGACGCGGCCGGGTTCGAACGCCTGACCAGGTCGCAAACCAACCTTCTCTTCGGCCTGCCGGAGGGCTGCTTGCGCTTGCTCAACCTGGGCCTGTGCTTGGGCGACGCGAAGTTTGGAGTCCACATCATCCAGGCGCACGATCATCTGTCCGCGCTTAACATAACTGCCAAGATCCACGCCCACGGCAACAACTTTGCCCGCAATTGAGGGAGCAACATCCGTTTGCTGATCGCCGGCCAGACTACCTGTCGCCTCAAAAAAGCGAGGCAACTCGCGGCTAATCGCCTGCGCTGTGGTCACATCAACCGCGGCCGGCGAAGTGACGGGAGGTGCTTCGGGTCTGACATTAGCCTTCGAACCACCGCAGGAGACCGCTAACACACTGAGCGCCACTACGACGACAAAGACAAGAATCACTTGAATTAGCCTGTGAGAAAACATCGTTACCTTTTTACTTAACCGTTTGCGTCCGACTTGCGAGCCTTCCTGGAGTTCTTCGGCCCTCGCTTAGTGCTGATTCCTCCCAGAAGGATGTCTGTGAAATGTTTTGCCGCGCTCTCATTAGATAGACTCAACAGGCGACGCTGCGGGTCCCAAAGATTATTGTTTAGCGAGTGGTGGATAATCATGCCGATAAACGCTCGCACCACGATTGCAGGATCGATCTTGATCATGGCGCCGTCCCGTTGGCGCTCACGAATATACTCACCCAAAAACTCGTAAACTCGCCGCACGAATTTCTCAAAAAACATCTGGGCAAGTTCATGCCCTTCCAACGCCGAGTGAAGCAGCAGCCGCTGAAACTCGGGATCGCTCTCGTGATGTTCAAGGGCTCCAAACGCCAGCCCCTCGAAGACTGCCCGATCGTCCTTCCGTTTAAGGGCCTCAGCCACCATCATCTCAGGATCGATGGCATCGCCTGAACAGGCCTTATGGTCGAGAATGGCGGTGTAAAGGTCTTCTTTATTTGCGTAGTGACGGAAGACCATTGCCTCGGAAATTCCGGCCGCCTGCGCAATTTTTTTGGTTGTAGTGCCCCGGAAACCCTCGTGGGCAAAAAGACTTACGGCCACCCGGAGGATTTGAAGGCGGCGTTCATCTCCAGCCATCCGCGCGGAAGCCGGATGATGGCCAACAGCTGTAATTTCCTTCGACATCTGTTCGACTCTTAAGCTCGGGGAGTTCAGTTTATTGGACGTGTCGTCCAAAGTAAGTACTTACTTACCATCGCACAACTCGCCCTGTCAAGCCACCCTCCCGGCTATTGGCTGTAGTTTTAGAGTTCAACCTTTAGGTTGCGGTTACCGATGCGGGACCAAGTCAAATCCTGGACCTCTAACTGAAGCCCCTTGCCAGGCGAGTTTTGGCCAACTGATTGCTTTGTATGGTTCCCGACCTTTGCGGATCGAAGGCTTGTACCTTTTCACAACAAGGAAACAACTACATTGCAGCAGGTGTTTCATTTCACTGAGGTAGACTAGGTTGAATCACTAAGAAGAGCTGTCGGCACGTCACTTGCTCGATGCTTTCTTATAACTTTGCGAACGCGCGCCCATGCAAGAGCGAAAGCTCGCGGTTCACTACAAGATTGAAAAAGGAGAATTTTCGAAATGTCACAAAACAGAGAAGGGTTTAATCCGAATTCCCCGGCAACAAATACCGGTACGGGCGCAGGCTCCGGCTCGAGCGGTATAGGCTCTGGCAGCTACGGTTCTGGCAACATTGGCTCCGGCGGCACTGGCTCCGGGACCCCTGGCTCAGGTAGCACTGGAACCGCCACAGCACTTTCACAGACGGCACAGGACTACGGTCAAAAGATTTCCGAAGCCGCCACGCAGGCGAAGGATTACGTGAGCGACAAAGTCTCGGTCGTAGGGGACAAGCTCAAAGAGTTACAGAACGCGGACTTGGGCGAAGTTACTGAGAACGCCAAGGAGTACGCGCGAAAGAATCCGGGCCAGGCCATTCTGATTTCGGCGGCGGCGGGACTCGTGCTCGGGCTAATCCTTCGCGGGAGACGCCAGTAAGCTTTCGCGAATTCGTGAGAAATGAGGCCACCTATGGTCGGGCTTAAACAAAGGAGGTAGCAAATGGCAGCTCCATCAAACGCTGTTGCCACTGCAAGAGATTCGTCGCTTAGAGCCGAGACTGAAAGTTTGCCCGCGTTAGTGGGGAGACTCGGCGATGACGTTATGCAGCTCTTCGACACGAAGCTGACTTTGCTCAAGGTCGAAATCAAAGAGGAAGCAAGTGCCTACGTACGCGCCGGGATCGCAATCGCACTTGGAGGCATAGTCTCTGCCGTAGGTTTTGCACTGCTTAACGTTGCTATCGCTTTCGCGGTTTCGACGCTTTTTGCGGACGCCAACCTTAGCCAGGCTGCCAAGTACGCGCTGGGGTTTGTGCTGACAGGTGCCTTTTACCTGGTCATAGGTGGCATAGTCATTTTAACAGTGAAGAGTCGTTTGGCTCGTCAGGACCTGGTCCCTAATAAGACTGTGGAGGAATTAAGAAAGGACAAACAATGGCTGAAGAACGAACTCTAGGTGTGGCCCGAGCGCGCGATGTCGCGGAAGAAGACCTCTCTAAAGAAGAACTTCAGCTCCGGATGGAGGAAGCTCGGGATTCCATCACGCAAACCGTAACTGAAATCAAGGAGACAGTCGTGCACCAATACGAAAACGTTAAGGACGCTCTCGATTGGCGGGAGCAGTTTAAGAAACGTCCGGTCGCTTGGAGCCTGGGAGCCGCCGGCGTCGGTTTTTGCGTCGGTTATTGCCTTGCTGCGACAGTCAAAGGCGAGGAGTCCGAATCGGAAAGGTATTTCTCATCCGAACCCCAAGCTTACGGCAGCCAGCCAATTGCTGGGCGGTCGTACACCCCTTTGGCGGCTAGCTTCGACGTCGCGGACAAGGCTAACGGCAAGGATGAAGGTCCAGGCCTGGTACAGCGGTTTAAGGGCACTCGGGCGTTTGATCGCTTGCAGCAGGAAGTCGGTTCCCTGGGTGATCGGGTGGTTGAAGAACTATCAACGACCGCGCAAACAGTGGTTCTGCCGGCCTTGATTCGGAAGATTCGCGATCTGATTGGCGCTGATCTTTCGGATACTGGCAAATCAGAAACGACATCCGCGGCAAGCATGCGTCCGCGTACCAGCACCTACGAGCCGGTACTTGAACGTAATCCAAGCTAATTCGGCGAGACAGTACGAATAAAGAAGCGGGCCCAAGAGGCCCGCTTTTGATTTCTAGCATCATCGTCCTGGCCGCTATCGGCCTTCGCTGAATTAAGCCCAGCAAGGCTGATCAAAACTCAGCCGGCCACGTAATGCTCAGTTACAGAACCGAGAGCGGTAGCGACCGGATGCTAAACCTCAATCCCGTGGTTGTACGGGGTGTTGAGTCTCGGATCCGGTCGCTACCGCTCTCGGTTCTGTAACTGAGGCAACAACGTCGCCGGCTGTATTTTGACCCCCGGCCCACCCGTCGTTTCGTCCCAGTTGTTCCGATGACTTTGGGCCACGCGAACCAGGCTCAAATCCGGTCATTCCATCGATATTGCGGCGATCAGAGCCCCGGCCTCGGCTTGCGCGGCAATTTTTCATCGCGCGTTGCTGCCTTGTACACAAACGCCGCCATGATGGTCGCTGCCTGTTTCATATCGTCGGCCTGAATGCGATCGAAGACGTCCTGGTTGGAGTGGTGGGTGCGTGTGTCGTACTCGATCTCATCCTGAATAAACTGAAAGCCCGGCAACCCAATGGCGTCGAACGACAAATGATCTGTGCCTCCAGTATTCGAAATCGAGAGCGTGGCGGCTCCCATATCTCGGAATGGCACCAGCCACTCGCGAAACAAAGATCGCACTCCTTCATTTCCCTGAAGGTACACGCCACGAATCTTTCCGGTTCCATTGTCCAGATTGAAGTACCCGCTGAACTTTTCATACTCAGGCTTCGTCAGGAGCTTGGGCAGAGGCGCCGGGCTTGGTGCTGGAGAAGCAGTCGGGGCGGCCGGCGTTTCAAATTTCCCGAAGTGCTCCGCCACATAAGCACGGGATCCCAGCAGACCCTGTTCCTCACCCGACCACAACCCGACGCGGATCGTGCGGCGTGGTTTCAGATTCAGTGCCTGCAGAATGCGAACCGCCTCCATGGCAACCGCAACGCCAGCCCCATTGTCAGTCGCGCCGGTTCCGGAATGCCACGAGTCCATGTGGCCCCCCAGCATCACCACCTCGTCCTTTAGATCGGTGCCCGGGATCTCCGCAATCGTGTTGTAACCCATGAGGTCGTTATCCTGCCATTCGACGTCTAGATCCACGGTCATCGTCACCTTTTCACCGGCCTCGATAAGACGGACGATGCGGTTGTAGTGTTCAACAGCAAGCACAAGTTGAGGGGCAAACTTGGGAGCGCTCTTGTCGTACGCAGGAATCGAGCGAGAGTTTGGGCCGAATGGTTCCGCCGCTGGAGGCTGGGGCACTGAGGCGGAGCTCACGAAAATTGTGCCGCCATCACCGAGACGGCTGGGGTCGATCAAAAGTGCAGCACCCTCTTCATGGAGGAACAGACTCTTCTTCGCTGCCAGGTTGAAGGCGGCCCTCATTTCTGGCGTCATTTGAAAACGCCGTGATATTCCAGGCCTCGGATCAGGCGCATCTGCCAGACCCAGTAAGTCCTTTTCATCTCTCCGTGTACTGGGCGCATCAAAATGAGCTTTGACTTCCCTCACGGGTGCAGTTAGGACGATCGCGCCCTTAACCTTGCCTTTGAATCGCTGGAGATCCGCTTCGTCTTTAGCATCGAAGTAAACCACCTCCGCCGTAAGCGGTCCGTCGGTACCATGCGACCAGGCTTTCGGGTATCCAATCAGCGGGATTGCCTGGGGCTCAACCACCTGCGCGGAGAATCGTTTTAGGGTCCAGCCCCGTCCAAATGGACCCCATGCTTCGAGATGGGCATTCTGCAATCCCCACCCAGCCATTTGATCACGCGTCCATTCGTTTGCTCTTTTCATTCCCGGCGAATTGGTAAGACGCGGACCAATTACGTCTGTCAAATAACTTAGCGTCTGCATTACCTGCGAACGATTCGTACCCTCGTCCTTGATTCGCTCAATAGGATCGTTCGGATCCTTTGCCGGCGTTTGCTGACCCGGCTGCTGGATTCGAACTGCCACCTGACTGGGCGGCGTTGGTTGCTGCGTGAAAATGGCGTTGGGCGAGAACACAAAGATCACAAGCAGTGCCAGTGCGGCGTAACGTCGTAGCATGACTATTCTCCTAAGATTCAGAAGTAGCATAGACTTCAGGAAGCTCTGATCAAGTCTCCGGTAAACTTTAATTTGTCGATCGCTCGATTTTAGTTAACTTTCGTGTCATGAGGTCAGTACCACCGCGCGAGAGTTAACGAAGACGATCGCCGACTTAATCAGAGCTTCCTCAGTCTGTGTCGCCGTGTGATATGCCTCCAACTTTGAACGTACCTCAGGCAACAATCACAGACTAAAGTCTGTGCCACTTTTTATCGTGCAGGTTGGCGGTCCCTTTCCACTTTGGTCTGCTTGATCTTAGCAATTTCGGTTCCCGTTTCGTTAGAATTGTACCCACACTCTTCGTTTGCGCAGTAACGGAAAGTGCCCTGTTTCTTGGTGGTTTTCTCGAGTAGGAAAGGCGCCTGGCAATTGGGACACGCTTCCTTGACCGGCCTGTTCCAGAAGACCGCGTCACAGGTGGGATACTGCGAACAACTGTAAAACGTCTTTCCCCGTTTCGATTTCTTGACGACCAACTCACCCACGCATCCCTCTTTCGGACAGGCGACACCCGTCGATTCCTGCTTGATGTATTTACACTTAGGGTAGTTGGAGCAGGAGACAAACTCCCCGAAACGACCGAACCGTCGGACGAGTTGCGCTTCGTCGAGAGGGCACTTCTCATCCAGCGGGATTGGTGCAGGGGAAACGGCACCTGCTTTGGAGATCTTACGAATGTTGCGACACTCGGGATAACCCGTGCAGCCCAGGAATTGACCGAAGCGACCGCGCTTGAGCTGCATGGGTTTGCCACACAGATCGCAGGCTTCCGGCTCTTCCGATCCGTTACCACCGGCACTTGCCTCTCCGGCTGCTGCACCGCCATTTGCACCGGCCTTGGGCTCCGCGTCACGCGTGGCGCTGCACTTCAGACACTTAAGATACTTCCCGAAGCGCCCAAACTTCTGGACCATCCCCTTGGTTTCGCATTTGATACAGACTTCGTCGGTGGGTGTGTCTACATTCTTAATGTCATCAGTGTATTTCTTAAACTTGCTCAGGTCGTCCTTGAATTTGTCGTAGAACTCATGTAGCGCGGCGGTCCATTTGAGCTTTCCTTCTTCGACCTGATCGAGCTCTTCCTCCATGCGCGCTGTGTAGGTGACATTGAAGAGATCGTCAAACCCGCCTTCGATCAGCACGTCGTTTACCGTCTTGCCCAGGCCGGTCGGATGAAACCGACCTTCCAACTTCTCCACGTATTCACGGTCCTGGATCGTTGTCATGATCGCAGCGTAGGTTGAAGGCCGGCCTATCCCCTGTTCCTCGAGTGCTTTAACCAGGGTAGCCTCCGTATAACGAGGCGGCGGCTCGGTGAAGTGCTGCTCGGGCGTTATGGTCTTCAAATCTAACACTTCACCCTTTTCAACCATGGGCAGAGTGCGTTCAGCTTCCTCGTCTTCTTCAGTCTTTTCGTCGCGACCCTCCTGGTACAGCTTCAGAAAGCCGTCAAACTTTTGCACTGAACCGGTCGCGCGAAAAAGGAACCGACCGGCAGTGATGTCAATTGTTGTTTGATCGAAGATCGCCGGCGTCATCTGTGAAGCCACCGTCCGCTGCCAGATAAGCCGGTAGAGTCTCAGCTCATCCTTGTTTAGATACTGGGCCAGGGAATCCGGCGTGCGCGCAACCTCAGTTGGACGAATGGCCTCGTGTGCGTCCTGCGCATCTTTCTTGGAGCGATAGTGAACGGCCTTCTCCGGCAAATAGGCGGGACCGTATTGCTTGCCGATGAAGTCACGGATCTCACTGAGAGTGGCCTCTGAAACACGGAGAGAATCGGTGCGCATGTAGGTGATCAAACCGACAGATCCCTCCGATCCGAGCTCTACACCCTCGTACAACTTCTGTGCGAGCATCATCGTCTTCTTTACCGCGAACCCAAGCTTGCGCGAGGCTTCCTGTTGCAACTTTGAAGTGATGAAGGGTGGCACGGGATTTCGTTTCCGCTCTTTAGTGGCTACCTCGCTGACAACGAAAGTTTCTTTCTCTGCCTCGGCAACAATTTCTGTGGCCCGGGCTTCTTCGTTAATCAGGATCTCGCTTTTCTTAATCTCCTGATCGAAGCCGCCGGTCTTAACTGTTTGCTCACCGACTCTGAAAAGCCTGGCATCAAAAGCCGGCGGTAGTTTCGCCGCTACGTTGGCGATGATCGTCCAGTACTCCGTCTTAAGAAATTTTTCGATTTCTCGTTCGCGCTCGACCACCATTCTCAAGGCGACTGATTGCACCCGACCCGCGCTCAGCCGGCCCCCGATCGTGCGGCATAGAAGTGGCGAGACTTTGTACCCCACCAGTCGATCCAGAACGCGACGAGCCTGTTGTGCGTCCACGAGGTTTCCGTCTATTTGTCCTGGATTATCGAACGCTGCATTCACGGCGCGTTTGGTGATTTCATTGAACATCACCCGGTAGGTGGGTTTGGCGGGCCGTTTAGGAATAATCTCTTCGGCAAGGTGCTGGCAGATGGCTTCGCCCTCTCGGTCCGGGTCGGCAGCAAGATAAACGGCGTCCGCATCTTTGGCTGCCTTCTTAAGTTCCGCCACGATTCTTTTGTTGTTCCGCTTACGAGAGTCGGGAATTACTTCGTAGGTTGGTTTGAAATCATCCTCGACATCCACGCCCAGGCCTTTGGAAGGTAGATCTTTGATGTGGCCGATCGAGGCTTTAACCAGGTAGTCCTTTCCCAGGTATTTATTGATCGTCTTGGCCTTAGCCGGCGATTCCACGATGACCAGGTTTTTTGCCATTACTATTTACCGACGACACCAACGGCATCGACCTCTTTATCTCGTTCGCTTCGAGCCAGAATTCCGAAATACAGAAAATACTCACGCAGGTCCGAGGGCGAATCAATTTCGCGGTTCTCACTGCAGAGTTCATCGCAAATTACTTCCCTCAACCGCGTCAACTCTTTGAGCCGATGATTCTTCCACCTGGGGTCAGCAATTGTCAGATCGACTAACTCGAGCAGGCGCGCAAAGGCATGCTCAAAACGAACCTCATCGCCACTCTCTTTCCATCGCTGGGCCCGCTCGTACTCGCTGCCGACATTTCCAAGTTGTGCGGCAAGTGAAAAGGTGAACCAGCGACCTTCGGCCAGATCTGGATGATAGGTTGTCATTTCCTCCTGCCTACTGCACTAGGCTGCGAACGATCCCAATTATCCCTTCCCGCAGGTTGGGGTCTTCCACCCCGCGAGACCTATTGTTCTGCCTGGGTCGTATATTAATCATAGAATCGAACTCTACCATTTCAGGCATTGCGCGGTTCGTATACAAGTTAATACCCCACAGATTCTCCTGCCGTGAATTCCGTTCAATCAAAAATGCTTCTTCGTCCGCATGTAGCTCAGCCCCAACCGCCATTACTCTCTTCTCGATGTCGATGACAGCCTTGACCATGTCGCCATACAGTTCTTCTCCAGCTTCACGCAGTTGTTGAGGTGAAATCGGCTCGTTGACTAATATCGTTCCCATAAAAACTCTTCGTTACATCTTTCTCACGAAACACTTGCCCGGTAGAGCCCGCACCAATTCGCGCATCTCCAACGCTAGCAGCGTTGCGGTCAAATCCGAAATCGAAAGCTTACTCCGGTCGACAAGTGAATCAATGTGTTCCGGAGTGTCGGCAGCCAATAGCTTCAACACCGTCGTTTCAGAATCTGAAAGCCCGTGCGGTACCAAAGAAAGCCGATCCGTTAGCGATGTCTCTTTCTTCCTCTCTCCGAAAGGGGGCGGCAATAACTTAGCCGCGATTTGCGGCGGTAGCTCGGCTGCGACGTCCTGCCACTGCTGCACCAGCTTTGCGCCCGCTCCTTTGATCAGGTAATTCGTGCCGAAAGAGGTACGTGAAGTAATGTTACCCGGGACCGCGAAGACTTCTCTGTTTTGCTCAATGGCCAACCGCGCCGTTATCAAAGATCCGGAATTCTCCGCTGCCTCAACAACCAGAACGCCGAGGCTCAAGCCGCTAATGATGCGGTTACGGTACGGAAAGTTTTCCGACACAGGGGGAGTGCCAAGCGGGAACTGCGTAACTACTGACCCACCGCCTTTAAGAATCTCGTCCGCAAGTTTTCTATGATCGCGCGGATAAACCTGGTCGATCCCCGTGCCCAGCACGGCCACCGTCCGACCACCGCCTTCGAGAGCGCCGCGGTGTGCCGAGGCATCGATTCCGCGTGCGAAGCCCGACACTACTGTGACTCCCCTTTGGGCCAAATCACGCGCCAGCATCAATGCCGCATTCTGCCCATACGTGGAACATCTGCGGGAACCAACGATCGCAACGCACGGCTGCTCTAGACACTCTTCCCAGGCGCCGTTCACGTAGAGAGTGATTGGTGGATCGTATATCTCGCGCAACATAGCGGGATAAACGCCATCGTCAAGTATTAAAAGATCGGCGCCGAATTTTCTAACGTTTACAATCTCGGTTTCGGCATTCCCAAAAAGGTCGCGCGCAATAATGCTGTCGACAGCTTCCGGCAACAGTCGCAACTTTTCCAGTTCGGCCCTAGTTGCACCATAAACAGCTTCTGCGGCACCGAAGCGTTCCAGGAGTTTGGCAGCGGCGCGAGGTCCGATGCCCGGGGTCATGTTGAGTGCAACCCAATCTCTGATCATGTGAGGAGTTCCTTTGAGCGTTGGAGTTTCACGCTCGTTCAATCACCAGTTTTAAGTCTCCGGTCAATCGGCGGTCTTAAGTAAGCATCGCCAGTCTTAAATGAGGTGACCGCCTTGTTCCGCGACCGCTTAACGCTGTTCCTGCCGTCTGCTCCTGCCTCCTGCCTGTTGGCTTTTGCCTTCTGGCGGAGGCGTGTAGGAATCGAACCTACCTGAGCCTGTTCTCACAGTCTCACTGACGGTTTTGAAGACCGCGCCGTTCACCAGAACAGATTCGCCTCCAACAATCCCACAAATGCCCGCCAAAGTCGCAACCCTACGCGCCGTCAGGCTGAACTGTCAAGGACGAGTTCGCTCAACAAACCCCTTATCAACGCTGCTAAGCCCTTTAAAGGTGACCCAGAAATACAAGCTGGCAGGTTGACCCCAGCTCACCTGAAAGCTATTATTTATACCTTCGAACGAACGTTCGAACGTGGCGCGACAGTTCTCGATTTACGCCCTGAAGCCTTTGCCTGTGGACCGAAAAACTCGAAAACGGCACCCTGGAGACCAAACTTGATAGTCAACTTTCAGACATCACCGGAACAGTACAAACACTGGAGGCTCAGCACTGAGGGTCCGGTAGCCACACTCTCAATGGACGTCCAGGAGGACCAGACGCTCGCCGAAGGGTACAAACTCAAACTCAACTCCTATGACCTTGGAGTCGACATCGAATTGGCCGATGCCGTCCAGCGTTTGCGATTCGAGCACCCGGAAGTCCAGGTCATCGTGATCACCAGTCTCAAGCCGCGCATCTTTTGCGCCGGCGCCAATATCTACATGCTCGGTACGTCGTCACACGCTTTCAAGGTCAACTTCTGTAAGTTCACGAATGAAACGCGCTGTGCGATTGAGGACTCTTCTACATACTCCGGCAAGAAATTCGTCGCCGCTCTCAATGGAACAGCCTCAGGTGGAGGTTATGAACTGGCGATCGCCTGCGATGAGATCTACCTGGTCGACGATGGCAACTCCGCCGTTTCCCTTCCCGAAGTTCCGCTCTTGGGCGTGTTGCCTGGTACAGGCGGTTTGACGCGACTCGTCGACAAGAGAAAGATTCGACGCGATCGGGCCGATGTGTTTTCAACGCTGGCCGAAGGCCTAAAGGGTAAGCGTGCAAAAGAGTGGGGACTGATCGACGACCACTTCCCTACCAGCAAGTTCCAGGAAGGAATGGATGCGCGGGTACGCAACCTTGTCGATGCGAATGGTCACAGGAATGCGGGACCGGGCATCAAGCTCAACCCGTTGGTTTTTGAGTCCAACCATGATGGTCGTGAATACAAGTATGTCAGTGTCAAACTGAACCGCGAACAACGTTACGTGGATTTGACCATCCGCGGTCCCGAGTCTGGTCTGCCGACAACGCCGGAAGAGATTCAGACCCTCGGTGACGCGTACTGGCCGCTGCAGGCATACCAGGAACTTGATGATGCCTTGCTGCATCTCCGCGTGAATGAACTGGAAGCCGGCCTGGTTTGCATTCGCACCGAAGGAGAGATAGACGAGGTGTTGGCTGTGGACAAGACTCTCGCAGCCCACCAGGTCCATTGGCTGATCCGCGAAATCACCTTGAATATGGCGCGCGTGCTCAGGCGACTTGATCTCACCGCCAAGAGTTTCTTTGCTTTGATTGAGCCGGGCAGTTGCTTTGCCGGCAATTTGCTAGAACTTGCAATTGCCTCAGATCGGACCTACATGCTCAACAACCCGGATCAACCCATTGAACTCGCGGTGAGTCAGTTGAATGCCGGGGCATTGCCGATGAGCAATGGACTGACACGGTTGAAATCCCGCTTCATCGCGACGCCTGACAACATTGATGAGATCCTGGCTCAGAAAGGTCGCCTGGATACTGAACGGGCGGACAACCTGGGACTGGTAACTTTCGCGCCGGACGATCTGGACTGGGAAGATGAAATCCGCGTGGCAATCGAGGAAAGGACGTCGTTGTCGCCGGACGCGTTGACCGGAATGGAAGCATCACTCAGATTTGCCGGACCGGAAACCATGGACACAAAGATCTATGGCCGTTTGACGGCCTGGCAAAACTGGATCTTTCAGCGACCGAACGCCGTAGGCGAGCATGGAGCATTGACTAATTACGGGAAGCCTACCCAGGCTCAATTTGATTTTAAAAGAACTTAGTTCTTGGTGCTTTGTTCTTGTCAGTAGTCAGTAGTCAGTAGTCAGTAGTCAGTAGCTCGTGGTTGGGGAGTCGGCTGTTGCTCGTTTTCGTTTTCAATGTTGTTGCATTTAGAACTACGACCACCGATTACTGACAACTGACAACTGACAAATACAAAGCACAAAGCACAAAGCACTAAGACAAAGCTCTATAGCAGGGTGATTGAGTAATGAATTTAAACGAACGCATTCCAAACAACGTAAACCTCGCTGAAGACAAGAAGCTGCAGCGGGCCCTGGAGAAATGGCTCCCGAATTATCTCGACTGGTGGCGCGAGATGGGACCTGATGGTTTTCAGAACAAGGACGTGTATCTGCGCACGGCGATCAGCGTCGAACCGGATGGTTGGGCCAATTTCGACTTCGTAAAGATGCCTGACTATCGTTGGGGTATTTTTCTGAAGCCTGCTGCGCCCGGCGCGACAATTGGTTTTGGTGACAACTATGGCCAGCCTGCTTACCAGGAGGTACCTGGAGAGTTTCGTAATTCATTGCGCCGCATCATCGTCACCCAAGGCGATACGGAGCCCGCCTCAGTCGAACAGCAACGCGAGCTCGGCAAGACGTGCCCATCGCTTTACGACTTGCGCAACCTGTTTCAGGTGAATGTGGAAGAGGGCCGGCATCTCTGGGCGATGGTTTACCTTCTGCAACGTTATTTCGGACGCGATGGTCGTGATGAAGCCGATGCCTTGTTGGAACGCCGCAGTGGCCATCCCGACAAGCCGCGCATCCTGGAGGCCTTCAACCAACCGTGTGATGACTGGCTCAACTTTTTCTGTTTCACAATGTTCACCGATCGCGATGGCAAGTATCAGCTCTCAGCCCTCGCCGAGTCGGGGTTTGAGCCACTCGCTCGGACTTGCCAGTTCATGCTGACTGAAGAAGCGCACCACATGTTTGTCGGCGACACTGGCATCAATCGTATCGTTAAGCGCACCGCACTGTTAATGAAGGAAGGCGATGTGCGCCAGCTCGGCGGCATTCCTTTGGATATTATTCAGAAGCACGTGAATTTCTGGTTTAGCTATTCGCTCGACTTGTTCGGCGGAGAGATCAGCTCCAACTCCGCGGACTTTTTCGCAGCCGGACTCAAGGGGCGCTACAAGGAGCAGAAGTTGTACAACGACCATCTCGCTGCCGATCAAACATTCACAATGACGGTCGTCGAAGGCGGGAAGCTTGGCTCGCGCGAAGTTGCGCTCAGAAACGCTCTCAATGAAGTGCTGCGTGGCGAATACGTGAAGGACTGTGAGAAGGGTCTGGCGCGTTGGAACAAGACCCTGGCGGAAGCGGGTATCGGCGATCGCATTTACTTACCCAATCCACGCTTTCACCGCCACCTGGGCGAATATGCCGGTCACCATTTCGACATCGAAGGCAACCCGATCACCGTCGAACAATTTGAACAGCAGAAGGCGCAATGGCTTCCGACCGTGGAAGATCGCGAATACGTCCGCACCCTGATGCATCCGGTAGTCGAGCCCGGCAAGATCGCCAATTGGATCGCACCTCCAGCAGCTGGCGTCAAAGGCAAGCCCTTCGAATTTGAGTACGTGAGACTCTGAATTTCGGATTTCGGATTTCGAATTTCGGAATTCGTCCGCATCGGGTCCCTATCAGCACCTGTGAGTTAGTGTTATGTCAGAAACCACTCAGGCACGATCGGCTGAAAATTCGAAATCCGAAATTCGAAATCCGAAATTTGTCTCCGAAATTCGAAATCCGAAATTTGATCAGAAGCTGGAGTTTATCCTGCGCACTGCGGCGCGCATTTTTGCCGAGAAGAGCTATCACTCCACTTCTATGCGGGACATCTCTCGCGCCACAGAGGTGAGCCTGGCCGGCCTTTACCACTACTGCAAATCAAAAGAAGAGTTGCTGTTTCTGATTCAGGACAACTGCTTCGGTCGAGTTCTGGAGCGGCTGGAGCAGCGACTGGCGGAAGTGGCGGAACCTGTACAAAAGCTACGAATCTTCATCGACAATCACCTCGCGTTCTTCGCGGCAAACATGGCTGAGATGAAAGTGCTTTCGCACGAGGCCGATTCACTTGCAGGTGATCTACATCAACATGTTTCGGGCAAAAAGCTGAAATATACGAGATTGGCGCGAGAGATTCTGAGCCAGCTGCAAGCCGACCAGCCTGAGAGGCGTCGAGTGGACCTTACGGCGGCAACGTACGCGCTCTTCGGAATGATGAACTGGATTTATAATTGGTATGATCCCAGCGGCAAGTTAAAGGTCGCAGAATTGGTTGAGCATGTAACCCGACTATTTCTGCATGGTTTTGTTGATGAACGCGCCCCGGAAGAACTAAACTCCACCGTTCCGCGCGTGACAGAATCAGTCAGCGTGTGGCGCGCTCCATAGTTCACGCAAAGACGCAAAGGGGGGCAAAGACGCAAGAAGAGGATCCCATTCAGATTTATTGAATTTCTCCATAAGCCTTCTTTGCGTCTTTGCCACCTTTGCGTCTTTGCGTGAACTGCTGATCAACGTATCTAACCCTCTGGCATGGAGAACTCGATGGCAGCAGCTGCAGACCACTCTAAGATAACGAAAAAGGATCTTGTTCAATATCGCGTCGAGGAAGGTGTCGCCCTTTTTACTCTTACTGACCCACCGGCGAACACTTACACACACGAGATGATGCAGATGCTGGATCAACGCATCCTCGCCGCCCGCATGGATGATAGTGTCCAGGTGATTGTGATCACCGGGAGTGGTGAGAAGTTTTTCTGCGCGGGCGCCAACATCCAGATGCTTGCTGACGTGACGCCCACATTCAAGTACTACTTTTGCCTGCACGCTAATGAAACTCTCTCGCGTCTGGAACAAACGCCAAAACTCGTAATCGCCGCGATCAACGGTCACTGTGTGGGTGGTGGGTTGGAGGTGGCGATGGCCGCCGACCTCCGCATTGCCCGCAGAGGTGCGGGCAAGATGGGCTTGCCGGAAGTTTCTCTCGGTGTTCTTCCCGGAACTGGAGGCACGCAGCGGCTGGTGCGCATGGTCGGCAAGTCAAAAGCGATTGAGTTAATGGCCATCGGTGAGCTGTTTGACTTTGAACGAGGACATGAACTGGGGATCATCAACGACATATACGACGCAGAGGACGCGGCAACCTTTCTCGAAAGAGTGTTGGGCTACGCGCGACAGTTTACCGCACCGAACCGGGCCGCTCACGCAGTCGGCCTCATCAAGCGCAGTGTTCAGGCCGGCGCGGAGATTCCTTTTGAGTCTGCTTTGGGACTCGAGCGCGAGCTGCAACAGCAACTGTTTCAGTCGGAAGACGCGAAGGAAGGTATCGACGCCTACGTAAGTAAGCGCAAACCACAGTTTAAAGGCAAGTAAATGGTGAATAGTAAATGGTAAATGGTCCGAAGTATTTTTCTGCTTCTATTTACCATTTAGTATTTACCCGCCCTTATGTAAGTAAATGGTGAATAGTAAATGGTAATGGTTCGAGTCATTCTTCTGCTTCTATTTACTATTTACCATTTACTATTTACCCGGTCCGAAGTATTTTTCTGCTTCTATTTACTATTTACCATATTTACCATTTACTATTTACCCGCCTTATGTAAGTAAATGGTGAATAGTAAATGGTAATGGTCCGAGTCATTCTTCTGCTTCTATTTACTATTTACCATAATTTACCATTTACTATTTACCCGCCCTTATGTACGAGCACATCAATGTCACTGAAGATTCCGGTATCGCCACGATTACGCTAAATCGTCCCGAGAAGCTGAATGCTTTCGTTGGGCACATGCGGCGTGATCTAGCGGAAGTACTGGAAGCAACAGGCAGCGACCGGGCGATTCGGGTGGTTGTTGTGACCGGTGCCGGGCGCGCGTTTTGCGCAGGCGGCGATGTTTCGTTCATGGCAGACCTCATCGAGCGTCAGGACAGCGAGGAGTTTTCCCGTCTGCTCGGGGCCGCTCGACGCGTGGTGATGGCAATCAGGCAGATGAACAAGCCTGTAATCGGTGCGGTTAACGGCCTGGCATCAGGCGCCGGCTGCAATCTCGCACTGGCTTGCGATCTTCGAATTGCTTCGGCTGCAGCGACCTTCAGCCAATCGTTTGTAAAGCTCGGCCTACATCCCGACTGGGGCGGTACGTATTTCTTGCCTCACCTAGTAACTCCAAATCGGGCTTGTGA
>JBHENP010000003.1:154276-154524 GCA_046261995.1 Pyrinomonadaceae bacterium
GCTCGAACGCGGACTAACTCGCGAACTCTGAAAGAGTTCGCGAGGGCGCCTGGGCAACCATTCGCCAACGCTTTCAGCGTTACGATTTGTTTGGTACATAGGTCCAGGGTTGCAACAACCCTGGGCTGGAATTAGCCAACGCTTTCAGCGTAATTTGCCCATGAGCAAACTGAACGAGTACCGATTCGGCTTGCCGCCTTGTTCAAGGCAGCAGCTTAGATTAGGCTTCAAACCCGGTGGTTGCATCC
>JBHENP010000004.1:0-316 GCA_046261995.1 Pyrinomonadaceae bacterium
CCTGAGGACTCGCTAAGACCTTTTACGTATTTCAAGCCAAGACGAAGGACAAGGCGATGGGGAGACTGGGAGACACGGAGACGGGGAGATGGAGAGACTGGGGGAAGCGGAGAGGGATATGAGTCGTGATGATGAGTTGTCGGATCGTCATCCTGCTTTCGTCGTGTCTTCCCATCCCCGCGTCTCGCCATCTCCGCGTCTCCCCTTCTCCCCGTCTCCCTTTCTCCCCGTCCCCACTTCTCCTCTTCAATCGTGCACAACCAATCCGAACGCGTGACATCCACGGGCCTCACTTTCAACCCATGTCGCTGTGCAT